>CAYTNL010000102.1:0-21090 GCA_964439145.1 uncultured Verrucomicrobiales bacterium
TTAAAAATTCAGGATTCTTAACTTTTTCTCCTGCTATTCATGCGTAGGCCCTGAGGGAGAACAAATCACGCTCACGGGACATCGGTGAAGAGGGTATGATCCCGCACTCAACCCTGTTGAATCCCGCCCCCGGCGCGTCATAGTTCGCGACCATGACTTCATCCATCGAACTGATCAACGCGCCCGGAGCTCCGGAAGCCATCGGCCCCTATTCCCACGCCGCCAAGGTGGGGCAACTGCTATTCTGTTCGGGTCAGATCCCGCTGGACCCCGATACCAAGGCGATCGTGCCCGGAGGGATCGAGGAACAGACCCGCCAGGTGCTGGCCAACATCAAGGCGCTCCTCGATTCCCAGGGTGTTGGATTTTCCACAGTCGTCAAGTCCACGGTGTTTCTGACCGACCTCGCTGATTTCCCGGTCATGAACGCTCTCTACGCCGAGGCTTTCGGCGATCACAAACCGGCCCGGTCCACGATCCAGGTAGCCGCTCTTCCCCTGGGGGCGCGGGTGGAGATCGAGTGCGTGGTAAGCCTCTGAGCCATGCTACTCTCGGGTGACTCAGGCGACTGCTCCTAGCTTACCTCCCGCCGCAACAGCATTTCACCATTCCGCACCACTCCCACGACCTGACCATCGAGGGTCTGCTCGAGGAACGGGGTGTTGGCGCTCTTGGATTTCATGAATTCCCGGGTGAACCGAGTGGTCTTTTCGGTGGAGAAAATCAGAAATTCCGCGTCGCCACCCTCGATCACCGGCACGGGCTTCCTACCCACCAGCCGTCTCGGCTCGGCGGAGTAGCGCCTCACCAGCAGATCCCACCCAAAGCGATCGGGCTTGATGAAGTGGTGGTAGAGGGAAACGACGGCAGTCTCCAGTCCGGTGACGCCGAAGGGGGCGCTGGCGAAGTCGGCGTTCTGTTTCTCGAACTCGGTGTGCGGGGCGTGATCGGTGGCGATGACGTCGAAGATGCCGTCGATGAGCCCCCGAAGCAGTTGCTCGTTGTCCTCGGCCGTGCGCAGCGGCGGGTTCATTTTGAAATTGGCGTTATAGTCCTCGATGTGCTGCTCGTTGAAGATGAGATGATGCGGGGCCACCTCGCAGGTCACGCGGACGCCATCCTCCTTGGCCCGGCGGATGGACTCCATCCCCAGGGCGGTCGAGACGTGCTGGATGTGGATGCTGGCTCCCGTGTAGCGCGCCAGCCGGATATCGCGAGCCAGGCAGATCTCCTCACTGATGGAGGGCATCCCCGGCAAACCCAATCGGTAGGACACGGGGCCTTCGTTCATGGCGCCGCGACCGCTCAGTGATTTTTCCTCGCAGTGCAGCGCCAGGGGCAGTTCAAAGTCCTTGGCATATTCCATGGCCCTCCGCAGCAGCCTGGGATCCGCCACCGCGTCACCGTTGTCGGTGAGCATGGGCACTCCCTTCGCCGCCATGCCGGCGATGGCCGCCAGTTCTTCCCCGGCACGGCCCTTGGTGATGCATCCGGTCTGAAGCACCTCGATGCGTGATTTCTCCATCACGATGTCGAGCACGGTCTGGACCAGTCCCCCGCTATCGATCGCCGGCAGCGTGTTCGGCATCAGCACCACGCCGGTGACACCACCATTGATGGCGGCCTCGGTGCAGGACTTGATGGTCTCCTTGTGTTCCTGCCCGGGCTCGCGGGCATGGACATGGAGGTCAAACATGGCGGGCATGAGGACGCAACCGGCGCAGTCGATGATCTCCACTCCGTCGGGCGCCTCCAGTCGGGCGCCGACCCGCTTGATGCTTCCGCCCTCGACGAGTACATCGGCGCTCTGCAGAAAGGGCGAATCTTCGCTGGCGATCTCTCCGCCACGAAACAACCTGGCGACGCTGACGTTATCCGCCTTCATGTGTCTTTGTTCCCGTCCTCCCCTTTGTTTTCATCCGCGGTCCCCGGCTTGAGCCAGTAGAGGACCGCCATTCGCGCGGCGATACCGTTCTCGACCTGTTGATTGATGAGGCTGCGCTCATAGGTCATGGCTTCGTTGTCGACTTCGACCCCCCGGTTGACCGGTCCGGGATGCATCAGGTAGATGCCCTCGTCGCGGAGCCGGTGGTAGCGCTTTGTGGTCAGGCCGTAGACGCGATGGTATTCCCCGAGACTCGGGAAAAAAGGCTCCCCCTGCCGCTCCAGTTGCACGCGCAACAGGTAGACGAAATCGGGTCTCCAGGCGAAGGCCTCGTCCCAATCGCGGAAGCCGCGCATGAAATGGTGCCGCGCCGCCGGCACCAGGGTGGACGGCCCGAGCACGCCGACCTCGACGCCCAGCTTGTTGAGAATGGTGCTGGTGGATCGGGCGACGCGCGAATGCTGGATATCGCCGACGATGAGCACTCGTTTTCCCGCCGACTCCGGAAACACCTCGCGAATGGTGAACATGTCGAGCAGGGCCTGGGTGGGGTGGGCGTGGAATCCGTCCCCGGCGTTCACCACCGAGGCGCGGGTGTGTCTGGCGATGAGATTGGGTATCCCGGCGGCGCTGTGGCGGATGACGATGTAGTCCGTCCGCATGGCCTGGAGAGTGTCGATGGTGTCGATGATGGACTCGCCCTTCACCACCGAGGATTGGGAAACTGTGAAGTTGGTGACATCGGCCGAGAGTCGGTTCGCGGCCACCTCGAAGGAGGAACTGGTGCGGGTCGAGGGCTCGTAGAACAGGTTGAGGACCGTCTTCCCCCGCAGGGCGGGCACTTTCTTGACGGATCGCTTGAACAGATCCTTGAAGGGAACCGCGATTTTCAACAGGTGCTCGATCTCCTCGACCGAAAGGCTCGCGATATCGAGGAGATCCTTGCGGGAAGCGATGCGGTTTTCTTCACTCATGGGTTATCGGGAAATGAAGACGCCCTCCTTGCCATCGTCCTCCTGAAACCGGACTTTCACATACTGATCGCGGGTGGTGGCGATGGTGGTGCCGACATAATCCGGCTGGATAGGCAGCTCGCGATTGCCGCGATCCACCAACACGGCCAGTTCGATCTTGGCGGGGCGACCGTAGTCCATGAGCCCGTCGAGGGCGGCCCGGGTGGTGCGTCCGGTGAAAATAACCTCGTCGAACAGGATCACCCGGGTGTCATCGAGATCGAAAGGGATCTGCGACGTCTCCAGGGTCGGCAACATGTCCCCGAGATTGTCGAGGTCGTCCCGGTAGAGAGAGATGTCGAGGGTGCCCAGGGGCAGTTCCGTCCCCGCTTCCCGGATGATCTCGCTTACCCGCCGGGCGAGGGTGACGCCTCTGGTGTAGATCCCGATCAGCGCCGGGGTGTCATGCCGACAGGTTTCCAGAATCTCGTGAGCGAGGCGACGCACCGTTTCGGCGATATCGGCCTCGCTGAGGATGCGTTCGCTGGCGGGTGTCGGGGTGTCGCTCAAAAGGGTTCAGGGGTGCCGATCATTCCTCGAAATTCCGGGTGCCAATATCGCTCCTTCTCTGCATGCCGTCGAAGCTCACTTTGGCGCTCTCGCGGTAGACATTCTCCACCGCCTCGCGCCGGGTGTCGCCGTGCGCCACGACGACATAGACCCGTCCGCCGGCGGTTTCAAACGCTCCGTTTGCATTGAGCCGGGTGCCGGCGTGAAACACCCGCGCGTCGCTCACCTGGTCCAACCCGCTGATGACATCGCCGCTGCGTGATGATTCCGGATAGCCGGCCGACGCCGACACGAGACAGATGCTCCAGCCGTCGCGGAAGTCGATGAGGTCGGGGCGCAGATCGCCCTTCGCCCCCGCGAATACATAGCTGGCGAAGTCACCGGTGATCATCGGCAGCACCGCCTGGGCCTCGGGATCCCCGAAGCGGCAGTTGTACTCCAGTATCTTCGGTCCGTCGGCGGTGAGCATGATGCCGAAGTAGAGAAAGCCCCGGTAGGGCAGGCCATCCCGCCGCAGTCCCTCGACGGTCGGCCTTACGATCTCGTTTTCGATGCGTTCCCGTAGGTTCTCCCCCTCCGACTCGAACATCTCGAGCGAACTCACCGCGCCCATGCCGCCGGTGTTCGGCCCCTCATCGCCGTCGAAGATCCGCTTGTAGTCGCGGGCCGGGGCCAGGATCTGATAGCGATCATCGACCACCGAGGCAAAGATGGAAATCTCCGGTCCCTCGAGATACTCCTCCACCAGCAGCCGTCCCTCGCCGAATTTTCGCCGTGTCAGCACCTCGTCGAGGAAAGCCTCGGCCGAGGCTTCATCCGGGCACACCGCCACGCCCTTGCCGGCCGCGAGGCCGTCGAATTTGAGGACTGTCGGGTACTTTCCGGCGATGGCCTCCCGAGCGGCATCGATGTCGTTGACCGCGGCGTAGCCACCGGTAGGGATGGCGTGCCGCACCATGAATTCCTTGGCGAACTCCTTGCTCGCCTCCAACTGCGCCGCCTCTTTCGGTGGTCCCCAGCAGGGAATGCCCACCCGCGCGCACGCGTTGGCCAGCCCCTCGCCAGTCACGAGGTAGCTCTCTTCGCCCGCGACACAGAGATCGATCCCGTTGGCGACGAGAAATTCGATCAACGTGGGCAGATCCGTCGCCGGGGTCGGTCGGGCGAGTTGAAAAATCGCGTCACTGCCCGGAAACGCATAGATCTCCGTTTGGGTCGGCGATTCATGGAGCGCCGTGATGATGGCGTGTTCGCGACCGCCTTTCCCGACTACGAGGACTTTCATTGGCATCGACTTAGCGTGGTTGGCCGGGCGACGCAAGAAGGTTTCCAACTGCCGTCAGGCCTTTCGGAATCAAGTGGATTCGAGATTGGACAAGTCATGCAAATCCTTGGGACGCCCCGCCTTCCTTTTCGTGGCGATCAGATCGGCTTTCGAGAGATAGTTTATCTTCACGTTTTCATCCGTCACGACACAACGACGCTCCCAAGAAGATGCAAATTCGGCTCCAGGAACCGCGGTCGGAAAGTCGATGGCGCATGGCACCACACCAATCTGATACTGAACTCCTTCCCGCGCAAAATCGTCCTCCTCGATATTGATCAGCGGCAATCCAAATGCGGAGAATGCCCGCATGAGGCGGCTGGCATTGTCCGGGCTTGGCTCCACCCAGATATCAAGATCCGCGGTATATCGAGGCTCAGCATGAAGAATGACGGCGTAATCTCCCACCACGAGGTAACGCACTTCATTTTCGTTTAACGCGACCAACAGATCTTTGAAGTCTGAGTTCATTCGGGTCCCGTCCCTTCAATCTCCAGGCCTGAACGACCATCTCCCATGCGGCATCGCTGCGTTCGGAAGGTGATTGAGCCTGCCAGTCTTCGATGTGCCGCCTGCTCATTTCCGCAAAGCTCGCCGCCTTGATCACACGCCAATGGGATCGGTCCTGAGTGCTTGCCTTCTCGGTCACTAGTCATTGTCGCTGGCACGGCACGAGTGTCCAGTTCAAATCAACACATCATACGGCCGCCGATCATCGCCTTCGTAGAACTGAACGAACGCCCGGTTCGCCACCTTGGTGCCCCCGGGAGTCGGGTAGTTGCCGGTGAAATACCAGTCTCCGTTGTGCACGGGGATGGAGGCCCGCAGGTTGTCGATCCCTTGATAGATGACCTTCACCTCGCCATGCCAGGGGATGTCCTCGGGCGTCACCATGACGCTGATCTCGGCGGAAATCTCTTCGGCGGTGAATGGCTCGTAGATGGCTCTCACCACATTCTCCATCTCTTCGGGACGCTTTTTCAACTGCTCCAACGCGGCGTGATAGGTGTCGACAATGACGCGCTGCATCCCCCGCTTCTCGAGCAGCCGGGTGGCGGCTTGAAAGGCGATGAACTTGCCGAGTTCCGACATGTCGATGCCATAGCAGTCCGGGTAGCGGATCTGCGGTGCCGTGGAGGCGATCACGATCTTCTTCGGATTGGTCCGGGCCAGTATCTTGAGGATGGATTTGCGCAGGGTGGTTCCCCGCACGATCGAGTCATCGATGGCCACGAGATTGTCCTCGGGCTTTACCACCCCGTAGGTGATGTCGTAGACGTGAGACACCATCTGGTCGCGGCCCTTTTCCTGGCTGATGAAGGTCCGAAGCTTGATGTCCTTGTGGGCGATCTTCTCGCCTCGCGGCCAGTTGCGGAGAATCAGATCGTCGATCAGATCCTCCGTCAGCTCACCGGATTTCGCGGCCTGGAGAATCTCGCGCTTCACCTGGCTGCGTCGGTGAAATCGCAGCCCGTCCATCATGCCGTGGTAGGCGACCTCGGCGGTGTTGGGAACGAAACTGAACACGGTGTTCTCGAGTTCGTCATCGATCTCCGCCAGTATCTGTGGCACCAGGGCCTCGCCCAGCGCCTTGCGCTCGCGATAGATGTCGGGATCATTCCCACGGGAAAAGTAGATTCGCTCGAAGGAGCAGGGCCGGAGGTCGCCATGCTGGGCAAAGGGTGCGACCCGAAGTTTGCATCCGACACCACCCTCGTCTTTTTTCATCACCGCCACATGCCCGGGGGCCACTTCCTTGACCGCACCCATCTCGCAGCCGAACACGGTCATCAGCGGGACGCGCTCACTGGCGAAGGCGATGACTTCATCGTCCTCGTAGTAGTGACAGGGGCGAATCCCGTTCGGATCCCGCAGGACGAACGCGTCGCCATTCCCGACCACACCGGCAATGGCGTAGCCTCCGTCCCAGATCTTTCCACACCGCTCGATGATGCGACGCAAATCCAGCTCGCGGGAAATGATCGAGGGAATCAGCGCGCCGTCGGTATCGGAATCCCTCTCCCGCCGATAGATGGCGTCGTGGGCTTCGTCGAGGTGGTAGCCGATTTCCTCCAGCACGGTCTGGGTGTCGGTGTCGAAAACGGGATGCTGCCCGCGCTGGATCAGATGATGGTTCAGATCACGCGCGTTGGTCATGTTGAAATTCCCCAGCACCATCAGCGTTTTGGTCGGCCAGTTGGTCCGCCTCACATAGGGATGACAGCCTCCCGATCCGAATTTGCCAGAGGTCCCGTAGCGCAGGTGTCCCAGCAGGACCTCGCCCCCGAAGTCGAAATGCTCCTTCACCTGGGCCGGATAGCGTCGTTTCCCCGGCTTCAAGAACCCTTTCCGCTCCAGCTTGGCAAACTTGCCGAGCTGTTCTTCCATCACCTTGATCAGGGAATCGCGGTTGGCGCTGCGTTCCCGGAAGAGGTAGGCGGAGCCGAGCGGCATGTCCAGCTTGCAGCAGCCGATGCCGACGCCGTCCTGGCCCCGGTTGTGCTGCTTTTCCATCAGCAGATAGAGCCGCTGGAAGCCCCAGAGACAGGTGCCATACTTGTCGAGGTAATAGGACAGAGGCTTCTTCAGCCTGACCATCGCCAGACCGCATTCGTGATGGATGGGATCGCTCATCGCTCGCTTCGAATCCTCGCTCGTCGTCCTCGCCCTACCCGACTTTCACGCGCACACCGTGCTCGGCCACCACTTCGCCAAGCACGCGGGCGCCCTCGTGGAAGGAGGTCGCCTTTTCGGCGTCGCCCGCCGGCACAATCGTGATCCAGCCCCAGCCCATGTTGAAAGTCTTCACCGCCTCCTGATCCTCGACGTGCCGCAGGATTTTTGGCACCGCGCCGAGTTCCCAACGCGGGATCTTCAGGTCGGCGCCCTTATCCCCAAGCAGGCGCTCGAGATTTTCCGGGAGCCCTCCGCCGGTGTTGTGGGCCATGGCTTTCACATCCACCGCCGCCTCGCGCAGTCCGGCGACGACGTCGTGATAAAGTCGTGTCGGCGCCAGCAACGCGGGCATTTCCTCGCGAGTGACCTCGCCGGGGAATGCTTTCAGAATCTTGCGGACCAGGCTCCAGCCGTTGGCGTGAAATCCGTCCGACGGATACCCGATGAGCACATCGCCCACCGCGATCCGGGTCGGGTCGATCAGGTCGGGCTTCTCCGCCGCCCCAATGCAGAAGCCGCTCAATTCGATGACGCCGTCCGGCACGATCCCCGGCATCTCGGCGGTTTCTCCCCCGGCCAGGATGCAATCACAACTCTCCAGGTAATCGACCATGCCGGCGATGAGCCGCTTGATCTTGGTCTTGTCGATCCGGCCTATCCCCACATAGTCGAGAAAGAGCAGCGGATCGCCCCCGGTGGTGAGAATGTCGTTCACGCTCATCGCCACCAGGTCCTTGCCGGCGATCTCCAGCAAGTCGTATTCTAGCAGCAGTTCCAGCTTGGTGCCGACGCCATCGCATCCCGTCACAATCACCGGCTCCTGGTAGTCGCTGAGATCGTAGCTGGCCGCGAACAGTCCGAAGGCCTGCATCAGTTGGCGCTTGCCCTCGGTCCGGCCGCGCAGTTCGCCGATGTCGCCGACCAGTTCGGCGGCCTCCTTGATATCGACGCCGGCCGATTTGTAGGTGAAGTCGGTGGCATCGGCATCCTGCCGATGATCTTGTGCTTTCTCGCTCATGGGGAAGAAGGGAAATTCGCGGGAGTCGTCACTGGGATCGCGGTCGTCTCGCCCGCATCACCCGGTCAGGCCTCGGAATCATTGGTGATCGTTTCGAACAAGGATTGAAAAAAGAAATACCCGCTCCCCTTCCCGTTCGCGCCACCGGCCCAGTCGGGATCATAGTGATCGCGCGCTTCCATGAAACGCTCGGGATGCGGCATCAGGCCGAACACGCGACCGCTTTCGTCCTGGAGCCCGGCGATGGCGGCGAAACTGCCGTTGACGTCGTCGACGTAGGTCAGTGCCGCCAATCCCCGCTCCCGATAGGCGTCCGCCTCGCCGGGATCGGCGGTGACGAAACGTCCCTCGGCATGGGCGATGGGAAACTCGAAGCGCTCGGGAAGGCCTTTCAGGAAGGGACTCTCCGGAGCGCGGTTTTCCAGCGTCACCCACTGGCACTGGAAACGCCCGCTGGTGTTGTGCACCAGACTCCCCGACGGCAACAGACCCAGCTGAGTGAGAATCTGAAAACCGTTGCAGATTCCCAGCAGATAGCCGCCATCGTCGCGAAATTGCTTCAGCGCGGCGTCGATCTTCTGCTCGGTGACGAGGCTGGCGATGCGCCCGGACATCACATAGTCGCCGTAGCTGAATCCGCCCGACAACACGACGAGGCGAATCCCGTCGAGCAATTCGCGAGTCACCGTCGAGATCGGGGCGATCTCAGTCTCGAATCCCACCGATTCCAATGCCCGCGCCGTTTCGGCGTCGCAGTTGGTCCCGGGAAATTTCAGTAGTAGGGCGCGAGGCCGTTCTTCCATAGCGATTTCAGTTCGGAAAGCGATTCGTCGAGGAGGACTTCCTTGCCCCACTCGATCCGCAGGTTGCGGTGAGCGTCAGTGGCGGTGCCGAGTTCTCCGTAGGCGACGTCCGCAAAATGCCCGGCCACCTGCTCGCGATGCTCGGGAGCGATCTCGATGATGAGGCGACCGGGTGTTTCGGTGAAAAGTTGGCAGAACCCCGTCAGGAACGCATCCTCAAATTCCAGCGGAAGTTGATCGAGACTGAGGTCGAGTCCTCCTTTTCCGGAGAAAGCAAACTCGGCCAAAGCCACGGCGAGTCCACCTTCGGAGACGTCGTGCGCCGCGAGAATCCAGCCCGCCTTCACCGCTTCGAAATACTTCCGATAAAGCGTAATATTGGCCTCAAGATTGGTGCCTGGAACATTGAGCCCCTCGAAATTGAGGAGCCGAGCGGCCACGCTACCTCCAAGATCGCCACCGGTAGCCCCCAGCATTGCGATCACACTGTCGCTTCTTCGCAGGGAGGCACCGACGACGTGTGCCTTGTCCTCGACGATGCCCATCCCACTGATGAGAATCGTCACGGGAATGGACACCGGCCCGTCCTTCGTTTCGAAGTAGTTGTAGAATGAATCCTTGCCCGACACGAAAGGCGCCGAGTAGGCGTCGGCCGCCTCCGCGATGCCCTTCACCGTTTCGACGAGAGCCCCGAGTTCCTCGGGATTGTCGGGATTCCCCATGCAGAAGTTGTCGAGGATGGCGATGCGGTCGGGATTCGCTCCCATGGCCACCAGTTGCCGGAAGCATTCATCGACACAGGCCAATCCCATCTCGCGCGGTCCCGTCTTGCCCCATTCCGGAAGCAATGAAAGTCCCATCGCCATCAATTGACTGCTCCCATCAATGCGGATCACCGAACCATCCTGAGGAGCGTCGCCGGCAGCGCTCGCCAATGGTTTCAGCACCGTGTTGCCCTGAACTTCGTGATCGTATTCGCGGATGATGGGCTCCCTGGAAACGATGGCAAAATCCGAGATCACCTTTCTCAGCGTTTCTGCCAGGTCGATTCCATCAACCTGCTGGGAATCGTGATGACTGAACTTGCTGTTCCATGACGCCTTCATCTGCCGCACCGGCGCATTGTGCAGGGCGGAACAATCCAGCTCGCACACGATCTCGCCGTGATGCTTCACCTTCAGAATGCCGGAACCGTCGGCCTCGCCGAGTTCGGTCAGCTCGGTTTCATACTTGTCGGCCAGTTCCCGCAGGGCCGGCACCGATTCCTCCTTCACCGCGAGCACCATGCGCTCCTGGCTTTCGGAAATGAAAATCTCCCAACTGACCATGCCATCTTCCTTGAGGCGGATGCGGTCGAGATCGATCATTCCTCCCACCTCCTCGAGCATTTCGCCGCAGGCGCTCGAATAGCCGCCGGCACCGCAGTCGGTCACGAACTCGATCAGCCCGAGCGCGCGCGCCTCGAGAATCACATCCGCCGCCTTCTTTTCCTCGATCGGGTTCCCAATCTGAACCGCCTGCTGGTCTTCCTCGTGCGATTCGGTGTCGAGCGCCGCCGAAGAGAACGTCGCCCCTTTGATGCCGTCGCGCCCCGTCCGCGCCCCGATGGCGATCACTTTCAATCCCGACGCCATCTTTTTCTCGATGTCGGGAATCGGAATCACGCCCGCCGTGCCGCAATAGACCAGCGGATTGTAGATGTAGGCGTCGTCGAATTGGATCGCGCCGCAGACCGTGGGAATGCCCATCCGGTTGCCGTAGTCACGAACGCCGCGAACCACGCCGCGAAGTATGCCAAGCGGGTGTATCACGTCCTCCGCCTGGATCTTCTCCGGAGCCGTGTCCGGCGCGCCGAAACAGAACACATCGAGCGAGGCGATCGGCTTGGCGCCCTTCCCCGCCCCGAGGATGTCGCGAATCACGCCACCGATCCCCGTATTCGCACCGGCGTAGGGCTCGATGGCGCTCGGGTGATTGTGCGTCTCCGCCTTCAGGCAGATCGCCAGCTTGTCATCGAGCTTGATGAATCCGGCGTTGTCGTGAAAAGCCGAGAGCACGAAGCCTGGCTTTCGCGCCATGATGGCCTTCGACACGTCGTAGATGTAGGTCTTGAAAAGCGAACGAATGGTCTCGGTCTCCCCATTCAGGGTATGCTCGATGGTGGCGCCAAAAATGCGATGCTTGCAGTGCTCGCTCCAGGTCTGGGCGATGACCTCCAGCTCCACATCGGTCGGTTCGCGGTTCCAGTCCGCGTAGATCTTCTGCACCGCCAGCATGTCTTCGCGGCTGAGCGAGAGCTTCATCAACTGGCTCAACTCGACCAGTCGGTCGCCGTCGAGGTCCGAAATTCTGAGTCGCCGATAGTGGTCGGCCGGCGCTTCCGCGATCTGTTCGAGCAGGTCAGGCATGGGTAGATTCGATGACGCTCCAGTTCTGGATCGCCGGGTTGCAAATGTCGCGAATGAAACGCCGCGGCTCGGCCGCGCCATCGCCGTAGACGTAGATCCGCTGACGGATAGTGAGGGCCTTCAGCGCGAATCCGGGCTCACTGAGCCCTCGATAAAAACTCGCCACCGCTTCCTTTTCCAGGTCCAGCGCTCCGGGCTTCATCCCGTAATCCAACACAAATCGAAACCCCTCCAGAGCCGGCTCCTCCCCGAGGTGCAGGGTCTGGCTGACATCGTCCAGCAGCGTGTGCCGCACAAAATCCTCCACCTTCGCCGCGTCGCCCTCGATGTCGAACTCGTAGCGCCGCGTCCGCCGATAGGTCAGCGGCTCGCTCAACGGCGCGTAGAGCAACCCGCTGGCGTCACCCGGCTCGATATAGCGGTCGATGATCTCGAAAAACAGTTTCATGAAAAAAATCCGCGAAGATCGGCGATCTCAAATCCCGTTCAGCTTCAAAAACCCCTCCAACTTTCCGGCCGCGCGATAGAAGCCCATCTCATCGAGTCCGGCATCGCGCAAGGCATCCCTCGTTTCATCCGCCGTCAGGCTCCCCAGCAGATACTCCCGGATGGCGTCCATCTTCCGCCGCTGAATGTCGATGAACTCCGGGTTCACCTCCGGAGTCGCCGGATAAAACCCGCTCTCCTGGCCGGACGAGAGCAATTCGGTGAAAGCCACACCTCCCGTGGATCCCTGGGATTTCGCGTCCTTGATCGCCTCGACCCAGTCCTCGTGCAGGATCAGAAAATAATCCCGGATCGCCTGCTTGTTGTAGTGATTCACGAATCTCCGCCCGTCCGCTTCCAGGAACAGCGTCGCCCGAAAGGAATCCGTGTCGATCGTGTCCACGAACACCAGTTCGTCACCATCCTTGGCGAATTCCCACTTCAAGTCCCAGAGACAAAGCCCGATCTCCTCCAGCAGCTGCCGCACCACCCAGGCGCCGAGCACCGCCAGTTTGCCGCCGCGAATGAACTGTTCGCCCGAAAGCCCGCTGGTCACCAGAGCCTCCTGCTTGCTTAGCATGCGGTCCTCCGGCTCGAACTTCGTGGTAAAATCGCTGATCGGTTTCTCCAGATACTGCCAGGCCGCCAAGGGCTTCGACACCCCGAGTTCCCGCTCGAACGCCAACCTGCCCCCCTCATCCAGAGACTCGTATTTCCGGAACACGGAACTGGCGCTGGTGATCCCGAAGCGCACGATGTATTCCAGCGGCACCACAAAGCCGTCTTCATGCGGAAATAGCGAATAATCAAAGAGATGCGATCCCATGAATCCGGCGCGCCCCGGCTTCAGGATCTGGAATTTCCGGACCACATTGCAGGCGCTGGGATGGGCGGGCGCCCCGTCGCGGACCACCTTGCCGGACGTCGCGTCGATCATGCCCTCGTGATGCGTCCGCGCGCCGCGCTCGCACCAGTCCTCGAGCGGACCTTCCAGCAACTCGGCGCGGACCTTCTCATCGAGTCCCGCCTCGCCACGTATCGCCTCGGCCACACGACGCCAAGTCTCCGGCTTGCCCAGACGGGTGTAGAGCAGGTGCCGGAACAAGGCCCGGTTCACATCGTTCCCCGGAATCTCGAACAGCGCCCCGACATCGAACACGGATCCCCGCTCCGTCGTCCGCGTCACCATCCACTCGTCCACCCCCGGGACCGCGTAGAGCCGCTGGACAGATCCTTCGTAAAAAGGCTCGCCCAGTGAGGAAATAGGAATGGACGCAACAGCGGCGCGCATGGAGGACCCGTCGATGTCCGATCAAAGGCCATGACCGCCCGTTGTCACGCAAAAATCACCGCACCGACAAAGTATTTTTGATCGTTTGAAAACATCGGCTTTGTTGGCCCATCCAGATGCCAGATTTTTACAAACTCGCCCGCAAAATTTTATTCAGACTCGACGCCGAGACCGCCCATCATCTCACCCTCGACGGGATGCGACTCGCTGAACGGCTGCGGCTTCTCGGTCTCTTGACAGGGTCGGGTCGCGGAGTTGACCCTGTCGGGTCGGAAATCGAGGTCATGGGGCTCAGCTTCCCCAACCGCGTCGGGCTGGCCGCCGGACTGGACAAGGCGGGCGTGGCCATCGACGCTTTCGGCACCCTTGGTTTCGGCCATGTCGAAGTCGGGACCGTCACTCCGCGCCCCCAGCCCGGCAACGACAAGCCGCGTCTTTTCCGTCTCGTCGAGCATGAAGCCATCATCAACCGCATGGGCTTCAACAATCCCGGAGTCGCCGCCCTGCTGGAGAACGTGGCGCGCAGCCGCCGACGATTCCGCGGCGTGCTCGGGATCAATATCGGGAAAAACTTCGACACTCCTAACGAGAATGCTCTCGACGATTACCTGTCCGCGTTTCGCGCCGTCTACGGGGCCGCCGATTACGTGGCGGTGAACCTGAGCTCGCCCAACACCAAGGGTCTGAGGGATTTGCAGAATGTCGAAACCTGCCGGGAATTGATCACCACCCTGCGCGCCGCGCGCGAGGAACTGGCTCCGAACTTCGGCGGCAAACGCCCGCCCATCGCCATCAAGATCGCCCCCGACCTCTCCGATGATCAGGTGAAGGCGCTGGCCGATGTGTTTTCGGAATGCCGGGTCGACGGGGTCATCGCCACCAACACCACCATCGACCGCTCCGCCGTGGCCGGTCATCAACGCGCCGCCGAGGCCGGGGGCCTGAGCGGTGCCCCCGTCCGAAAACGTTCCACGGAAGTCATCGGATTGTTGCACGACTACCTCGATCCCGGTATCCCGATCATCGGTGTCGGCGGCATCCTCAGCGCCGCCGACGCGCGGGAAAAGCTCGACGCCGGCGCGGCCCTGGTCCAGATCTACAGCGGTCTCATCTATCGCGGCCCCCGCCTGGTGCGGGAGATACTGGACGCCCGCTGAATGGACAGGTTTCGATCTCCGCGTCCTGGGCGTAATTTCCCGTGGCGACTGTCCGCCCCTCCATGCCCGCCCTCCGTCACGTCCCGCGAATTCTCATCGGTCTGGTTTGGCTGATCAACGGGCTCTGGTGCAAGGTGCTGGGACAAGTTCCCCGACACGAGAGGATCGTCGCCGACATCCTGGGCGAAACCCACGCCCCCGCGCTGACCGTGGCCATCGGCATTGGCGAAGTCGCGCTCGCTTTCTGGATCTGGGCGGATCGTCGGCGTAAACCCACCGCCGGTCTCCAGATCGCTCTGGTGACGACGATGAATGCGCTGGAGTTTTTTCTGGCCCCCGACCAGTTGTTGTGGGGAAGATGGAACGCGCTCTTTGCCGCCGGTTTCGTCGCCGTGGTTGCCTGGCACGGATTCGCCCCGGAGAAGACACAAGCGTCATCATGAGCCGACTCGGCCAGCACCCATTCCCGGTAACAGCCCGATTCGAAAAATCGCTCGTGCTTACCTATGCCATTGATCTGGAATCGCTAACCTTGGAGATA
This sequence comes from uncultured Verrucomicrobiales bacterium, assembly GCA_964439145.1. Lineage (GTDB taxonomy): Bacteria > Verrucomicrobiota > Verrucomicrobiia > Verrucomicrobiales > DEV007 > JAEUHH01. The sequence goes on from CAYTNL010000102.1 coordinate 15,113, forward strand.
CCTCCCTGTCTGGAATGGGACACGCACGAGAAACGCACGGCTTTCGTGGCAGTGGCGCTGGTCCGGACCAAAGAACTTCGGCCCACAGGTTTTCCCAGATTTTTGGGAAAAAACTTCACCCTGATCGGCTATCGTGTGTTCGTCCGCTATCGCGCGACCAATGGTCGTCGGCTCCGCGGGCTTCACATCCTGGGTTCGGAAACGGATCGCCCGTTCATGCGGCTCCTGGGTGGCCTTTTCACGACCTATCGCTATGAAACGGTCGCCATCGACTGGCAATCAACCCCGGAGACGGAATCCATCCGCTCCTCGGCGGGATTGCGCATCGAGGTGAGCTGTGCCGACGAGAATTCACCGACACCGGAGGGCTCCCCATTCGCCGACTGGCATCAGGCGCGCCTCTTTTCCGGCCCGCTTCCCTTCACCTTTTCCTGGAACGCGGCCCGAGGCGAGATGGTGATCGTGGAAGGCACCCGATCCGACTGGAAACCCCGTCCGATGAGGGTTCTGGCCGAGGAGATCCCCTTCTTCTCCCGACTCGCCCCCGGTCCCATGCGCTTGGCGAACGCGTTTCTGGTGGAGGATGTCGCCTACGCCTGGAAACGGGGTCGGGTGGAGACCTGGAAAGAATGAGAACGCGCTATCAGGGCATCGGAAACGTGGTCCGATTCAACTGGCACTTCTATCTGATCGGAGGTGTCGCTTGTTTCCTCGCCATCGCCATCGCGCCGCTGCTTCCGGAGCCGCTATCCCGGCTCTCGTTGATGCTGGCGATTCTGGCTCTCATCCTGATCGTGATTTCGCTCGCGGTTTCGCATCTGGTCTATGACCGCTCCGACGTCTATTCCCTGCCGCTCCTGGGCGATCATCCTTGGCCACCCACTCCGCTGGTGGTGAATATCCACGCCGGTTTCGACGAGATTTCGGATCTTCTGAGGCGCCGCTTTCCCGAGGGGAACTTGATGACCTGGGATTTCTACGATCCGAGTCGACACACGGAAATCTCGATACGACGGGCGCGCGACGCCCATCCGCCGGACTCGGATCCGGTATCCATAGACACCGCGCGTCTGCCCGCTGATTCGGGGACTGTCGATCTGGTCTGCCTTGTCTTCGCGGCGCACGAGATCCGCTCCTATGACGAGCAGGTTCGGTTCTTCGCCGAAATCACCCGCATCCTGAATAGCGACGGGCGTGTCTGCGTGGTCGAACACTTGCGCGACCTGCCCAACGGCCTCGCCTACAGTGTCGGCTGTCTCCATTTCCATCCGCGATCCCGTTGGCTCGCCGTGTTTCGCGCGGCCGGACTCGTCGTGGAGCGTGAGCGGAAAGACTCCTGGTTCACCACCGGCTTTCTCCTCCGCAAGACTTCCACCGGGGATGCGACGGTCAGGTCAGCACCAGCGCCAATATCCCGATGAGAGCACCGTTGTTGATCGCGTGGGCCGTCATCGGCGCGATGAGAGAGTCGCGCCATTCGCGGAAACAGGCGAAGCCGAAGCCCATCATGGTCAGCGCCGGTATCGCCATCCAGCCCTGCGGATGCAGCGCGGCGAACAGCAGGCCGTTCAACATCCCGGCAATCACGAAACGGAAACGGCCCCGCAGATAGCGAATAAAAGCGCCGCGGAAAAAGACTTCCTCGATCAAGGGGGCCAGCACGGCGGCGAGGATCACCACCATCACTTTCGCCTCCCAGCCTCCCAGCATCCACCCCACCGCCGGGTGGGTGGCGGGCTCGGTGGCGACACCTCCCGTGCTCCCGCTTTCGACCGATTCGAGGGTGGCGCCCAGGGTGGCAAGTCCCCGCACCACCGCCACCAAGCCCATCGACAAGGCGATTCCCATCACCGCCATCGGCAGCAAACAGAAGTAGCAGACCACCCCCGCCCCGATCTCTCGCCACCAGCCCCGTCCGCGATGCAGGCCCAATGCGCGTCGTGTGTCCGCCCAGGTAACCCCGTGTCGCTTCGGCCATCGCAGCGCCAGCAGCAGACCGCCCAGCGAAATCACCGGTTGCAGCGCCCAGTGAAGCAGCCATCCGGCGAGATTGCCCAATGACATGCCCAGCAGAAAGATCGCGAACACCTCGAGATAGAGACCGGAGGGTCGTCGCGCGGGATCGAAGGCTCGGTGAAAACGCCCGTCCGCGCGCCTGATCTCCGCGTAAAGCAGCAAGCCCGCCCCGAGAAACACGGCGATGATCGCCGCCAGACCGAATAATCCAAGCACGATCAGCTGAATCATGGCGCCGGTTCGGATTCCGTCGCCACCCGGCACCTCCGAGGGGGCGCCCGCCTCACCGGCCAGGTTGGCAAACCACCCCACCCGTTCACGGAGGGCCTCGCGTCCACTGTCATCGACTCCCTTGAGCGCGGCCTGGCGCGCCGATTCGAGAAAGGCCGCATCCGCGCCCGGCGCTTCGGCCCGTCCCGCCAGTAGCAGTTCCACCGCGTCGCTCCCCCCCTTTTCCAAACCCAGAAAGCCATGGGTCAAAGCCAGGGCCGCCGCCATCTCATCGGTGCCGGCCTGCTCCTCCAGTGTCGCCAACTGCTTCCGCGCCTCGGCCACATCGGTCACCCCCAGGGCGATCACCACCTTGGCCTGCACCTGCAACAACGCCAGCAGACTGGTGTCATGCTGAATCTCCGCCTCCCGCTCCGCCGCCGGCACCAGCCACTCGGATCCCAGCATCAACACCGGTGCCAACAAAATCGCCGGCCAAGCCCAACGGCCCGGTCGGCGATCTGTCCTAACCTCTTCGGGGATGGCATCCATGCCGGACAAGGAGTCGCCTGAATCCGGCGGGGAACCCCGAAAATCAGCCTTTCACGTCGTAGGCCACGACATATTCCTGATCCCGCAGGATCAGCTTGCCGTCGACCACGACGGGATGCGCCCAGATCTTGCCTTTCGGATTGCGATTCTCGCTCTGGGGCGAAAGCTGAAACTGGCCATGCATGGTGAAGCCCTCCGGAGTGGCGTCGACCAGCGTGACTGAGCCGTCATCCTCGTTCAGGCACACCAACTGATCGCCCACCGCGTGGACCGCGCCCTTGATCAGCTTTCCGGCGCCTTTCTCGTTCCACACCAGTTCGCCGGTCGCCCAATCCTGGCAAATGAGCCCGCCACCATCCGAGAATCCATAGATGTGATCGCCGATCTTCACCACCCCGCCGTGGTGATTCTTCATTTCCTTGTTCACCCAGACATCCTCCACCGAGTTGTCCGACCCCACCCGCACCAATTTGCAGCCGACCCCGTAGCCGGAAGTGATGTAGACTTCGTTCCCGTCCACGATAGGCGTGGGGATGACGGCGGTCTTGCCTTCCCAGTCCGATTTCCAGAGCAGTTTGCCGTCTTCCGCCGCCACCGAGACCAGTTGCGTGTCGAAGAGCCTGATGTATTGGCGGGTACCGTTCATCTCGGTGGGCACGATGGAGGCGTATTCCGCCTTGCCCGCCTTGACCTCGTCGGCCTTCCAGAGAGTGGCGCCGGTTTTCTTGTTCAGGGCCACGATGGCGGCGGATTCGCCCCCGGGAGCCACCACCACCCGGTCCCCGTCGACCAGGGGAGATTCGGCATAGCCCCAGCCGCCGGCTTTGCCGCCGAAATCGGAAATCAGATTTTTCGACCATTCCACCTTGCCCGTCTCCGCCGAGAGACAAGCCAGCGTGCCCTTCGGCCCCAGGACGTAGAGATTTCCGTCGTTGTAGGTCGGAGTGCCGCGCGGTCCGTGTCCCCAACCGGCGCTGTATCCCTGTTGATCATCCTCCGCGACCTTGGTCGACCAGATTTCCTTGCCGTCCGCGAGGCCCACGGCCATCACATAAAAATCCGCGTCGCGAGTGCCCATGGTGTAGAGCGTGCCGTTCACGATGGCGTAGCTGGAATAGCCCATCCCGGCGTTATCGTATACCCAGAGCGTCTTGGGACCGTCCTCGGGCCAGGCTTTACTGAAGCCTTCGGCCGGGGAAATGTTCGAGCCATCCGCCCCCCGCCACTGTGGCCAATCCGAGCCCGAATTCCCGGCGGAGGCCGCGGCGCCGGCGCCCTGCTGCTTCACAAAGTCCTGATCCTCGGCGCTGAGCTGGGCCAAAGGCACCTGGGCCATGCGACCATTCATCGAAAGCACGACTTGGTCACCGTCCAGGCGCACGAAATCGGCTTCGATCTTTTTCCCGGAAGCGGACTGGGTCCAGGTCCGCGCCTCGGCGCAGGGTAGTATCGCCACCATACCGGCGGCAACGGAGAGGGCGAGCAGGGGGTTACGCGTCATCATGATGGCGGCAATGTGCCCGCTGGTCCGATCCCGCGCAAGGCGTATCGGATCGCGTGAAAACGGTGTCACAAATCCCCGGACAACCCCACCGACTGAAGAGGGTCAAGTCCGCGACCCAACAGGGTGAAGTCCGCGGCGAGTACCGCCTTCCTGAAAAAATCCTTCCCCGAGAGAAAAAATCCTTGCCGCATAACCAGCCCGCTTGATAAAAGCAAAACGGAACCGAGCGAGCCAACCCCATTTGCGCCCATGACATCTTCTCCGCTCTCCGCTCTCCGCTCGGTAGACCGCTCGGCGTCTTTCTGGCCGTGATCCTGGGCTTCACTCCACCTGGCGGCGTCCGCCTCGGAGCCGATGACGCCGACGCCGACGGCTACGATGATGTCACCGGCGAGTGGATCGATTACACCTCGGGCACCGACTACACCGATCCCACCACCGGCTCGCCGACCGGAGATCTCGACGGGGATGCTTACGACGACGGCTCTGGCGAATGGCTGGGAATGCCCGGCGACACCGGTTACGATCCCTGGCTCGACGCCTCGCCGGACCAGGATAGCGACGGCGATGGCATCAACGATTTTGACGAGGTCTTCGGATTCTCCATCGAGAGAGTCATCACCACCGACGGCACCCAAACGGTGGAGTATTTTGATCCCGACACCGGTGAGATCATCTATGTGGAGGAGTTCACCACCACCACCGAGATCCTCAGCGAGTGGATCACCACCGATCCCACCCGTCCCGATTCCGACTACGACGGGCTGCCGGACGGCTGGGAGCGCGACATGGGCTTTCACCCCGGCCAGCCCGAGGATGGCTGGGCCGACACCGACGGCGACGGCTTGGCCAACGGCTTGGAATACCCCCTCGGCACCGGTATCTGGAATCCCGACAGCGACGGCGACGACCTCAACGATGGCGATGAGGTGATCCTCTTCGGCAGCGACCCGCTTGATCCCGCCGATCCGGGTGAGACGGAGGGGGAAGAGGACCCCACGGAAGGGGACGACGGAACGAATGCGATGGGTGGAGGCGATGACTCCGCAGAATCCGGGCCGGGCGACACAGGGGATGGCGGAGCGGACGATTCCCAAGGGGCGGGGAATGACGCGACAAACGACACTGCCGAGAGTAATCCTGAACCACCAACTGAACCGGAAGCCTCCCCGCAAACCCCGTCGGCCGGGGCGCCATCCTTGCTGGCGCGGGCAGTCATCTATTCCGGAGGCGCGCCGCCGGTGCAGCCGGATGGGAGCGGTCATGTGTTACCGGGCGATGACCCGACCTCGGGAGGAGGCGATGGAGGCCTACCAGCCACCGCCTATGTGACCACCAAAACTTGGATACCACAAACGATCACCATCGAGACGGTGGCGGAGGTTGAGTCGCGCCATGGAAATGTGCCACCCTCACCCTACGATTACGACTTGCCAGAATTGGGCGGGCCGATGTCGATAGGTAGCCGGGCCGGTTTGGTGGGTGATAAGCTATCGGCCACTGCGGGGGCGCACCTCCACGCCATGGGAGAGGTCTACCCGCAGGGCCAAAGGGCGGAAGTATGGTTGCGCATGGCGGAGGCGCCAACGGCACCAGTGAGCCGCACCTACCTGATCGAGGCAACACGAACGACGACTCTGGATCCCAATAGCCCACCGGACGGCACGCCGATGCACCTTGCCTCACCGCAAACGCA
>CAYTNL010000103.1:0-20715 GCA_964439145.1 uncultured Verrucomicrobiales bacterium
ACGCCGACAAATCGGCGAAATAATGGACTCAAGTCCGACAGGCTGCTAGATCGAATTGAGGAATCAGGACACCCTGGAACGAGACGGGTCGGTTCGCGGTAGCGCCACCGCCGTTTGGAATCAGGTCGGTAAGTCGGAAATTGCCGCTGAACAAGCCGTTGCGGGGATTCAAGGTGAGGCGGACTCCCGCCGGGTTCTCGGGGCTGCCCGCTGGCGGAAGCAGGACACGATGAGTCGGGAGTACGGTCGCCACCTGATCCAATTCCGCGAACTGGTCCGCCGAATCGATGCCTCCCTCTCCGAAAACGATGGCCAGATTGTCGTCTCGATTGGGTAGATCGAGGAGGATTTCTCCGCGTTGGGGCGGTTCGTAGCGTCCTCCCGCGAGGAAGGTCGTGATGGGACCGAAGCCGTCGGGGTAGGTTCGGGTAAAGGCTGCCTGGAGCGATTTCAACCAGCGGACCTCGCCATTCATGACCAAGTCCTGGTTCAGAGTGGCGAGACCGAAGATCGAGCCAGTGCCCCGGTAGAGAGCCGAATAGAGCGGAACTTGGTTGTTGGGCCAGAGAATCGATCCGCCGCTGAGTCGTTCCCCGTCACCCGTTTGGCCAGACCAGCGCACCGTGCCCGACTTCGAGAGATTCCAGGTGAGGAAACCGTTGCCTTGGGGAATCTGAACATTACCCACCTCTAACAGAGGAAGGTCCAGTATGGCGTTATAGCGGCCGGCCTGATGGGCACTGGGATTCTGCCGAGGATTCCATCCATTGAGCCAACTGTCGATCCCAGCATGAATCCCGGAATTGTTGGCCAACCAAACCCGTCCGCGGGCCTGTCCGGGAGAACGGTCTGGGTCGAACTGGATTTCCAAACTGAGATCAGGGACTCCCCTGCGCCGGATCGTGGTGATTAACATCGTGGTGGGGATCTCTTCGCTGCCCAGATCCCATAGTTCCGCACTTCCCCGGAACGCGTACCGACGGTTCCCGAGGAGCAGGTAGCCCGAGACGTTGCCATTCCTCGAAGCGCGAAGGCCAATGACCCCACCCAGATTTTCGTTCAGAGTGAGATTCGGCTCAATCAGCCCCTGATAGGATCCCGGCTCCAAATCCGATTCGAGCCGATTCCAGACGACCCGATCAACGTCGGCGGTACCGTAAGGTTCGCTGTTCGAAACGGTGTCACTGTCGAATCTCCACTGGATGATGTGTTCACCCCGGCCACGCAATGCGATTTCGACCGTACCCCACGAACTGCCCGCGGAGCGAATTCTTTCTCCATCGATGTAGAGTTCGAGCGTGGTACCAGACCCCACTTCGCGCCACCGAAAGTAGAGCACGCCCCTTCCCCGGACACGTGTTTCCAGCCAAGTGAGTCGATGTTGACCATTGATGATGGCACGCATGGAATCGCCCCCTTCCTCTCCAGTCCGATCGGCGCCGAACCAAGGATTGAGTCTGTCTGTTGTAAAGGTGAGGCTACGATTGTCGGCCCCCGCCGAGAGGGATTTCTCGACCGTTGTTGTCACATGTATTTCGTCAAGCCACGCGGTAGCGTTGACTGGCGAGACACCGTTCGGTTGTTCGAGAACCCATCGAACCAGATGAAGACCCGAGGGAACGTTGAAGGTCTGATCGACTTGCCAGTTGCCGCTTTTGCCCGCGTTGTAGACCTGGTTGTCATCGACATAGGCACGAAACGAAGCGGTCGAGTCCGAGAGGAGTCCGGTGATGAAGGTAACCTCCGCCGGTCCCGCGATGTAGGTTTCGATGGATGTGGATTCACCCTGTTGGAGCGGGGGACTCTGGGCGGAGTCTCCGTCTCCGTCCGTGAGCGCTCCGTAGGGGCGGATCGCCCAAGCGCCTCCATCTCCCGATGTCGTCCAGGGAAGTTGGGGGGCGTCCACGGCATCACCCAGTTCATTGGCGAACTTGGCGATCACCAACTGATCCGAAGTCATGATGACTGTGCGCGGATTCGAGGGGCCGGACAGGGAGCCCTGCCACTCGAGGAAACGAAATCCCGCCGCCGGGGTGGCCGTCAGCGACACGGGGGTGCGGGGACGGTAGCGTCCGGTGGGATTGCGCGGCGAGGCGGAGATAGATCCATTGGTGGCGGAGAGGTCCAGGCGGAAGTATTTCGAGTTCGCCCGGCGGGGATCGGTGCCGTCTTCAAGTTCCTCGGCGTTGGTGATCCCGTCATTGTCGAGATCGCCAGTTCCGGTCTGGTCGAGACTCCGGAAGTACCTCCGCTCTTGGGCATCCGCCATGCCGTCGCGGTCGGTGTCGAGGAAGAGCCGGGCTGGGCGGCTGACGACACCGAATCGGCCGCTGCGAATGATGACGCTGTAGGCGGCCTCATCCGCCTCCGTTACATTGGCAATCGTCAGGGTATCGCCATCGGCCCCGGGAATGGGTTGCCGGCCCTTTCGCCACTGGAAGGTGACGTTGTTTCCCCCGCCGATCTTGACCGAAAAGACAGCCGTGGATCCGGGGGGGAGGGTGAGCGAGGATGGTTGTTTTTCGATTGTCAGTCTAACATTTCGATTGCTAATCGATTCTTGGTTACCGGTTTGGTCATAGGCTAATGTTTCACTAGAGTGGCTATTGGGAGCGTTGGTCATTGCCACTGCAGTAGCTGCAATAGCAAACTTTTTTATTTGCCTCCATAACTTGTTCGAATGCCCGGGTTTCATCTTTTTCGGTTGGCTACCTCAATTGAATCATCGGAGGTAAGTCTCCTTTTTGCTTCCCGTATCGCTTCTAGGAATCCATCTAAAGGCAGAAATCGAGCAATAAGGCTATCGTCCTGATTCGCATCTGGAAACTCAATTGAGAAGTTTCCGACTAGATCATCGTGGGCTAAGAGGGCGGCAAATTTTCCTTTGAAATAAATCTCCGCGACGATCTCATCGTGTTCAGGCGGACTCGCCAAAATGATTTCAAACAATCCGAATTCTGACATTTGATTGCAATAAGGATGGTTTAGGGTTCCAAGAAACCCTTCATGGCTCCACTTCCATCGAAGCGAACACCTCTACCAGTTGTAAGGTCGAAAATATCTTGTCCACCAAATCGATTCGGCTTAGCCACTTTTTGTGGACTGCTTATTATCTCTTCCAAGATTTTTTGACCTTGAGCGTTTCTACTCGCGGCATCGCCGGTTGCTTTGGGAAACACGCTGCCAGCCCTATCACCGTGCTTTTGGAGTGCCCGCCCAGCTTTTGTAAGCCCATTGCGGTCCAATGCCTGTCCCGCCTTTAAGAGGGCACTTGATTGAATTGCTTTTGTCAGCACAGCTCCTGCCCCGCTGATTGCTCCCCCTGCTACACCTGAAATTGCTCCGTCGATCGCCGCATCTCCTGCACTCTGGCAGGAGGAGCCGATGAAGCCAGTAATGAATCCACTAATAGCTCCTCCTATAGCGCCCGAACTTGCTCCTGCGATTGCTCCTGGCACTGCACCCACGCCACCAGCAAAAGCGCCGATTCCGGCCCCCACTGCAGCTCCTGAAGCTGTCCCGGTGACAGCGCCACCTGCAGCCCCGGCAAATCCATTGATGAACCGGTCTCCGATTTCGTCCCATGTTGGCCATAGCCCGTTTAGGTCCGCTAGACTTATTGGATTGCTCCAAACATAGGAGTAAGGATTTGTCCCAGAGGCACTGGCGATCGGATCCCTACTCAGCCAGCGGGCCTGGAGAGGATCGTAGACACGGAAGGGCGCCAGGTAGAGGCCGGTGGGCGCGTGGCGAAAGTGGCCGGTAAATCCGAAAGGGGCCAGCGAGCCATCCCCTGAGACGAGAGTCGTCGTTCCCCAGGGACCATAGTCAAGCCGGGATTCGACCGTCTGTGTGCCGCTGAGTACCTCTCTAATACTTCCGAGGTGATCGAAGGTGTAGAAGTGCGAAGTCGGAGACGTTCCTTCGACCCGGATCCCGCCGTCCCGGAAATGACGAAGCACGCCGGAACCGTCCGCGGTCCGCTCCTCGCGGCGAGACAGCCCCTCCCAGACATAGGATTTCTCGTCGGCCAGGGATCCATTTTCGTAGGTCCGGATTCTCCGGCAACGTCCGGTGCCGTCATAGTCGAACTCGAAGCGGGAACTCCCGACAACGAGGGCGACCAGCCGATCTTCGGCATCCCACTCCAGCTCCCGTTCGGGCTGGTTGCCGGTCGAGGACACCAACTGATTGAGGTTGTTGTAGCTGAAGTTGGTGGCGGATCCGTTTTCCGTGGCGCTCAGGCGGTTGCCGGCCGCGTCGTAGGCGTAGGAGTAGTCATCACCGTCGTCATTGCCTCCCGCGATCTGGACGCCCGTCAATTGGTCGACGGAATCATACCCGATGGTCCAATTCTCGGGAGTGCCGTTGTCGGTCTGTTGAATCCAGTTCAGGATCCTTCCGGCGGCATCGTAGTTGTATTCGAAACGGGAGATCGTGGAGGAATTGGATCTCCGGTGATGGATCTCCCTCAGACGTCGATCATTTTGGTTGCCGAAGTAGGTGAAGCTGGTGGTGACCCCGTTGGGGCGGTTGACGGAAGTGGGGCGGGAGGTGACACCATCATAGCCCAGCGTCGTCGTCCCCAAGACATCAGTCAGGCTGGTGACTCTCCCGCCAGCATCGAAGACCCGGCTCGCGGCGGTACCGGCGATATCCGTGGTCGTCGTCCGGTAGAGGGCGTCGTAGGTGTAGATAATGTTATCGTCCGGGAATGGTCCATCCTCGCTCGCGATCTGTCCGGCGCCCAGCGAGCCGGCCGGACGGTAGAGAAAGGTCGTCTGCCCGATACCGTCAGTGGTGGAAACGACCCGCGGGTAGTCGGGATCGTAGTTGTAGGAGACCGGCGCGGTCTGCTGCCGGGCATTGGCATAGCTGATCGAGCGAAGGGCGCCATCTGCAAAGTAGGTGAAGGCCTTCTTCTGACCTTTCTCGTCCAACTGGGCGACGAGTCGCCCGGCGATGTCGTATTCGAACTCGGTTTTTGAACCGTCGGGGAATTCCTTGGCGATGACCCTTCCCTGAATATCGCGTCTCCAGTGCGTGATTCTTCCCAGCGCGTCGGTGAGATTCCGGAGGTCGCCGCACCGGCACCATTCCATCAGGGTGGTCCGGCCCTGGGGATCGGTAACCCCGATCAATTGCCGAAGTGCGTTGTAGTCGAAGGAGGTGACCCGGCCCAGGCGATCACGGACAGAGGCGCGGTCGAGCCGGTCGTAAGTCACTGTCTCGAAGGTGCCGTCGGGATAGTCGATCCGGGTGATTCGATCGAAATTGTCGTAGCTCAGGGTGCGGGTGTAGCCGTCGGGATTGGTGGTGGTGCGAATTCGACCGACGCTGTCATAGGTGTAGGTGGATGAGTCGGCGCTGCCGGGGAGGGGGCCGTTGACGGTGGTGAGGTAGCCATTCGCATTGTAGGTAAAAGTGGTGGTCTCGTTCAGGGGATTGCGGATGGTGAGAACCTGGCCGCGGGCGTTGTAGGTGAAGGTGGTCGTCTGGCCGGCGGCATCGGTGACCGTGAGCGGCTGGTGCAGGGAGTTGTAGGTGAGAGAAACGAGCCGGTCATCGATGCCGTTGGAGGTCTGCCGCACCTCGATCAGGTCGATCCCGTTGGCCGCGTAGATGGATTCCGTGGTGCGGCCCAGGGGATCTACGGTCTTGGTGATTCTGCCATAGTCGTTGGTGTAGGTCTGAACCAGTTGCGGTGTCCCGTCCGGCAGCATGCGGAGGATTTTTTCCGGGACCGCGCGCTCCCCGGGGTAATTTGGGTATCCCAATGAGTCGTTGGATTCACCGCCCGGATAATTGAACCAGACTCGATCTTCCAAGGGATTCTTGATCGCTTCGACGACAGGTAAGACTTCACCACCCGAGCCGGTGTAGAACCGGTAATTTCTGGCTGCCTTGTAGTCCCCGGCCCCGTAGTGGGAGGCTTGCTTGTCCCAGTACCAGGCGTTGCGGAACTGGAGTCGGGTGTCCTCCGCGTAGACGGGGATCACCTCGTTCCCGACGCGGACACTGTCTGGAGCAGGCTGGATGCCCGGAACGAAGGAATTGCCCAGATCGTTGAACTCGATCAGTTCAATGTCGCCCTGGGGATCCGTAGCCTCCACGATTCTCCCATTCGAACTTCCACTGAGAGACTCTGATACCTTCCGGAACTGGCTGGTTCCATAGGGGGTGGTCATCGTTGCGACGAATCCGTTCGAGGAATGGTAGGTGAAAGTGCTGGTCAGGCCGAGCATGTCGGTGATCCCGATCAGCCTGCCGGCGACGTCATAGCTTAGGTCGGCGCGCCGACCGAAGGGATCCTGCACCCGGGTGATCCGATAGATGTTGAATGGATCATTATAGGATAGCTGGGTCATCTGGCCGATTTCGTCGGTCACGGATATCAGACGCATGTTCCCGTCGTAGGCGAAGCTGAGCGAATTTCCTTGGGGGTCGATCAGTTCGGAGAGGAAGACCCGCGAGGGGGAGGTGGGATGATCCGGCGCATTAAATACCAGTTTCGATCCGTCCGGCAGGGTTCTGGTGTAGGTGTAGGAACCCGTGCGGCGTACCGTCGCGAAGGAGAGATCGTGGGGGCCGAACTGCCCGGTGGCTGTGCTGTAATTGAGGCGTTCCGCCCCGCCTCCCGGCACATGCACCGTCAGGACGGTCGAGTTGTTGTAGCTGCCGGAACGGTGATCGACCCAGGCGACCCAATCGGTACTCCATCCGAGGCCGACGTTGGCGAAATTGGGCGGAGAAGTGGGAGCCGCGCCATCCATATCGTTGTAGTTCAACTTCAAGGCGACGGCGGGACCGACGGGCGGGAAGTAGCGGAGGGGAATGTCTCCGATGCGGATGGCACCAGGGATGGGATGGAAGGTGTAGCCGGGCATTCCGCAGGAATTGGGAGCCTCTTCATCAACGATGGGCGCGTCCTCCGTAACCGCTTCCTCCGTGGGAAGGACTCCGTGTTGACCATCACGCCCGAAAACCGTTTGTCCTTCCTCGCGATTCACTTCCTGCCACCCCGTCGGAAGCGTGTCGTTCCGCACCAGGAAATAGCCGGAGGAGAGCTGGTCTAGGGCCTCCCGATCAACCCAACCGTCGAAATGGTTGGTGCGATCCACGAGGTAGTAGCGATCAGCTTCCGCATCGACCTCGACCAGGGCCGAGAAATGCTCGTCCTTCCAGTGGACGACGGACGGAACCGGGATCTCTTCGGCAGAAGAACTCCGCTTCGCCATCCGCAGGTCGAGGTCATAGTCCCGCGAAGCCAGATTGACCAGTTCGCTGAGAGGGACGCCGGTTTCCTGGTAGCCCTTGGGGAGATCGGCCATGCGAGGGGTGAGGAAATCCTCCTCCTGATGCTGCTTGATGGCATTGAGGGCGATGAGGCCGCAGCGAACATTCTGGGCCACGGTGTGGTCGATCAGCCAGACCGCCTCGCGGGCCCGAAAAAGTTTTCCCTCCAGCGGGGCATTGAGGATGCGGTCTTCGGCGTCGGTAACCAGTTCGCGCAGCCGGTCGGATCGGGCGAGGCCGGTGTTGGCGTCGAGCAGCCGGGCGAGGACGTCGTTGCCGAGATGGAAGGCGTTCAATTCTTCGCTGTCCTTGACGACCTCCCAGATTTCATCCCAGCCGGCGCGGGCTTCGGCGAAATAGCCGCGGGAATATTTCAGTTCCATCAACTGGGCTTTGAGCGAAAGATGCCAGCGGGAATTCGGATGGGCTTGCAGCCATTGCTCCACCGCCGCGATTCTTGCGGTCTCGGAGTCGTGCTCGGTGAAACGTTCCAGCAGCCCGATCAGGGCCGCGTTGTCTTTGTCGGTCGAGCGTCCTTCCTCCACCTCGACCGGGCGCAGGGTCCCGGCGAACCAGCCGCGAGCGAGTTTGTTGATGTCAGATGGTTCAGCTTCCGCTTCGGACGGCTCGCCGGGCTGGGAGGAGGATGGCTCCGATGGATTCGATTCCCCTGACCCGGTTTGGGAGGGCATGACAGCAGGCTGAGCGAGGCGTTCGGCAAAGGTTGGCTCGTTCTGCTGCCGCTGATGGTGGAGAAAGAGCAGCCAAGTTCCGGCGATGAGTAGGATCGCGATCCAACTGACGTGGAGGAGCATCCGGCGGTTCGTCATGACAGAGATTGGTAGCTGATTCCTACAGGTTTGGTAAGACTAGAGAGGGTAATTTGGGAAGGCAATCCCTAATTACGAAATTTTCGATGGCAGGTCTTGCAGTCCTGTTTCACTGCGGCCAACGCATCCTCGATTTGGTCTGGACTGCGGTCGGCGTCGTCGAGTGATTTACGCAAGGTGACGGCGGTTCGCAACGAAGCGTCGAAAGCGGCCACGAGTTCTTCCGGCCAGAGCTTGGGTTCTTCCACCACCTCGCGCCGACTTTCTCGCAGGGCTTCCTCCATCAATACGGCCAACTCCGCTAGTGATCGCGCCTCCGTGTCCGAGGTCACTCGCTCGGAGAAATGGGCGGCAAAATCGTCGAATGCCGTATCGAGTCGGTTCATTTCCTCCACCATCGGATCGACTGGTGAGATCGGGAGTAGGGGACGAGGTTGCACGTCTGTGGGTAATTTCGAAAACTCCCGCACATCTCTCCACAGCCCCGAGTAATCCGGGCTGGTGCCGGCCTCGTGAAGAAAATTCTCCGCGTCTTTCGCGGAGAAATCACCGGTGATGCGTGCCGCGATCGCCGCCGCCGCCGGGCCGCGGTGTTTACCGTGATGGCAATGGAAGAAGATCTTTCCGGGATGCTTCTCCAGGAGGGAGGCGATCGAGACCTGGACTTCGGGTGGCACCCCATCATAACCCATGGGCAGGTGGATGTATCTCATGCCGTATCGCTTGGCCAGTTCGAGATCCGGTTTCTGACCGTCGACGCTGACCAGGGTGCGAACACCTTGTTCTGCCAGGTTCTTCAGGAGTACTTCGGTGGGTTCAGGTCCACAAGCCAATCTTGCGGAAAGCATCCGCAATTCTTCGATCTCCCCGGCTGTAGTCACGGTCAAGAACCCGCTGAAAAACAAGCTTCCAAACCAAGCGAATGTGAGAAGCGGGTGGAATCGCCGCGTAATAGTGGTCATTGCCGGCTACTGCATGGTTTTCGTCGCATCATGTCAAGAGCATTGCTCCTTCCTGTAGCTTTCCAAGGGAGGTAACTGTCATTATTCTCCTCATCAGGAACCGGCGATCAGGCTCATGAGCCGTTGCTGAATCTGGGACTCCCATTTTTCGAGAAAACCGAGACGCCCGGTGGCATCGAGCGCGGTCTTGAACTGTCCGCTGGCGGCCTCGCTCTGGAAAGCGGGGAACTGTGCCGTCGTGGCTTCGCGCTCGCGGGTGAGCCGACCGAGCAGGCGCTGGAGACGCATCTGGGCATCGATCTCGGACTCGGCCAGCAGCGCCCGGAGCAGATTGGAACCGGCGGCGGCGCGTTTTTTCAGGACCTCGTCGGCGGCCGCCAGGGTGGGGCTGATCTCGGAGAAAAGATCCATCAGCGCGGGATCGATGGCGCTTTGCCGGGCCACCTCGACGCCGTGTAGGGTCAGCCAATGCCGGAGCCGTCGCCCGGGGGAGCGCAAAGTCTGCCAGGCGAGGTTCACGGCGGCGGCGCGGTCGGCGTCGCCGTGATCGCCGTCGGGATGCAGATCTCGACTGAGTTCCCGCCAGGCATTCTCGATGTCCGTGTCGGGCAAGTCGAGGCGGCGCTCGAGGCCGAGAGTGGCGAAGGCGTCATCCATCGTCAGGCCGCGAAGCTCTCGCCACAGGAGCAGGTGACGACGGCGTTGGGATTGGTGACCTTGAAGCCGCCCTGCTGGAGGTCGTCGCTGAAGTCCAGCTCCGAGCCGGTGACGAAGAGGGCGCTCTTGGGATCGATCACCACCCGCACGCCGTTGGATTCGACGAGAATGTCGCGGTTGGCGGGACCATCGACGAGATCCATCTTGTATTGCAGGCCCGAGCATCCGCCGCCCACCACGGCCACGCGCAGGGCGCCATTCTCCAGCCGACCCTGTTTTTTCAGGAGCGAGCGCAGGCGGGCCGAGGCGCCGTCCAGCACCTTGATGAGGGTCTCGTTGCCGAGTCGGTAGTTGATTTCAGAAAGGGCGGCCATGGGGAGACAATGAAATCGGAAATCGCCGCTTGGCAACGGCGGGAAGAGATCAATGCCATTGGCAGTGGGGAAGGGGTGATTTCGGGCGCCATGTTTCCCTTTCTGGCCCCCGTCGATTGCCTCTCTCAAAGAGGGGCTTGCCAAAGAGGCGCTCAGGCGTTACATACCAATCGGTTTGTATGGCCAAGCGCGTTCGAGATCCCGAATCAACCCAACGGAAGCTGGTGGAGGCCACGATCTCTCTCATCTTGCGGCAGGGATTTCATGCCACCACCGTGGAGCAGATTTGCGAGGAGTCCGGGCTGACCAAGGGCAGCTTCTTTCACCACTTTCCCAACAAGGACGCCATCGGCTTGGCGGCGATCGCCGCGTGGGGACAGATCGGCAGCGCGGCATACGCTCCCGCCTGGGAAGACGCGGCACGGGATCCCCTGGCCCGCTTGTTTCTCCTGCTCGACATCATGAGCGGATTCACCGAGCGACCGGAGGGTCCCTGCGTCTGTGTGGTGGGCATGATGGCTCAGGAGATGTCCCTCAAGGATGAGACGATGCGGGGGGCTTGCTCCCGCGAACTGGAGTATTGGAACGAACAAGTGGCTTCCCTTTTGGCGCTGGCCAAGGTCGCGCATCCTCCCGAAATCGATTTTTCTCCAGAGCGGGTCGCCTGGTTTCTCAACAGCCTCTGGCAGGGCTCCATGCTGGTGGGAAAGGCCCGCGGCGAGCAGTCCATCATCCGCGACAATCTCGCCCAGGCCCGCCTCTACGTGGCTGGGCTCTTCGGAATCGATCCCGCTGACATGCCCGGAGAACCCCACTGACAAACTTCTGGATTCACTGTCAACCTCCCACCCCGCATTCCTCATGCTATCGACCATTGAAATCGTGGAAAGCGTCGCGCGCCCCGCGGCGGTGATCCCTTTCTCCATCCCTCGCGACGCCATCCAGGAAGTGATGGGTGCCGCCATTGCCGAGGTCATCGAGGTGGCCCTCCGGCAGGGCATCGGTCCCGCCGGGCCGGTATTCTCCCACCATTTCCGCATGGAGCCTGACCGGTTTCATTTCGAGGTCGGCGTGCCGGTGTCCGGACCGGTGACGCCCGAGGGGCGGGTGTTGGCGGGGGAGTTGCCGGGCGCCGCCCGGGTGTTGCGGACTGTCTACACCGGTCCCTATGATGGCCTGGGCGAGGCGTGGGGACAATTCACCGGGCAGATCGAGGCGGACGGGCATAGCACGGCTCCGAATCTCTGGGAGTGTTACCTGACCAATCCCGAGGAATGTCCCGACCCCGCCGCGTACGAGACCGAACTCAATCGACCGCTCCTCTGAGGCGGGTTGACAAAACACGGAAAACTTCGTCTGCTCCATCTTGTGAAACATCTGCCTCTCATCGCCTCCCTCCTCCTCGGACTACTCTTCGTGATGTCCGCTTCCGTGGTTCTCTTCGGCTTCGCCCCGACGCCGGAGATTCCCGAGGGCACCCCGGTGGCCGCGTTCATGGCGGCCTTCGGACCCACGGGTTACATGACCTTCGTCAAGGTGCTGGAACTGGTCGGCGGGGTGCTCGTCGCGATCCCGAAAACCCGGAATGTGGGACTGCTCGTTCTCGGGCCCATCATCGTGAACATCCTCGCCTTCCATCTGTTCGTCGCCGGCGACGGGATCTTTCAGCCGATGATCATCGGCATCTGCCTGCTGGCGGCTTACCTGTTGTGGGCCGGTCGGGAGCGGTGGAAAGGGCTGCTCAACTGACCCTGTTGGGTTGCCGACCCGACCCTGTTGGGTCTCGGCAACCCTCAATCGGTCGCGACTTTTCCGGTCTTGAGCAGACCCGACCAGAAGGTGTGGTAGGGGTGGACCTGAGCGGTGGCTTCGCCGTTGGCGTCCACGAGTGGCCGGTCATCGTTGGCCCAGCGAAAGATCGCTCCGCGGAGGTTGACCACGTTTTCGATGCCGGATTTTTTCATCGCGCGCGCCAGTTTCGAGGATCGCCATCCGACGGAGCAGTAGGTGACGATGAGGTCGGGCCGGGGCGCGCCACCTTCCAGATGGGCGCGCACCTCGGCGACGGTGCGCAGGTTCACGGAACCGGGCAGATGACTGACGGCGTATTCCGTGGGTTTCCGGCAATCGATGATCAACAGGCTGCCGTCGGGGTTCGCCGCGCTCCATTCGGCGAGGGCGGCGGCGGGCATCTGCTCGACGTCGGGAAAGTCCTCGTCGATGAGCTTTTCCACCGACTCGAGATCGCCGAGGGCCTGGAGTTTTTCGTAGATCCAGATGCCCACGCCCAGCAGGGCGACGCCGAACAGGAGGATCGCGGCGGTCCAGATGGCGAAGCGATGGGGCACGTGGTCAGGAGCCGGTTGCGGCGGCGGGGGCCTCCTTCTGAAACGCGCTCAGAAACAGCAGGGCCGCGGCGACGCAGATGCAGGAGTCGGCGACATTGAACGAGGGCCAGTGGTAGCCGCCGAGGTGGAAGTCGAGGAAATCGACGACATAGCCGCGTCCGGGCATGACGCGGTCGGTGAAGTTTCCCAGGATGCCGGAAACCAGCAGGCTGGCGGCGATCTTGCCAGAGCGGGTGGGGAAGGCGTCCTTGCGCCAGAGCATCACGATGGCGACCAGGGCGGTGACGGCGATGAGGCCGAAGGCGAGGTTCGCGTATTCGCTGCCGTTGAATTTCCCGAAGGCCATGCCGGTGTTGTGCACGCGGACGATGTTGAAGAAACCGGGGATCACCTCGATGGGCGGTCGGGCGGGCTCCAGGTAGGGATTGGGAAAACTGGCCACGATCAGGTATTTGGTTACCTGGTCGAGCACATACAGCGGCAGGCTGAGGAGCAGGAAAAAACGCATGGCGAGCGGGGATTGGGTGTCAGGCGAGCGAGGAGACGACGGCGGCGCAACGTTCGCACAGATCGGGATGGGTCGCATCCCCGCCGAGCGGCACGGAGCGTCGGCAGCGGGGGCATTCGTCGGCGCGGGTTTCGGCGACGGCGACGCGGAAGGTGTCGCCCTCCTCAAGGGTGAAATCCGAAACCATGAGGAACTCGAGGGCCTCGTCCCGCAGATCACCGAGCGGGGCGCGGGCGGGATCGTCCGGCGGCAGGGTGATGGTGAGGGCGGCGCGCTCGCGCTTGCGGAAGTGACCGGCTTTGATGGCCTCGTCGATGGCGATCTGGGCGGTGTCGCGGACGCGGGCGAGCTGGTTGACGACCCGGGTGGCGCTGTCTCCGGCGTGGGCGGGGTCCGGCTCGGGAAAGGTCTCGAGGTGGATGGACTCGGAATGACCGGCGTATTCCCAGGCTTCGTCGGCGGTGTAGGCGAGGATGGGGGCCAGGAGACGGGCAAGGCATTCGAACACCCGATGCATGGCGGTCTGGGCGGCCCGACGACGCGGCCCGGCGGCGGCGTCGCAATACATGCGATCCTTGGTGATATCGACGTAGAGGGCGCTGAGATCGACGGCGCAGAACTGGTTCAGCACGTTGAACACCTTGCGGAACTCGTAGTCGGCGTAGGCGGCGCGGCAGTCGGTGACGACGGTGTTGAGACGCTCGAGTATCCACCGGTCGATGGGGGTGAGCTGGTCGTCGGTGACGGCGTCCCGCGTGGCGTCGAAATCGTAGAGGTTGGCCAGTAGGATGCGCAGCACGTTGCGGAAGCGGCGGTAGGGTTCGGCGGTCTGTTTGAAAAGGTCTTCGCCGAAGGGCACCTCGTTCTGCCAATCGACGCTGCTGACCCAGAGTCGGAGGATGTCGGCGCCGTATTTCTCGTAGAAATGCTTGGCGTCGATGGGTTTCCCGGCTTTTTCAGCCTCGGATTTCGAGAGTTTTTTCTTGTCCTGATCGACGACGAATCCGTGGGTGAGGACGGCTTTGTAGGGGGCGGCGCCGCGAACGGCGACGCTGACCATGAGGGAGCTTTGGAACCAGCCGCGGTGCTGATCCGTGGCCTCCAGGTAGAGGTCGGCGGGAGTGTGGAGCTCGGGATGGCGATCCATCACGGCCACATGGCTGGAGCCGGAGTCGATCCAGACATCGAGGGTGTCGTGGCAGCGTTTTGATCCGTCGGGGAGACCGAGTTGCTCCGCCCACCAGGCGTCGTCTTTCTCGAACCACAGGTTGGTGCCGCCGGTCTCGGTGAGGTCGGCGACCTTGCGGGCGAGGTCGGCATCGATGAGGGGGCGCTCCGTGTCACCTCCGGGGTAGAACACCGGGAGGGGCACGCCCCAGGTGCGTTGGCGGGAAATGCACCAGTCGGGGCGTGACTCGACGGTGCCGTAGATGCGGTTGCGGCCCCAATGGGGGAGCCACTGGACGCGGTCGATCTCCTCCAGCGCGGTTTGGCGCAGGGCGTCGATGCGGATGAAAAACTGCGGCACGGATCGGAAGATGATGGGAGTCTTGGAGCGCCAGCAGTGGGGGTAGCTGTGGAGGTAGTTTTCCTTGCCGATGAGGGCGCCTTTTTCCGCGAGCAGTTTGATGATGGGGCCGTTGGCTTCGAAGACGTGCGTCCCGGCGAGGAAATCGAGTCCGACATCGGCGGTGAAGTTGCCGGCATCGTCGACGGGCGAGAGCAGGCCGAGGTCATTCTCCTGACCGGCGCGGTAGTCGTCGGCGCCGTGGCCGGGGGCGATGTGCACGGCCCCGGTGCCGGTCTCGGTGGTGACGAAATCGGCCATGATGACTTTGGACTGTCGATCCAGAAAGGGGTGTTGCGCGGTGGCGCCGGCGAGACTTTCGCCCTTGAATTCGGTGAGTTCGCCGGAGGGGGCGAAGCCGGTTTTCCCGGTGAAGGTCTCGAGGAGTTCCTTCACGATGACGAGGTTTTCGATGCGACCGTCTTCGTGGTGGGTGAAATCTCCCCGCAGGTAGGTGAACTGGGGGTGCAGGGCGATGCCGAGGTTGGCGGGCAGGGTCCACGGGGTGGTGGTCCAGATGACGAGCGCGCTTTGTCCGGCGAGATCGCCGGAGGTGAGCGGGAACTTCACGAAGATGGCGGGATCCTTGCGGTCCTCGTATTCGACTTCGGCCTCGGCGAGGGCGGTCTGGGCGCCGTAGCTCCAGAGCACGGGTTTCTTGCTCTGGTAGACGAGGCCTTTTTCCACAAAGGTGGCGAAGACGCGGATGATGTCGGCCTCATACTCGGGCGACAGCGTCAGGTAGGGATGCTCCCAATCGCCGAAGACACCGAGTCGGCGGAAGGAGTCGCGCTGGATGTCGATGAACTTGCGGGCAAACGCCTCCGAACGTCGGCGGATCTCGGCGGGCTCAAGGCCGCGGGATTCCTTCACCACCTTGAACTCGATGGGCAGACCGTGGCAGTCCCAGCCGGGGATGTAGGGGCAGTGGTAGCCCGCCATGGTGCGGCTCTTGATGACGAGATCCTTCAGCACTTTGTTGAGCGCGGTCCCCATGTGGACATCGCCGTTGGCGAAGGGCGGGCCGTCGTGGAGGATGAAATCGGGTGATTTCGCGGCTTTGCGGCGGTCGATGATGTGGCGGTAGAGATCCTGTGACTCCCATTTGGCCAGGCGCGCGGGTTCACGGTCCACCAGATCCGCCCGCATGGGGAACTCGGTCCGCGGGAGATTGAGGGTGGCTTTGTGGCTGGCGCTGGGGTCCTGGCTCATTGATTTGCGAAAGGCTGAAAGAAAAAACGTCGGCGGAAAAGGGCCGACGCGGGCGGGCGAAGGTAGCACCCGCGTTTCCGGGGGTCAAACCGGGGCGGCAGAGCCCGGCCCGGCCAAAAAAAGCGGCGACCCGGGTGGGGGTCGCCGCGGAGAAACCGTTGGAATTACGTCGGGACGGGTTCCTTTACCAGGTGGTGATGTTGTCGACGGATTCGGAGTCGGAGTTGTCCGGTCCGGCGCTCCACACGATCACCCCCTGGGGGATGAAGGGAGCGTCTTGAACAAAGCCGGGGGAGGGGATGCGGTTGTTGTAATCGGTGTCCATGACGACGCGATAGTATTCCGCGAAGGGATCCCAGAGATTGCCGCCGCCGTTGGCGTTGGACTCGATGCCTTTGCGGTACTTCCCTTCTCCGGCGGGTTTGGCCTTGCTGCCGCTGTAGAAAGGGATGCGGCGGGGATTCAAACCGCCCTGCTGAGCCTCGTTGTCGGCGGCGAGCAGGATGTCCATGAGCTCCTCGTTGCTGTAGTCGGGGTTGCCGCCATCGTCCGGACCGGGGTTGCGCTTGGGATACTTGCGGTACTCGGTGAAGTAGCTGGCAATGGAGTTCTTCAACTGCAGGGCGTCATTGGTGGCGGCCATTTTGTTCGCCTTCAAGAGTACGCCTTTCGAGGCGGGGATGGAGATCCCGGCGAGGATGCCGATGATGACGATGACGATGAGCAGCTCGATGAGCGTGAATCCGCGGGAGGATCGGCAGCCAGAGATGGGGGAATGGGTGGGGAGGTGCATTTTCATGTTGGGTGCAGACGTTGACGGAATAATGGCTCGGCAGGCAAGATCGAAATCGAAAAATCCCCGTTTCGAAACCTCAATCCGACTCTCTGATGTAAACACATTGTCAATATGCCAGTCAAGCAGGCTTTTTGTTTTCAGGTGAATCCCGGGGCCGATGATTGCTTGCGCGGCGCGGGTTCCTCGCCTTGGGTAATCGGGTGGGGATGAGCTGCCCAGGATTCTCTCCCCGGCAGTCTTACCCGTGAGCAATCCTTTCACCGATATCCTCCGTCGGCACCTGAGCCGACCCGATTTTCGTCCGGCGACCAAGTCCGAGTTGGCGCGGGATCTCGGGGTG
This sequence comes from uncultured Verrucomicrobiales bacterium, assembly GCA_964439145.1. GTDB lineage: Bacteria > Verrucomicrobiota > Verrucomicrobiia > Verrucomicrobiales > DEV007 > JAEUHH01. The sequence goes on from CAYTNL010000103.1 coordinate 16,891, forward strand.
TCATCGGGTGACCGGGCCACGTTTCGAGAGGCGCTTCGCGAGCTGGAGAGCGCGGGCGAGGTGGTCCGCGGCAAGCGTTCCCGCTTTCAACTGGCGGCGGCGGGAACCGGAGGAGGCGGGAATGAGGGGCGCCTCACGGGCACGATTTTCTTCCCCGCCAAAGAAGAGCGACGCCACGGTTTTTTCCGGCCGGATCCGGAGTTCGTCGGGGTGGGGGAACTTCGTCGGGTCCAGGGGGATGTGTTCGTCCCCGCCCGATACACCGCCACCGCGATGCATGGCGACAGGGTGGCGGTCAGGATCGGGAAAAAACCCGCGCCGCGCTGGCATCGCCACGTCAAGCATCGGCGAGAGCAGAGCCGGGACGGGGAAGACGCGGTCGAGGCCAGGGTGGTCGCCGTCCTTGAGCGCGGGCACGCGCGCATTGTCGGCGTTTTCCGTCAGCATGGGCGTTATGCTCACCTGATCCCCGATCATCCCAGCCTGCCTTCCACCTTCAATCTCGAGGGCGATACCCTGGGCGCGCGTCACGGCGACAAGGTGGTCGGCGAGCTGACGACGTGGGATTCCCCGCATCTGCCGCCCCGGGCCAGATTGCTCGAGGTGCTGGGCAGACCGGACGCGCCCGGGGTCGACATGCTCACCGTCATCCATCGCCATGGTCTGCCGCTCAGTTTCCCCCGCGCCGTGGCGGAGGAGGCGGAGGCGCTGCCCGACGCGGTGGATGAGACCGATGAAATCGCCCGGCGGGAGGACTGGCGCGACCGGGAGGTGTTCACCATCGATCCCGAGGATGCCAAGGATTTCGACGACGCCATCTTTGTCCATCATTTCAGGGCCGAGGAGGGGGGCGGCTGGGAGTTGGCGGTCCACATCGCGGACGTTTCCCACTATGTGAAGCCGGGGTCGGCGCTGGATAATGAGGCCCGCAAGCGCGGCAACAGCGTGTATCTGGCGGATCGCGTCATCCCGATGCTGCCGGAGAAGCTCAGCAACGGCCTGTGCAGCCTCAAGCCGGGGGTGGATCGGCTGACCCACGCCGTGGTCATGCGATTCGATCCCGAGGGTCGGCAGACTTCCGCGCGCTTTAGCTCGGCGGTGATTCGCAGTCGGCGCCGGTTCACCTACGAGGAGGCTTTCGCGCGGCTGAATCTTTCGCACGGGGAGATCGATCACCTCGAGCCTGACGAGGCCTCGCTGGGGCATCACCTGAAGCGGGCCTGGGAATTGGCGAGCCGTCTGCGGGAGCGGCGCTTCCGGGCCGGCGCCCTGGATCTCGATTTTCCCGAGGTGCGCGCAGTGCTCGACGAGAGGGGCCGGGCGGTGGATGTGAAGCGCAGCGAGTACGACGAGTCCCACCAGTTGATCGAGGAATTCATGCTCGCCGCCAACGAGACCGTGGCCAGGGAGACGAAGAACGCGCGGGTGCCGTCCCTCTACCGCGTGCATGAGGATCCGGACCCCGACAAACTCTATGAGTTTTCCTTTCAGGCCGGGGGCTACGGATACAAGACCGGCGACGTGACCATCCGTGCCGAGTTGCAAAAGCTGCTGCGCGTCATCCGGGGAAAACCCGAAGAGCATTCCCTCAAGATCGCGCTGCTCAAGAGCCTGAAACGGGCCGCCTACGGAGCCGATCCGCTGGGGCATTACGGGCTGGCTAAGCTGAACTACACGCATTTCACCAGCCCCATCCGCCGATACGCGGATCTGGTGGTGCATCGCGTGTTGCGCCGACTCACCGCCACCCGCGCGGGAGAGGGGAAGGGCGATCCCACACCCAACCAGGAGCGCCTGGCGGAGATCGCGAAACACATTTCCGAGACCGAGCGGATCGCCGCCGACGCCGAGCAAGAGACGCAGCGCATGAAACTCATCGAGTACCTGGTCCGCGTCAGTGACGAGGATCGGGGCCGCGCTTTCGAGGGAGTGGTATACGATGTGAGGCCCGTCGGCGCCTTCGTCGAGCTGACGGACCTCCTGATCAAGGGACTGATTCGGAAAGACGACCTCCCGGCGGGACGCTATCGGCACGACTCGGCCCGCAATCGCCTGGTGGCCGCGGACAGCCGCTTCCAATTGGCCGTCGGGCACCGGGTGAAAGTCCGCCTCGCCCGGGTCGATCAGCAGCGGGGGTTCATCGACTTCGCCCTGGTGGAGGGGTGATCCCGCGCCTCACTCATACTCCCACTTCATGATCCACGGATCACCGTAGTCTTTCTGCAGCGTCTTGAGCTTTTCCTGATACCGGCGCAGCACCCCGGCATGGGCGGGATCGTCGGCCAGGTTTTTCGCCTCGTTCGGGTCTTCGGCGATGTGATACAGCTCGAAAGCCGGGCGGTGAATGTATTCCCCCACCGACTTCTGCCCGTAGGGAGCGTCGAGGGAGTCCCGATACTGCGCCTGCCAACTGCTCGCGGACCACAGATCCGAGGCGAACGGGTAGGGCAGCCCGTGGGCGATGTTCCAGATCAACTTGTACTCCCGGTCGCGCACCACCCGCATCGGATAATACATCTGGATCTCGTGAAACGTGTGCGAGGCGAAGATCTGGTCCCAGTGCTCGGCGTCCGGCTTCCCGAGGATCGGCACCCAGGACTTTCCGTGATAAGCCTCCAGCCCTTTGCGTGGACCGCGGTTCTCGGACGCGGCATAGTCTTTGCCTTTCCAGTAGTCATTGGGATCCACCCAGTTCTTCGGGCGGTTCTTATCCCCATCCAGACCGCCGGCGAAATCCAGGAGCGAGGGGGTGATGTCGATATGGCTGATCAGCGCCGTATGTCTCACCCCGCGATTTTCCTCATAGGGATTGCGGACCACAAACGGCACCCGCAGGCCGCCCTCGTAGACCGTGGTCTTTCCCCCCGCGAAGGCCATGCCATGATCGCTGGTGAAAACGATCATCGTCTTGTCGTAGAGACCCGCCTCCTTCAGGATCTCCACCAGCCGCGCCACCCCCTGATCCACGCGGGCCACGCTCTGGTAATACTGGGCCAGCTCCTCGCGCGTCTCCGGCGTGTCCGGGAGGAAAGGCGGGATCACCACCGTTGCCGGATCGTGGAAGACCTCCTCCACTCCCTCGTGCGCCCCGTCATTCGGCTTGTTTCCGAAGAGATCCGGCTTCAGTCCCCGCGACGAGGTCTCATCCTTGCCACCCCCGCGATGCGGGTCCGCCGTGCCGAAATAGAGAAAGAACGGCTGCCCGCTGTCCGCCGTGATGAAATCCCGCGCGTTCTCCGCCATCTCCACCGCGTTGCGCCCGTTCCCTTTCAGGTAGACGTCGTAGTGATACACCTCCTCCGGCGCCACGTGATACTTGCCGATGTGTCCCGTGCGGTAGCCCGCCCCCGAGAGCACTCGCGGCATGGCCAGGCTCACCACGTTGTGCCAACTGGCGAACTTGTGATAGGAATGCTGGTGACCATACTGGCCGTTGGCGTGGTTGTGCAGCCCGCTCATCACCACCGAGCGGCTGGCGGAGCAGCTCGCCGTGGTGGCGAAGGCGTTGAGAAACACCGTGCCGTCCGCGGCGATGGCGTCGATCGCCGGAGTCCGCGCCACCGGATCGCCATAGCAGCCCAGCGTCGGACTCTCATCGTCCGTGATGATGAAAATGATGTTCTTCTCGGCGGCGGAGACGGACGACAGGCCGACGAGAGCGAGCAGAGAGACGAGCGCGGCGAGCAGACGGGCGGTTTTCATGGCCATTGAGTCTCGGAGTCTCCCCCATCGCGGTCAAGTCCCGCGTCCGGCGCCATCCCGCGCGGCGGCAGGGCCTACGCATGAATAGCAGGAGAAAAAGTTAAGAATCCTGAATTTTTGACT
>CAYTNL010000104.1:0-19857 GCA_964439145.1 uncultured Verrucomicrobiales bacterium
GTCACGCTGCGTGATGGTCCCTGTCAAGAGGGGCGCGTTTACTCCGCTTACGATTGGTAGTGACTCACAGAAATTCCATTTCGCTGCGCCCAAACACCAACCAAGATCGGACTGTTTCTCACGTTTTAGCATAGACTACGAGTCGGCTCCGGTTGTTCACATCGCGGATACCATAGAGAAACCCTGGCTTCTAAAGACTCTTTCGCTCGGCACGTGGGGAGATGTGGAGTTGATGGAGCGGATTCGGTCTGCGTTTCCAAAGACGTTGGCGGAAGTGTGGAAAGAGTGGGATCCGAAGATGGAGCAGACTGGAAGGGGCTTCGATCTGTCTCCCCGACTTCAGCAATTTGAAACTGACTATTTGCCGAAGTTACCAGTATTTGAAAGACCTACAGGGGCCTCCTCTATCCGTAATCTCAATTTTCAGATCTTTGAAAAGAAATACGGGACGAAGGGAGCGCTTCGACCGCGAAACGAGAAGCTGTATCAGCCAACATTGATAATCGTTCCAGAGAATCCAGGCGATGATCCCCGCATGCCAAAAGCATTTATAGGGACCCGCCCGCTCGCATTCAACAAGAGCAATTACGGCTATTCGACAGCAGGACATCAGCACGAAGCAACGCTCGCCGCTCTCATATACCTTTTGGCTCACTCCGCTCTATTCCGGTATTTCTGTTTGATGACTAGTGTGCGAATTGGCGCGGACCGGCAGACCTTCAATAAAAACGAATTTGACGCCCTCCCGTTTCCGCGGGTCGAAGAACTTAGCGCATCCGAGAGGAGCCGCATCGAGAAACTGGCGGAACAACTCGAACTCGCTGAGATCAAGCCGTGGGACGAATTGGACGCCTTTCTTTTCAAGCTTTACAACCTCAACGACCGCGATGTGCAGCAGGCTCGGGACACCTTGTTCGCTTCGGCTTCATATCGCCACGCCGGACGCGAGGCGCTTCAGCCTCCAACAAGCCCGATCCGCGCCGCTTTCGCCAAGCGGTTGAAGGACTTTCTTCAGCCTTTCTTCGAGGTTTGCGGTGAGAGTCTGAGCGTCGCCGAACCGTCGTTCCAGCAGGATATCTATCGGAAGTCTTGGTTCTTTCTAGTTCTCCGAAAGAGTGATGCATCGGAAAAGGGCAGCGCGGTTCCATCCGAGCTGCTTGTCGCGGCAATGGCGCAGGCCAACGAGAGCGGATCGAGCCGGGTGATCATTCGGCTTCCGGGCAAGAACGGATTGCTTCTTGGTCTCCTTTCTCAGCAACGCTGGTGGACGCAGTCGCGTGCGATTCTGTGTGGGCAACATTTGCTGCGTCATCACCTCGACGCGTTCGGAATCGACAAGGAGGTGAGCGATCAATGATACCCGCAACAGATTTTTCGTGGGCGGTGGTGACGATTTCCGGTTGCCACATCCCGAATACGGAGTCGCAGTGTTCCTTGTGCTTCACCGGGCGGTCCAGCGGGCTTTCGAGCTGATGCATGCCAACGGCGATATCGAACTCGGCGTTTTGGAAGAAGACGACATCACCATTCACCTTCAGAAAACCCTGCTCGACGAGATTCTTGAGCAGGGACATGTTCCCGGATTCGACCGGGACACCTACGCCCATATTGGACGGCAACACCGCTGCATCAATTACAACGGCGAGCGAGTGAAGAACGAGCCCGATATGCTCTTCGTGATCCGGGATGATGAACGGAACTACGTGAGACGGTCCGAGGACGGAATCGTAACCGAGTGCAAACCCGTCGACAGCGATCATGCACCGGGGCATCACTACTGTACGAATGGCATCCGCCGGTTTGTCGCGGGCGACTATGCGTGGGCGATGCCGGAGGCGCTCATGATAGGATACATTCGTGGCTCTCGAACCATCGCGAAGACCCTTGTTCCCGCGATGAGGAGAAATCCGCAATCGACAAATCTTGCGACCGTCTCGGAACCTTCTGCCTCCGAGAAAATTGAGGATCATCGCGAAGCGTTGCACTCAAGTCGCCACCGCCGAGATTTTACGTGGATGGACGATCATGGTCCCGCCACGCCAATCACCTTGTATCACAGTTGGCACAACTGCGAATGAACTCCTACCCCTCGGAGTCTCTCGCGTCCTTCAGAATATACAGTCCGCCACGGAACACGACGATGGTGATGAGGAGACCGATGGCGAGGTCGGGCCAGCGCGTGCCGGTGAAATGAACGAGCGCTCCGGCGAGAATGACGCCGGTGTTGGCGATGACGTCGTTCTTGGAGAAGATCCAGCTCGCCCGCATATGGATTTCTCCCTCTCGGTGTTTCGCGAGCAGGCCGAGACAGGTGACGTTGGCGATCAAGGCGGCGACGCCGACCCCAAGCATGAACCAGAAATCGGGATCGCTGCCGTAGATGAATCGGCGGACGATGTCGAGCAGGACGCCGATCGCCAGCGCGATCTGGAACCAGCCGCTGAATCGCGCCGCTCCCCGCTTCGCGGATGCGGCGCGACCGACCGCCCACAGCGCGATGCCATAGACGGTCGCGTCGGCCAACATGTCGAGCGAGTCCGCGACCAGTCCGGTCGAATCCGCGACGATGCCAAGGATCATCTCCGCCACGAACATGCCGCCGTTGATGGCGAGCAGTGTCCAGAGGACGGAGCAATCCTTGATCTCGTTCGCGGAATCGTGGCAGTCGCAGTCGCTCATCTTATCGGTAGTTTAGCGTAGTTTTCGCTTCCAATAGGGGGTTCGGGGATTCTTGGAAGAATCGGGACGTGCCGGAACGATTTTCACACACCCTGCGGAGGCACAGCATTTCTTCGCCTTGGCTTTGGAGTCGCACTTCCCGCATTTGTCGCAGTTCTTGCAGTCGCGACAGTGCGAGCACTCTGTCTTGTTTTTCGACAAGTCGCCATCGAAGTACCCCTTTCCGGGGACCTTATTCGGTGGAACGGCTTCGGCTGGTGAGCCGAGGAGAAGCACGGCTGCGAAGGCCGCGGCGTGAAGAACGATTGTTAGTGGGGTTTTATTCATGTTCTCTTTCTGGTTTTGGGTTTTGGGTTTTGCTCGTTCGCCGATCGGATAGTATTGACTCATCGAATCAATACTCTTGATTCGCGAACGAACAGGGTTGAGTCGATGACCCAACCCTGTTGATTCGGATGGCCAGCGCGATCACTCGTCGCAGGTGCAGGCGTATTCGGGGTTGCCGCAGGTGCCGCCACAGATGTGGTTCAGAAAAGTGAACCGGAAGTTCTCGGGGCGGGAGTCGGCGTCGGCCCGGACCTGGACTACGAGGCCGTAGCCGTCGCCTTCGGGCAGTGGCTCGGTGGAAACGAGGGCGTCGTCTTTTTTCTCGAGCTGGAGTTTCTTCTTCTCGTCGCCGGTGGCGATGACGGTGACCTGCTGGTCGGTCGGCGCCACGACTTTCCCGTCGGCGTCGTAGAATTTGACGGAGACGGTGTGGTCTTTCTCGACGAAGAACTCGGGTCGGGGGCTCTCGGTGGCGAGCAGTCGTCCGCCGCGTTCTCCGGCTTCGACTTCTTTGGCCTCGTCGTCGGCCATCGCGGGGAGGGCGACGGCGAGGGCGAGACAGGTGAGGATGGCTTGGATGGTTGGTTTTGTTTTCATTTCGGTTTGTTTTTTTGGGTTTGGTTTGGTTTGGGTTTGCGGTGAAAAAAAGTTTCTAGGTGGCGGCGACGGGATCGGCGGCTTCGAGGCCCTCGCGCTCGATGAGTTTTCTGCGCTCGGGGTTCTTCTCCAGCCACTCGTAGAGGGTCGGCAGCAGGACGAGGGTGAGGATGGTGGAGGTGATGATCCCGCCGATGACGACGGTGGCGAGCGGTCGCTGCACCTCGGCACCGGGGCCGGTGGCGATGGCCATGGGTATGAAGCCGAAGGAGGCGACGAGCGCGGTCATGAGCTTGGGACGCAGACGGGTGAGGGATCCCTGAACGACGGCATCGCGCAGGCCCATGCCTCCCTCGCGGAGCTGGTTTATGAAGCTGATGAGCATGATCCCGTTGAGCACGGCGATCCCGGACAGGGCGATGAAGCCGACCCCGGCGGAAATGGTGAACGGCATCCCCCGCAGGTACATCGCGAAGATGCCGCCGGTGATGGCGAGCGGGACGCAGGTGAAGATCAGCGCGGCCTGTCGGAAGCTGCCGAAACTCATGAAGATGAGCACGAAGATCAGCCCCATCGCCACGGGCACGACAACCGAAAGACGCTGGCGGGCTTTGATCAGATTCTCGAACTGACCGCCGAACTCGAAGTAGTATCCGTCGGGCCAATCGACCTGCTCGCGCAGAGCGGCCTGGGCTTCCTCGACGAAGCTCTCGGTGTCGCGGCCCTCGTTGTTGATGAGGATGGAAACGCGCCGCTGGGTCGCTTCGCGGGCGACGGTGCCGACCTGCTGGACGATCTCGATGTTGGCAACCTGGCCGAGGGTGATGAGGCCCTCGTCTTCGGTGCGGAGCGGGAGTCGGCGGATCGCTTTCACGTCGGTGCGGATTTTCTCGGGCAATCTCACGACGATCTCGTAGCGGCGGTTGCCGTCGATCATCATGCCGGTCTCCTCTCCGGCGAGGGCGGCGCGGACGACGGCGTTGATCTCGTCGGCCTGGACGTTGTAGCGGCGCATCGCTTCGCGGTCGGGGGTGATCTCGAGGGTGGGATTGCGCCCGACGTTGTCGAACTCGACCTGGCTGGCTCCGGGAATGGCGGCGATGATGGCGCGGGCCTCGCCGGCGAGACGCTCCAGTTCGTCGAAGTCCTCGCCGAAGATCTTGCAGAGCAGGTTGGCGCGGGCGCCGGCCATGATTTCGTTGAAGCGCATCTGGATGGGCTGGGTGACGAGGTAGCCCTGGCCGGGGACATGCAGGGCGAGTTCGTCGCGCATGAGTCCGCCGAGTTCCGCCTTGGTGAGGGTGCGCCCGTCGATTTTCCGCCATTCGTTCTTCGGCTTCAGCATGATGAAGGTGTCGGCGAGGTTCGGTCCCATGGGGTCCATGGCGACTTCGGAGGTGCCGATACGGGCGAAGACATCCTCGATCTCGGGAAATTTCTCGAGGAGCAGTTTTTCGGACTTGAGCTGGAGATCGAGCGAGGCGTCGAGTCCGGCGCTGATGCTGCGGATGAACTGGATGGTGAGGTCGCCCTCGTCGAGTTCCGGCACGAACTCGGCCCCCATCCGGCTGAAAAGAAAAAGCGAAAAGCCGAACAGCCCGAACATCGCCACGGTGACGATCCAGCGGAAGCGGAGGGCGAACTGCAGGGTGGGCTCGTAGAGGAACTTGAAGAAGGTGACGAGCCTGGAGTCCTTCTCCTTGATCTCGCCTTTGAGAAAATAGGAGCAGAGCACCGGCATGAGGGTGAGCGAGAGGATCAGCGCGCCGATGAGGGCGAACATGACGGTCAGCGCCATGGGGCGGAACATTTTCCCCTCGATCCCGGTGAGGGCGAGGATCGGCACGTAGACCACGGTGATGATAAGCACGCCGAAGAACATGGGGTTGGCCACCTCGCGGGCGGAGACGAGCACTTCCTCGAAGCGCTCCCGCGCGTTGAGTCGGCGGCCGAGCGCTTTCTGTTTTTCGGAGAGGTGGCGGACGATGTTTTCCACCATGACGACGGCCCCGTCGACGATGAGACCGAAGTCGATTGCGCCGAGACTCATGAGGTTGCCGGAGATTTCGTTGGTGACCATCCCGGCGAGGGCGAACAGCATTGAGAGCGGGATGGCGCAGGCTACGATCAGCGCGGCGCGAAAATTCCCCAGCATGAGCAGAAGGATGACGACGACGAAGATCGCGCCCTCGAAGAGATTTTTCTCGACGGTGTGAATGGTAGCATCGACGAGGTTCGAGCGGTTGTAGAGGGTCTCGAGGACGATGCCTGCGGGCATTTTTTCCTGAATCTCGGCAAATCGTTCCGCGACGGCGACGGACACTGTGCGGCTGTTTTCCCCGAGCAACATGACGGCGGTGCCGACAACGGCTTCCTCTCCCCGGACGGTGGCGGCCCCGGTGCGGAAGCTGTGCCCTACGCGGATCTCGGCGATGTCCTCGATGAGGAGGGGCTCGACCCCGGCCCCGAATTTCAGCGGCAGCTTAGCGATCTCCTCGATGGTGGCGACGCGGTTGTCTCCCCGGATGACGACTTGCTCGCCGCCGAGTTCGATGAGGCCGCCGCCGACGTTCTCGGTGTTCATCGAGATTTTTCCGGCGACATCTTCGAGCGTCATATCGACGGCGGTGAGCCGCTCGGGGTAGGGCTGGATGACGATCTGTTTTTCGTAGCCGCCGGTGACGTTGACCTCGGTGATGCCGGGGGTGGCGCGCAGGAGCGGTTTCACCTGCAGGTCGTGGATGAGTTTCAGCGACATGAGCCGTTCCTCTGGATCCTCGGGGACGTTCGGCGCGTCCTCGGCGTAGTCGATGAAGTAGTAGAAAATCTCGCCGAGACCGGTGGCGATGGGGGCAAGCTGTGGCGTGAGGCCCTCGGGAATTTCCTCCTGCACGGTCTGGAGACGCTCGGCGACGAGCTGCCGCAGCAGGTAGATGTCCGACCCGTCCTCGAACACCATCGTCACCTGGGAAAGTCCGTATTTCGAGAGCGAGCGGAGATCGGTCATGCCCGGTAGCCCCGCCATCTCCGTCTCGATGGGGAAAGTGACGAGATTCTCGATCTCCTCCGGCGCGAGTGCGGGCACCGCCGTGTTCACCTGCACCTGCACATGGGTGATGTCCGGCACTGCGTCCACGGACAGTTGCGTGGCCGACCAGATGCCTGTCCCGATCAGGATCAGCGTGGCGAGCAGCACGATGGCGCGCTGCCGCATGGATTGGGTGACGATCCAGTTGATCATAAAGAAAGTCGGGTTCGGGACGGGCGATCAGGCAGGGGCAATCAGTGAGCGCAAGTGCAGGCCTTGCCGGTCTTGAGCAGCTGGAGCTCCGCCATCCAGAGACTCATCACGGGGTGGGTCACGATGCGGTCTCCGAAGTAGATGCCATCAATGATTTCGGCCTTGCCCCCGGCGATGGCACCGACCTCGACCGGTGTGCGGACGGTCCAGCCGCCGTTGTCGACGTAGGCGAAGGCTCCCTCGGCGGAATGGATGATCGCATCCTCCGGGACGACGGTGACAGGTCCGTCGCTGGAGATCGCGAGTTCCCCGGAGAGGAATTTCCCGACTTTCAGTTCTCCGTCGGGATCGGCGACGGAGAGCAGGACTTCGGCCTGACCGTTCATCTTGTCCGAGATGGAGGTGATCTCTCCGGCGCGGTTGCCGCCCAGCCGGACGGCTTGACCGGGTTCCAGAAGCTTGGCTTCGTCCTCCGGTAGCCAGGCGCTGGCGTGTGCGGTGCCAGCTCCGGGATTGTCGTAGATCTGGGCCTGCAGCGTGAGAGTGGAGACGATCTCGGACTCGTCGACGTCGGCCATTTTCAGACCGAGTAAATCGGCGGAGAACGGGGTTACGAACAGGCCTTGTTTCTCATCGTATTTGATTCCGATGTTCGGGTTGTCGCCGTTGACGGGGCCGCCGGGGCGCTCGGGCTGGTCGTCGGCGGACGCGGCGAAGCCGACGCCGAGCAGACAGGTCGTGAGTATTGCTAGTTTGCGGGTTGGTTTTGATTGGATTTTCATGGGTTTGGTGGGTTGGGTTTGGGTTGGTTGCGGTTTGTGATGGGTGATTTTTTTCAGGGGTTGACGGGACGCGCCACGAGCGGGCGGCTTCCGGTGGTGACTTCCTTTCCGGAGATCGTGGGCACCTGCATGCCGCCGGTCAGTTGTTCGATGCGCAGGGCGGCTTCGAGGGCGTCGGCCTCGACATCCGCGATGGCGGAGAGTGCGCCGAGGTAGTTCTCCTGCACCTCGATGTAGGTGGCGACGGGGACTGCACCGAGGCGGTAGTGACGGTCGGCGAGTTCGGCGGCGTCTTTCAGTTCGGTCTGGTGGGTGTCGCCCCAGGCGTCGAGCTGTCTCCAAGCGTTTCGATAGACGAGGGATGCCTCGGCGACTTGTTGTTCGAGTTCGCGGGCGGTGGTCTCGACAAGGGCCTCGGCCTGCGCCTCGCGGGCGCGCTCGCGGTCGATCTGGGCTTTGCCGTTGCGGAAGATGGGGAGTTCCAGAGAGAACCCGATTCCGGCCTCGCGCTCGATCTCGTCGGCCTCCTCCCGGGCGACATAGGGGCCGACGTTGATGGTGGGAAAGCGTTCGTTCTGCGCGAGCGAGACGCGGAAGCCCTGCTGCGCCAACTCGGCGCGGCGGACATGCATCTCATAGTTGTTCTCGAGCGTCTGCGTCATCAGCGCAGGCAGTTCGCGTGGAACCGGAAAGTCGTAGCGGACGCGCTGGACCGTGAGCGGGGTGGACGCGCGTCGCCCCATGCGCCGATTCAGTTCGAGGAGGATGCGCTGCAACTCGATCGCGGCTTCGAGCGCTTCCTTCTCGGTGGTGATGGTGGCGGCCTCGATCGCCTTGATCTCCAGACGGGGCGTGATGCCGCCGACCTCGCGCTGTAGCAGCACTTCTCTTACCTCATCGAAGCGGGTCGCGACGGATTCGGCGAGTGCGGCACGTTCCTGGGCGATCGAGAGCCGAAAGGCGAGCTGGCGGATCTCGGAGGCGAGGTGGTATTTGAACCTCTCCAGCCCGAGCCGGGCGAGCTGAACATCACCGTCGGCAATCGCCTTGCGCAGACCGATGCGGCCCGGCCATTCGATTGGCTGCACCACACTGACCGCGTAGGCCGTGCCTTCCGCGCTGAATCCTCGGGAACTCGCGGTTTTGCGACCGATCTCGAAATCGAGTTCGGGATTTCCCAACTGACCGGCGAGACGGCGGTCGGCCCGCGAGGCTGCGATCTGGCTTTCGTAGAATTGGATCTCGGGATTCTCGGCCAGAGCGCGACTCACCAGCTCGTCGATGGTGAAAACGGAATTCGCATCCTGGCCGTGGGAGAGACCGGGTCCCGCGACCAGACACAGGAGCGAGAAGACCGCCGCGAGAGGTCTTGGTATGGGGTGAAGTTGCATGGGAAAATTTGGTTTCGTGAGAGTTGGTGGTTGTGGTGAAAATGATAATTGGGCGGACAGGTCAGGCTCGAGCCGATGGACACGGAGCCGCGAGGGGTGCGCAATCCGGCCTCGGAGGAGGCAAGGCGCAGAGTATCGATCTGTGATCTGGAGATTCGGTCGACGAAGACCGATCTCAGCGGCAGAGCAAGACGCTCAAGATCGCGATAGGCGATACCCGCCTATCAGACAGCAGGGCCGCGAATGGGCGCGGCGAGGCGACCGGAACTTTGGTCGCGCAGTTTGTGGAGAGAAGTCGCCTCCGAGTGGGAAGGCGGCTCGCCGGGAGAAAATGCGTCCCGGCTCAAAGCCTCATTGAGAATTGCGATAAGGCGATGAAACAAATCGGCGTCTTTGTCGACCAGCGCAGGTCCATCGACCACCACAAGATTCTCCGAGAGCGTGTAGAGCGCGTCCTGACACTGCGACTCGGACTCTCCTTCTGGAGAGTGGTCCGTCGGACACGAGGACGAGGATGGACAGGATGAACTGTGATGAAGCGAGTCCGGCCACATCTCATGCGCCTCCACCGAGCAGTGGAGCGAGCAGGTCCCCCAGATGGCGAGGGTGAGTATGGCGATGAGACTTCGCACGATTATCGGTAAATTGCGGAATCACGATTGTCAACCGGCGGAAAAAGCATTTCAAGTCGACCGTGCCGGACTGCCGATCGCGAGGAGGTCAGCTTCAAGCGCACGCATTTCTCTGGCGAGGTCGAGAAACAGTTCTTTCTCTTCCCCGCCCGCGTCGGCCATCGAACGCAGTTGTCGGCGTAGCTTCGCGAGCCGTTCCTGAGCGCGGGCGTAGGCTTCGTTCCCACCGGGCGCCTGCAAACGACGGGCCAGCAGATTGACGCCATCGGCCATGGTCTGGATCTCCTCCACGCCGGTATCCAGATCGATCGGGTCGAGACGGCCGGAACCTATACGATAGAGATGGGAGAAGAGATTCTGGATCGGATCGACGACGAAGCGGTTGAGTAGGAGCGAGAGAACCACCGCGATAATAAGACCGATCACGATCGCGGGAACCACATGGTGAAACATCAATTCGCGGCCCGAAAGCGGTTGCCCGCTCGCCATTTCGATGACCGTCCAGGAGATCGTTCCGACCGCGACGGCGACCGCGCTCGCGACGACGATGATTTGATAGAGCGGACGTCGCCGTTTTGGGCGGCGACCTGGGATAGGATCGGTAGGCATGGTTTCGGGGAGATTTTTCTTCGCGTGTTCAATGCCGGATGACCGAGTATCCCCCGGACATTTTCATCGAAGTGCATCTCTGCCCTCCCGACCGCTCAATTCGGGGCGGGCAGGATGGGACGTTCAGCCATCGCCTCTTCGACGGGTCCGGGCTTTTCCCGATAGGCGAGCAGCCGGAGGGCGTTGAAGACGACGAGCAGGGTCGATCCCTCGTGGAAGAGGACGGCGATTCCCATCTTCAATCCGAAGATCGTGGCGGGGATCAGCAGGAAGACCATGCCCAGACTGAACCAGAGATTCTGCTTGATGATCCGGCTGGTCTTGCGACTGAGACCGACCGCGAACGGAAGATGATCGAGATCGTCGGCCATGAGCGCGACATCGGCGGTCTCCAGGGCGACGTCGGATCCGGCGGCACCCATCGCGATTCCCACGGTCGCGTTGGCCATGGCGGGAGCGTCGTTCACCCCGTCGCCCACCATCGCGACGGAACGCTGGGCTTTGCGGATGAATTCCACCTTGTCTTCGGGCATCAGGTCGCCCGCGGCATCGTCGATGCCCACCTCCCGCGCAACGGAGTCGGCGACCTTCTGGTTGTCGCCGGAGATCATGATCATCCGCTCGATCCCCAGGTCGCGGAGTCGGCGGACGGTTCGCTTCGCCGCCTCGCGCGGGGTGTCCATCAAACCGAGGACACCGACGTAGCGGTCGCCCCGGCGCACGATCATGGTGGTGCGCCCGTCGGACTCCAGCGACTCGACGGTTCGCCGGATCGTGTCGGGCAGGCTGGGACCTTCGACTTCGGAAAAGAGATCGTCCTTGCCGATGTGGACGGTTTCCCCGTCGAGCGTGGCACGGATGCCGCGACCGGTGATGCTCTCGAGATTCTCCGCCTCGGGCAAGCTTTCCGCTTCGAGTTTCCCGGTCCCGTCCCTGACGACGGCTTCCGCGAGCGGATGATCGCTCAGCTTCTCGACAGGGATGGCGGTGGCGAGCAATTCCTCTTCCTCGACTCCATCGACGGGAACGATATCGGTCAGTCGGGGATTCCCTTCGGTGAGCGTTCCGGTCTTGTCGAAAGCGATTGCCCGCAACTGCCCCAGGGCTTCGAGGGGAGCGCCCCCTTTCACCAGAACGCCGCCCCGCGCTGCGCGGGCCACGCCACTGAGCACGGCGCTGGGCGTGGCGATGGCGAGAGCGCAAGGACTGGCCGCGACGAGGACGGCCATGGCCCGGTAGAAGGATTCGGAAAAGCTCTCGTCCACGACCACCCACGCGAACAGCAACAGGATCGCCAGCACCAGCACGGAGGGAACAAAGATCCTCTCCACTTTGCGGGTGAACTGCTGGGTGGGCGATTGGCGTGTCTCCGCTTCGCTCACCAGCTTCACGACCCGCGAAATGGCGGTGTCCCGGGAGAGTCGGGTGACCCGCATCTCCAAGGCTCCACCTTGGTTGATCGAGCCGGCGAAGAGGGCGTGCTCGGGGCTGAGTTTTCCGCTGGTCGATGTCGCCTGTTCAATGTTGGCCACCGGGCGCTTGTCCACGGGGACGCTCTCGCCGGTGATGGGGGGCTGATTGACGGCGCTTTCTCCCTTGATCACGAAGCCGTCGATGGGAATTCTCTCGTCGGGCTTAATGACGACCGTGTCGCCGACGGCGAGTTCGTCCACCGGGACCTCGCGCACTTCGCCGTCCCTCCGGACGAGAGCCGTGTCGGGAACCAACTCGCCGAGCGCTTCGATCGCTTTCCGGGCGCGCCCCATCGCGTAGTGTTCGAGGGCGTGTCCGAGGCTGAAAAGGAACAGCAGCAAGGCACCCTCGGCCCACTCTCCGAGGGTCGCGGCTCCGATCGCGGCGACGATCATGAGGAAGTCGATCTCGAACTTCCGTTTGCGGATTTTTCCCGCCGCCTCGCGCACCGCGAACCATCCCCCGAATCCGTAGGCAGCTACGTAACAGCCGAGAACCAGCCACGACGGCACCGCATCGGCGGCGAATTTCGAGAGGGCGTATCCGATGCCGAGTAGGGCGCCGCTGATCAGGGAAAAGGCCAGCTCGGTGTTTTCTCCGAAAATGCCCTGGCTGTGATCGTGATCCTCGCCTTTCGATGGCGGGTGAGAATGAGATCCTGGCGGGTGGTCGTGGTCTGTGGTCGTCATGTAGGGTAATTGAAAGAAGCCTACGCGCCCCACTTGTGCCGCAACGACTCCCGTAGATGCTCACGGGCGCGAGCGAGTCGCCTTTCGACGGCTTTCGCCGAACAATTCTGGATCGTAGCGATGTCGGCCTGCGACCTTCCCTGCAATTCCTGCAGGATGAAGGCGGCTCGCTGATCTGGAGCGAGCCTTTGGATCGCGGCATCGAGATCGGCGGCCAGATTCTTGCGATCCAGCGTTTCTACCGGTGTTTCCGACTGCTTGTGGACCGAACTTTCTGGTCTGTCGCTGTCCTCCCGGTCGGCAGCGAGCACTTCCGGGTGGCGCTTTTTCCAGCGGTGCCGCATCCGGCAGAGATTGGTAGCGATGCGGAAGAGCCAAGTGGAGAAGGCGACACCTTCCTGCGGGCGGTAGTGATGGCGCGCCTGGTAGACTTTGACGAAGGACTCCTGGGCGATCTCTTTCGCGTCGGTCAGATTGCCGGTGTAGCGGAAGCAAAAGGTGACGACCGGTTCCTTCCACCGGGCCATGAGTTCGTTCAGCGCGAGATCGTCTCCTTCGCGGAGACGGGACATGTTGCGCTTGTCTTCTTCATCGGCCATGAACGGATGATTCGCATCGCGGTTACTCCGCTGCGATGTCAGTGGTTTTTTCCAGCCAGCCTTTCATCCGCTGGAGGTAGCGCTCGGATGAGGCAGGATCCATTTCGGCAGCGACGCTGTAGATGAAATCGATGAATTTCTTGTCGGCCTCCCGTTTCAGCCGCGCAAGCTCTTCGGCAGCCTCGACGTGCTCGGGATGGGCGTCCAGGTCGGGGTCGGCGGTGATCTCCGCGAGCGTTTGTTTCGTGTCGGCGTAGTGGATGCAGTGATCCTCGCACTCGGGAAAGTAGGCAATGTGCAGCGCCTCGATTCGTTCTCGTTGTGCGTCGTCGATATCGAACTCCTCGCAGAACCAGTCGAACGCGCTGAGATGGTCGTGGTGCTCGTCGATGCGGTTCTTCTGCCATAGGAACACAGCGCCAAAGGCGAGCAGTCCTACGGCAAGGGAAATGACGAGAGTGGTGAAAATCGAGCGCATTTTTCGAGATTCGGTCAGGGTGACTCGGAATGGGTGTGGTCTCCGCTCTCGCTGCGGAGGACGGGATGAATGGTGGCGACGTAGCGTTGCTCCATCGCGTCGGAACGCGATTCGCCGTAGGCGTTTGCCTGGACCATCGCCGAGAGAACGCCCAGCGAGACCGCTACCGCGACACTGCCCGCTATGGCGGGAACTGGGACAGTCGGAACACCGTCGCGGAAAAATCTCACAACGCGGGTCGTCCATCGTTCGTCGTGGAGCGCGATCTCGGCCCAGACGCCACGCTCGAAATCGCGCAGATCGCCGACATCGCCCCGATCCCGGAGTTCTTGCGCCGCTCGTTCGAGTTGATTCTTGAAAAGATCTTTCTTCATCTCGTTCGGGTAGAATGCCGCCTTCGCGATCTCCCCCCCGAAAAAAGTAGTGGATCCGCAGAAAGTGGCAAATCCAACGCTTCCTGAATCAACAGGGTTGGGTCATCGACTATACCCTGTCAGATCATCGATCCTACCCTGTTGATTCGTGAATCCGGCGATTTTCGTTCGCAGGAAAGGCTACCTTTCAGTCCCTTCTTCCTCGGCGATGGAATACCCGCTTTCCTCGACGCCTCTGCGAATTTCGGCCAGAAGGTCGGACGAATCCGGTCGGGACAGGACGACGGCCCGTTTTCCTTCGTAGTCGACGGCCACCCGCTGGGTGCCCGGCACGGCAGCGAGCCGACTTTGCAGGGAGACGGCGCACGCTTCGCAGGTCATCCCCTGGATTGGAAGCACGATGGCCCCTTCCAGGGCGGCCAACTCCGATGCGTCCGCGCTTCGCTCAGAGCCACCGGACAGGGAGGTGAGCAGGTTGGGGAAAAGGGTCATCGCGACGACGAACACGGCCGCCATCCAAAGCATGGCTCGGTTGAATCGTTGTATCTTTTGTCCGCTTGTTTCACAACCCGATTCGGAATCGCAGCACGCCTTTTTCGAGTAGGAAAAATAGAACGCCGCTCCCAGAAGCAGGAACGCTCCGCCAAGAAACCACCCGCGCCATTGCTCGAAGGTCTGCGCCAATCCCGCAATCGATCCTCCAAATGCGAGAACGACCAGTGGCAACCAGCAGCACGCCGAGGAAAGCACAGCGGAAACCATCGCTCCTACGGTAGCGAACCGGCCAAAGCGACGATGGCTCCCGGTCGAAGGCGATCTCTCATCGGGGAGGGCTTCCGATGACGGCAGGCAGCAGTCGGCGATCTCCTCTTCGGGATTCCCGTTCCGGGCCGTCGCTGATTCGGGAGCGGCTTCGCCGGCATGCGCTTGCAGTTGACCGACGACGCGAGTGACCGTGCCGAGGCAGCAAGATCCCTTCGGACTTTTGGTTTCACACCAGCACGCGGTTTTCATCCGGGTCTTGATGTCGTCCAGCACGCCGGTGGAACCGGTCCGGGCGAGATCGCTTTCGATCTCCTCGATAGTGTGGTCGAAGCAATAGCAGACGGGACGGGGCGCAGAGGTTTCCTTGATCCCCACGCGGACCGTCAGCGCATTCTTCTCGTGAAGATTTTTGCCGCCCTCGTCGAAGTAGACGACATCGCAGTCGGGGGTCCCGCAGAATCGCCACTTGGCCCCGGCGATACTGTTCTGCGCCTCTTTGTGAAGGAGGGAACGAAGCGTGATCTCTTTGACCGAAGTGCCGGTTTCACTGCACCTGGGACAGAGCTTCGATTCGCTTTCAGTCTCGCTTCCGGATGTTTCCATTTTCTCAATCTACACCTTGAAGTATGGTATAAGGTCAAGTTGATTAAATACCACCCTGAGATGAGAATCGGAGAAGTTGCCGAGAGAGCGGGATTGAATACCCAGACGATCCGCTTTTACGAACGCGAAGGGATGCTTCCCGCCCCGGCGCGGGGAAGCAATGGCTACCGCGAGTATAAAGCCGACACGCTTACCGAGATCGCGTTTATTCGCGGATGCCAGAATGCCGGATTTACCCTGAAGGAAATCAAATGGCTGAAGAGCCTCGATACTGGTGCCGACGAGACGTGCGGAAAAGTCAGGGAATTGCTGAGCCAGAAACGAACGGTGATCGAGGAAAAGATCGAATCTCTGAAAACGATTCAAACCCGTCTGAAAGCGATGGAGGATCGATGCGCGGGCCTACCTGCCGAAACCGCCTGCCTGGTGCTTTCGGGGAAGGATTTGTGAGGTGCTCTGGCCACGATTAATTTCGAGGTCCTACCAGAATCAGAACGGCGCCCACGACGCAAAGCAACCCGCCGCCAAGATCCCACGCGTCTGGTCTTCGTCCCTCGACGATCCATAGCCAGAGGAGGGAACTCACGATGTAGATGCCGCCATAGGCCGCGTAGGTCCGTCCCGCGAAATCCGATTCCGCGCGGGTCAAGACCCAGGCGAACCCGGCCAGGGCGACGAGGCCGATCGCACACCAGGCAGGCGACCCTCCATTGCGAAGCCAATGCCAGAAGGTAAAGCATCCGGCGATCTCCAGAAGTGCAGCGAGGATAAAAAAGGGAATGATCGGGTACATGATCTTCTTTTTGCGTTTTTTTTGGGGGGGACTGTCTTTCCCCGGCATTGGACTCGATGGAATTCCGACGATCTCCATGCGCGACATACACAGACTACTCCAGATAGGCGGCTTCGCATTGGTCGCATCCACGCTGACGCTGACGGCGGGCGAAGACGTCCGTATCTCGCGCACGAGCGGGATCGAACTGGCCTTTCAGAACAATCGCGAGCTGGCCATTGCCGAGTTGGCCGTGGCACGGGCGAAGGCCGATGCCCGTTGGTCGGGGCAACTCGACAATCCCGAGTTGGAACTCAGCATCAACGACGATGGCGTGGGGCTGGATGAGAATGAGGGCGTCTTCGAAGTGGCGTTCGCCCAGCGCTTCCCTATCACCTCGCGACTGAAGGATGAGAAAAGACTCCGCGCGCAGCAAATCATCCTCGCCGAGGCGGAGATCGCGGAGCGTCGACGTGAACTCGCCGGCGAAGTCGACCTCGCCGTGATCGAGCTTCTCGCGACCCGCAGTTTGCTGGAACGCCAGCGCGATCTGCTGGCGTTGAATGCAAAGATCGTCGCCTTTCTCGACGAACAGGCTGCCCAGGGTCTGGTCTCGAAACTCGACGCTACCCAGGCGAAGCTGACGGGCCGTTCGCTAAAGCAACGCATCACCGCGCTCGAGGCGCAGGAGGTCGTCCAGGCGGCCGAGGTGAAGCAACTCATCGGTCTGGCGCCGGAAACGCACATCCTCCTCGACAACGGATTGCGGCTGCCGGCCGATGGCCCCGGCATCCGCACCGCCTACGAGGGCATCTTTCGACAGCGCCCGGACCTTGTGCTCGCGCTGGCGAAGATCGACGAGGCGGACGCAGCACTCGCCTTCGAGCAGGCGAAGCGCTGGGAAGACGTCTCGCTTCGAGTCTTCGCCGAGCGCGAGCGATCCGTCGATGAGCCTACCGGTCTGGAGCGGAATTCCTTCCTCGGAGTCGGCGTATCGATCCCGCTGCCTCTACGGCAGCGCAACCAGGCTGGCATCGAGAAAGCGGAGATCGACCGGGTCGATGCCGAGAAGTCGGTCGAGGCCACGCGCTTCCATATCCGCAGCGAATACGAGGAGGCGTTCCAGCATCGCCTCGCCAACTGGAAGCTCGCCCGCGAAGCTTCGGGGGAGGTGTTGAGACTCGCTGACGAAAACTTCGAGGAATACGAGAAAGCCTATCGCGAGGGACAGGCCAGCTTCCTCCAGGTCCAGCGCGCCCAGGAACAGCAACTGGAACTACAAACCTCGGCGCTGGAGGCCGTCGCCGAATACTACCGCTCCGACGCCCGCGTTCGCTTCGTGACCGGCGATTATCCGGGCCTCATCCGCACCGGCGGCGGGAAGTGAACCGTCTCAGATTTCTCAGAAAATGAACTTTCGATCTATAATCATTCCACTCATCGCCGCGATTGGCTCGACTACCGCCTTCACCCAGGAAGCGGCGATCGACCCCGGTCGCGCTGCCAATACCATCATCCTCGACGAGACCGGGGCGAAGAATCTCCGCATCCAGACCGAGATGGTCGAGGAGCGCGACTTCGAGACCACCGTTTTTGCGGTTGGCCGTATCGAGGAAAAGCCGGAGAACCGCGCGGTGGTTTCCAGCCGCATCTCCGGGCGCATCGTCGAACTGGACGCCTTCATCGGCGACGAAGTGAAGGCGGGAGATGTTGTCGCCAAGGTCGAGAGCCGCCAGCCGGGCAGCCCGCCCCCGGTCATCGAGGTCGTCGCGCCGAAGAGCGGTGTGATTGTCGAATCCCACGCCCGTCTCGGTGAACCGGTCGAACCCGCGCAGGCTATCCTCGATATCGCGGATCGCTCGAAGATGTGGGCCGTAGCAAAAATTCCCGAAAGCGAAGCGGGCCAAATCGGACCTGGCACGAAAGCCCGCATGAGGATCCCCGCCCTCGGCGACGAACTCACCGTGATCGAGATGGAGAAATTCGGGGTCAGCGCCGACCGCGACGCCGGCACGGTGGACGGCATTTTTATTGTCGAGAATCCCGAGGGTCGCCTCAAGCCGGGGATGCGGGCAGAGTTCGGCATCATCACCTCGAAGCGCGACTTCGTAATGGCCGTCCCTCGCAAGGCGGTGCAGGGCGACCCGACCAAGCGCGTCGTGTTCGTGAAGGACTTCGACCTGCCGAATGCCTACGTGAAAGCGCCCGTCGTGCTCGGTGAACAGAACGATCAGTATTACGAAGTCGTGGAAGGTTTGTTCCCTGGAGACGAGGTGGTGACGCGCGGTTCCTACGCACTCAGTTTCGCCGGAAGCGGCAGCGGCATGTCCTTGAAGGAGGCACTCGACGCCGCCCACGGTCACGAGCACAACGAGGACGGTTCCGAGATGACGGCGGAGCAAAAGGCGGCCCGCGAGGGCGGCGGCGATGGGCACGCCCACGGGGAGGAAGGTCACGGCCCGGCCGGAACCTTCGACATGATCATCCGCGTCTGGGCGGGGATCGCGACCATCATGGCTCTACTGTGGCTGCAGGGCCTCTTCCGCCGCCGCAAAAGTGAACCTTCCGCCGCCTGATTCGCCATGCTGAACGCCCTCATCCGTTTCTCCCTCGCCCAGCGCGCGCTCATCCTCGCGGTGGCGGTGGTCTTGCTCGTTCTCGGGGTGAAGAAAACCCTGGAACTGCCTGTCGAGGTCCTGCCCGACCTGACGAAGCCGACCGTCACCATCCTCGTCGAAGCGCCCGGCTACGCACCCGAGGAAGTCGAGACGCTCATCACCGTACCGATGGAAGCCGCGCTCATGGGAGTGACCGGCGTGAACCGTCTTCGCACGGTGAACGACATTTCACTGGCTTTGATTTTCGTCGAGTTCGACTGGGGCACCGACATCTATCGCGCCCGGCAGTTCGTGCAGGAGCGCCTAACCGGAGCGGGCGAGTTTTTGCCGGAGGGCATCACCCCCTACATGACACCGGTTACTTCGCTGATGGGCGACATCATGCTCGTTGGTCTGCGCGACCCTACCGACCGCACGAGCGACCGCGACCTGCGCGTCATCGCAGACTGGGTCGTGGCGCGTCGGCTCCAGTCCATCCCCGGCATCGCCGAAGTCCTCTCGATGGGGGGTGGAGTGAAACAGGTGCAGGTTCAGCCCGATCCCGACCAGATGCTTGCGCTCGGGGTCGACTTCGAGGAGATCCGCTCCGCCGCCGAACGATCCGTGAGAAACACCACCGGAGGCTTTCTCACCGAGAGGGATCAGGAAATCATGGTGCGGAACCTCGCCATGACCACCGACCTCGACGAGATCGCCAAGACCGTCGTGAAATATGTCGAGGATCGCGCCATACGGCTCCGCGATGTGGCCACGGTCGCGTGGGACATCGAGCCGATGCGTGGCGATGCCGGCGTCGGCACCAATCACGATGAGCCGGGCGAGAACGAACTCCGGGGCGATACTGGCGTCGTCCTCAGTGTGCGGAAATCTCCCGGCTTCGACACCATCGAGCTGACCGAGAAAGTTGAGGCCGCTCTCGACGATCTCCAGAAAACGATGCCGGAAGGAACCGAGATCGTCATCACCTACCGCCAGCGCGACTTCATCGACCTCTCTATCGGCAACCTCGAGGAAGCGCTCCGCGACGGAGCCATCATGGTCTCCATCGTCCTGTTCCTGTTCCTCTTCAATGTGCGGGTCACCCTCATCACCCTGACTGCCATTCCGCTCTCGCTCGCGATCACGATTCTCGTGTTCGACCTCATGGACATGAGCGTGAATTCGATGACGCTTGGCGGACTCGCCGTCGCCATCGGCATGGTCGTGGACGACGCCATCGTCGATGTGG
>CAYTNL010000105.1:0-19797 GCA_964439145.1 uncultured Verrucomicrobiales bacterium
ACCATCCAACTTGAAAAGAAACTTACTTTAATGAACTTATCGCGCAGAACACTAGGTGGTCCCGTCCAGACGGTTCCCGAGATCGCGAAGAGCGCTTCGCCGATCGAGCACGTCACCGAGGGCGACGCGCCCTTCCTGATCGTACACGGAGACGGCGACAAGGTGGTTCCCTATGCGCAGTCGGTCGATTTCGAGAAAAAGCTCGAAGCGGCGGGTGTTCCCGCGATTTTCCTCACCGTCGTTGGCGGTGGTCACGGCCAGGGCTTCGGTCCCTCCGTCAGCGCGACGGTGGAAGCGTTCCTGTCGAAGCACTTGCTTGACGAGGATAGTGAACTGGCGGATAGGGCGGTGAAAGCGGGGGAATGACGGGGTTATCCGCATTCTTTTTTGATCTCTCCTTGATGAGGCGGATTGCAAATCCGCCCCACCTCTGGCACGCATATAGCCCGCCTATGAAAACTCGTCTCCCCCGATTGCTCCTCGCGCTCTTGTGTCTGGCGTCCGCTGTATCCCATGCGGCTGAGAAACCCAATCTGATCTACATTCTGCTCGACGACGCGGGGTATGGTGATCTCGGCTGCTATGGGCAGCGGAAATTCCAGACGCCCCACATCGACCGCCTCGCCTCGGAGGGGATGAAATTCACCCAGCACTATTCCGGCGGCACGGTCTGCGCGCCGACGCGTTGTGTGCTGATGACGGGTCTCCACACGGGGCACAGCTTCGTGCGCGGTAATCGCGAGGTGAAACCGGAAGGTCAGGCGCCCATGCCGGCGGATATCGTGACCATTCCCCGCTTGCTGAAATCGGCCGGCTACGCGACGGGCGCCTTCGGCAAATGGGGACTCGGCGCCCCGGGGTCCGCGAGCGATCCGGCGGAGCACTTCGACCTGTTTTTTGGTTACAATTGTCAGCGGGAAGCCCACACGTATTACCCGGATCATTTGTGGAAGAACGCGGAACGCGTCTATCTCGATGGCGAAACCTACGCGCATGATCCCATCATGTCCGCCGCGCTGGATTTCGTCCGCGATCACCACGAGGAGCCGTTTTTCGTTTACCTGCCGGTGACGATTCCCCACGCGGCCATGCACGTCCCGGAATCCTACTCGGCGCCTTTTCGGGAGAAATTTCCGGAGTTCAACGGGGTCATCGGCAAATACAGCGGTCCGGCGGTCGACAATCCGGTGGCGGCCTTTGCCGGGATGATGACGAAACTCGACGAGGATATCGGTCATCTGCTAGACCTTCTCAAGGAGCTGGGCATCGACGACAACACCCTGGTAATGCTGAGCTCCGACAACGGGCCGCACCAGGAAGGCGGGCATCGCCCGGATTTCTTCGACAGCAACGGGCCGCTCAAGGGCCATAAGCGCGATCTCCACGAGGGCGGCATACGCACGTTCCTGCTGGCGCGCTGGCCCGGGAAGATCGAGGCGGGTGCCGTCAGTGATCTGATCTCCGCGCATTGGGACATGCTGCCGACCTTCTGCGAACTCGCCGGTGTGGGAGCTCCGGATGGGATCGACGGCATTTCGATGGTGCCGACTTTGTTGGGAAATGAAGACGCGCAGAAGCGGCACGAATTTCTCTATTGGGAATTCTACGAGCAGGGCGGCAAGCGCGCGGCGCGTTTCGGGGACTGGAAGGCGGTGCAACTCGGTGTCGGCCGGGAGGGATTCGACGCTCCGATCCTGCTCTACGATCTGTCCACGGATCTCGGGGAGGAGAGCGATCTCGCCGCCGGGCATCCCGAGGTGGTGAAGCGGGCGCGGGAGATGATGGATTTCGCGCACACGCCGTCTCCGCTGTGGGAATTCAAGCCCGCCGCGGCGAAGAAAAAGGCGTCCGCCCAGAAGAAGCCCGGAAACTGACCCGATGAAGCCGCGCTGGCAGGGAATCGTGTCGTGTCTGACGCTCGGGGTCGTGATCGGCGCGGGTGCGTCGTTTGCCCAAGAGGACTGGGTATTTCTCGACAACGGGCGGCTCCGTCTGGGGGTGAACCGGTCCGAGGGCGCGGCGATCGGTTGGTTTTCCGAATCCCGATCCGGTGAGAACCTGCTCAATTATTACGATCAGGGACGCTATGTGCAGCAGTCGTGGTATGGCGACGCCGACGGATCGGACTGGAACGGGAAACCATGGGTGTGGAATCCGGTGCAGGGTGGAGGCTGGCGCGGTGAACGGGCGGAGACTCTGAGCTTTGAGACGCCGACGCCGACGAGGCTCAACGCGATCACCCTGCCGCGACATTGGGCGACGGGCGAGCCGATACCGGAGGTGCGATTCGAGCAGTGGATCGAACTGAAGGGAGACCTCGTCGAGATCCGGTTTCGCATGACTTACTCGGGGGAAAAATCCCACGCGCCGCGTCATCAGGAGCTGCCCGCCGTGTTCGTCAACGACCGGCTCAATCAGTTGGTTCACTACGATGGCGAGGCTCCCTGGACGGGTGGCGAGCTGGCGCGCTCGCGACCGGGTTGGCCGAACGAGCAGCGAAAGATCACCGAGAGTTGGGCCGCCTACGTGGACCCGGAGTCGGGGGCGGGGATCGGTGTGTTCGTGCCCGTGGCGGACACCATCACTTGCTATCGCTTTGGAGAGCCGGGGGCCAAAGGAGCCTGCTCCTACCTGGCTCCGGTCAAGACGATGGCCATCACGGCGGATTTCCAGTTCGAGTATCGAGTGTGGTTGACCCACGGCAGCGTGGAGGAGATTCGCGAGCGATTCGCCCGGCTCCACGAAGGACTCGCGGCCGAGCGCAACCCCCGATGAATGTTTGATCCAATCCTTATGAAACCGCGCGTTCTCGTGACCCTGAAAATTCCCCGCGAAGATCTGGCCCCGCTCGACGGACTCGCCGAGATCGAGATGTCTCCCCATGCCTGGGATGTGATGCCACGGGCGGAGATACTCGGAATAATCGGTGATTGCGAGGGCCTGCTCAGCCAGGGAGAGCTGCGTGTCGACGACGAATTGCTCGACGCGGCGCCGAGGCTGAGGATCGCGGCCAACGCGGCGATGGGCATTGACAATCTGGATCTCGAGGCGCTGACCCGGCGCGGGATCTGGGCGACGAACACGCCGTCCGCTTTCGTGGAATCGACCGCCGATCTCACGCTCGGGCTCATCCTTTCCACGGTGCGCCGCATCAGCGAGGGGGATCGTTTCGTGCGACGCGGCGATTGGGAGCGGACCGGCTTTCAACCCATCCGTTGGGAGGGCATGCTGCTGGGCGACCGTACGCTCGGCATGATCGGCTATGGGAAGATCGCGCAAGCGGTAGAGAAGCGCGCGCGGGCGTTTGGCATGAGAGTGCTCCACTGCCGCGGTCGGGCGAGTGACCATCCCGACTGCCGCTCTCTCGATGCGCTGCTGGCGGAGTCAGACATCGTGGGGCTCTTCGTGCCGCACACCCCGGCGACACATCATCTGATGAAGGCGGAGACATTTGCGATGATGAAGCCGGGGTCTGTGCTTATCAATGTGGCCAGAGGAAAAGTGGTCGATGAGGGCGCCATGGTGACGGCGCTAGAGAGCGGCCTCCTGGCGGGCGCCGGGCTCGATGTCTTCGAGGCGGAGCCGAGGGTGCATCCCGCGTTACTGACGATGGAAAAGGTGACACTGACGCCCCATCTTGGAGGCAGCACGCGGGCTGATCGTCGGGGTGGGCGATTGGAGGCGGCGGAGAATATTGCCCGCCTGCTGCGGGGAGAGTCGCCATTGACGCCGGTGAACCAACCGGTTTGAGTATCTATTCGCGGTTATCGGCCAGATTTCACATGAGTCCCTCTCGAGAGCCTTTTGATAATGAGCCCAACGATTCGACCAGAATCGATGTGTGGCTGTGGTCGGTGCGTCTTTTCAAGACCCGGACTCTGGCGGGAGACGCTTGCAAGAAAGGACAAGCGCGGGTGAACGGCCAGCGGGTGAAACCGGGGCGCCAAGTGCGCGAAGGCGACGAGGTTGTGGTGGAGCTGGGGCCCTTGGTGCGCACGGTCGCCGTGCGTCGTGTACTGACTCGTCGTGTCGGCGCCAAGGAGGTCCCGATCTACCTGGAGGACAGGACTCCAGAGGAGGCGTGGGAGAAAGCGGCCGAGATCCGCCGACGGAACCGAGAGGGCGCCATGACCTGGGACGAGGGAAGTGGACGCCCCACCAAGCGGGATCGTCGTGAGCTGGAGGAAGTGATGGCGGAATCGGATGAGCGCGAGGCTTTGTTCCGGAAACTCTCACGCGCCATCAAGACGTCGGCGGTGATCCTGTGTCTGGGGATGCTTTCGCTGACGATGATGACGCGGGCCGCCGAGCCACCGAAGCGCGGTTTCGAGCCCTCGGCCCAGGCGGTCGAGCTCAAGCTGGCGGATAATCTGTCGATCTCCGCGGAGAAACTATCACCGGAAACGGACGAGACGAGCGGCGCGATGACCGGACTCTCAGCCTCCGGCGGCGTGATCATCAAAACCAAGCCGAAGGGCGCGGGCGATTGGATCATCGTGGCCTGCGACAAGGCCACCTATCAGAGTGAGGGCGATGTCATCCTGCTCACCGGCTGGCCGGCGGTGAAGTCCGGTATGCAGACCTTGCGGGCCACCAGCGCGGAGACCTTCGTGCGCGTGGAACGCGCCACCGGCAAGTGGGCCATCAAGGGGCCGCATCGCATCGACCTGAACTTCGGACGCTGATTTCCTCGTCGGGGATCAGAGTTTGGACAGCGAATCGTCCAGCGCGGCGAGGAGATTGCCGATCGTCTCGTCGGTTTCGTCGCCCATGTTGGAGATGCGGAAGGTGCTGCCCTTGATCTTTCCGTAGCCGCCGTCGAGGGCGATGCGGTGATCTTCACGCACCCGTTTCACCAGGGCCGCCGTGTCGATGCCGAGGTTGTTGGCCACACAGGTCAGCGATTTGGAGCGGAAGCCCTCGGGGGCGAAAAACTCGAAACCCTTGTCCCGCACCCAGGCGTGAACCGTGTCGTTCAGGCGCGCGTGGCGAGCCTGGCGGTTCTCGATGCCCTCCGCGAAGATCGTGTTCAACTGATGTTGCAGCCCGTAGATGGTGGCGATGCACGGGGTGCTGGGCGTCATGAAGCTTTCCTGGTTCTTGGCGAACTCGTGAAAGTCGAGGTAGTAGCCGCGGTCCTTCACCGTCGCCGCCTTTGCCATGGCCGCCTCGGAGACGGTGAAGAGCGCCAGACCGGGCGGCAGAGCCAGCGCTTTCTGGCTGCCGGTGAGCATCACATCGATTCCCAGGGCGTCCGTGGGAGTGTCCACCACCGAAAAGGAAGAAACCGTGTCCACCACCAGAGCGACGTCGTCGTATTTCCCCACCACCGCGGCCACCTCCGCGAGCGGGTTCATCACGCCGGTGGAGGTTTCGTTGTGAATGAAAGTCACGACGTCGAACTCGCCCGTCGCCAGTTTCGCGTCGATATCCGCCGGGTCCACCGGGGTGCCCCATTCGTATTGCAGGGCCTCGGCATCCTTGCCGCAGCGGCGCGCCACATCTACCCACTTGTCGGAGAAGGCGCCCGAGCAGCAGCAGAGCACTTTTTTCGTCGCCAGATTACGCAGAGCGCCCTCCATCACCCCCCAGGCCGAAGAGGTGCTGAGGAACACCGGCTGGCTGGTACCGAACAGGGTCTGCAACTTCGGGTGAATATCCTCGTAGAGCGCCTGAAAATCCTTGCTCCGGTGACCGATCATGGGAGCGGCCATCGCCGCGTAGGTGGCGGGCGAGACTTCGACAGGGCCCGGGATGTGGAGACGGATGTGGTCTTGGCTCATGATGAGAAAATGAAGGATGGGAGGGAAAGCGGGAGATTACGCCCCGGGCGTCGTGCCGGATGGCAATCGAGGCGCAAATAAGGATGCGACCGCCCCGATGTAAACCGGAAATGCGGGCACTTTGGGGCGGGTATGAGAGGCGCGCGAGCCGTCACCGAGCCGGCTCCTGCCAGATGAAATGGCGGAGCCTGAGCCGGTCGGCGATGCGCATGGCTTCGGCGGCGCGGGGACCGCCGGTCTGGGAGACGGCGTCGGCGACGGCGACGGCGGCTTCCTGATCGCCCGCTTCCTGGAGCAGCCGGATGGCGGCGAGCCCGGCCCGGTAATGCCAGTCATACTCAGCCATCGGGGCGGCGGCCACCGGACCGGCGGGCGCGCCTCGCGCCACCAGATCGGTGTAGAGCGCCAGGGCGGCGTCGGTTTCGCCCAGCGCCTCCAGACATTTTCCCCGCCTCACTGTCGCCTGCAGGCGCCAGGCTTTGGGGGCGGACTCGCTCTCTCCCACTGCTTCGAACGCCTCGGCCGCGGCCCGCAACAAGGGGCCGGGATCGTCCTCCGTCAGCGATGCCTGGATGTATCGCGCCTCGCCCTTGTCCGCCAGGGCGGCAACCGCCAGAGTCGGGTCGGGGTTGTCGGAGGCCAGGATCGTGTCGAATTCCGCCACCGCGGCGTCGAATTCCTCGCGCGCCAGTCTGAGTAATCCGAGTTCGTGCCGCGCCGCCATCGCCAGCGGCCCTCCGGATTCCGCCACCCGGGTCCACAGAGCGGTGGCGTGCTCGATATCGGCGGGCTCCATCGATTGGGCGGCGGCTTTGGCCGCGAAAAACAAGGCCGGCTCGGCCAATGGTGACTCCGGTGCCTCGGTGGCCATGGCTTCGAGATACGATGTCGCCTCGGGAAAATTCGCCATCCGGTAATGGCTTTCCCCCAGCATCATGAAGACGGCGGGGCGACGCTGGGATCTCGGCCAGTCGGCGAGAAAATCGCGCGCCCGCTCCACCGCCTCCGCGTCGCTCTGCGCCGCCACCTCCACCCAGATGGCGACGTGGTCCAGCCATTCGCGCTGCTCGAGGGTGAGGGCGTCCCGCTGCGCGGACTCCAGATGTTCGCGTGCCGAGACCGCCTGGGCCGGAACCTGGTTGAGATACAGCTCGGCGAGGGCGATCTGCGCGTCGGCGCGTCGCGGATGGGTGTCGAATCGACGGACGAACTCCTCCAGCGACTCGAAGGCGCCCGGTTGCCCATCACGCGCCTCGAAGAGTCCGCGTCGCAGCAACAGCGATCCCGCGATCACGGAATCCGGCGCGAGCTGGGCGGAGAATTTTTCGTAGGTCGCCTCGTCACCTTTTTCGATGGCTGCCAGGGCGCCGTTGAAGGCGGCGGTCTCGCGGGTGGGATCGTCGGAAGCGGCTTCGATGGCTTGGGCAAAAAACTCCAGCGCCTCGTCGGGGCGATCCTCCGCTCGGGCGAGCCGGGCCTCGACCAGCGGCAGACGGGAGCGGGTGGCCGGCAGGGCGGCGCCGGCTTTCAACTGTCGGATCTCCTCCGCCGCCTCGCCGAGTCGTCCTGTTTCGATGAGGGCATCGGCCAGTTGCAGGCGGGCCGACTCGCGCAGCGCGTGGCGCGACGAGCCGACGAGGAAATCGCCGAGATCGGCGATGGCGGCGTCGGTCTGTCCGAGATCGCGATGGACCACGGCGAGATGGAACTGGGCGTAGGCTCGGCGCCGCGGGTCGGTGTCGGCGGAGGCCCAGTCCTCCAGGCGCCGGAGGATGCCGCCGGGATTGGCCTGACTGAGGCGGACCAGCTCACGGAAGGCCGCGCCCAGCCAGGGCGAAGCGGGGCGGGCGTCGATGAACTCGATCAGTTGATTGGCGGCCTGGCGCGTCTTTCCCGCGGCGAGGGAAATCTCCACCAGCCCGAGCCTGGCGCGTTCGCCGGGCGGGCCGGACGGGGACAGGGTGATGGCGGTCTTGAAGTGGTCCCCCGCCTCGTCGAGGCGCTCCTCGTGCATCGCGATCCGGCCTCTGAGCAGCGCGCTCTGGGCGGCGGTATCGGACTCAACAGGGTTGGGTCCGGCATCATACCCTGTTAAGTCAGCCGTGGCGTCGGCGCGTCCGAGGCTCATTTTGATCCGGCTCGCGAGCAGGGTGGCGCGTTCCCGGCCCCCGGTCGCGCGGAGGCGCTCCAGGGTGGTGAGGGCGGCGTCGCTGTCACCGGTCTGGTGGAGGCAGATCGCGAGGTTCAGCACCAGTTCGACCGGATGGGGTTGGTCGGCGGGGGGCAGGGACGCGAGTGGCGCGAGGTGGTCCAGCGCCTCGGCGTGGCGTTGTCCCTGGGCCAGCGCCAGTCCGTGCCAGAAGGCGCGTCGGGGACTCTCGGGAAAATCCGGTTCCTCGGCGGCGGCGATGGCGGCGGCGGCGGCGCGGGATCTCACGAAGCACTCCAGCCTCAGGAGCCGCAGGGTCTCGGCGTCGTCGGGGGAGAGGTTTTCGGCGGAGGCGAGGAGTTGATCGAAGCGCTCGGCGGCGAGGTCGGCGCGGCCATCGTGGAGGGCGTTGAGACCGTCGGCGTAGGCGGGCCGATCCGTGAGGGGAAGCGTCTGCGCCGGGGCGGCCGACGCCGCGAGGGCGGCGGCGGCGGCCACGACGAGTCGTATCCAGAATCGGCGGCGCATGGCTCAGCCTCGCTGGCGGTTCAGGTAGGCGACGACCCGGGAGTCGTCGTCTTCGGCCGCCCACACGACCCGGAGGAAGTCGGCGGGGGCGATGTCGTGCTCGCGGAGAAAGGCGCGGTCGCCGCCGCAGCAGTACATGATGTCGGGATGGAGTTCGCCACGCAGCTTGGCGCGGGCTTTGACGAGGATGCGGGGTAGCCAACGATAGCCTTCGAGGACGGAGTCCTTGGCGGGCAATTCCGCGGGAGAGACTTCGCGGTCACTGAGTCGGCCATGCATGACCACGTCGAGAAAGTCCCGGCGGACCGAGGCGATCATGACCGCGGTGGCGATACTGGGTTCACCGCCGTCGCCGTGGTCCTCCACGAAGTCGAAAAACTCTCTCGGTTTGTAACCGATGGAGGTGAGAAAGGCGATGTCTTCGGCGCCGTAGTAGCCGGTGAAGTCATCATCGCCGCCGCGATAGCGGGCCAGGCAACGGTCGAAAAGGTCGGTGAACAGGCGGTCCCAGTGGTATTGGCTCATGGATGGATGGTGCGTTTGTGTGATGGGGAACACTAATCCGATACGGCGGTTCGCGCCACG
The DNA here is from genome assembly GCA_964439145.1 of uncultured Verrucomicrobiales bacterium. Lineage (GTDB taxonomy): Bacteria > Verrucomicrobiota > Verrucomicrobiia > Verrucomicrobiales > DEV007 > JAEUHH01. The sequence goes on from CAYTNL010000105.1 coordinate 9,046, forward strand.
CCCGGTTTGATCAATGGGGCAGGCGGAGGAGTCGACTGATCTGCCGAATGGTCTCGACGGGGCCGGGATGGCGGGGATCGCGTTCGTGTTCGGCGAGCAGGGCGTCGATCTCCCGCCGCCGGGATTCGCTCTCGGTCCGGTGACGGCGTCCGGCGCTGTCGCGCCAGACGCTCACGCAGGTGCGCGGCAGCCGGGACGGGGGAATGTTGCGCCGCAGGAGGCGCTCGAGTCCGGAGGCGGCATCCTCCCCGAGCACGGCATCGCCGCCGACGAGTCCGCGCTCCAGGGTCTCACTGCCGGGGGTGAGCGAGGTGCCGCCGCGCCACGCGAGGAGGGCGACGAGGATGAGCAGTCCGATGAGGAATCCGTGGAAGCGGTAACGACGGATCATTTTCATGGCGCCTCCGGACTCGACGGATCCGTGGAGGGTCTCATCGAAGATGAGGCGGGTTTTTCCACCGATGAGCCAGAGGAGGAAACCCGGGCTCGCCTCGCGCCAGAGGGCTTCGTTGCTGGCGAAGTAGCTGTCCGAGGCCATCACCACGGTGCCGGAGCCGAACGAGCGCTCGATCACGACGGGATCGTCGCGAACGCGCGCGGCCACGCGCCAGGCTCCGTCGAGGTCGGTGAACCGATGCGGGGCGCGCCAGGCTGGCAGATCTTCCGGGGCGTTTTCTCCGGGCCGCGGAGGCCATCCGTCGTCCGGGGCTTCGGGCTTGTCGGCGGGGGTGACGCGGACGCCGAGGAGCTGGGTGAGTTTTTTCCCGGCGGGGTCGTCTTCCTCCCCCTCGTCGTCGGACTCCTCCTCATTCGCGAAGTTGGACCTAGCTCCGAAGGCAGGTGCGGCTCGGGGATCGAGAGTGATGACGAGTCGGGCGCCGCCGTCGCGGATCGCGGCAAGCACGGGGGAATCCTCCGGGGCGCGGAGTTGCTCGAGGGTTTCCACTCCCAGACCGCCGAGCCAGAGCGCGCTGTCGGCGTCGAGGGTGCGCAGATTCATGAGGGGCCGGTAGTTCCGGGACACGGTGAGCCCGGGCAGGGCCGCCAGCGAATCGTGCAGGGCGCGCGAGCCGAGGGGATCGGCGCGCAGGGTCGAGTAATGCGGGTAGACATCGCCGGTGGCGAAGCGTTTTTCCAGCACGCGGAGGAATCCCCCGACGAGGAGCAGGCCGAGGGCGATGAGCCCGATGACGGGCGCGAGGCGCGGCGGGTGGGTATCGGGCGCGGTCATGCGGGCGGGCGGGGCGGATCTCCGGGCGGGCGGGCGATGCGCTCGCTGTTGCGGGTGAAGCGCTCGACGGCGTCGTGGCCGATCTCGTGCAGGCCGTACCAGGCGCGCTCGAAGAGGCCGATGTTTTCCTGAAAGGCGTCGATCAGACCGGGCAGGGAGCGGGATTTCAGGCTGAGTTCCCGGGAGTAGTCCCGGTTGGATTTGAAGCGGGCTACCTTGAGCAGGCCGCGCTCGCCGAGGTGGGAGAGATTGGCGAGAAAGAGGGCGCGAACCGCGAGGCGATGATCACCGCGGGCCAGTTGCTCGCGGGCGAGCCGCAGCCATTCGTCCTCCGGCAACTGGGTGGCGACAATGGACTCGCTCTCGAGATCCACCGGCGCGCCGGAGCCGGCGGGAGTCTCCGCCTCGGAGACGGGGCGGGGACCGCGCCGGATGATGAGGTAAACAATCCAGGCGAGGACGATGGCGATGACGGCAATGAACAGGAAGCGGGCGGCATTGCCGATGTCGCGGGCCGCCGTCGTGTCTCCGGTGGAGGGCGTGGCGCGGGGGGAATCGGGGCGTTGGAAGAGTTCGCGGAAAAAGTCATCGATGGCCTCGCCGGCGCGCTCCACGGAGCGTTCGAAGGAGTCGGCGAGGTCGTTGAGGGCGGTGACCAGCCAGCCTTTCTCCGAGGGCCCGGTATTCTCCCCGCTTGCCGGGCGTGGCAGGCGCCACTGATAGGCATCGTCCGCGAGGGTGGTCTCGATGGACCGGGCCAAGCTCTCGGAATCGGGTGGGGACTGCTCATGATCCTGTGCCGCTCCGGTGCCGGTGGCGAGGCACGCTGCGAGGGCGATGGCGAGAGTGGCGGCGCGGGGAGAGAGGCGTCGGCGGGCGTCCTCGGCGCGATCCAGTCGGCTGAGCAGGTCGGCTCCGCTCTTGCGGGCGAGAAACCGGAAGCAGCGCAGCGTGTAGACGGCCTTGAGCAGGGGATCCACGATGAGGAGGGCGAGCAGCGCGGTGCCAAAGAGGAAGGTGGTGTTGAAGATCGCGCTCTCGGGGCCGCGGGTGAAGACCGACTCGACACCGAGGAAGACTTTCAGGCTTAGCGGAACGAGAAATGCCGCGCCGAGGGTGTTGATCCAGACGAACACCGAGAGCATCAGCACCAGCAGGAGGACGAGGTAGTTCTGCCGCCAGTTCGCGTGGGCGGCGTGAGCGGAAAGCGCGATGACGCGACGGAGGGGGCGCGGATCGTCCGGCTGGGTCAGGGCGAGGACGGAGGCGTTCTGAAAAAAGGCGATGGTCCAGCCGAGAAAGAGGGTCGAGGCGAGCCGCAGGGGGAGGGAGAAGGCGTGCAGGAAGGCTTGGGCGGCGAATTCCCTGGCCTGGCGACCTCGACTGAGCGGAATGCGGGCGCCGGATGGTTGGAGCCGCTCCCAGAGACGGCGGCAGAAGCGGGCCTGCCAGTATTTCATCCACAGATAGACCAGCGCCAGCAGCAGGGCGCCGAGAACGGCGTCGCCGGAGGCGAGATGGGATCGGCTCATTTCCGCCCAGAAAATAAAGGCCGCCAGGGCGAAGGGCGCGGCGCCGAGATAGTAGAGGCAGAGGTCGGCGGGCGGGGAGGAACGGAGCAGGTGAAAGGCTTCCTCCGCGAGATTGAGCACGCCGATTTCCTGCTCGTCGCGGGGCGCGGCATCTCCCCGATGGCGTCGCGCGGGACGATTCGCGGTCTGGGGGGCGGATGGCATGAGGCGGGGGAGAGGGGTCATTTCCAGACGGTGCCGTCGTGGAAATCGGCGGGCATGGAGAGGAGCACGCGGGCGATGGCGAGGTAGAACAGCCAGAGGATGAGCAGTCCGGCGGCGAACTGCAGCGTCGCCATGAGGGGCGGTCGAAAACGTCGCCGGGTCTTCGAATGGTCCGCCGGGGCGCGTCGGGCGGCGAGACAGCGGGCGCAGGTGAGGCGGCCCTCGTGTTCGGTGACGCATTCCGCGCAGTAGAGCACGCCGCAGGCCGGGCAGCGCGCCGAGGCGGGGCGTCCGGGGTGGAGGAGGCAGGTGGAACTGGCCAGTGGGGCGCTCACGCGGCGGGTTCGGGGTTGAGCTGATCCCGCCAGTGGCGAGTCTTGGCGAGACCGACGAACCCGATGCCCAACTGGGCCAGTCCGACGACGAGGAAGAGAAGGTAGAACACGAAACCGCCCAGCGCGGAAATGTCGGAGAACGCCTCGACCGGCCCGAGGAGGCCGAGGGTGAACGTGGGATCGTTGATGGCTTGGTCGATGAAGTAGACAGTCGCGGTGACGCCGAGTCCGATCTCGGCCACGAGTTGTGTCCAGAGCATCCGGCGCAGCGGCTCGGGGGCGGGCTGGCGGGTGCTGTTGCCGAGAGCCACCAGCAATGGCGTGCCGGAAAGGATGGCGAGCACGAGCATGAGTCCGGCGAGGGCGAGTGAGGGCAGATGCAGGAGCAGCACGAGCACCGCGCCGAGCGCCGCCTGGATGGCGAAGGCGGTGGTGGTGAAAGTAGGCACCCGGAGTGGCTCCGGCGCGATGTCCGGAGCGGGCGGAGCATCATCGGCGACTCCGGCGACGAGATCCGCCTGGGCGACGCGCACCTTTTCCGCGAGCCGGGCGAGGGACTCGCGTCCCTGATGCCAGCGCCGGATGGCGGGGAGGGTTTCCTGTTTCAAGGTGGTCTGGATCTCGAACACGCAGAGCGGCCCCAGCACCACGTGACGGATGAGGAGAGCCAGCAGGAGGACGCCGATCGGCAGGGGCAGTGCCAGGGTGAAAATCAGCAGGGCGATCTCGCCGGGTTCGCGCTGGAAGAGGAGGAAAAAACCGACGGCGATGGTGACAGCCAGTCCGGCGAGGTAGGCCAGGGCGCCGGGCCAGACGCCCGCCCCGCGCGCCAGGGTGATCGCCTGGATGTCACGGTAACGAAAGCGTTGATATTCCTCCGAGAACGGCAGGATGAAGCCGCCGCCTTTCACCTGGAGCAGATGATCCCCGCCCAGCCAGACGCTGGAAAACCCGAGGGCGCCGCGGGCCAGGCGTCGGTATTCCCCGAAAGCGGTGGTCATGAGAGGAGCGGGCTTGCGGTGATCAGGTGTGGGAGCTGGTGGCCGAGTTCCATTTTTCGTAACAGGCCATCATGGCCAGCATTTCGCGGACCGCCGCGCCGAGTCCCCCGAAGATGGCGCGCGACACGAGGTGATGGCCGACATTCAGCTCCGCGAGATGGGGCACCTCCATGAGACGGACGAGATTGACCAGATTGATCCCGTGCCCGGCATTGACCTGGAGACCGGATTCGTGGGCGAGGATGGCGGCTTTCTTCAGTCGATCCAATTCCTCGCGCCCGCCGGCCACCTCCGCGTTGGCGAAGGCGCCGGTGTGGAGTTCGATCATCTCCGCCCCGGTGCGCGCCGCCGCCCGGACCTGGGTGGTTTCCGGATCGATGAAAAGGCTCACGCGAATCCCCGCGCCGCGGAGTCTGTCAATGGTCACCTGCAGCGAGTCGCCGCCCGCGACCACATCGAGCCCGCCCTCGGTGGTGATCTCCCGGCGATTCTCCGGGACGAGGCAGACGAAGTCGGGCTTCACCCGGAGGGCGATCTTGAGGATTTCCTCCGTGTTGCCCATTTCGAGGTTCAACAGGGTGTGAATGTGTTCGCGCAGTTCGAAGACATCGCGGTCCTGGATGTGCCGTCGATCCTGCCGCAGGTGCACGGTGATGGAGTCGGCGCCGTTGGCCTCGGCCTCATGGGCGGCGGCGAGCAGGCCGGGTTCGGCGTTCGGCAGATCGGGCAGCAGCGCGTAGCGCGCCTGGCGCAGGGTGGCGACGTGGTCGATGTTCACGCCGAGTTTCAGGAGACGGTCGGTGGGGCGGGTCATGCGGGGAGAGGGCGGAATTTCAGCCAGATCAGACACTGGCGCAAAGCCGGGCGGAGGGCCAACGATTCATTGATCCGAGCGGTGCCGCGTCGGGCGGGTGGTGGGCAGGGTCATGCCTCGCGGAGGTTCCCGGAGTTCGTCGCGCGTCTCGGTGCGCCGACCCGCGTAGCTGGAGTAGCCCGGCCGGCTGCTGCGTCCGCGGAGCAGGTCGCCGACCGATTCGACCAGTTCCGGATGGAAAAGGCGCAGGGCCCACCAGAGGGCCGAGCCGATCCCGGTGAGGATGACGAGCAGGACCCCCCACGAGACCCAGGGAGGAGAGTCGGCGCCGAGCACATGGAGGGTGGCGGAAAATCCCACCAGCCCCAGCCACCAGGCCGGCGCCGGTTCCTCCGAGTAGATGAAGACCACGAAGACGACCGCCATCACCGCCATGGCGAAAAAAAACAGCCACACCGACACGCTCGCCGCCGAGTTGGCCGTCGAGACCGGCCAAAAGGCCATGATGAGAAATTCGCCAATGACTCCGAGTCCCCCGCCGAAGATCTGGCCCATCACCTCCCAGGGGCGGATGAGATCGTCCAGGGAGCGGAAAGCGACCGACAGTCGCCCCAGAAAGACGCCACACCAGCCCGCGGCGAAAAACAGCATCACCCGTCCAAACAGCGTCTGCGTCACGCGGTAGTAGTTGCTGACGGGATCGATGGAGAGGTGGGACATGCTGCGGAAAAACTGGCGGGCTGCTGAAAATTCTCGCGACAGAAAATTCTGATGGATGCGAGGGGGGAATTCAAGCGGCATCACCTACGATGTCCGGATCCCGGCATGCCGCCCCTCGTTTGCTCTTGCGCCTTCGCGTGGCGCAGTTTCCAATGACGCCATCATGATCTCCAACCCTCTCAAAGAAAAACTCGTCCGCCTCGCCACCGCCCTTGTGGATCAGGAGAGCGCCCGCATTCTCGTCGAGCCGCAGGACCGCGGCTCGGGCTACTGGTTCGGCGGCGGCAATGTCATCCGGGATCGCGACGGATCGATTCTCATCTGCGGGCGTTATCGCAACTACGGCGACTCCCGCACCGGAGTCGGCGCCGGGGAGCGCGGCCTGGAGCTGGCCATCTTTCGCGCGCCCTCGGTGGACGCGCCATTTGAAAAGATCAAGTCCTTCACCAAGGCCGACCTCGCCTGCAATGGGCGCGGCGTGGTCTCCATCGAGGGAGTGGCCCTGCACCTGATGCCCGGAGGCGGGATCGAGCTGTTCATTTCCACCGAGAAAGACACCGGCTATCCCGAGCGATTGGCCGGTTACCAGAAAGCCGGCGCCGGCGTCTGGAGCATAGATCGCATCCACGCCGATAGCGTCGACGCGCTGAGCCCGGACAACATTGAGGAAATCATTCCCAGCGGCTGGGATCACCCGGAGCGCTTGCATTGCAAAGATCCGGTCGTCACCGATCTCGCCAACGGCGATCTCGTCCTGATCTATTGCGTCCACCCCTTCTCGTGGTCCAGCAGCGGCACCGCCGCCGTCATTCGCCGGGCTGGCACGGACAGCTATGAGAAAGTCACCGATGACATGCTGCGCCGCGGACCCGTCTGGGACATCGCCGCCGCGCGGGTTACGGATCGGCTGCCGGTGCCGCATGTCGGGGCTTTCGCCGATCAGCCGTCCCTCTCGATCTACGCCTACGACAGTTGCGAATGCCTGCGCCAGCTCGATGAGAATCCGTCCGCCGTCTCCCGTCCGCGCGGCTGGTCCTGCGAAGAGATCGGGGGTATCGCGGTAGGATACGACAACGCGTTTCCCGCCATCGAGAGCGTCACCGTCGAGGCTCCGATCTTCGTGTCGCCCCACGGCACCGGTTGCTCCCGCTACGTGGCGACGCTGGTGACTGAGGACGGCATCTTCGCCAACTGGCAGCAGAGTCAGCCCGACGGTTGCCAACCCTTGGTGGGACACTTTCTGCCGATGGAGAAGGTGCGGGAGATTTTGGGGTGAGTGAGCGGAGACGGATGAATGCTCGCGACCAATTTCGGAGTTTGAGTGATGAATAGAGTGTGGCGACCTTCATCAGACGGCTTCCGCTCGCAATCGGCCCTCATCCAGCGTGAAAACCCGGGAGATGCCGAGCAGTTCCAGATCCTCCTGATGATGGGTGCTGCAGAGAATGCCGGCGTTCCACGCTTCCGCTCTCTTGTGAATCTCCGCCGCGACAGAACTTCGGGAGGCTGGGTCGATGGCGGAGAACGGTTCGTCCAGCAGTAGCCAGTCCACCGGCTGGAGGAGGGCCCGAGCCAATGCGACGCGCTGGCGCTGACCGCCGGAGAGTCTGCCCGGTAACACTTTTTCCAGATCCGAAAGCGCGAGCGAATCGAGCAGCTCCCGCCAGAGATGGTGGTCTCCCATCAGGCGTCCCAGCAGGATGTTTCGCTTCACGTCCAGATGGGGCCAGAGTCCAAGATCCTGAAAAACCATTCCCATGTTCCGTCTCTCGGGTGGTAGGAGAATCTCGGAACTCCGGGTGGCCATCTCGCCGGAAATTAGGATCGATCCCTCGGCGGCGGGGTGCAGTCCCGCGATGGTCCGCAATAGGGTGGTTTTCCCGCTTCCGTTGGCTCCCAAGAAAGCCACTCGCTCTCCCGGAGTTAGACTGAGGGAGGCGCTATCGAGGAGTGTCAGTGGTCCAATGCCGAGGACAAGCTCGCGGATTTCGATCATGGAAGCAGGAGACAGGTAGTTTGGCCCGGAGAAGAGAGAGGTTCAAGGTCGGGGCCGGTCGGGCGCGTGCCGAAGAAGTCGAGCCAAGGGCAGGATCACGATGACAGTGAAAATCAAGTAGGACAGACAGAGGGCGCCCGTCAGTCCGGTCGGGGCATTGTCCATCATGGCCAGCAGGTGCATGGGCAGAGTGGAGTAACCTGGTGGAGTGAGCAGCACGGTGGTCGATGGGTCAGCCAGCACCAGGGCGCCTCCGATGACGAAGGAGATCACGGCACTCCTCCACAGGGCGGGACCCTCCAGCCATCGGAAGCGGTAGAGCCGACTTGTTCCCACAAGATCTCCCGATTCGCGGGCCGCGGCCGGGATGCGGGAAAGTCCGTGGTGAAGGAAGAGAAGGGAGAGCCAGCTCCAACGGAAACCGAGAAACGCGAAGACGGAAGCCGGATGGTTGGCCAACGGGGCCAGCCCCTCCGGCAAGTGGCCGCGAATGGCGGAAATCAGCAGGGCGGAAGGAGGCCCCGGCAGCACCATGACGAGGTAGGAGAGCAGAAGCAGCGGAGAAGGCCTCACCATCAGCCAGCGACCGAGGAAGACGAGGAGGATTCCTCCGAGTACCGCCGATGCTCCGGCAAGCAGGAACGCGAGTAGGGTGTCGTCCCAACTTCGGGACCAGACCGTGCCCAGCATTTCCACAAGTTGATCCGGTCGGGACGATCGGAGAAGAGGAAAAAGCAGGCCGAGGAGCGGAGGAAGCGCGACCAGGAAGAGAATCGCCAGAGGCCAGTATGAGGCGATGGTGACTTGGGTTTTCGACAATCGCTCTTCACCCTCGATCAGGTCGGAGGAGCGCCAGATCACTTCTTTCCAGCCCCTCCCGGCCATCCAGGCGGCGGGGAGGGCGACGACGAGGAGAGTCAAGCCGTATCCGAGGCTCATGGCGAGAGCCCGATCGGGGGTGAGATCCGTTTGCAGGGCGAAATGCCATTCCTCGGCCACTCCCGGGTATCCCATCAGTTGATTGCCACCAAGTTGGGTCGATCCGGCGACGGAGGCAAGAAAGGTGGTTCCCAGGATCGGGGAAAACAGGCGACGAAGGGTCAGTCGAAATCTCAGCGAACGTCCCCCGACGAGCAGCGCCGCCTCTGACTCCGCCCGGGAGATCGAGGTGGCCAGGGCCATGGTTCCGAGGAGCGCGAGGGGCAGGGCGCGGGCGAATTGGGTCACGAAGGCGCCGGATCGACCGTCGAGCCAGGCCTGATGGCGAAAGTCCAGCATCGATTGCCAGAACTGGAACCCGACGGCGAGAAGAAAGGGCGGCACTACCAGCATCACGAATCCCAGGGCCAGAATGGCGGTCCGCTGCGGCTGTCGGAAGGAGAGGGCCGCGGCACCGGCCGGCCAGACCAGCAGGAAAGTCAGGCCGAAAACGAGCAGGGTCTGGGTGAGACTGCGGCGCAGGGCCGCCCGGTAGGCGCCTCCGGGCTCGGCTAGCGATTGCCAGAGGGAAAGATCGAGCGAGGAAAGGGAGGCCAGCAGTGGCCACAGGGCCAGGGCTCCGAAAACCAACACGCCGATGGCTCTGGTGGGAACGGTAGCCGGGAACTCCCCACGCTTCCAGACCGTCCGGCTCCGAGAAGGTATGGAAGAACTCATGCGGAGGCGAGCGCCCTCCCGGTCCACTCCCTGAGAACGCCGTCCCTCCACTCGGGGAAATGGCGCGCCATGGACTCGTAGTCGAGGGAAAGAAACTTCCGTGCCTGGAGAGGAAAACCGAAAATTTTCGGTGGTGTTACCGAAACGCGCAGGGGGAAATGGGCGGCCGGTGATTCCGCCATGAACTTTTCCAGATCCTCGGAAGCGAGGTAGCGGGCCAATTTTTCGCCAAGAGTCGGATGAGGACTATTCTTGATCAGGGCGACCGCCGAGGGGATGAGGACAGCGCCTTCGTCGGTTACTCCCTGGTCAGGCACCAGGTAATCGACCGGCATGCCGTCGCCGAGCGCCACGGCGACATCGTCGCTGTCGGTCAGGCCGAAATCGAACTCGCCGTTTCCGACCCGCCGTTTCACTTCACCATTGCTGGCCACCAGGCGTCCTCCGTTTGCCAGAAATCGTTCGAGGAAAGCTTCAAGTTTGGAGGCACCCCAGGTTTCGAGCAGGGCCGCGAAATGCATCGAGGTGGTTCCGAACAGCGGATTGGCCAGGCAGGTTCGGGCGGCGAACGGTTCGTCGGCCAGTTCCGCCACCGTGGCCGGACGAACAGGGGCGTTTTCGTGAATCAGGATCATGCGGATCCTTGCCGAGCCGAGACCCAGCCCGGGGATCGTGAGGCTGGTGGCACCGCCGGGAATGGGATCACCGTTGTCCGGAGAGTCGACAGTCAACCCGAGGTCCCGGAGTCGGATGGCACGCATCAGGTCTCCGCTCCAGAACACGTCCGCCGAGGGACGCTCCCGCTCGGCCACGATCCGATTGAAGAGGCCGGTACTCTTGGTGGCCTCTGTGTCCGATACCAGGTCCACGCCGATTCCACTTTGCCCCTCGAATTGAGAGGCCACTTGCAGGGCGTAGAATTCATCGACACTGGAAAACAGGACCACGCGCTCGCCTCCCGTGGAACGGGAACAGCCACTGCTCGCCGCGAGTGCCGCAGCGCTGCTTCCAAGAGTAAACTGGCGTCGCGTCAGCGGCGGCATGGTCTCGTCTGGTCTGGTCGTGATGGGACTCGCTCCGCGGACAGGCTCTCGTGGCGCTCACTCCGGGGCGACGATCACCTGGCCGGAGAGGATGGGCGAGTTCCTCGACGTGGTGGGAGGGTTGCCGTTGGCGTCCGGCAACTCGGGGAGGAGGAAATGGCCGACTCCTAGCAGCCTGTCGGACTTAGGCGAGTGACAATTGCAGGTGAAAAGGTAACCT
>CAYTNL010000106.1:0-18992 GCA_964439145.1 uncultured Verrucomicrobiales bacterium
TCGGCATCGCGCAATTCGATCTGGAGGGACAGGGTTTCGCGGTTGGATACGAAAGGAGGGGCGACAATCCTGTCGCCCTTTTCGGAGAGGGTTGGGCGACAGGATTGTCGCCCCTCCTTTCTCTGACCGATCACCTCAGCACACACACCAGGATCAAAAGGATCGCGACGACGATACTCATGACCGTCCGGAAGACGTTGAGGCGATTCCACGACGGCTCGAATAGCTGTCGCGCCTCGGCCAGTTCGGGCTCGCTCATGGCTGTGAGTTCCCGCGTTTGCAGCTGATTGTTGAGGGGTACGTTGCCTCGAATGGTCGGAAGTTGAACGCCCAGCACGTAGAGCACCGCTGCCGCGACGAGAAGACCCCGAGGCCATCCGTCGAGTTGGCCGAATCCCATCACCGCCACGAGGACCAGGCTGACGACGGATACCAACCAGACCACCACGAAAATCGGATGACCACGCTGGATGATTCCGTCGATCTCCTGGAATCCTCGAAGGTAGGCACGGTCTTCCAATTGCCCGAGACCCGGCATGACGAGCAGGGCAAAGGTGAAGAGAAGGCCGGTGACGAGGAGGGTGGTGAGGGTCGCGAAGACGAGAAGTCCGTTGAAGAGGATCTGGGTGGTCATGAGAACTGTAAATGGAGAGGGAAAGGGAACGCGGGAAGTGAGGGCGGCCGGCCGGATTCGACCGCCCTCGATTCCCGTTTCAGGCGAAGGCGCCGGAGAGGTGGGCTTTCTGCAGGAAGCTGCGGAAATCGCGGGGCGGTCGGCCGAGGGCTTGCTGAACCCCGTCGCCGAGACTGGCGTTCCGTCCGTCGAGGACCTCGTTGAAGAGATAGTCCACGAGCTGGACCATGCCTTCCGGCAACTGGGCCGCCTCAAGCCCTTCGACGAACGCTTCCCGCGAGACATCGATCACTTCCAGTGGGCGGCCGGTCACCTCGTGAAAGATGGCGGCAACGTCTCGAAAGGTGAGCAGTTCGGGTCCGGTCAGCTGGTAGATCCGGCCTTCGTGCCCGTCCCCGGTGAGGGCGGCGGTGACGACGTCGGCGATGTCATCGGCATCGACGTAGCCTTCCCCGACGTGAGCATTGGGAACGGCGAGGGTGCTGCTCATGAGGAGATCGCGGAAGAAGGATTCGGAGAAGTTCTGGTTGAACCAACCGCAACGAACGATGGTCGCCGGGATGCCGGAGTGGAGTGCGAGGCGCTCGCAGAGTTGCGCCTCCTCCTCGCCGCGGCCTGAGAGGAGAACGATCCGCTCGACGCCCTGCGCCTTGGCGACCGTCAGGAGGGCGCGGATGTGATCCGACGCCCCGGGGACGGAGAGGTCGGGATGGTAGGTGACGTAGAGCGCCTTGACGCCCGCGAGCACCTCGTTCCAGTTTCCGTCATCATTCCAATCGAAACTCGGGCTGGCGGACCGGGACGCACTGCGGACGTCATGCCCGAGAGCCTCGAGGCGCTTTACGACGCGGCGACCGGTTTTCCCTCCGCCTCCGATCACGAGGAACGGTGCGGTGGTGGTTTCGGGGTTCTGGGTGGGTTGGGATAGGATGTTTGTTTTCATCGTCCCCACCCTGACCGATGCCTTTCCGATCCGCTATGGCAGCGGCTCCAACAGAATTGACCATTCGTCCAAAAGGGGCGTCTTTCCCCCATGGCAGACCATCCCACGGTAAATTCCACCGAGGAAGCGTTCCGGTCCGTCGACCCGCTCGGGGAAGCGCTGCATGCGTTGCGATTGAGCGGCGCGTTCTTCTGCCGGTCGGAACTGAGCGCGCCCTGGGGGATCGAACTCCCGCCCATGCCCGACAGCCTGATGTTCCACATCGTGATCGAGGGAACGGCCTGGATCACCTTTGCCAATGGCGAGCGGTTCCCGTTGGAGACCGGTGACTTCGCACTTTTGCCTCAAGGTCGGGGACACGCGATCACCGACGCACCGGAGACGCGTGCGATCAACCTGTTTGACTACGAGCGGCCGCTCCTGGGTCCGCGCTACGAAATGCTCCAAATCGACAATGGCGGTGACCGGGCCGGTTTGATCTGCGGCGTCGCGTCGGTCAAGGACCCCGCCGCCCGTCGCATGGTGGGCCTTCTTCCGAAAATGATCCCGATGCAGGCCGCCACGCCCGGCAACGAGTGGCTGCGCGGATCGGTCCAAGTCATGATGGAAGAGGCACGCAGTCTCGGCCCCGGTGGCGATGCCGTCATCACCCGGTTCTCGGACATTCTCGTGGTGCAGGCGATTCGTCATTGGCTCAACACCGACCCGCACGCGCAGACCGGCTGGCTGGGTGCGCTCCAGGATCCGCAAGTCGGGCGCGCACTCGCCATCATCCATCGCGATCCGACCCACCCCTGGACCGTGGAATCCCTCGCGGCGGCCGTCGGGGTCTCCCGTTCCGGTCTGGCGGCACGGTTCGCCGACCTCGTCGGCGAGACTCCGATGACCTACCTGCGGCACTGGCGATTCGAAGTCGCCCGCAACTGGCTGCGCGATACCGATCAGACGATGGCGGAGATCGCGGAGCAGTTGGGATATGAGAGTGAAGCGAGCTTTTCCCGTGCCTTCAAGAAGGCGACCGGGCAAACGCCGGGGAGTGTCCGTCGGGAGGCTGCGGCTGATGGAGCCTAGGTGTTGCCTCCTTGCCGGTGTGACGGGATGACTCCTATTTCCGGGTGAGTGTCACGCCAAGGATATCCTCGATGTAGCGTTCGACATACTCCGGCAGGCCCTCGGCTTCCGTCATCGGTTCGAAACAATGGTTCTGGGCCCGGGCTCTGCCGGTAGGGGGCAGCATTTCTTGACATCTCTTTCTGCCATTCCCTGATCTTTGGCGGGGGTTTCTACTCCGGTTCTTGCCCAAATCGTCGGATCAACAGGGTTGGGTCGCGCGTTCAACCCTCTCAGGTCGGCGGAATTTTTTCCTTTTGATCCGCGCCCCACCGACGGTTAAGGCGAGATGAGAACCGCCATGTCCGCCACGCCACGCGATTTACTCCGCTATTTCCACGAATGCTACCGGGAGAACGGCAGCCGCGGCGGGCTGTGGAATTTTTTCGGCGCCTCGGTGAGCCACCGGCTGTTTCTCGATGAGCGGGACTTTCTGGCCTCGACACCGGAGGCGGAGGATATCCGTTATCTGCGCCCCTCCTCCGCCGAAACCACCGCGAAACAGGCGGCGCTGCACCGAAAGGAAAAGGATCTGGTCTACGCCTCGGTCTTTTATCTAGGATGGGTGGAGCGATCCGAGAGCAAGCCCGAGCCCGTGTGCGCGCCGATCTTTCTCTGTCCGGCCCGTCTGGACACATCGGGTCTGACTCAGGGGGCGAATCTGCGGATCGATCCCGGTCGATCGCAACTCAACCACGCCGTGATAGAAGCGATCGGCGGCTCGGATTTTCTGCGCGAGTTGGAAAAGGCGATTGATCTGTCGGCGGTCGGCGAGGGTGGGGTCGGGGAAATCCGGCGACGCTTCGCGGACGCCTTTCCCCAAACCGAGACCGGCGCGCTGCTGGACTACCCGGAACTGATCTCGGGCGACGCGCTGAGGGAGCGTTTCGAATCGATCATGACCGATCACCGCGCGCCATCCGTCCTGCTGCCGGCGGCGGCGGTCGCGCTGGTGAACAAATCGACGGAAATGCGTGGCGTGCTCAACGAACTCGAGGCCATGGCGTCGCCGGGGCTGGCCCTGTCCCCGCCGGTGAGGGTGCTGCTCGGCGAATCGCCGACGCCCTCCGCCTCGGCCACGGTCGGGCGTTTGCCCACCACCCTGAGCGCCGCCCAGGAGCGGGTGCTGGCATCGGCCAGACAGCATCCGTTGACCCTGGCCATCGGTCCTCCCGGAACGGGCAAATCCTTCACCATCGCGGCGCTGGCGATCGAAACTCTGAGCCGGGGCGGATCGGTGTTGATCGCGTCGAAGATGGATCACGCCGTCGATGTGGTCGGGAACAAGATCGAGAGTGCCATCGGTCTGGAGGGAGTGGTCACCCGCGGCGGGCGCAGTGAATACCTGCGTCAATTGAAGCAGTTCATCGAGGATCTCCTCGCCGGCATCCACACCGCCGACGCGCCGGATCGCCGATCCGTGCGGCTGGCGGCGCGTGATTTGAGGGAACTGGACCGGCGCATCGACCAGACCGGCGCCCGCCTGGCGAAGCGACTGGCCCGCGAGGTGACCTGGGGCGAATGGCTCGCCCATCCCGCGCCCGGTTTCTTCACCCGCTGGCGACAGCGCCGGGTGCGGAGTCGCTTGCGGGAGATCCCCCCGGTGTGGGAGGTGGCGCGGGACCTGGAAAGCCTGATCGATCAGCGCCACGACCAGACCCTGCGCTACCTGCGGGACGCGCGACGGGAGACCCTGGCTCGCTATCTGCGGAAAGATCGCGAAAGCGTCCAGCATTTCTCCCGGGCGATCCGGGCGCGGACGGGCACCAGGCAAGCGGATTTCTTTGCCAAGATGGGGCTGCGCCGTCTGCTGGGGGCGCTGCCGATCTGGTTGGTGAATCTGTCAGACGTGCGGCGGGTGCTGCCGCTGGAGGGGGAAGCCTTTGATCTCGCCATCATCGACGAGGCGACCCAGTGCGACATCGCCTCGGCACTGCCGGTGTTGCAACGCGCCCGCCGGGCGGTGATCACGGGCGACCCCAAGCAACTGCGACACCTTTCCTTTCTGCCCAGGGCCCGACAGCGCGCCCTCGCGGAACAGTTCGGGCTGGATGAGTCGCAGAGGGAACGCTTCGATTTTCGCGAGGTCAGTCTGCTGGATCTGGTGTCGGACACGATCTCGGATCAGGAGCGTATCGCGTTTCTCAACGAGCATTTCCGCAGCCAGCCGGAGATCATCGCCTTCAGCAACCGGGAATTCTACGGCAACCAACTCCACATCATGACCGGACATCGCCGCTCTCCGGACGCCTCGACATCCCCCCTGCGGCTGTGCCGGGTCGATGGCGGCCGCCGGGAAAAAAGCGGCGCGAACCGTGTCGAGGCGGAAGCGGTGATCGCCGCTCTGGTCGAAGTCTGCGAGACACAGGCCCAATGGGCTGACGAACTGACGCACAGCCTGGGCGTGCTTTCGCCGTTTCGGGATCAGGTGGATCACCTGCTCAGTCGCCTCGCCCGGCACCCGCTCGCCACCAGACTGATCGAGCGCCATCAGTTGCTCATCGGCACGGCGCATTCCTTTCAGGGCGAGGAGCGGGACATCATGCACTTGTCCCTGGCCATCGATGACGCCTCGCCCGCCGCCAGCTACCGGTTTCTGGAGCGACCGGATGTTTTCAACGTGGCGATCACCCGCGCCCGGCTGATGAACGCGGTCTGGTGTTCTTTCGATCCGGCAAGACTCGACGCCTCCTCCCTGCTGGCCCGATACCTGGCTCACGCGGCTGCCGGGGCTTCGGGTCTCGGCGGAAAATTTCCCGGACGCGTAATTGAGGCTCGGGACGCCTTCGCCGCCGAGGTCGTCGCGCTTCTGGAAAGCGCGGGCGCCGATATCAGCCTCCACCATCCTGTGGCCGGGATGGAGATCGATCTCATCTACACGCTCGACGGTGTCAGCCGCGGGATCGATCTCATCGGGTATCCCGGTTCGCTGGCCGAGGCCTTTCCCCTGGAGCGGGTGCGCATCTTCCGCCGCGCGGGATTGCCCATACTTCCCCTGCCGTATTCGGCCTGGAACTATCGTCGCGAGCTATGCGAACGCTGGCTGCTCGATCCGTCCCGCTGAGGCTGGTCGGATCAGTTCAAGGCTACCAGCACGCGCACATGATCCAGCCGATCCGCTGATCCGCCGCGGAGCGACAGGTTGACGGTGCGCCGGTCGTCCGAGAGCAGGATGCGATCCCCGGCGTCGGCCAAGCCATCGCTGGAGGCGTCGAGTCCACGATTTTGGGCGGCTGAAAGTGTGCCGGCTCCGACCATGGAATCGCTGTCGTCCAAGCGGTCCTGAGTGAAAATCACGCCGACGATTTCGCGATCAAAGGTTACCGAAGCCTCCAGCGCCTCTCCATCGTCCGACATTTCGCCGGGATTCAGTTGCAGCAGATAACTGCGCAGTTCGCGCCCGTCGGAAGTGAGTTTGCGCCCCCCATCCGCCGCCATGCTGGCGAACTGGCCCGGCTCCAGGGTGTCCACCTCGATCTCGTGATCGGCGATAAAGCGGCTTTTCTCCACGAAAATCTCCACTTCTCCGGCACGGCCGCCGCCCTCTCCGGGGTGCTGGCCGGGCATCGCCAGCCGCACCGGGCCGCTGTTGCGCTCGACCCCCGCGTTCACCTCCCAGGCACGCGCGAATACCTCGGGATTGTAGGGAACATCGAAGAGTTTCTCGCGATCCAGATCCGCCCGCACCGGTTCGAGCGGGAAGAGACTGCGGCATTGCCCCTGCTCGGAGAGGCAGACCTTGGCGTCGCCGTTGAATACCACCGCCTCGGTGGTCGACGAGCCGTCGGCGATGAGACCGATCATCTCGCCCGAATCGCCCAGATCCAACGCCGGGGTGCGCAGTCGGAAGGTGTCGATGGCCGCGTTTTTCGCCAGCACGGCGACTCCGGTGTGAACAAAGGCCTGGCGCTCGTCCCAGACCTCGAAATCCGCCGGACCTTCGATCGTCATCTCGGCGCCGCTGGCAAAGGCCACCGTGACCACGCCGGACTCCAGCGAGTAGCGGCCGGGAACAAAATACTGGGTCTCCAGCGGACCGCTTCCGGTCGACCAACGCACTTCCCCGGCGGAGCGTGTCATTTCAGCGACCGATGTCATGGGCCCCGACTGGCCCGGTTGAAACAGGATGGCGGCGATCAGGCCCACCACCGCCGCCGCCGCCGCCGCCCATCCGCCGAGGTAGGCGAATGACGAGGTCGATTCCCGACGCCGACTGATCCTGACCGCGGCTCGCGGAGCGGGCGGCAGATCGGGCCGCATTTTCACGATACGATCAGCCACCTCCTCGACGAAGTGATCTTCCTCCTGCTGGGCCCACATCCGGGTGGCCAGCGATTCGATGAAAGCCTCGCCATCGCGCCCCGGGGACAGTAACTGGCACATGAGGTCGTCCTGCATCAACGCCCGGCGCACGCTCCTGGCGGCGGATTCATCCCGCCAGCAATGCCGCACCAGATCCTCCATCGCCCGCTCGTCCAGACTCTCGTCGAGCGCGCCGCGGAGCAGATCCCCAAAGTCCGCCTCGGGTGCCGGCTCGAAGCGCGCCGCAATGCGGACGGCAAAGGGATCGAGGGAGTCCCCGGTCGCCACCAGGCGTATCATTTCCGCCAATTCCAGCTCGCCCCGCAGATCATCCGCACGGCGCGGATTGGACTGGCAGAGATGGGCCAGCTCGCCCGCCTCACCCTCGGTGAGTTCGCCGTCGAGTAGTTGGGCGAGCAGTTCCTGAAAGCGTTGTTCGAAATGGTTCATCGTGTTGTCCCCGTTTCCCTCTCTCCGGTTCATCCGGCCACGCCGGCGACGCGCATTTTCTCGTCCATGCATTTGCGCAGCGCCTCGCGCACCCGCTCCAGGGCTTTTCTCACCGCCGGAGGATTCATTTCCAATCGCTCGGCGATGTCGGGCGCCGATTCTTCCTTTTCGTAGCGCGCCTGTATCAAGGCCCGGCTTTTCTCGGGCAACTCGGTCATGCACAGGCGCAGAGCCGCCAGCTTCGCTGTCCCGGTGTCCCCGAGTTCCTCCTCCTCGGCCTCCGGCACCGAGCTGGTACGCACCAGAATGTCGGTGAGATTGTCGGCGAGAATCCGCTTACGCCGGGCATCCTTGCGCCGTTCATTTATTACGAGATTCCGCGCGATTCCCCGCACCCAGGCGCCGAAATCGCGATCCGGATCGAACTCCTCCAACCGGTCGTAGGCGATGATGAAGGCCTCCTGGGCAATGTCATCCACCCACATTGGCAACACCCCGAGGGAACGCACGAAGGCCCGCAGGCCCGCGTGATGCTCGCGGACGAAGTCGATGAATGTCTCGGTGGTGGGGGCCATCATGAAGAAAATATTTCTCCTGTTCCTCTGGATCTTGTCCTCCAGCGACAAGCTGTGACGCGGAATCCGATAATAAAAGAAATCGGGAAGAAAAACCAATTTATCCCACCCACACTCGGTCACACCCGCCGAATCGGAGACAACAATGAGATGAAAGGCACTCGCGCTTTCAACATCCCTTTCTCCTCCCAGTTTGCCGGAGCTCTGGACTCGTCGCCGCTTTCCCTCCCTCCTCCCAACGGCGGCGAGCCAGAGCCCGGCTCATGGGATGGAGCGCTGGATTGAGGGATTGAAATTGACCGATTTCCTGACACCATTGCGCCTGATGAGTGTCGACATTTTTCGGTTTTCCCTTCCCTGTTTGCTGGCCCCCGCCATTTTGGTCACCTTTGTCTCCTGCGAGGATCCGGTGAACGTCAGCACCGCGCCTTCCGCTCCCGAAACGCGACCCGCCGCCGACCCCGCCCCCACACCGGCGGCGACGCCAACCGAGCCCGCCCCCGCGAGCCCTCCCGAGACGCCGCCCCCGGCACCCGCCGAGCCTCCCGCTCCCCTCATCGCCATCGTGGATGTGCTGGAGGACGAGACAGCCAAGAAAATCACTCTCTCCGGTCAGGTGTCCAGCCGCTACCAGATACAGGATCTGGTCGAGCGCTTCACCTATGAGTTCCCGGACTACGAGATCATCCATGAACTCAAACACGAGCCCGAGTTGCAGGACCTCAATTGGATGAACCGGGCCGACGACTATCTCATCCCCTTTCTACAATCGGTCGAGAATGCCCATTTCCACTATCAGGAAGGCGTGACCCGTCTTGAGGGCACCGTCGAGACCCAGGCTCACGTCAATCTGCATTCCAAAATGGTCATCGAAATTCTCTCCGACACCGATTCCCGCTCCCTCGAAAATCTGCTCAAGGCCAAGGACTCGAAATGACGAGCGCCGCTCAGCGGTCGGGATTCTCATACCAGAACACGCCGAGATTGTCCCGCTCTTCGCAGGTCATCACGTCGAGATCGCCATCGCCGTCGAGATCGATCAGTTCCATGCGGTCAAATTTCACCCCCTTGGGTCCGGAGATCGGCTCAATCCGGCAGGGCGTCACTCCCGAGTCATCCGGATCGCCCTCCGGCGTCAGCAGAAAGACACCGTGAGCCGCGCCATTGGCGTTCTCACAGGTCATGATGACTCGTCCGCGCCCGGAATCTTCCGCCGGGGGAAACCAACGCACCGCCTTGGAGGTGCCGGTCCTCAGATTGCCGGATTCCGCCGGGAAGGAATAGCGCCGCGTGCCCGAGGCACCGACTATCGCCCATCCCCGCTCCCTCACCGCCGCGATCACCTCCGGGCGACCGTCGCCGTCCGTGTCGGCCAGATCGATGAACATCACCTCGTCCCCGGCCAGTCCGAGGCGTCGGGGTTCGAGAAACACCGTCCCCTCCAATCCGCCGCCGCGACCCGTGTTCTCCAAGCACCAGATGCCGGTCGTGGCGCCCTTGCGATCCGAAAAGAGGATTTCCTCATCCCCGTCCCCGTCGAGGTCGGCGGCGCGGATCGACATGATCCAACCCGCCTGATAAAGCGGCCGATAGCGCCAGGAAGTGAGGTCTTCCGGATTCTCCGACGGCTGCTCCAGCCAGCCGACCGTGGCTCCGCCGCCCTTTGATCCAAGAATGAGATCCGTCCGGCCGTCCGCGTTGGCGTCAAAAGGCAGCGCATACATCCACAGCCCCGCCCCCTGGAGCCCCGGCACCGGCTCCGTGCGCCAAGCCTCTCCATTGTCATAAGCCTCCCCCGCCTTCGGCGCCCAGTGGATGAAGACCGTTCGGGTCTTGCCCTCCGTGCAACTCACCACATCGAGACGGCCGTCTCCATTGAGATCGGCGAAAACCGCGTCCTCCGCTCCCGGCACCCTCCCCACGGTGAACCCCGGCCAGGGGCGTTTCGCCCCATCGGGTCCGGGATTCAGGCACACCCGGATAGCGTCGCCATTCTCCCAGCCCGTGACCACATCCAGATCGCCGTCGCCATCGGCATCGGCCAGCCGCACACCGTCCGCGCCGAGCTTCCCCATCGCCTTGTCGGACGCGTCGATGGTATGGCGCGTCCACGGCGCGGCGGATGCGGACAAGGCCAACGCACACACGCCAGCATGAATTCCAAAGACGGGTATTTTCATCGGCATCGATTCCGCTTACACTTTTCCCCAATCCAACCCGGTTCGGTTCCGATGCGCAATCCCAATCCTCTCCTTCTCGCCTCCCTCGCCCTGCTCATCGCCTTCCCTACTCGGGGGCAGGAAACCGAGAAAGAGCCAAGCGACACCAAGCCGCCCGTCGGCGCGAGGGATGACAGCGACGATCCCTTTCCCGGCGTCACCAAGGAGGATCTCGTCGGCATTCCCGATCCGAAAAAGTCCGGCATGCCCGATGAGGACGCCTTCGAGGCCGCTCTCGCCCAGATCGCCGAGCCCACCATCGAGGGCGCTCTCCTCGCCCCCGGCATTGTTCGCCAGCTCATTGATCGCGTTCAGCCCGCCATCGTCAAAGTCACCCACCAGAGCCGCGACGGTCACACCCTCGGCACCGGCAGCGGATTCCTCATCTCCAAGGATGGACTCATCGCCACCAACCAGCACGTCATCGGCACCGCCCGCCCCATCCGCGTGGAGTTGCTCGACGGATCCGAACACGAGGTCACCGAAGTTCACGCCTGGGATCGGCACCTCGATCTGGCGATCCTGAAGATCGATGTCGGCGACGCCGCGCTTCCCTTCCTCGAACTCGCCGATCCCGCCAGCATCGAGCAGGGCGAGCCCATCCTCGGTTTCGGCAATCCCCGGGGGCTGGAGTTCAGCGTAGTCTCCGGGCTCGTGTCCGCCATCCGCGAACTCGGCGAAGATCTCCAGATCGAGGGAGAGACCCCGGACTTTCCCATGATCCAGGTGGCCATGCCCATCGAGATGGGAAACAGTGGCGGCCCCATCGTGGATCTCGAGGGTCGCGTGCTGGGCATCGTCACCATCAAACACGTGGCCACCCCCAATCTCGGATTCGCCGTGCCCGCCGAGCATCTGGAACCTCTGCTCGAAAAACCGAACAGCGTGCCCATGCGTCGATGGCTCACCTTCGGCGCCCTCGACTCCTCCCTCTGGACCGCCGTCATGGGCGCCCGCTGGACCCAGCGCGGCGGCATCATCAAAGCCGAAACCGCCGGCGAGGGTTTCGGCGGTCGCGCCCTCTGCCTCAGCGAGCGCCCCTCCCCCGATCGCCCCTACGAGATCGCCGTTCAGGTGAAACTCGACGACGAATCCGGCGCCGCCGGCCTCGCGTTCGCCTCCGACGGGGATGATCGCCACTACGGCTTCTACCCGAGTGACGGAAAAATCCGCTTCACCCGTTTCGAGGGTCCCGACATCTACAGCTGGACCATCCTCCAGCAGATCGAGACCGACGCCTACAAACCAGGAGGATGGAACGAGTTGCGGGTGCGGGTGGATGACGAGAAGATCACCGGTTTCGTCAACGGCGTCCAGATCATGGAGATGGCCGAAAGCGTGCTGAGGGGCGGCCAGATCGGGCTCTGCAAATTCCGCAACACCGTGGCCGAGTTCCGCCATTTCAAATCCGGGGACACCCTCGGCGCCCCCGAGATTTCCACCGAGACACTCACCGCTCTCGACCGGGAGATCGACGCCTTCGCCGCCGATGGCAAAGCCTCGACCGAACGCATGCGGACCCTCGCCATCGCGCCCGATGCCAGCCGGGAGAAGCTGCTGGAGCGGGCCAAGGAACTGGAAACCCGCGCCGAAGCCATGCGCCGCCTCACCGAGGACCTCCACCTTCAGGAAGTGGCCAACGCCCTGACCACCGAGCTGGACAAGAAATCGCCCGACCTTTTCCTCGTCGGCCTCCTCATCGCCCGGCTCGATCAACCCGATCTCGATGTCGCCTACTATCGGGAGCAGTTCGACCGACTCGCCGAAGAGGCCGGAGACGCCGTCGCCGCCGGGAACGCGGCCGACGACCGGGAGAAAGTGCGCCTGCTGGCCGAGTTTCTGTTCGAGGAAAGCGGATTCCACGGCAGCCGCACCGAGTACTACCATCCGGGAAACAGTTACCTCAACGAAGTCATCGAATACCGCGAGGGGCTGCCCATCACCCTGGCGGTGGTCTTCCAGGAGCTGGCCCGACGGCTCAAGATCCGGGGAGTCGAGGGCATTCCCCTGCCCGGACATTTTCTCGTCGGACACCGCGACAAAAAAGCCGAGCCGCCGCTGGTGTTGATCGATGTCTTCGAGGGAGGCAAGATCATCTCCCGCCGCGAAGCCGAGGACATCGCCTGGTCCATCACCCGCACCTTCCCCAACGACACCGATTTCAAGGCCTCGCCCCCCCGCGCCATGGCCGTGCGCCTGCTGCGCAACCTCGTCGGACTGGAGATGAACGAACGCCGCCCCTCCGAGGCCCGCTCCTACATCGAGCTCATCCTCGCGGTCTCGCCCGAGGAATCACAGGAGAGATTCCAACGCGCCCTGCTCAGGTATCAGGATGAGGACCTCGACGGAGCCAAAGAGGACTTCGACTGGCTCCTGCATCGCCGCCCCCCCGGACTGGACTACGGTCGCCTCCAGCAATTCCGCGATCAGTTGGAGAGCGAGGCGGCCCCGGCCGCCGAGGCGGATTGAACCCTCCGCCCCGCGACCAATTGTACAGGGTTGAGTCCCCGACCCAACAGGGTTGGGTCACGCGCCCAGCGTCCACCCCTTGCGGTAGTGATGCCCCACCAGCGCGTCGGCTTCGGCGTTGCCGGTCTTCATCGACTTCGCGTCCCACGTCAGCTTGGTGCCACTGCCGACCTGCGCGGCGACGCAGCCCAGCAGCATGATCTCGGTCAACGGAGCCGCGTAGTCGAAATTCGATTTCGCCATCGAGGCATCGCCCGCTTTGCAGGCCGCGATCCACTCCGCGTGATGGCCCGGAGAGCGTTCCATCGTCTTTTCCGGCTCCGCGAATGCCGCCGCCTCCGCGCCATTCACCAATTGGGGCATGCCACCGTGACTGCCGTGCATGAAAACGTGCTTGCTCCCGTAGTATAGGCAGCCGTCCTTAGGCGTATTCTTTTCCGCGTCCATGTTCTCAGGGCGCGGCATCTGGTGTTTGCCGTCGTACCACACCAGTTTTACCGGTGGACGGTTGCCCTCCGCCGCGAACTGGTAGGTGATGGTGCAGGAGGCGGGATGGGTGACTTTCTCGCTGCCGGGCGTCGCGCGGTCGGCGATGGCCTCAATGGTCTCCGGCATACCCAATCCGAGTGCCCAGACGGGATGATCAAAAATGTGGGCGCCCATGTCGCCGAGCGCGCCCGTGCCGTAGTCGAGAAATCCGCGCCATTTGAAGGGCACGATCTGGCTGCTGAAATCCGCCTCCGGAGCGGGTCCGAGCCAGACATCCCAGTCGAGCGTGGGCGGCACCGGCTCCTTGGCCGGACGCACCAGATCCTGCGGCCAGATGGGACGGCTGGATTGGCAATGCACTTCGCGGATCTCGCCCACGGCGCCGGATTGGATCCATTCGTTGGTGCGTCGGGCGCCCTCGGCGGCGTGGCCCTGGTTGCCCATCTGGGTGCAGACGCCATACTTGCGCGCGGCCTCCATCAGCGCCCGCGACTCGGAGATGGTGCGGGTGAGCGGTTTTTCGACATAGACATGCTTGCCCAACTGCATCGCCGCCATGGCGACGATGGCGTGGTTGTGATCGGGGGTCGAGACCACGACGCAATCGAGATCTTTGCCCACCTTGTCGAGCATCTCGCGCCAGTCGGAAAAATACTTCGCGCCGGGGTGTTTGCGGACCGATTCCGCGCAGCGCCGCTCATCGCAGTCGGCAAAGGCGTAGACATTCTCACCCGAGCAACCGCCCAGATTCGCGGCCCCGCGTCCGCCGGCACCCACGAAGGCGATGTTCAGCTTTTCGTTGGGAGTCTGCTGGCCATCCTGTGCGCGCAGCACATGGCTGGGCACGATCTGAAAAGCCGCCGCGCCCGAGAGCGTGGTCAGGAATCGGCGACGGGATGTGGAGGCGAGTGGGGGGAAATCTTTCATGATTGGAGACGGTAGCCAATGGCGGGCGGAAATGGCAAGCGCGGATAGGGCGATGGCGCGAGCGCGCCTCCGAAGCGGCCCTCATCGTTTTTTCTTCTTCTTCGACGCGTCGCCCGTCCCGCGGGAGCGCTTCTGATGCTCATGGGCGGCCAGCTCCGTGGCCTGGCCCTCGTCCCCCTGCGATTTCATCCAGGCGTCGAGTTTCTCCCGCAGACGCGCGACTGTCGGGGCGTGTTCGGGCTGATCGGCGAGGTTGTTCCATTCATACGGATCGGCTTTGAGATCGTAGAGTTCGATCATTGGCCGATGTTGATAGCGCCGGACCTTTTCCGCGGCGTCGGCATCGCCGGTCTTGGCCTTTTCCACCCAGGAAAGGAACTCCGGCGACTGGGTGCAGGCGTTGGTGAAGGCGATCTCTGGTGTTAGATTCACGATGAGTTTGTGCCGCTCGGAACGCACCGAGCGGATGCCGTAGTACTCCGGACTGTTGATGGTGCCCCGGGTGGTCTGGATGCCGTAGACGTGGTCTTTGTGATGATCCGTCTCGCCCCGGAGGACCGGCATCAGGCTGCGCCCGTCCAGCACCGCATCCGGACTACCCCCGGCGGCCTCGACAAAGGTGGGCACGATATCGACATACTCGACCATGGCGTCGGTGACGGAGCCGGGCCTGATTTTTCCGGGCCAGCGGGCGATGAGGGCGGTCTGTATCCCGGCGTCGTAGAGCGTCCATTTCGCGAAAGGCATGCTGTTGCCCTGCTCGCTGGTGACGATGACCAGGGTGTTTTCGGCCAGGCCGTGCTTTTCGAGCAATGCGAGTATCTCCCCCACCTGTCCGTCGTAGTAGGTGATCTCCGCGAGATAGCGTGACCAGGCCTCCCGGGTCTCGGGGGTGTCGACGTGGTAGGGCGGGAGTTCGATCTTCTCTTTCGGGTAAGCCGAGGGATCGCCAAGGTTCCAGGGGGTGTGGGGTTCGTTGGAACAGGCGAAGAGACAGAAGGGTGTGCCCGTTCGCCCGGATTCGGCCATCAGTCGGTCTATCGCCGCCATGTCCGGGTTGTTGCCGCCCGAATACTCGAAGGGAAAGACCGCCTCCGGCGCGATGTGTCGTTTGCCGCTGAGGGCCACCCGGTAGCCGAGATCCCCGAGGAAATGGCAGACACTCTTCGTGCCAACTTTCGCGAACGCGTGGTTGGGGTAGGCGCCGCTCTTCACCGGGTAAAGACCGGTATAGATGTTGTGGCGCGTGGGCGAACACATCGGGGACGCCTGAAAGCAGCGGGTGAAGCGCATGCCCTCGGTCGCCAGACGGTCAATGTTCGGCGTGCGGGCCTGACCGCCGTAGCAACCGAGTTCCCGATGGGTCAGGTCGTCGGCGTTGATGAACACGAAGTTCGGCTTTTCCCCCGCGTCAGCCCCGACGGTCAGGGCCAGCATCAAGGGAAGCCATGCGCGTTTCCACCGGTTCATGATCTCGTCTGGTCCGGAGTTCCGCGAACGCTCACAGGTCGAGCAGCTCGTCCATCAGCTTCGCGGTGGCGTCGAGTCCGCCATCGCTGCCTTCGCGGGTGCACCAGCCGGTGAAGCCGATCTCCGCGAGCGCCACCCGCACCGCCGCCCAGTCGACGTCGCCGTCTCCGAGCGGACAGAAGCCGGGTTCCACGCCCCAGTCTTTCACATCGAGTTTGACGACGCGCCGGCCGAGGACGCGGATCCAGTCCTCCGCCGGGGCGTACTTCTGCATGTTGCCGATGTCGAAGTAGACCTTCACCCAGGGACTGTCGATCTCGTCGATGTAGTCGGCCAGTTGCTTGGGATCATAACAGAAACCGTTCCACACCGTCTCGATGAGGATGTGGATGCCCTCCCAACTGGCCACCGGGAGCGCCTTGCGGATCTCGGCGACGGAGCGCTGCCAGACGTGATCGTGGGTCTCGTCGTCGCCGGTGACTTTTCCGGGCACCAGCAGCACCGAGGAGCCGCCCAGCGCGCGGGCGTCCCGAATGGCCTGCTCGAGATTCTGCCGCCCCTTTTCCCGGATCGCCGGATCGGGGGAGGAAAGGCGATCATTCCAATGCCCCTGGCAGACCACGCCATGAATCGGCAGTCCCGCGGCCTCGGCCTTGGCCCGATAGGCGGCGACATCGTCGATGCCCGGGCTGGAGCCCTCGATGCCGTCGAATCCCAGGGCTTTCACCTCGGCCAACTGCTCGGGGCTGATGCCGTGGTTGCTCTTGATGGATTTGAAAATCCGGCCCCGATTGGCGGCTTTTCTCGCGGGCTCGGCGGCGATGCCTAGGGACAGGCCCGCCGCGCCAAGCCCGGCGATGCCAAGGGCGTGTTTGGAAAATTCGCGTCGATTGATCATGCCACGCATGAGAACAGAGAATCCGGCGCGGAGTCAAAACAATCCGTCCGCCCCGAAAGTGCCGACGGGGTCCGTGATCAGGGCAGCGGGGCGGTCAATTGGATGGTGGTTCCCTCTCCCGCCGCGCTCCGCACTTTGAGATTGCCCCCCAGCGCCTGGGCGCGGTGACGCAGATTTTTCAAACCGTTGCCTTCCCGGAAATTCTTGTCGAGATCGTTGAATCCCTTGCCATCATCCGCGACCCGCAGCGTCAGGCGCCCGCGATGGGTCTCCAACTCGATGTGCACCTTGGCGGCCTCGGCATGTCTGACGATGTTGTTGAGGATCTCCTTGTACATCAGGAAAAGGTCGCGCTTGAAATCCAGCGGCAGCCGCTCCTCATGCATGCTGCCCCGCGTCTCGAAGCGATACTCGTGGGTCCGGAGCAGCTTGGCGGCCGTCTCGCGGAACCGGGCGATCATCTGCTTCCAAGTCTCCTCCCCGGGCCGGATCAACCAGACGATGTCGCGCATCGACTCGACGGTCTTGTCGGCGGTGCGCTTGATTTCGTCCAACTCCTCGCGAACCAGATCCGGCTCCTCGGCCTCGGACGATCCCAGCTCGGCGAGCAGCGCGATGGAACTCAGGTTGCTGCCGATGTCGTCGTGGAGATCGCTCGCGATCTGCTGTCGCAAGGCCTCCAGATCACGACGTCGACGCGAACGCCCGCGAGCGAGTCCCACGATGATGAGCAGCACCACGCCTCCCGCTCCGGAGCCGAGGTAGCGAATGCCTCGCGTGACGGTGGTCTCGACGAGATCGAGCCGCTGTTGTTCCTTTTCCCTCCATTCGCGGATGAGGTCGGCGCGCTTGGACAACGCGGTGAGCCAGGGTTGGAAGCCCGCGAGCCGGAAGCGGCTTCCGAAGCCATCGACCAACGCGGACTTGGACCAGCCCCCCTCCTCGACGCTCTCCTCGGCGGTCACGGTCTTGCCCTGGCTGGAGTTGTGATTGTCGGAGAAAATCTGCAACTCCCCGAGAGCGAAGGACAGGGCTCCCTCGTTGCGCCGTTCGACCGTGAGCCGGATATAGCGCCCGTAGCCGGCGCTGACAGGGAAGATCATGGGATTGTTCCACGGTTTCGCCAACTGACCGGTGCTGACTTTCACCAGGGTGTCGGCCTGGCGCATGTCGGGGGAGTCCGACACCTCGATGCGGAACATGGCGGGAAACTCGAGGGTGGGGTCGGGCACCACGCGCGGGGGATTGGCGGGAATCATCCGGATCTCGGTGATGGGCATCGATTCCTCCAGATCGATCTGCACCCAGCGGCTGACCGCTTTCTTGCTGTCGCAACGATAGCCGAGGGTCTCGCTCGGTTCGAGTGTGCTGGGCACGCCTTGCGGCGTCCTGCCGTCGGTGAGATAACGACGCGCCCAGGAACTCGCCACCTCATCGTAGTCCAGGGCGCTGACCGGCTTGCCAACCGCGATGTTGCGTTCGCCCTTGAGGACCATCATCTCCGCGAGAGCGAAGACCTCGTCGGCAGGATCGCCCTTTGAGTCGTCCGGACGCCAGAGGGTGATGGGCGTGACCCTGACGTAGCGCCCGCCCATGCCTTGCACCGGTTGGTAAAAAGGCGCCACTTTCGGGGCCAGGGTGCTGGTGACCCGATGATCGACGATGGTGTTGTACTGGTAGTCGGGAAAGGTGGGGTCGTCCGAAATATCGATCCGGAACCGCCGTGGAAAGCCGTAGCCCTCGACCCTCTGGTTCTCGATCTGCATGGTGACGGGGAACAGCGCCACAGCGTCGGGTTTCACATGCTCGCCCAAGTCCACCTGCACCCATTTGGGCAATCGGCGTTCGGTGCTGCCGTGGTAACCGAACAGCTCGGGTTGCAGAAGATCCTGGGTAAACGGCGGGAGATTCTCCAGCTCGGCCAGGATCTCCGCCTGTCGCTCCTCGATGTCCCGCAACTCGGCGCTGAAGATCCGGGCAAAGCGATCCGCCGAACCGGTGCGGGCGGTGACTTTTGGCTCGATCAGGTCAGAGGGCACATTCTCCGGCAAGGGACTCTCGATCTCGTCCAGATCATCTCCCACGCTGAACGGCGGCAACTGCGCGCATACCGGCGCTGTCATGAGCGCAACCGCCAGGACCCCGCTCAGGGTGCGGAATGGGGGGCGGGCAACATGTTCGACTCTCACGGGCGGGAGCATACGCAGAATACGGACCTTCGTCACGCGATGAGATCATTCACCACTTTCCCATGAATATCGGTCAAGCGGAATCGCCGCCCCTGAAATCGATAGGTCAGACGCTCGTGGTCTATCCCCAAGAGATGAAGAATAGTGGCCTGAAAATCGTGCACATGCACGGGGGACTCCACCACATTGAAGGCGTGATCGTCGGTCTTCCCATACTGGATGCCCGCCTTGATGCCTCCGCCGGCCATCCAGAGGGAAAAACACCGGCCATGGTGATCGCGACCATGCTTCAGGGGATTGTTGATGTCCCCCTGCCC
>CAYTNL010000107.1:0-18978 GCA_964439145.1 uncultured Verrucomicrobiales bacterium
AAGGGATCTTGGTGGCGAATGGTGGACGAATGGGAGGCGAGGGGGGCGCTTTCGGGGCGATAGTGTGCGTCGAGACGTCTAGAGAGGGCATTTTGTGGCGAAATCTGCCCTCTCGACGTCGAAAAGGGGGTGGTTTTCTCCCAAATCCCTCTTTCGACGTCGTGTTGACTCTCTACAGAGGTTCGGTGCGGAACGGTAGCGGGATGGGTATCCCCAGGTCCTCGGCGGTCCAGCCGACAGGGGTCAGGTCCTACCGACAGGGGTCAGGTCCTGCCGACAGGTACCAGTCGGTGAATGTTGATATTTTGAACATTGCAATCCGCGATTCATATCCCTCGATCACCAGGCCACCTGCAGTTATCACCCCGGGTCCTCCCTCATCGACACCATCGAACACGGCGATGGCGCGCTGACCGCCTCGCGTGACCGCGACGGGCTGGACCGGCTGCGAGCGTTCAGTTACTCCGCCGGGGAGACAGCTGTGACTGCGCACACTTTTGGCGCTACGACGCCGCCCATTGTCCGATCACCGCGCGAGACGACCCGGAGGCTCACCGCATTGAAACCATCGTTTTCGGGAAACTTCCCCATGAGCCCTCTTCCCGCAGGATACCATAGAGATCGCACCGCCCGTGTCCTTTTCCTTCCGAGGGATCTGCTCGGTGGCGGGCTCGCCTTTTCTCTCCGCGGGCAACCCAATGAAACGCGCCCGAGTTCCGCCCTCTGTCCGTCCTTTCCCGGGCAGGCGTGAAGCGGGCGAGAAAGCCTGCCTGGCAAAGACACGGGTTTGCGGGATTGCGGAGCGACGGTCTGATCCGCCATCATAATCCCGTGAATCAGAATAGCCCCCTTCCCCCCACCCGCCGTGATTTCCTCGCCCGCTCGACGGGAACCCTCGCCGCCACCGCGCTGGGCGGCGCGATGCACTCCAGAACGGCCCATGCCGCCACGCCGAAGGCCACCATTCACGAGACGAAGATCATTTCCTGGCAACCCGAGTATTACCACGGTTGGTCGACGGTCTGTCGACGCAAGGACGGCGAGCTGATTCTCACCTGGTCGGGCAGGCGCGAGGCTCACATCTGCCCCTTCGGCACCGTGGAGATGATGCGGTCGCGCGACGGCGGGAAAACGTGGACCTTTCCCCGCACGCTCCTCGACGGGCCCATCGATGACCGGGATTCCGGCTGCCTGGAAACGGCCAGGGGTTCGCTCATCGTCACCACTTTCACTTCCCTGGCCTACGAGACCCATGTCCTCGACAAGGGTCAGCACACCGATGACCCGCGCTGGATGGCGGCGCACCATCGCCTGCCCTCGGATGAGGCGCGCCAAGAGGAACTCGGCGAATGGGCGATTCGCTCGACCGACGGCGGCGTCACCTGGTCGGAACGCGTTCACACCATCGCCAATTCCCCCCACGGCCCCATCCAGCTCTCCGACGGGCGATTGCTCTATCCGGGCAAGGAGCTGTGGTCGGAGGGAAAACGGATCGGGGCGGCCGTTTCCGAGGATGATGGTCAGTCTTGGTCCTGGCTATCCGACATTCCCACCCGCGAAGGCGACGACGCCACCGGCAGCTACCACGAACTCCACGGGGTCGAGTGCGCCAGCGGCAAGATCGTGGTCCAGATCCGCAATCACAACGCCGCCAACAAGGGTGAAACCTTGCAGACCGAATCGACTGATGGTGGCAAGACCTGGTCCGTCCCCCACCCCATCGGCGTCTGGGGCCTGCCCTCGCACCTGCTGCGGCTGAAGGACGGCCGCCTGCTGATGAGCTACGGGCATCGGCGGGCGCCCTTCGGCAATCAGGCCCGGATCAGCGAGGACGAGGGCGCGTCCTGGTCGGAAGCTATCATCCTGTCCGGTGACGGAGCCGGCGGCGATCTCGGCTACCCGAGCACGGTGCAACTGGACGACGGGTCGCTGGTCACGGTCTGGTACGAGAAACTGTCCGACTCGCCACGCGCCCAGTTGAGGCAGGCGCATTGGTCGCTCGACACCTGATCGCTGCCCCCTCACTGGTCGCGCGTTGCGCGGGTCCGATCCCGTGCCACAGTGCGGGTCATGTCCAGACTCAACCCGCGCCAGATCGCGCTCGAAGCCCTCAAGACTTGGGAGAACGGCTCCAAGCACGCCGACGACATCCTCGGCGCGCTAAGCCTGCGGCATCGTCTCCAAGGGGCGGATCATGGCCTGGTGCAGACCCTCTTCTACGGCGTGCTGCGGCATCTCACCCGCATCGACGCCATCATCGACGAGTTGAAGCGGGGGCGGATGAATCATGAGAACCGCTGCGTGCTGCGGCTGGGGATCTTTCAACTGTTCCACACCGACATCCCCCAACACGCGGCGGTGAACGAGACCGTCTCCCTGGCGCGGGGCATGCGCGGCGTGGTCAACGGCATACTCCGCAACGCCCAGCGGAGTCGCGCCGAACTGGAGGCCCTCGCCGCCCAATGGCCGCTGTCGGTCGCCTACTCGCATCCGGAGTTTCTCATTTCCCGATGGACCGCCAATCATGGAGCCGAGGCCGCCCGACGCCTGTGTGAATGGGACAACGAGCCACCGCCGGTCTATGTGCGGACGAACCGGCTCGCCCCGGACGGGGCCGACGCGGAACAGATCGTGACCCAGGCTGTCGATGTCGCGGAAAAGGTGCCCGGCAAAGGCGGATTCCACCGGCTCAAGGGTGGCGCGCCGCCGCGTGAATGGCTGGACGCGGGGCTGATCTATGTGCAGGACCCCAGCACCTCGCTGGCCTGCGACCTGCTGAATCCGCATCGACAGGAGCGAATCCTCGACGCCTGCGCCGCGCCCGGCGGCAAGGCGGCGCTGCTCTGGGACCGCATGCGCGGCACCGGCGCCATCCTGGCCACGGATGTCTCTCCCGGACGACTGGAAACGGTGCGTCAAAACCTGAACCGACTCGGTCTCCGTGATCGCGGTATCGAGACCGCGGTGGTGGACTGGCAGCGTCCGGTGAAAGGCGCGATCGCCCAGATGCCGAAATTTGACGCCATCCTCGTCGATGTGCCCTGCTCCAATACCGGCGTGATCCGGCGCCGGGTGGATGTGCGGTGGCGCTTGCGGCCTGATGAGTTCGTGGAAATGCAGCGGGCGCAACTGGCGATCACGGAATCCTGCCTGCCGTACCTCAAGCCGGGCGGACGCCTGGTCTACAGCACCTGC
The DNA here is from genome assembly GCA_964439145.1 of uncultured Verrucomicrobiales bacterium. Lineage (GTDB taxonomy): Bacteria > Verrucomicrobiota > Verrucomicrobiia > Verrucomicrobiales > DEV007 > JAEUHH01. The sequence goes on from CAYTNL010000107.1 coordinate 3,196, forward strand.
TCGCTGGAGCCCGAGGAAAACCGGGGTGTGGTGGATCTGCTGCTGGAGCGCCATCCCGACAAGCTGATCCTCGAGGAGACCGCCGAATCCCTCCCCTGGCGCGACGGCTTCGACGGCGCCTATGCCGCGCGGCTCCGCCACCGCTGAACCATTCCACTCCTTTCCCGTTCAACTGATGAAGATCGGTCTCTGTCAGCTCAATCCGACCATCGGAGATTTCTCCGGCAATGCCGCCCGCATCCTCGCGGCCTACCGTGAATGCGTGGAAACCGGGGCCGGGTTGGTGATCACCCCGGAGCTGGTCACCTGCGGCTATCCGCCGAGGGATCTCATCTATCGCTCGCGTTTCATCCCCCGCACGGAGGAGATTCTCGCCGAGCTGGCGGCGGAGACCGGCGAGGTGCCCCTGCTGGTGGGCCATGTGGGGCTATCGGAGGCTCCCGCCGGCCCCCGCCACATCAATGCCGCCTCGCTGCTGCATCGCGGCCGCGTCGCCCGGCGTTTCCAGAAATGCCTGTTGCCCACCTATGATGTCTTTGACGAGGCCCGCTACTTTCAACCCGCCGATGAGGTGGGCTATTTCGACCATCTCGGCCGACGGGTGGGGGTGACCATTTGCGAGGACATCTGGACCGAGGACTACCTGCCGGCCAAGCTCTACGTGAGAAATCCTCCCCGAGCCCTCGCGGATGCGGGCGCGGATCTGATCGTGAATCTGAGCGCGTCCCCGTATCACGCCGGCAAACCGGCGCAGCGCCTCGCCATGCTATCCGCGGTGGCGCGCTCCACCGCCTGTCCGGTGGTGTATTGTAACGCGGTGGGCGGGAACGATCAGCTGCTTTTTGACGGGCACTCCGTCGTGGTGTCCGGCGATGGCTCGCCCCTGGCTCGGCTGCCGGGCTTTCGCGAATCGGTGTGCACCGTGGATCTCGACGCGGAGCCGGAGTCCGCCGGAGATTCCCCCTGGGATACCGAAGAGGCGGGCGAGATCTTCGGCGCCCTCTCGCTGGGAGTGAAAGACTACCTGGGGAAGTGCGGCTTTCGCACGGCGGTCATCGGCTTGAGCGGCGGCATCGACTCCGCCCTGACCGCGGCGGTGGCGGCGCACGCCCTCGGCCCGGAGAACGTGACCGGCGTGACCATGCCGACCCGCTTCTCCAGCGAAGGCAGCGTCTCGGACTCTCTCGCGCTGGCGAAGAACCTCGGCATCACCTGCCACGAGGTGCCGATCCAGACTATATTCGAGTCCATCAAGACGGAATTGAAACCGCTGTTCGGTGACCGACCTGAGGATGTGACCGAGGAAAACATGCAGTCACGCGTCCGGGGGCTGATCCTCATGTCCCTATCCAACAAGCTGGGTCACCTCCTGCTGACCACGGGAAACAAGAGCGAGCTCGCGGTCGGTTACTGCACCATCTACGGGGACATGTGCGGCGGGCTGGCGGTGATCTCCGACCTGCCGAAAACCCGGGTCTACGAGGTATCCCGCTGGGTGAACCGTGAGCGGGAGATCATTCCCTGGAACACCATCGACAAGCCGCCCAGCGCGGAACTGCGGCCGGACCAGAAGGACGAGGATTCCCTCCCGCCCTACGAGATACTCGACGCCATCCTGGAGCGCTACGTGGAGCGGCACTGGAGCACCGCCGAGATCATCGCCGAGGGCTACGAGGACGAGGTGGTGCGCTGGGTGGCACGAGCGGTGGACCTCAACGAATGGAAACGCCAGCAAGCGGCGCCGGGTATCCGGGTGACCACCAAGGCATTTGGGATGGGGCGGCGTTTCCCCATCGCCCAGCGCTACGCAGATCGCTGATCGTGCCTCAGACGGCGATGGCGGTGAGGTTGCCGGAGTCGCCTTCGGACTTCGTACCGTCATCGACGCGGCTTTCTCCGTCGGCCGCGTCCTCGCTCGCTTGGTTTTGGGCGCCATCACCGGGATCGCCGTTCTCATTGTCCAAAAACGCGCGGGCCATGGCCTCGACGCCCGCGCACTCGATCGCGAGATAGCGCTCGGTCAGCTTGGCGATCTTCTTCTTTTCCCCTTTGACCGCCTCGAATAGCGCGGCGTCTCCCCAGGATTTGGCGGGCTCGAGTAATTGGACGAACTCGGCCACCACCTCGGAAAGCTCCGGGGCACCGATGCGGGCCAGTTTTTCCACGAAATAGACGACTCCATCCCAATCCCCCTCCAGCACCGGCTTCCCCAGCCCACTCTTGCGAATGGTGGCGTCCATTTCGCCCATGATACCGGGATCGATGGCTTTCGGATCCGGAGGGGCGCATTCCATCAGCACCTCGATGAGTTGATCGACGGATCCGATGGTCGCTCGTCTGGCGGGGGTGATGAAGGCGGAAAGATCGGCCTCCCTGTCGATGAGGAAGCGGATGATCTCCACATTGCGGTTGAAGATGGCATTGAAGAGCGGCGCACCCCCTCCGTGGTTGATATCGGCCCCGTCTTCGAGGGCTTCGATGGCGTCGGCGATCGATCCAACCGTGCAGGCCAGCTCGAGGGTGCAATTGGCGACAGCGTCACTCATGGCTTGGTTCAGGGTAGGGAATCAAGGGACAGGGCTATTCCATGGCCGACAAACTTCGCCCAGAAATCGAACCTCGTCACCTCGCAAAGTCCGCATGATTCCCTCAAACCCGGGGCTTAACAAGAACAAATCTTTAACAAAACTTAAGTAATCGGGAGCGTTCCGCGAAAGGGGCTCGCGGGAACCGCTGCCACACTCTCGCGGCGCTCACCTCCGGGGCGAGTGATCGTTCTCCGGGTGGAGGCCATGTAGACGACGCATCGCGAGCACCCTTCCGGCCTACCCTTCCAACACCTCGAAACTTCCCCCTCGCCTGACAAAAAGCACCGGAGTCAGTCGATAGGATAGCTGGCCTCCGGTCTCGCCCACCATCTCGCGCAGGTTTTCGATGGCGTCCCGATTGCCGCTCCCGGTGACGAGCAACACCCCGCGCGACGGGATCGCCGCCACGAACTCTCCCGAAACCGGCATGGACTCGGGATTCCAGATGGAGTCCACCAACAGCAGGCTGGCCTCGTAGTCGCCTCCGGCGGTGATCATGTAAACGCCGTCACCGCCCATCACCTCGATGTTCACGAGCAGTCGTCGCAAATTTTCCACCGCCAGTTCGCGGAGAGACTCTCTCTCGATCCCCAGTCCCTCGATGGCTTCCTCGGTGAGGTAGCGGATATTTCTCTCGCTGTCTTCGGCATAGAAGATCGCCAACTCGGAGTTGTAGGAATCGCGGAGGTAGTTTGGCAAAGGCTCCTCCCCGCCGCCGCGAGCCTCCAGCGACTCCTGGATATCCTCCAACCAGCCGTGATCCTTGATGACGGGGACGATGCGGTTGACATCGACCTCCTTCTCCCTCTCTCCGATCACCTCCAGAAAGGATCCGATGTAGGTCTCGATGATCTCGTCCCGTTTCTCCGGGTCGCCCAGATATTGCTGGTAGGCGTTGTCGAGAAACACCGAGTGCGAGGCGTTCTCGCCTTCCTTCACGCGAAACTCCAGGTCGCCCACCAACTCCACCGAGAGCCCGGGGGCGGTCTTTTTGAGGTAAGCCAGGTAGAGATTTCTGAATTCCTCGGCGGACAAGGGCAATTGCTTGCCTCGCTTACTGCCGGAAAAGGAGCGTATCCACCCACCGATCATATCGGCTTGGTATCATGTCCCGGAAAACAACGCAACCCTTCGCGCCTCCGGGAATGGGAATCGGCCGATAAAGCCCGCGCTTGCGAAGGCAGGGCTCATCGGGGAGATTCCGCGCCCCATGGCTGGCATTCCCCACCGCACCCATCTGTTCAGCGCGATCTGCGTGCTCGCGCTTTCTCTCCCATCCTGCTCGGACCGACGCCCCGCGGCCAAGACAGCCCCCGACGCGCCCAAAGACTTCACCCATCCCGATGAGATCACGACCGGGCCGGACGGCATCGCCCGACGACAGGAATCCGAGGCTCCCTACACCGGCGCGGCCATCATACGTGACCGGGACTGGAATCTCCGCTACTTCGCCTACTATCAGGACGGGAAGCTGCATGGACCAGAAATGAAATTCTGGGACAATGGACGGGTGAGGAGAAATTTCGATTACCAGGCCGGGGAAAAAGTGCGCCACCGGGAATGGTTCGAGAACGGCAACCCCAAGATCGACGCCACCTTCGCCAGTGATCTGGAGCGCAGACCCCACCGAACCTGGTTCGAGGACGGCAGCCCCCGCTGGTCCGGTCATTTCGTCGGCGAACTTCAGTGGGATGGCCACATCGTGGACTACGCGCCCGGCGGGAAACTGATGTGGGACGCCATCTTTGATCACGGACGCTACGTCAGTGGCGTCTACCCCGAGAGTGAGCAAGAGAATCTCATCAAGGCCGGCATGCTGAAGCCCGAGGATGCCGTCTATCCCCGGCAAAAAGAGGACTCCGCGCCCTCCCCGGCACCGGGAGCCGATCAGTAGCGCGTTGCGTAGCGTCCGGGATTGGGACGGCACGGCGCTTGCTTCAGGAGGCAGTTGAGAGTGGCAGACTGGAAACAACGGAGTCGCTCCTCCCCGCGGAGTGATCGCCATGCCGCCACGGCGTGGCCACTGACGGGAACTCCACGTCTTCCGCCTCCCCCGATCCACGAGTGTCACTTCAGGAGGCGGAAATGTTGCCATTTCCCTCTCGATCACTCACCTTGAGAAGGCCAAGGATGCGCACCCCATGCCCGTGAAAGTTTTCCTCCCCTCGCCGTCAGTCGCCAGCCGCGGGTTTTCGCTCATCGAAATGCTCATGGTCATCGCGGTGGCCACCCTCTTGATGAGCCTGGCCGCGCCCGCCCTGATCCGGCTGGCTCCGGGGCGGAAAGGCGCGATCCGGGAAGTGAAGCTCACCCTCGAGCGCGCGCGCCTGATCGCCGAGAAGGAGGAGCGAATGGCATTCGTGGCTTTTGCCGACGACTCCTCCACACGCGCGGCATCGCGGGATCGCCTTTACGCCATCTTCCAGGCGGTGGAACCGGGAGCGCTCGATCCCGAGACCGCTCCCGTAACGCCGGTGACGGGGTGGCGTTCGCTCCCGCCCGGTTTTGTCTTCGCGAAGGGGGCCGACTTCGAGGCCAGACCCGGTGAGCGATTCCGCACCGTGATGGATTCCCCCCATCGGCGCGCGTTCCCCCCTGATCCGGACAACGGGATGACCAGCCTGAGCCTGCCCTATTTCGCCTTCCATCCCACGGGTCGGATCGCCTCGCCTCCGCGAGCTGCGGCGGCCTATCTCCACTGTGGGATCGCCGAGGGTTACCACGAGGAGTCTGGCGGACGCGTGCTGACGGGGAAACGTCCGGGCCTGCTCACTGCCGGTGAGTATGCCCAGGGCGAATGTCTCGCCATCGCCCACTACACCGGCCGGGCACGGCTTATCACCGATTGATCGGATTGACTGCCCTATGATGACGTCCCCTCCCGCCCTCGACCACACAAGCCGACGCGCATTCTCTCTGGTGGAGACCACCCTCACCATGGGACTGGTGGCGACGGTGATGCTCCCGCTCATCGCCGTGATGGGGTCGGCCTCGCTGAAACAGCGCAAGACGGAGGACAGACAGATGGCCACCCGCTTGGCGGCGGAAATTTTCGACGCCCTCGGTCGCACCCCTCCGGGAGAGCCCCTGCGCCTGCCGTTTCCCGGCACGGACGACACTCTGACCGAACGCCCACTGGGCGTCCCCTCGCCCGGCGCGACTTTTCTCGTCTCCTACGATGCGCGAGGTCGACCGGTGAGGACGCTCCCACTATCCGCGGCGGAGAATGGCCTGTCCCGCCCCGAGGAGGGCGAGGCCTACCTGGTGGAGATCGCCTTCTCCTCCGACAACACCGGCGGCCCCCTCACCCGCGCGCGCGTGACGGTGGAAAGTCCGGTGGAGGCCGGGCGAAAGCATCGGCAGAGCGATGCGCTGACCTCATATCTGTCTCCGCAACCCTGAGCCGGCATGTCACCCATCGCCATCCAGCCAGCGATTCCGCGCCGCGCGGGAGGTTTCACGGTGCTGGAGCTGCTCGTCTCGATGGCCCTGCTCACGGTGATGCTGGTGCTGCTGGCCCAGGCTCTGGAGACCTCGCTGGGGCTCTGGAGACGAGGCGCGGGCGGCTCCGATCTGCGGGGCGAGACTCGGGGGGCGATGGAGTGGCTGCGTCGCGATCTCTCGGCTGCGGTGATTGATCGGCCCGCGGCCCTGCCGCCCCTCCCCGCCACGGTGCCTCCCCGGCAGCGGGAGATGTTCGGTGACCGCTGGCTGATGCCGATGGAAATCAACCGGGCCAGCGCCGCGGACCGGGCCGGTGGGAGTTTTCTCAACGCCGAGCCGGGATTCGATCAACTGGCATTCGTGATCGATTCCGGCGACGCGGGCGCGGCCCTCGTCGGCTACTACGTCGCCTATGCCCGCGACTCGCCGCTCGCGACATCGGACAAAGGCAGCCTCAAGCTCTTTCGGCACCATCGACCCGGAGGCTCTTCACTCGGGGACGGGCACAGCCGGGCCCTCATCATGGCCGCGAGCGAGGCCATCAACGACCAGTTCGACGAGCGGGAGATCGGCAGCGCCCGCGCCCCGGACGAGCACAATCCGGCGGCGGCGCGACGCGGCGTTTTCACGAACGGCGCTCTGCCGTTTTTGTTGGGAAAACGCGTCACCGATCTCGCCACCCTTGACACCGCAGAGGCTGCCCACCCCTGGCCGACTCTGCCACCACTCACGGGGACAATGCCCGATCTCGCCGCGCCGCCCGCCACCTATCCGGCGCCGGAATTTACCACCGCCGAGTGGGAAGACCCCGAGGCGCCTATCCACGACTATCTCTTCCCCGACGAGGCGGTCGCGCACGGGGTGGTGGCGTTTCGCTGCCGCGCCTATCGGCGGATCGTGTTCGCTGACGGCAACACCGAGCTGCTCGACGCCGCCGCGCTGAATGCTCACCTGGGCCTGCCGGACGAGGAATGGCCCGCCCTGGTGCGGCCGGACTTTGTCGAAGTCACCCTCGGCCTCATTCCCCCCGAAATCTCCGCGCGCCTGCGCGATCAGGAGGAATGGACCGCCATCGCCGCCTCGCCGCCGCCTTGGGTGGAAAATGCAATGAAAACCCTGCGACTGCGTCTGCCGGTCGGGCCGACTCCCTGATCCATGCGGCGCGCGCCCTCCAGATCCCGCTCCCGCCGCAGCCGGGGCGTCTCGCTGCTGACGACGCTCATCATCCTCGGCGCCCTGTCGGTGATCGTCATCAGCTACCTGGCCATGATCCGCCATGAGGCCGCCGTCTCGGATCACCTCGCCGACCGTCTGAGGGCCGATCTCGCTGCCCGCGCCGCCTACGAGATGGCGGCGGAGCGGCTCCGCACCCTCACGGCCAGCGACGACTACCTCGTCTCTGTCGTCACCCGGATGGATGCGGAAAGCGGCGCCCCCGCGCGTCATGCCTTCATCAGTCAGCCGGGGCCCGAACGCTTGACCCACCACCCGCTCTTTGCCGGTGGCCAGACCCGCACCGTCGCCATGCCGCGACTCGATGCCGCCAGCGGCGCCATGCTCACCGAAACCTCTCCCGAGGCGCCCGAGATCGCGTTCGATCCCGATCTGTCCGCGGTCGCCCGAGTCATCGAGACCTTTCCCCTGACCCACCTCGTCGAGGGCGCTCCGGTCAGGGAATCCACCCGACCGGAAACGCGCTTCATCGAACCGGACGCCGATACCGACGCCCCGCGCAAGATTCGCCACACCTACTGGATCGAGGATTTGCAGGGACTTCCCCAAGTGGATGTCATCGGCAGCTGGACAGACCATTTCGACGCGGGAGACTCCCCTTTCCTGTCGGCCAACCAGATCCGGGCCGGCTACGGCCCCCACGACGCGCGCACCAACCCGGCCAGTGGCGACGACGCCGGACTCTGGCTCGGCATCCCCGGCAGCCTGCCCGGTCATGGTCACCAATTTCCGAAAGCCTTCCGCGGCCAGACACTCATCGGCCAGATGGCCCCCGGACTGAGCGCGCGGGAGATCTTCCCCCATCCCTGGACCACCCCGCGACTCGCCGCCAGGGATCATCCCTACGCCGAGGCCCACGCGCTCCTCGCGGGACGGCATTGGATGATCGGCGGAGGCGGCGGTCCGCGAAACTTCTCGCCCGAGATCGAGCGGCGCTTCGCCACCGGACTGCGCGCCTACGAGGAGAGGCCGCTGATTCCCTGGGGCCACGACTATCCCGATGCCGGCCAGCCCCGCCACGCCATCAATCGTCTGCTCCGCGAGCGGGACATCGACGGCATCGCCGCCATCGTGAATCGCAATCTCCCGGCCTTCAAAGACCGCGCCGGCGGCTTCCCGGAGGATTATCTGAAAACCCTGGCCGCCAATCTCATCGACTACGCCGACGAGGATTCCCTCCCCACGTACCGCCAGGACTCCCACCGCGGCGTCGACAGCTATCCAACGGTTAACGAGTTCTACATCCGCTTCACCTACGATCTGGAAAAACGGGGCGACACCTTCCTCTACCGCTTCACCGCCACCCCTTATCTGGAGTTCTGGAACTCGACCAGCCGGGAGTCGCGGTTGGAAAATTTCCGGCTGCGATTCGAGTTCACCAACTCCTTCGGATTCTCCGGCCCCGATGGCGCCATGATCGATCTGCGGGATACCGAGCCGGTGAAAAACGACGCCTTCGACACCCCCACCTCACTGGTGCTGGCTCCCAACGCGTTCGCCGTCGTCCGCCTCGGTGACATCGTGTGGGAGGTCGGGGTGGAGGCCCCCGGCATCCTCGACGCCCCCTTGACCGCCGTCTACGACTTCGAGGAGGGCGGCACCAGTAATGACAGCGAAGCCCACTTCGAGATCCTCATCGATGATCCCGGCGCGCCCGGCACCCCCCAGCCTGTGATGCGGGAAAGCCGCAAAAGCTTCCGTTTCATCGCCTTCTATGGCAATTACGTGAACGACCAGAGCGCCCGCACCCCCTTCCCCTCAGGCGCCTATTTCTGGCGCGCCCTGCCCATCTCCCTGTTCACCGCCGGCGGTTCCCACAGCAACTACGGAGATCCCTGGATGGCCCACTACACCGCCGCCCAGCAGGCGGAACTCTACTACGTGAACGACGCCTCGCCCGGCGGGCGCAACCTCCGCCACAGCAAAGCCGCCAACGGGCTCAGCTTCAAAGACCGCCAACGCGTCCACGACTGGCCCGACCGCGGCTACAGCTCCCCCGCGCCACTCGGGCCACCGGGGAAACACAGCGTCGATCCCGAGACCGCCGCCGCCACCTCCGCCCCGCCGACCGACCCCGCCATGGCCCCGTTCCGGCTCAGCGACAGCGGCCGCTACTGGTCCGTCACCGAACTGGGACACCTCCACGATCACCACATGTGGATTCCCAAACTCGGCGGCGACTACAACGGCGCCGGCGAGCAGACCTACGACAACGCCCCCGAGCAACTGGTGTGGGACCTCCCCGACGACGCGGTCGCCGACGGGCGATGGGGCGGAGGCAGCACCCTGCGCGTCGGGAGAAAAGAATTCACCAAGTTCGACCAGCCCGGCATGCGCGCCAGCCAGTGGCTCGATCTCTTCCACGCCGGAGTCAACGGCACCAACCTCACCCTCGGCGGCGGCGGACCCGACGCCTACCAGCACTACGACCCCCGCGACCACCAGCCGCCCCCCACCGCCCGCACCGCCGCCGAAGCCACCCGGCGGCCATACACCGACCTCTACCCCGAGACCCATCACGCCGAGAGCCCCCTGCGTGCCGTGCGCGGCCAGCTCAATCTCAACTCCGCCCCCACCGCCTTCGAGATCGAAATGCTGCTCCGGGGCCCCTTCTCCTCCACCAGCATCATGCCCGCCCCCGGCGGGGAAAACGCGCCCGACGGCCCCGCCTTCGCCCAGGAGACCACCCCCTCCCGCGCCGCCACCCACGGGCTCGACCCCGACGCCTGCGGCCGCGTCGCCGCCCGACTCATCGCCGCGCGGCCATTCCACAGCCCCTCCCACCTCGCCCGCGTCCTGTCCCGGCTCATCCACGAAGAGCGCGCCCTGCCGCCCTATCACAACGACGCCGAGGCCGAGGAAACCCTCGCCCGGATGCACAACCTCACCACCCTCAGCTCCCGCCACTTCCGCATCCACACCCACGGCGAAGTCTACACCGACCGGGCCGGCGCCGATGCCCCCGTCGTGCTGGGCCGCTCCACCCGCGTCTACGAAGTCTTCCTGCGCCCCCGGCGCGACCCCGCCACCCTCCAGATCGAGGAAGTCACCTGCGAAATCCTCTCCGTCACCGAGCCATGACCCGCGCCCACCCCGCCGTTTCCATCCTGTGTTCGCTCCTCCTTTGCCCGGATCTCCCGGCCCAGGAGCCCGGGGCCGCCACCCCCGCCGTCGGTTACGTGCAGCTCATCAACGGCGTCACCCTCGACACCCCCACCCACATCCGCCTCGGTCGGCTGAAACTCATGGGCGGGAAACCCGTGCCCCCCGGCGGCGTCTCCGGCATGCTGGGGCTCGCCGCCGGACCGCACGACTTCGAGATCACCAACGAGAGCTGCGATCCCCCCACCCTCACCGGCACCATCGAGATCGAGGACGGCAAGACCTTCGCCCACATCTTCTACACCGAGTCAAAGACCGACAAAGAAGGCGTCACCACCCACCGCCTTCAGTATTCCACCCAGAAACGCCAGCACGAGCACACCGAGCCGAAGCTCTCCCTCATCTCCCTCTCCGCCGAGCCGCTCATCACAGTCGAAGTCGGCGACCGCGCCCACCTGCTCAACACCCGCGTCGCCGTGGAGATCCCGGTCGAGCTGGACGCCAGGATCACCGTGCGGCAACAAGGCCGCACCCTCGACACCATCGCCATCGCCACCCCCGCCCATTACCTCGCCTTCCTGCTGGACCGCCCCGACGGCGAAGGCCAGAAGCTGGTCTACATCTTCAACAAAAAGATCATCTACGAGCCGCCCAAAGAGCGCCCCGCCCCGTAGGCACGCCACCGGTAGGCACGCCACCGGTATGCACGCCATCGGTAGGGACGCCACCGGTAGGGACGCCTCGCCGAGGCGTCCGCCCCACAGCCACAAGTCGTCCGCATCGCACGCACCACGCCAACGCCATCGGTAGGGACGCCACCGGTAGGGACGCCTCGCCGAGGCGTCCGCCGCACAGCCACAAGTCGTCCGCATCGCACGCACCACGCCAACGCCACCGGTAGGGACGCCTCGCCGAGGCGTCCGCATCGCAGCCACAAGTCGTCCGCATCGCACGCACCGCGCCAACGCCACCGGTAGGGACGCACCGCCGGGGCGTCCGCATCGCACGCACAGGGCGGACGCCTCAGCGAGGCGTCCCTACCCATCACCCCCCCATCATCCCCGACTTCACCCGCATACATCAAACACATAGGGCCAATCCGAAGACTTCTCGACCAGACCGGCTCTCACCGGATTCATGAGAATGTAACCACGCTTTTCCATCACGCTGGCGGGCGTCCTCAAACGATGATCAAAAAACCCCTTCTGCCAGTCGATCCCCTCCTTCCGTGCCGTCCATCGCTTCCAATTGGCGATAGCCGACACCATCCCTTTGCCCCCGTCGAAGGCGAACAACCCATGCGCATGATCCGGCATCACCAGAAACAAAGTGCATCGCCAGAGTCCCTCCCGATTGCGGCGTTCGATGGATTCCTGGAGAAAATCCCACCGCTCCGCCGTCGCCAACGCCACCGGTAGGGACGCACCGCCGGGGCGTCCGCATCGCACGCACAGGTCCTGCCGGCAGGGGTCGGTGAAAGTTGAATTTTTGAACACCTCAAATCGCGCCCAACCTCCCTCGATCACCAAACCGCCTACGGTGATCACGCCGGTTCCTCCCTCATCGAGACCAGCGACCACGGCGACGGCGCGTTGGCGCCACCCGGAGCTGCGACGGGCTGGCGTCCTCGGCGGCGAACATCCGGTGGTACTCGCGCCGATGACGCTTGAGGAAGAGCGGGGAGCCATCCACCGCCCGTGCCCGCCAGGTCTGATTGACGCAACCCCCGCCCGCCTCGCGGAGGGTCGCCGGGTCGAGGCGAGGGCCGGCGCTCTCCTCCAGGGCCCGCGCCAGTGCGTCCCAGTCGGTGGTCATCGCGGTGGCCGCAGGGCGCCCTCCTCGAAGCGGCGGATGATCCCGGCGCAGCCGTCCTCGAGGAGGTCGAGCACTTTCTCAAATCCCTCCGGTCCGCCGTAGTAGGGATCCGGGACTTCGTCCTCATCGTGGTCGTCGCAGAAATCGCAGAACATGGCCACCCGCGCCGTGCCCTCGCCGTGCTGATCGGACAGGATGCGAACATCGTTGAGATTGTCCCGATCCATGACCAACACCCAGTCGAAATGCTCCAGGTCGCGCCCCTGGATCTGCCGCGCGCTACCGGTCATGGGGATGCCGCGCTCGCGGGCGGCGGCGGTCATGCGGCTGTCGGGCGGATTCCCGGCGTGGTAGCGGATGGTGCCGGCGGAATCCAGCGCGAAGCGGTGGTCCAGACCCTGCTGTGCGAGGAGGTGGCGCATCACATTTTCCGCCGCCGGGGAGCGGCAGATATTCCCCATGCAGACAAACAGGAGTCGGATGGGCGCCGGGGCGGTCTCCTCGATGGGTTTTTCGTTCATGGCCGACACTCAATCCCGCCATCGGGCTTTCTCAACCGCTTTGCATGAGTTAATATCCAGCCTTTTTGCCCCTCACCGTCCTTTCCTTTCCCCCCCGTGAGCCGCCACCAACGCACCGCCATCCTGAATGTCGTCGGCCTGACGCCCCGCCACATCGGGCCGGAGACGCCGTTCATCTCCGAGTTCGTGGCGCGGGGAGACATCTCGCTCGCCCACGTGGAGCCGCTGATCCCGGCGGTGACTTCGACCATGCAGGCCACCTACCTGACGGGCAAGCCGCCCGCCGGGCACGGCATCGTGGGCAATTGCTGGTATGACCGGGACTACGCGGAACACCGCAACTGGAAGCAGAGCAATCACCTGGTGCATGCCCGCAAACTCTGGGAACACCTGCGGGAGAGCGATCCGGACTACACGGTGGCCAAACTGTTCTGGTGGAACAATCTCTACTCCACCGCCGACTACAGCATCACCCCCCGCCCCATTTACCGGGTGGACGGCCGCAAGGTCTTCGACATCCAGACCTGGCCGATGGATCTGCGCAAGCGGCTGAAAAAGAATCTCGGGAGTTTCCCGTTCCAGGCGTTCTGGGGACCGATGTCCGGGATCGAGTCGAGCCACTGGATCGCCCGCTCGGCCAAGTGGATCGAGGAACAGCACACGCCGAATCTGCATCTGGTCTACCTGCCTCACCTGGACTATCCGCTCCAGAAGACGGGACCGAACGATCCCTTTCTCTCCCAGGAACTCGGCCAGATCGACGCCGTGGTCGGCGACCTGATCCGCTTCTATGAGAGCCGGGGTGTGCAGGTGATCCTGCTCAGCGAATACGGCATCACCGAGGTCGACCACCCCATCCACATCAACCGCGTGTTCCGGGAGAAGGGCTGGATCGTCTGTCGCGATGAGCTGGGCACGGACATGATCGATCTCGGGAGCTGCCGGGCTTTCGCCATCCCGGATCACCAGGTGGCGCACATCTACGTGAACGACCGCTCCATCCTGGGGGAGGTCCGCGACACCGTCGCCGAGATGGAGGGCGTCGCGGAGGTGATCGACGGCTCCATGCGCACCTATCGGGGCCTGGAGCACGAGCGGGCGGGCGATCTGATCGCCGTCTCCAACATTCGCAGTTGGTTCACCTATTACTATTGGGAAAAGGACCGCCGCGCGCCGGACTACGCGCGCACCATCGACATTCATCGAAAGCCCGGCTACGACCCGGTGGAATTGTTCTTCAACCCGAAGATCCGCCACCCCAAATTCAAGGTGGCGATGAAGCTGCTGCGCAAGTCCCTGGGCTTCCGCATGACCCTCGACCTGATCCCGCTGGACGCGACTCTGGTGAAGGGCTCGCACGGCTGCGTTCCCGAGCGGGACGACAACCGGCCGGTGCTGATCGGGAAATTTCCCCAACTGCGAAATGGCGCCCACATCCACGCGCTCGACGTCTACCGGCATCTGCATGAGGTCTGCTCGCAGCCGGACATGTGAGAGAGGTCAGCGCCGCTCGCCGAGGCGGTTTTCCAGCCAATAGAGGCCGCTGCGCCCGGGGCAGACAAGATCCAGATCGCCGTCGCCATCGAGATCGGCCGCCTTGGGATCGAGTCCGAAGCCGACCCGGGGATCGTCCGTCACCAGCTCTCTCCGCCAGCGGCGCTCGGCGGGTTCGAACAGGTAGCGATAGCCGACCAACGGCTCGTAGGCGCCCTCGTCCCGCCCGTCGTGGGCGAGGTAGCGTTTGCCCGAGACGAGTTCCTCCACGCCATCTCCATCGAGATCGGCCCAGAGCAGGGCGTGGGCCTGCGACCAACTGTCATCGATCAGGTGCCGGCGCCATTCCCGCTTTCCTTCCCCGTCGGCCACCGGCTCCTCCCAGTAGAGACCGTGGGAATGCCCGCGTCCCCAGAGGATGTCGCCATCCCCGTCCCCGTCGATGTCCCGCACCAGCATGGGCACGCTGGCATCCTTTTCCAGGGTGAACTCCGGATGCCAGATCCATTCGCCCGCCACCGGGTCCTCCGGAGCCTCCAGCCAGCCGCCCGCACCGATCACATCCCCGCGTCCGTCGCCGTTGATGTCACCGAAGCCGACCCCGTGTCCGCCGGATTCCATCGGCAGCGGGTGCTCGCTGAAGAGCCGCGACTCCGGCTCGAAACGGAGCCAGAGAGGCTTTTTCACGCTGTTGGGCAGGATGTCGAGCCAGCCGTCGGCATCGATGTCGTAGAGGCGCCCGGTCTCCATCGGTCCCGGCATCGCGATGGGATGTCGGGGCCACTCCCGATCCAGATCCGTGGGCCGCTCCACCCAGAAGATGGATTGGCTGCGATAGTTCACACTGATGAAATCCAGATCCCCGTCGCCATCGACATCGTAGGGCAGGTGCGAGTAGCCATCGTAGCGCGCCCGGATCTGGGGCATGTGCCGCACGAATTTCGCCTCCAGAAAATCCGGCCCCGCATACCACCAGGCCCCGCAGAGAATGTCCGCGTGGCGATCCCCGTCGATGTCATCCACCGCGCAGGCCGAAAAGGTCGAGTGGGGATTCACCACATGGACGACGAATCCGGACTCCTCCCCGGCGAGCGCGCCCGTCAGCATGCCGGTCCACGAAAGCAGCAGGATCGCTCTCATCTCTCAGAGGGTGTGAATTTGAAACACGAATCTGCGCAAGCCGGAGACCTTGACCACACTCCGTTCGACCGGCGCGTTCAGCACCCGCTCGAACATCTGCTCCTCCATCCGATCCACCGTCGGATAGCGATCAAAGATGGGCTGGAGCGGATTGTGGCATTCCACGATGCGCAACCCCGCCTCCCGGTCGTAGACGCACTCCGACATGTGGCCGGCCAGGTCCCGCAGCTTGGCCATGGCCGAGGCGCGATCCACGATGGAGTGTCCCTTGGTGCGGCGCGCGTATTTCTCCGTCTGCTTCTGGAAATAGGCGAAGAGGAGCTTCTCCGCCGCGTTCGAGTCGAACTGGGTCGACGCCTCCAGCAGGGCCAGCGTCACCTCGTTGCCGATCTGGGGAAAGATCTCGTCCGCCTTCTCCGTCAGCCGATAGAGCTTCTCCGGGCGCC
>CAYTNL010000108.1:0-18921 GCA_964439145.1 uncultured Verrucomicrobiales bacterium
CGACCCAAACTTCCGCGCTGAAATTATCTGCCCGCTTCATGCGTAAGCCCTGGCCATGTATCGAGCACCTCGAATAAACGCTTGCAGACATCCAATCTACGAATTCGTCGGAATGTGAGTCTCTCGCACTGACCGCGCTCCGAATAAATCCGCATTTCCCGGCGGCATCCCATCGCGCCAGCGACGGGGTGCCGCCATTTTCGTGGTCGATGCTCAGTTCACCGCCGACTCGGGCAACCCGAGTTCGGCGCGGTGTTCGCGAAATTTCTCGAACAGCCGCTTGGCGATCAGCTGATGTCCCAGCTCGTTGGGATGCGAGTCGGACTCGTTGAGGGTGATCTCCTCCGTCGCCCTGCCGCCGTAGGCGTCGTCCAGCACGATGCTGACGAGGCCCGCCCGCTCGGCGAGCGGGCGGCATTCCTCCGCCAATTCCATGCTACGGGTGCGGGTATTGGAGAGATAGATCCAGACCGGCTTGATGTGCCGTTCGCGGCATACCTCGGCGATACGTCCGTAGGCCCAGCTCATGAGCTCCTCCATGTGCGGGGAGAGCGCCCGGATGATGGTCGCCTCATCGTCTCCGGGTCGCACCCCGGCGCGTTCGAGCAATTCTCTCAGGTAGGGGTAGGTGAGATCGCACTCGCCTTCCGCCACCACCCTGGCCAGGGTTCTGAGATTCCGATCCACTTCTCCTCCGTGGCAGACCACGCAGAACACGTCGGGATGGAAATCCGTGATGCGCAGCTCCAGGTCCGCCAGGCGCTGCACGGTGCAATTGGCGGCGGTGGCGAAGTTCAGAATCTCCACCCGCTCGCCATCACGGTTCAGCCTATCCTCCAACAGGCTCTCGAAGTTCTCACCGTCCCCGACCCCGCGACCCGCCACGTAGGAGGCGCCGGAAAAGGCGATCCGAAACAGGCCGGGGGTCCGTTGCTTGCTGTAGTAGCGGTCCCTCATGCCCCAGATGTTGGTCGACCAGGTGTCGCCCCAGACTTCCGTCGGGCCGAAGCGCTCCCGATAGATCACCCCCCGGATGTCGGGCACCACTTTTTTTACCATTTTCTCCTCGTCCGCCCCCACGGACGGCGCCCCCGCCAACAGCCCCTCGTAGTAGCTGCGCTCGCGGGCGATCTGGTCGCGCTCGTTGGGCTGGTCCACCCAGACGACGTCGAATTTCGCCCCCCACCAGCCCGGCAATCCGTAGAGTCCGTGATATTGCCACGCCACCGCCAGCGCCATCAGGGGCAGCACCGTGGTGGCCACGGAACGCGCCAGCGCGGGACGCTCCTCGAAGAGATGAAATCCACGCCAGGCGGCCCACTGGCCCAGGGTCCCCAACGCCACCGCCGCCACCGCGAGGCCCAGGAGCATCGCCACCTGAGCGGGCGGCGCGTTGCCCGCCTGCCTCATCACATCGGTGAAGACTTTCCACTCCTGCGCCGACCACAGCGCCCAGAGCAGGGCGAAAAGAAGGAACAAACCCACCGCCCGCAGGCTCATCCCGAGCCCGCGCGCCCACGACCATCGGGTCGTCTCGTCCCCGCGCCGGGCCGGCGCCTTGCGCGCGTCGAGAAGATTGTTCCCCACCACCAGCAGGCCCAGCAAACCCCAGAAGACGTAGTCCGTCTGGTGAATCTCGAAGCGCCCGCGCAGCCAGAAGGTCTGGTAGGAATGCAGCACCGCCGTGGCGATGAATACCACGATGGTCGCCAGCGCGAGCCGTCCCTGGTGTCCCAATCCGGTGCGCCGCAGAGTCATGAAGGCCGGATAGAACACGATCTTCGTCATGAACTCCTTCCAGTAGATATTGATCCGGCGCCAGTAGTCGCTGAAATCCCGCGCGAAGAAATACAGCCGATGCGTCTCGGGCAGCGCGTAGCCGAACAGGCGCAGCGCCCCGGTGATGATATGGAAAAGCCCGGACACCCGCAGATAGATCAGGTAACCGGAAAGACAGAACGCGGCCACCCCCGCCAAGTCCGCCACGAACTCCGCCGGCGGACTGAAGAAATGATAGATCACCCGGTAGAGAGCCAGATGCACCACCCCCCGCGAGATCCACAGCATGCCCACCTGGTAGGTCTCGAACGCCGGTTCGCGATACCAGCTCCGTCGGTAGACCTGGTAGTCCAGCGTGGGAAAAAACGGCGCCAACGGCGCGGGCAGCAGAAAGAAGTAGCCGATGCGCTCCAGCGGCGTGGCCGCCCCCGGCTTCTCGTGCCTGATGTCGTAGAGATACAGGATGAGGCGAAACATGAAGATGCCGCCCAGAATCGGCAGAGCGGTCTCGAGATGATGTCCCCAGTGAAGCAGCCTCGCGTCCACCAGCGCCAACGCCGTCGCCACACCGAGCACGGCGAACACTCGCCAGCGATACGCGATCGGCAGATGGCAAAGCCCGATGAGTGACAAGCCCACCACCATCGCGTAGATCCCGGCCGTGACCCCCAGCACCCGGGTCAGCAGCAGGGCCGTGACCAATAGCAGAAATGGACGCCGCCAGGCGAGCGGGATCACCGCGTGGGCCACGAACACCGGCACCAGCCACAGCAGATCCCAACCCAGCGGCCTGGCCAGGTCAAACTCGAACCGCACCATCACCAGACACGCCAGCGACAGCTCGAGCACGATCAACAGCAGCGGCCAGATGCCGATGCGATGTCTGTTCTCCCCCTTTTCCATGAAGCGCGCAAATTGCGTGGTTCATCGCGTCACGCAAGGGAATATCCGGCATCCGATGTGCCGACTTTGCTAACCATTACCACCACCCCGGAAAATTACGGAAAATCCACCCGCGCCCCCGCCCCGGGGAAGATGGCAGCCGCCCCAGATGCCGCTTGACTCCGGGGCGGCTTTCCATTTCGTGCGGTGTCGTCCTTTTGGGAGCCTCCGACACCACCGAAACATGCAGACACCGGCCCACGATCCGGATTCGAATCCCAGGGATCGCATCCGCCAATTCATCCTTACCGAGATCCTCGACGCCCCCGACGAGGCGCTCGACGACGACGCCCCGCTCATCTCCGACGGGCTCATGAACTCCCTCTCCACCCTGAAGTTGGTGTCTTTTCTTGAGGAAACTTTCGGCATCCAGCTCGCCGCCCACGAGATCAGCGTCGATTACCTCGACTCCATCGATCAGATCGCCGGCTTCGTGGAGGAAAAGAGGAACGCCTGACACCGCCAGCCGCCATGTCCCCAGCGATCAGCCTCCAGGCCCGGCTCCGGGACCGTCTCGCCGCCGCCCCCGACGGGCGCGCCCTGGCCTTCGTCGACAGCCGGGGCGACTTCGAGTGGCTGAGCTTCGCGGACTTCTACCGGGAGGCCGCCCGCGCCGGGCACGCACTCGCCGAGAGCGGTGTGCGCGCAGGAGACTCCTGCGTGTTCGTCCTCGCCTCGGATCGCGCTTGCGCCGCCACCGTGCTGGGCTCCCTGCTCATCGGCGCCGTGCCCACCCTCTGCGCGCCGCCAGTCGTGCGGGGCCTGCATTCCAATCTGCCCGAAGTCGTCCGACATGTCGCCGGCAAGACCGGCGCCCGGCTCATCATCCTCGGCGAAGAGAGCGCCTCTCTCACCCCCGCGCTGGAGCAGAGCGGTTTCCCCCTCGCCCGGGTCGATGAGCTGACCGGATCCGGCGACGCCGATGCCGCCCCGTTGGCGGATCCCGACGCCGACGCCATCGTCGCCATGCAACTCACCTCCGGCACCACCGGACTGCCCAAAGTCTGCGTGTGGAAACAGCATCGCGTGCTCGCCTCGCTCGATGGCATGGTCGCCGCCATGGGACTCGACGGCTCCCGCGACGTCTTCGTCAACTGGACCCCCCTCTATCACGACATGGGCCTGGTGAACAATTTCCTGCTCTGTCTCGCCCACGGCATCCCCCTCGCCTGGCTCCAGGCCTCCGATTTCGTCAAACGCCCCGCGGGCTGGCTGCGCGCCCTGCACAGCACCGGCGCCACCACCACCTGGTCGCCGAATTTCGGCTTCGCCATGACCGCGCAGCGCGTCACCGACGCGGAGATGGACGGCGTGCGGCTCGATCACGTGCGCGGCATCTGGAACGCCGCCGAGCGCATCCACGCCGAGTCCATCCTCCAGTTCCGCGAACGCTTCGCCCCCTTCGGTCTCGCCCAGCACGCCGTCAAAACCAACTTCGGCTGCGCCGAAAATGTCGGCGGCGCCACCTTCAGTTCCATCACCGAACCGCCCGTGATCGAGCGGGTCGACCGCCGCGCCCTGCACGATGAGGGCATCGCCCGGATCGCCGAACCCGCCGACGACGACGACGAGACCGCGCTCATCGTCAGCACCGGCGCCCCCTATCCCGGCATGACCATCCGCATCGTCGGGGAAAACGGCGAAACCTTGCCCGAGGGCCACGTCGGCGCCGTCGCCCTCAGCACCCCGTCATGCATGATCGGCTACCTCGACGAACCGGAGGAAACCGCGGCCGCACTCCGGGGCGGGGAGCTGTTCACCGGCGACGTCGGTTACCTGCGCGATGGCGAGCTCTTCTGGACCGGCCGCGGCCGCG
Organism: uncultured Verrucomicrobiales bacterium; assembly: GCA_964439145.1. Lineage (GTDB taxonomy): Bacteria > Verrucomicrobiota > Verrucomicrobiia > Verrucomicrobiales > DEV007 > JAEUHH01. The sequence continues at coordinate 4,538 of CAYTNL010000108.1, forward strand.
AGCGCATCAATCTCAACGGCAAGAAATACGATCCCAGCGACTTCGAGGGCGTGCTCTTCGAGGTCGATGGCCTGCGAGAGGGCTGCTTCGCCGCGTTCGGCATCGATGAGCCCGCCATCGGCTCCCAGCGCCTCGTCATCGTCAGCGAAGTCCGCGACGGTACCGACCGCTCCCACGATGAGATCCTGCGCGACATCCGTCGCCGGGTTTCCACCCGCATGAATGTCTCCGTCAGCGAGATCCTGCTCCTCCCCCAGGGTGCCATGTCGAAAACCTCCAGCGGCAAGCGCCGCCATCGCTTTTATCGCGAACTCCACCTCGCCGGCGGCCTGGAGCCCGCGGCCGCCTGGCGGGAGTGAGCTCAGAGACGGTGGCGCTCCATCACCGCCCGCGCCGCCCAGTAGCCGCCCATCCCGTGCACCCCGCCGCCGGGCGGCGTCGAGGCCGAGCCGATGAACAGATCCGGCACCGGCGTGGTGTACGGATTCCATCGCGCCACCGGCCGGGTGAAAATCTGCCGCCAGTCGGCCACTCCGCCCACCACATCACCCCCGACACAGCTCGGATTGTAGCGCTCGAAATCCGCGCAGTTCATCGCGGCGCGCGCCAGCACGCAGTCGCGAAAACCCGGCGCGAAACGCTCGATCTGTCTCTCGATCGCCGCCGTCATGTCGACCGTCGAACCGTTCGGCACATGACAGTAGGCCCACAGCGTGTGTCGCCCCTCCGGCGCGCGCGCGGGATCGAACAGACTCTGTTGCGCCGCCAGCACGAAAGGCCGCTCGCAGTGAATCCCGTTCCACGCCTCCCGCTCCGACACCACGATCTCATCGAGCGTGCCGCCCACATGCACCGTCCCCGCACGGCGGCAAGCCTCGTCCCTCCACGGTACCGGATCACTGAGCGCGTAGTCGATCTTGAACACGCCCGGACCGTGGCGATAGCGCTCCAGCCGCGCGCGGTAGGCCGTCGGCAGCCGGTCTCCCGCGATGCGCGCCAGCTCCCGCGGTACCGTGTCGAAGACGTAAGCGCGCGCTTTCGGCAACTCATCCAACGATTCCACCCGCCAGCCGAGGCGAATCTCGCCGCCGAGATCCCCCACCAGGTGGCCCGCCAGCGCCTCGGTGATCTTTTGCGCCCCGCCCCGTGGAAAAGGCCAGCCGTGCGCGTGCCCCGCCACCATCAACATCAGGCCGACGGCTCCCGTCGACAGCGGCCTGTCCAACGGCAGCACGGAATGCGCCGCGTTCCCGGCGAACAGCGCCCGTGCCGGCTCGTCGGAAAAATAGCGCCGCGCCGCCGCCAATGCCGAGGGCAGCACCCGCATCCCGAAACGGCTCAGCAGGATCGGGTGTTTCGGCGGGATGGGCAGCGGCCCCAGCAGCTCCCCGAAAAGCGCCTCGGCATTCTCCACCAGCGGCTCCAGCAGACGACGATACGCCCGGCCATCGGCACCCAGTCCCGCCGCCGTCACGGCCAGGGATTTCCGCATCGCCACGGCGCCATCCGCGAGCGGATGCGCGGCCAACACCTCGGGATGGACCCACTCCAGCCCATGCGCCGCCAGCGGCAACGAGCGAAAAAAAGGCGAGCCGACCGCCATCGGATGTATCGCCGAACAGGTGTCGTGGACGTAGCCCGGCAGAGTCGCCTCCGCCGACCGGGCCCCGCCGCCGGGACGCTCGTGAGCTTCGACCATCAGCACCCGCCAGCCCTCGCGCGCCAGGGTGATGGCGGCGCCGAAACCGTTCGGCCCGGTGCCGATGACGACGGCGTCGTATTCGTATGAGTGACCCGTTTTCAGTTTTCCGTTTTCAGCGAGACCTCGATGTGGACGAAGCCGTTGGTGGTGGTTTCCCAGAGACCGAAGCTCACGACGCCGAAGCGCCCCATGATCTCGCCCGGGTTGGCCCAGAGCGTTTCCCCGACCTGGTGGACATAGCGCTGGTGATCGTGACCGCTGAAGACCGCCCCATAGGCGGCGCTCTCCGCCAGGCGTTTCGCGATCTCGGGAAAGTGCTGGAGGGCGACTTTGCGACCCTCGACCTCGAGCTCCGCCAGAGGCGCGTGCAGCGTGACGTGTGGATGTTTCCCCGCGATCTGGCAGAGCAGGAATTGGTCGCCGTCATTGTTACCGAAGACCGCATCGATGGGGCCAGCGAATCCCTCGGCCAGCGCCGCCAGCGAAAACGGGGCGCAGAAATCGCCGAGAAAAAACAGGCGCTCGGCCCCGGATTCGGCGACGGCCTTCAGCGCCGCGTCGAGATGATCCAGACGATCATGGATGTCGGAAAGGACGGCGACTTTCATGGCGCCAAGGTAGCACCGATTTGCCGGGACCGGGAAGCGGTGATTCCGACCGTGGCAGGGTGGACACAGAAAAAAACGAGAACATCGGGTCGGCGCCATTGGAAAAACGCAGTCGCGCGCGAGAGCAGATATCCGAAGAGAAAAGCACACCCGTAGGGATTCGAACCCCAAACCTTCTGATCCGTAGTCAGACGCTCTATCCAGTTGAGCTACGGGTGCTTTTCGATGCCAGCCTGAACGGGCCGGCGAACGGACGGCTAATGTGCGCGAAACGTCGTCCGGCGCAAGCCGTTTTTCCACAGGCCGGATGGATTCAGGTCAGCCCGTAGGCGCGCACGGCGTTACCCCCGAAGATCGCGGCGCGCTCGTGGGCGCTGAGCTCGGCCACGAAGGAGTCCACCGTTCGCTTCCAGCGCGCATAGTCGCTCCTCAACAAGCACACCGGCCAGTCGCTGCCGAACAGAAGGCGATCCGGCCCGAACGCCTCCAACGCCACGTCGAAATACGGTCGCAGCAACTCGGGCGTCCAATCGATCCCGTCGGCGACCTCGGTGACCATGCCGGAGAGCTTGCAGAATACGTGTTCCCGCTCCCCCAGCGCCCGCATGTTGGCCGACCAGGTGACGGCCGGGTTGGCGGACCGAATGGAGGGCTTGGCAACATGGTCGAGGACAAACACCTGCGTCGGGTGCCGATCCACGAAGCGGACAGCATTGCCGAGATGACGATGAAAAATGAGAATGTCGTAGACCAGCCCGAAATCGTGCAGCAACGACACGCCGCGGGTGAAATCATCGCGCAGACAATACCCGTCGTCGTCCATTCCCTGGAGAACCTCCCGCACTCCCACGAACTTTTCCCGCCCCGCGTAGCGACCCAGGGCATCGCCGACATCATCCCGCGTCAGGTCTACCCAACCGACCACGCCTTTGATCCAATCACGCGCCTCGGCATGTGCGAGCAAGGCGTCGTTCTCCTCCAGCGTGGTCCGCGCCTGCACGGAAATGACGCCATCGATCCCCGCCTCATCGATCAAGGGCTTCAGATCCGCCGGACCAAAATCGCGCTTCAGCACCTCCATCCCGTCCCCGATCCACCCATACTCCTCGGGCGAATAACTCCAGAAATGGTGATGAGAATCGATGGTCACTACCCAGCACCTTATAACTGGAAACTCCGAACCGGAAACCGAAAAACCTTCAGATCGACATCGCCGAAAAACCGCCGTCGACGATCATCTCGACGCCGGTGACGAAGGAGCCCGCCTTGTCGGACGCCAGCAACAAGGTGGCGCCGATCAGCTCGTGGGCGTCACCGAAGCGCTTCGCCGGTGTGTGGCCCATGATGGCGGCGACACGATCCTCGGTCAGGACCTTGCGATTCTGTTCCGCCGGGAAAAAGCCGGGCACCAGCGTGTTCACTCTCACCCCCTGGGCCGCCCACTCGCGCGCCAGGTTCTTGCTGAGATTGTGCACCGCCGCCTTGCTGGCCGAGTAGGTGAAGACGCGGCTCAGCGGCCCCAGTCCGGAGATGGAGCCGAGATTGATGATGGAGCCGCCGCTTTCCTGCGACAACATTTGTCTGCCGAAGATCTGGCAGGAGCGGACGATGGCGCCGAGATTCACGTCGAGAATGCGGGCGAACTCTTCGTCCGGAATATCGAGAAAAGGTGTGGGCGAATTGATGCCGGCGCCGTTGACGAGAATATCCACCCTGCCCGAGCGCTCCAGCACCGTGGCCAGTAAGGCCTCCAGCGATTCGCGCGAAGCGACATCGGCGGAGACGAAGTAACCCTGTCCACCCGCGGACCTGACCCTCTCGAGTCGTTCCCCGGCCTTTTCCTCGCTGCGTCCCACGATGACCACCTCGGCGCCGGCCTGGGCCAGGCCCTGGGCCATTTCACCGCAGAGCACGCCGGTGCCACCGATGACCACGGCGGTCTTGCCCTGGAGAGAGAAAAGTTCGTCGAGATAGCTCATGGGGAGAGTTTTCGGTATTCAGAAATCCGTTTTCAGTCCTCGAAGACGGGAAAGGCGTCGGGCGTCCAGGCGGAGGCGTCCTGACCACATTCCTCGGCCACTTCGCCGAAGGCCCTGACCTCGGCGGCGCTGAAGAGAAGCCCGCCGGCCTTGTCACATTTCGCGGCCGCCTGGGCCTCGATGGTGCCGGGGAGCATGCAGTGTTCGTTCCCGTGACCGAGGATGTCCCTCATCACGGCGGCGATGTTCTCCGCCTGATTGCGACCCCGGGAAAAATCCGCGCCGGAAATGGCTTCGGGATGGACGACCTGAAAGTAGAACGCCGAGGTCGACTTTTCCTCCGCCTCCTTCGCCTGGTCGGCGCGACCACGGAGCGTCGGGAGGGATCCGCCGATGGCGGCGCCGTAGAGTTCATTCAACAACGCGAGCCCGTAGCCCTTGTGCGCGCCGAAAGGCAGGAGCGACTTGATCTTGAACGGATCGGTCGTTGGATTGCCGTCGGCATCGACGCCGCAGCCGGGAGGCAGCTCCTTGTTCTCCCGTTTGAATTGCTCCACGCGTCCCATCGCGATGGTCGAGGTGGCCCAATCGATCACCACCGGGTAGCCGACCGCGTCGGTGGTGGGAAATCCCCAGCTGTGCGGGTTGGTGCCGAGGGTGGGAAATTTTCCGCCGAAGGGCACCACCTCGGCGAGGGTCGAGGTGCAATTGGTGTAGGCGATGTAGCCACGCTTGGCCGCGTCCATCACGTAGCCGCCGCCCCAGAGATAGTGAAAGGCGTTGTCCACGGAGACCGTTCCACAGCCATACTCGTCGGCGAGGCGGATGCAGGTTTCCATGGCCTCGACGGCGACCGCCTGGCCGAGCTTGCGATGACCGTTCCACGCCTGGGTGGCCTTGAACTTCGTCTCGATCACCTCGATCTCCGCGCCCGGCACGCAGCCGCCGGACCCGGAGCCGAAGAGCTCATCAAGGTGGAGCGCCTTGAGAGCATTGTGGGTGCGAATGCCGTGCCGGGAGGCCGCCGCGCACATGCTCGTCGCCGCCGCCGCCTCGTCGGCGCCGTAACCTCGATGCTCGTAGGCGGCCTGCACGAGCGTGTCGTGCGTCTCCTGGGGAACAATATGAAAAATCTCGCCGGGTGCGTTTGCCATAGGTGCGACTAGGTAGCGCAGGGATCTCGGGGAAGCAAAACGATTTCCCGCCGGGGGAAATTGTCGACAATCTCAAGGACCCGACCGACCAAAGAGGGTTACATCACCGATCCTACCCTATCTCATCAGCCTCAGTCCTCGAATCCGAAAGCGAACCGAAAGCCGACCCGCTTGCGATCTTCGAACTCAAGCGTGGACAGGATCGTGCCGCCGCCGCCGTAGTCGACCACCTCACCCACGCCGATACCCTGGGCGCCGGTGGCGTTACCGATGCGATTCGACAGGCTGAAGCTCCGAATGGTCTCCGAACCGCTCTGGTTGAAGTTCCAACCTTTCCGCAGGATGATCACCGGGCGTTGGAAACTGTCGTCGTGGTTCGGATCGACATCGTAACCTGGGAACCCGATCGCCAGCGCCTGGTTGTCGGCGGGCGTGGCCTCGCCGGCCCGGTTGACCAGGCTGATCAACACGGCAAAGGTGCCGTCGTCCCCAACCGCGAATCGCTGGATCGTGCCGACCGTCGCTCGGGTCGCGGTCGGCGCGGGATCGCCCTCGCGCAGGAGCTGGCTCACGATCGGCACCGGCAACACCGACTCGCTGGCGAAAAACACGGCGCAATCGTTGCCGGCGTTCACCCCGGGTCCCCGCAGCTTCGCGAGAACTACCACACCGTTCACGCCGGCGAACGAATTGAAGCAGCGGAAAGCTAGAAACCGATCATACACTACCCCGGCGGGCGCTCCGGCGGCTTGGTCGCCTTTTCGCAAGAGCAGAATGGGGTTGGGAAAATTCGAATTCCTCAGCCAGATGCCCTCGTTGTTGCGCGCATTGACGCCGGGACCACTCACGGTGGCCCGGATGGCCACATTGTCCGAGCCGTTCCCCGATTCGCCGAGAAAGGATCGGTAAAACACCGCGGAAGCGCCGCCCGACACTTGGTCACCTTTCCGCGCGAGACGGACATTTTCACTGAGGAAAAAGACGCCCTGATTGGTGGCGGGCGCATTGGCCAGCATGGAGGTCACCACCGTCTGGGCGAACTGGGTGGTCAGCCGCGGCAGGATCTCGCCCAGCACCTCGGTGCCGAGCACCGTGCCCTCCCTCGCGAACGGAGGCGGGCCGCCCACGTCGAATTGATTGGCGGCCACGAAGCTGTCGCTGCCGGGAGTGACCACGTTGTTGTCGACCGCGAGTTTTCCCTGTACCAGGCCGAATCCGTTGAAGTCCTGCACGATGGCGCTGAAGCGTTGTGCTTTCGCGCCGATTCCAAAGCCGGGATCCTCCCCGAGAGCGAAGATGGGCTTCGGACTGAAGCCGAAAGAATCGTCGATTTGGAAGATCGCGAGCGAATTCGCGCCGGTGACCCCGGTGCCCCGACGACGGCCGAGAAACTGGGCCCTCGACACCAGCTGTTGGCTGATGATGTCGGTAAGGGTCACTCCGGTAATGTCGGTATCGCCCACCTGGGCGAGTGGAGTCCCTCCTTGCAGATAGAGTCCCTTGTTCCGACCCCGACTGCCGGGTCCCGCGTGGGTCGCCAGGGCGTGGATGTCACCGGTGCCGCCGCCGTTGACGAAGTCGTCGATGCCGTTGAAAACAGCGCCGGGAATGCCCAAGACCGAATCACCACGCTGGAGCACCACGGGGGCACTCCGATTGCTGTCGGGTTGACGCGAGATCGGATCGAACCGAATGACCGCGCCCGGCGAATCGCCATCGCCGTCGATCTGGGCGGCGGCATAGACCCGGTTCCCGCAGACGGCCACGGACGTCCCGAACTCGTCACCATCTTCCGTCTCCTCCCCGATCTTCGGCTCCAGAATCGCCACCCGTCGCGGCGCCAGACTGTCCATCACGGAGAAGACGTGCGTCTTCCCCGCTTTTTCCGTGAATTGAATCAGGGAGTGCTCCGCGCCCGGCTCGCCCACCGCGAGCAACCCATCGGCAAAGGCCAGGGATTGGCCGAAAAAGCCCTCATTGATGGGCTCGTCCGACCGCAACACCACGAACTCGTCATCTTGGGCGAAGAAGATCATCACCGATCCCGAAAGGGCCGGTCCGCCGGATTCGTCGAAAGGAGCGCCGGCGAAAAAGACGGGACCGTGAATGGCCACCGACGCGCCGAGATTGTCATTGGCGTCGAGGGGATCGCCAGCCAGGCCCGTGCCGTCGAAGGTGAACACGCGGTTGAATTGATCCAGTTCGAAAACGAAGGCGCTGCCCGCGTCGGTGCCGCGAATCGTGTTGTCCTTGGGCGCGCCAACCATGAGCCAGTCGCCCGTGAGCGCCACGGCGGCACCGAAGTTGTCGTTGGCATTGGGCGCCGGGTGCAGAATGGGCAAAGCGTTTAGCTGGGTTCCATTGCGCACATCGAAGACGAACACGGCCCCGCGTCCGCCGTTGTTCTCCGGCGCTCCGACGGCGAGGCGATTCCCGTGCATCGCGACAGCGGCTCCGAAGCGGCTGCCCGCCGGGCCGATGATCGTCCTCAGCAGCGCGCCGCTGACCACGTTGTAGAGATGCACCTCCGCGCCGCCGGGTTCCCCGACGGCGAGGACATTGCCGTAAAGCGCCAGCGCCGCGCCGAATTGCCCGCCGCCGCGCAACACCGGCCCGAAGACCTCACGAACGCGCTGACCGGTGGCGGCATTGAAGATCGAGATGCTGCCGACCCCGTTGATCGCCACCGGGAGCGGCGGACTGGACTTGGGATTTCCCGCCACCACGTGGGTGCGGCTGGCGGCGACGACTTCGCCGAGGCTGGTGTCGGAGGCGGGATTCAGGGAAAAGAGCCGCAACTGCGAGGGAGTCACCTGCCCCAGGCCGGACGAACCGCCCCCGAGGAAAAAGGTGACACACAGGGAAGCGGTGACATACGCGGGCAGGATGGTTCTCATGGATGTGATGGCTGAGGAATCTCGATAGAATCGACATCGCCAATCCGAAATCAAGACGGAAGCGGTGGCACCGGGTGATCTTTTCTCCCATCGAGCCACTGGCCAGAACGCCGGATTCGGGGCATTAGTCCGGCCTTGAAGAGACACTTCCCCGTCATCCTCGCCGCCTCCCTCCTGATGGCGGCCATTGTCGCCCTCATCCTCCGGGCGCCGGACTGGTCGCGGGCGGCGCGGCAGCATCGCCTGCACGGAAAGGTCATCCATGAGACCACCTCGGATTTCGCCCACATCCGGGTCCGGGAGCGGGGGAGTGTCCGCAGTCTCATGTTCGTGGAGCCGGACGGCGCCGAACTGATGCAATCAAAGCTCGATCTCGCCGCCCCGGCGGTCCCGCAACTCCGCTACTACCGCGCCCTGATGATGTCGGCCCCGCTCCAGCCCTCCCCCGCGCGCGTGCTGGTGATCGGTCTCGGCGGGGGCGGCATGGTGCGCTTTCTCCACACGGCCATGCCGGATACCCGAATCGACGCGGTCGAGATCGATCCCGCCGTGGTGGCCATCGCCGAGTCCCACTTCGGCACCGGGAATGGTCCCCGCACCGAGATCCACACCCGGGACGCCTTCGACTATCTGCGCGAGACGGATGGACCGGTCTATGAGGTGATCTATATGGACGCGTTCCTGCGCCCGCCCGACGTCTCGTCCGATTTGGAGGAAAAGGCCCGCCGATTGAAAACCTCGGACTTTCTCCGCGAGATCCGCGCCCGGCTCGTGGAACCCGGCGGGCTGGTGGCGTTCAATCTCATCGAACACGAGGCCTCCACTCCCGAAGATCTCACCGTCATTCGCGCGGTCTTTCCCCAGGTTTACGAATTCCCCGTCGCCGACACCGGCAACCTGGTGGTGATCGCCTCCACCGACCCCGCGCGGATGGACGCCGCCACCTGGCGGGAAAGGGCGTCGCGCCTGGAGGCAGAGTTCCCGTGGGCGGCCTCGATCTCGCTGGTGAAGTCCGCGGAGACGCTGCGACCCGGCGTCGCGGGCCCTCGCTAACCGAAAGAGCCGAGCCTTTCCACCAGTCCCGTCCGGTCATCGGGGATGCCCTTGTAGGCCGCGACCGCCGCGGGCATGGTCAACAGCGCCCTCGCCACCCGCGCCGCCATGCCCGCGTGGGCCGCGCACAGGTGGTCGAGTCGATCCACCGTAACCCGAATGCCGAACAACACGCCTCCGCCAGGGAGACGGGCAAACAACTGACGCTCCAGCCGCACCCAGGTCGTCTCGGGTCTCGCCTCCGCCTCCAGCCGGGGACGTATCAGCCGCGGATGATGATCGAGATCGCCGTCGGCGCTGAGTCCCCAGTTTTCCCGTTCCCACAGATCGCCGTGGCCCAGACGAGCCAGAAAGGTGTCGATTTTTGCTCCCAGATCATCGTTCAACATCGGAACCGGGGAGTGAACCGCGCTCAGAGTCAGGCCCAGCTTCTCCGGCAGGGACCATTCCGAGGGAAAACAAACCACCCCCGCCACCACGCGAAACACCCCGTCACCATCGGGACGCAGGAGCACCCAGTCGGGCTCCAACTCCACGCCCGCCCCACGCGCGTCGGGATAGTCCCGACCTGTCCATTGGGACAGCGCCCGCAAGGCTTCGCCGAGGATCTCCGCTTCCTCCTCAGGTAAAGCCAGGTAGCTGTCGGGATGATCCCCCAGCAGGCTTCGGCGCCGCGCCAGGGTCTCCTCTGCTTCTGAAGACAGGCTGAAAAAGTCGCGCGCGTCGCCCGGCCGCAAATCCATCGACCAGCGGAAATCCCGGTCGGGAAACAGTCGGACCCATTGCGGCGCTCTCATCGTGCCACGATGCGGGGCCGTCCCGAGTTGCGCAACCGCCGTCTATTCGTTCTTGGCCTGAGACTCGGGCTGACGCTATGGTCGATGGCATGAGCCTCTCGCGACTTTTTGCCCTCCTTTTCCTGTTCCCTTCCGCGACCTCCCCGCTGTTCGCGGAAACCGAAAAACTCGATCTCCCCGGCGCCAGGGCCGAGATCTACAAGCGGGCCTCGGGGGATGATCTCCACCTCTACGTTTTCGAACCGGAAGGCCACGATCCCGCCACCGACAAGCGCCCCGCCATCGTCTTCTTCTTCGGCGGCGGGTGGAACTCGGGCTCACCGACACAATTCGAACAGCACGCGCGTTACCTTGCCAAGCGCGGCATGGTCGCCATCTGCGCCGACTACCGGGTGAAAAGTCGCCAGGGCACCACTCCACGCGAGTGCGTGGCGGACGGCAAATCGGCGGTGCACTGGATCCGCGCCAACGCGGAGAGACTCGGCATCGATCCCGACCGACTCGCGGCCGGCGGGGGATCGGCCGGGGGACAGGTCGCGGCGGCGACCGGCATGTGCGACGAACTGGACGATCCCTCCGACAAGCATCCCGAGGTATCCTCAAAACCGAAGGCGCTCGTGCTCTTCAATCCCGTCTATGACAATGGCCCCGGTGGCTGGGGTCACGACCGGGCCAGGGAGTGGTTTCCGGCCATTTCCCCCGCCCACAACATCACCAGCGATGATCCCCCGGCGATCGTCTTTCTCGGATCGAAGGACTCCCTGATACCGGTGGCGACCGCGGAAAAATTCCAGGCCGACATGAAGGCGGTCGGACTGAAATCCGAACTTCACCTCTACGAGGGGCAGCCCCACGGTTTCTTCAACGAGAGCAAGGGCGGCACGGAGATATTTCTCGACACGATCCGGAAGATGGACGCCTTCCTCGTCGAGACGGGATATCTCTCCGGCCAAGCGGATGAGGCCGCGATGAAAGCCCTCTCCAAGGGCGGGCAGAAGAAGAAAGCCGAATGATCCCGAGGTTTCCCGGGCAATCCGGAGTCAACGCGGAGTAGTTCATCATGAGACGATTCCTCCTATTCCTCGCGCTCGCGCTGTTCCCCGCCGGTGCCGGACCGCTGCGCGCCGACGAGCGGCCCAACATCATCGTCATTCTGGTCGATGACCAGGGCTACTACGACCTGGGTTGCTACGGGGCGACCGAGGTGAAGACACCACGGATTGATCGGCTCGCTGAGGAAGGCGTTCGCTTCACCGATTACTACGCCGCCGCGCCCATCTGCAGCCCGTCGCGCGCCGGACTGCTGACCGGATGCTATCCGCGCCGCATCGGGATGGAGACCTGGGTGCAGCGCGCCGATTCGAAACGCGGGATACATCCAGACGAAGTCACCTTGGCCGAGCTGTTTCGGGAACACGGATACGCCACCGCCTGCGTCGGGAAATGGCACCTCGGCGACAAGCCGCCCTTTCTCCCCAACGCCCAGGGATTCGATCACTACTTCGGCCTGCTCCACAACCTCGACCCGGTCGAGACGATCTATTTCGAGGGAAAAGACGGTCCCGGTTTCTGGCGCGACGGCGAGATTGTCCAGGCGAATGTCGAGCCCGCCGAACTGACGAAGCGCTACACCGACGAGGCGATCACATTCATCCGGCAGAAGCGAGACCGGCCCTTTTTACTCTACCTCCCCCACACCATGCTCCACAACCCGCTCGGGGTGAGTCCGGAGTTTCAGGGCGCTTCGGAATGGGGCGAATACGGCGACGCCATCCAGGAGCTCGATTTCCATGTGGGTCGGCTCATGGACACGCTGGAGACCGAAGGCATCGCGGACAACACCATCGTCATCTACACCTCCGACAACGGGCGTGGCCCGGGGAGGACCACCGGGCAACCGATGCGCGGGCGCAAGCTGACCACTTGGGAATGCGGCATCCGCGTGCCGGCCATCGCCTGGGGACCCGGAGTAGGCCTCGCGAAAGGCGGGACGGAATCGAAAGTCGTCAGCGCCCTGGACTGGTATCCGACCCTGGCCTCCCTGGCCGGGATCGAGATACCGGAGGAACACCCAATCATCGACGGACGCGATCTCTCGTCGCTGCTGAAGTCATCCAATGATCCCGGCCTCAACGCCGATGTGCCGAACCGTCGTCCTTGGGCTCCTCCGCTGGAGTGGTCGCCGCTATTCACCCGCGAAGAATACCGGGACGCCTGTTTCATACACGGAAGCCAGGGCGCTCTGGCCGCGGTGCGATTCGGAAAGTGGAAGCTGTTTCTGAATCCCGGCCTCACCCTGCACGATCTCGAAGCCGATCCCGGAGAATCGAAGCCGGCCCAAAACGCCGAATCGCTGCGAAAACTGCGCGGCATGGCGGTGATGTTTCAGGAAGAGATGAGCCGCGACGCGAGACAAGCGGGCGAGTGGATTGCGGAATGAACAAGGTTACCAAAGGATCATTCAACAGGGTTAGGCCACCGATCATACCCTGTTAGCCCGGTCAATCATAATCCAGCCCCCCCATGAGAACTTCCGTCCCGCTTCTCGTCGCTTTCGGCATCACACTGACAGCCTCCCAGGCAGAACCCGTCTCCAAACCCAACGTCATCCTCTTCATGGCCGATGACATGGGGATGGGTGACACCAGCGCCTACCAGGATTTCACCGGCAACGCCGACGGCGTCCAGCTCTCCACGCCCAACCTCGAACGCCTCGCCCGCATGGGCGTCCGCTTCACCGACGCGCACACCCCGGCCTCGCGCTGCACCCCGACTCGCTACGCCCTGCTCACCGGACGCTACGCCTGGCGTGGACGCATGAAACACTGGGTCCTTTTCGGCGCCCAGGGCGATCCACTCATCGAGCGCGACCGTCCCACCCTGGCGACCCTGTTTCACGACCAGGGCTACGGCACCGCCATGGTCGGGAAATGGCACGTGGGATTGCGCTACCGGCAGTCGGATGGAAAACCGGCCGCCGGTTGGGAGGATGCCGACCTGACGAAACCGCTCCACGACGGCCCTCTCGATCACGGTTTCGACTACGCCCGCTTCACCTCCCGCTCCCACGGCACCTCGGGTCCCGACGCCGCCGATGACAGGAAGAAAATGAGCGGCCCGAATCAGGACATCGGCCCCGGCCACATCCACGGTCGGGTATTCGTCAGCGCCACCGGCAATGGGAAGGAACTGGTGAAGAACGGACCGAACGCCTACGTGCTCACCCAACTGGGCAGCCGCCACTCCGACCATGCCGTGGAGTATCTCGACACCCACCTCGAAGGAGGCGGGAACGAGAAGAAACCGTTTTTTCTCTACTACCCCTCAAACTCCAACCACGCCCCATACACCCCGAGCGACGAGATCGGCGGAGTGCCGGTGAAGGGCGCATCCCGCACCAAATCAGGTATGCCGATGGATGCCCGCCACGACTACATCCTCGAAAACGACGTCGCTGTCGGGCGCCTGCTCGACTACCTCGAAACCCGCGACGATCCCCGTCATCCCGGGAAAAAGCTGATCGATACCACCGTGGTCATTTTCACCAGCGACAACGGCGCGGAGAAGGACAGCAACGTCGCCACCGGACCCTTTCGCGCCCACAAGGGTTCCTGTTTCGAGGGTGGACATCGCGTTCCCTTCCTCGTGGCCTGGGGCGCGGGAGGGATCGGTGATGGAGACGCGTCCACGCCGGGCCTGACCAATGATGCGCCGATCTGCCTCACCGATCTCTACGCCACCTTTGCGGAGATGCTCGATTGGCCCCTTCCCTCCCCATTTCTCGGTGAGAAAGGTGCGGAAGACAGCCACTCCGTGTTGCCGTTATGGAAAGGCGAAACTCCGAAACAGCCCCGGCCTCCGCTCTTCTTCCACGATCACAAGGAATCAAAGGACGATCCGGCGGTGGCCGCGATGCGCGTGGACAATCCCAGGGTCGGCGACCGGATTTTCGCGGGACAGTGGAAAATCTTCTACGACGCCCGCCTCATCCGTCACGGCGAAGCGCATCCGTTCGCCCTCCACGACCTGGCCACCGACCGCGGCGAGGAGACGAATCGTCTCGACGATCCCTCGCTCTCTCCATTGGTGAAACATCTCTCCGCCCTGGCAGAAGACCACCGCAACGCCGGCGGTCATCGCCTCGTGACCGGGCGGAAGTTTCCCCGGCTTACCTTCCGTTGGGGCGATGACGGG
>CAYTNL010000109.1:0-17193 GCA_964439145.1 uncultured Verrucomicrobiales bacterium
CGCCGGAAAGCACCTCCAAATCCGTCTTTTTGCGGCAAGTTTTCTACACCGATGAAACGACCAAAGAGGGTCAGGTCGCGCGGCCGACCCTCTTGAGTCGGCGGACCAGCCGGCGAACGGGGACTCCTCAACCCGCCTTGGCGAGGTCGGTCTTGATCTGCTCGAAATCACCCTCCTCGCAGCAGCGGACGAAGCCTTCGCAGTAGGCCTTGAGCCGATCCCAAACGCGGCGGATCTCCGCCGACTCGTCGGGGGTGATGGTATTGTCGATCGCCGCCTGGCTGATCACCGCGAGCAGACTGGCGAACTGCTGCACGATCTCGTGGGTTGCCGGCACCACCTCGTAGCCCTTTTCACAGGTGCTTTTGGGATTTCTCACATAGTAACCGCCCGCCTGGCGGCAGAGCCATTCCGCGATGGCCGGTTCGCGGGTCAGCTCCATCAATTGTGAGACCCGGTCGAGCGGATTGCGGCTCCCGGAGCCGGACTCCGTGTTCGGTTGCGCCCATTTGTAGACCAGCGATAGCGAGACCCCCATCTCGGCGGCGATCTGCTTCGGGCCGGCGTTCGAGTTCTCGAATGCGCGTTTCAGGACTTCGTGGGATTCCATGGCGATGAGTGTGGCGAATCGGTTCGGGAAAAACAAGCGCGATGGCTCGGCATGCGGGGCGAGGTTAGCCAGCGGCGGCGTCTCGCCACTGTTACAATCGCTTTTCCCGATTGTAATCGCCCGATTTCACAAAATCGCTAGCCTGACCTCACCCAATCCAGGGGGGGAAGAGACCGGTCGGCCGCGAGGCCGCCGGTCTTGACTCCGGGAAAAGATGCTGCGCAATCTGGGCGGTGATCTGAAACGGGGAACGAGACATGCATACCGTCATACAAGAAGCCATCAGTGCCCACAATCTGCCGCTGACCATCCTGCTGGGGCTCGTGGCCGTCTACTGGCTCATCTCGCTGGCCGGTGTGATGGACTTTGACGCCCTCGACGGCGTCCTCGGGCTCGATAGTGACGGAGCTGATGTGGATGTCGATGTGGATTCCGCTGACGACATGGCTCATGATCACCAGGGATCGGGAAATTTCCTGCACACGACCATCAAAGTTCTTGGCGCCACCGACGCGCCCATCATGTTCGTGCTCACCCTCTACAGCCTGACGCTCTGGGCCGGGAATCTGCTGGGCAACATTTATTTCAATGCGGCCGACTCCGGCAGCCGGGCCACGGTGATCTTTCTCGCGGCCTTGGCGGCGTCCTTCGTCGTGACCCGCTTGACGATCCGGCCGCTCCGCCCTCTCATGCGCCTGCTCAGGGACACGGAGAAACGCGAGCCGCTCATCGGCATGTCCGGCAGCGTGCGCTCCCTGAGCGTGACCCGCGAGTCGGGACAGGTCGAAGTGGTGCGGGATGGCGCCCCCATCCTGCTGCATGCCCGGATCGGCGAGGAGGGTAACGACCTGCCTCGCGGGACGGAGGTCTTGATCATCATGAAGGACGAGGCAAGCGAGGTCTACATCGTCCGCCCCCTGAGCGACTCTACCCCACACTGATTTCTCAATCCCACAAACCTGTCTGAAAGGAAACACCACCATGATACTGGCATTCGACGCTAGCCCTCTGATCCTGATCGTCGCTCTTGTGATCGGCGCCATCATCGGGGTCGTGATCATCACCGCGATGCTCTACGCCTCGCTATTCAAGAAAGTCCGCAAGGGCAGCGCCCTGGTCCGGACCGGCATGGGCAAGACCAAGGTCGGCCTCGACGGCATCTGGGTTTTCCCCGCATTTCACCGCGTGGAGGAAATGGACCTCTCGGTGAAACGGCTGGAGATCGACCGCACCGGGTCGGGCGGCCTGATCTGCAAGGACAACATGCGCGCCGACATCAAGGTCGCCTTCTTCGTCCGGGTGAACCCCACCGACGAGGACGTCATTCGCGTGGCCAACTCGATCGGCTGCCAGCGCGCCTCCAGCCTGGAGGCGATCGAACAGCTCTTCGACGCGAAATTCTCGGAGGCACTCAAGACGATCGGGAAACGATTCAATTTCACCGAGCTTTACGAGGAGCGGGAAACCTTCCGCGAAGAAATCCTGAAACTGATCGGCACCGACCTCAACGGTTTCTCGCTTGAGGACGCCGCCATCGATTACCTTGAGCAGACCCCGCTTGAAGCGCTCGATCCGGACAACATCCTCGATTCCGAGGGCATCAAGAAAATCACCGAACTGACCGCCACCCAGGCGAAGCTGGCCAACCACATCCAGCGTGACAAGGAAAAGGTCATCAAGCAACAGGATGTCGAGGCACGCGAAGCCATCCTCGAACTGGAACGCCAGCAGGCCGAGGCCGAGGCCAAGCAGAAACGCGAGGTGGAAGCCGTCCAGGCCCGCGAGGAGGCGGAGGCCGCCAAGATCAAATCCGAGGAGAAACTGAAATCCGAGCGCGCCCGCATCGCCACCGAGGAGGAGGTCGA
Source organism: uncultured Verrucomicrobiales bacterium (assembly GCA_964439145.1). Classification (GTDB taxonomy): domain Bacteria; phylum Verrucomicrobiota; class Verrucomicrobiia; order Verrucomicrobiales; family DEV007; genus JAEUHH01. Next base: position 2,476 of record CAYTNL010000109.1, read on the forward strand.
GATCGCCACCCAGAACAAGGAGCGGGAAGTCCTCGTGGCCCAACGCAACAAGGAACGCACCGACGCCGTCGAGCAGGAGCGGGTGAAACGCGACCGCGAGCTGGAGGTGATCGAGCGCGAGCGGGTCACAACCCTCAAGGACATCGAAAAGGAGAAAGCGGTCGAGATCGAGCGCAAGGCCATTCAGGATGTCATCAAGGAGCGCGTCGCGGTGGAAAAGACCGTGGTCGAGGAACAGCAGAAGATCCTCGACACCGAGGCCTTCGCCGGCGCCGACCGCGAGAAGCAGGTCGCCGTGACCCTCGCGGAAAAAGCGGCCCAGGAATCCCTCATCCAGAAGATCAAGGAAGCCGAGGCCGCCAAGGAGGCCGCCCAGCTGCGGGCCGACCAGGATCTCTACGAGCGCGTCCGACTCGCCGAGGCGGAGAAGCAGGCCGCCGAGCTGCACGCCGAGGAGATCGTCATCAAGGCCGAAGCCGAACAGACCGCCTCGGAGAAACTCGCCGTCGCCAAAAAGACCCTCGCCGAGGGGATCGCCGCCGAGACTGCCGCCACCGGCCTGGGCGAGGCCGAAGTCATCGGCGCCAAGGCCGATGCCGAGGCTCGAGGGATCACCTCCAAAGCCGAGGCAATGAAGAAATTCAACGAGGCCGGCAAGGAACACGAGGAGTTCAAGCTGGAACTCGATAAGGAAAAAGCCGTCGAACTCGCGGAGATCGATGTCCGCCGCGCCATTGCCGCCAAGCATTCCGAGATCCTCGCCGAGGCCCTCAAGAGCGCCAAGATCGACATTGTCGGGGGCGAGACCACCTTCTTCGACCAGATCACCAACGCCATCACCAAGGGCAAGGCCATCGATCGGATGGTGGACAACAGCGCCACCCTCAGCGATGTGCGCGACACCTTCTTCAACGGCGATCCGGAGTACTTCAAGAGCCAGATCGCGAACTGGGTCGACCAGTTCGGGGTATCGAGCGAGGACCTCAAGAACCTCAGCATCTCGGCCCTGCTCGCGCGCATGATGGGTGAGGCCGAGGACGACGCCACCCGGACAAAGCTCGGCGCCCTGCTCGGGGCGGCGAAGCGCTTCGGCATCGGTGAGGCCAAGGCCCACAGCGCGTTGAAGAAGCCGGGCGCGTGACGCTGGGAGCGCGGGCGTCTCGCCCGCCCCGGTCGACCGGCCACTTCTGGCAAATGAAGCGGGCGAGACGCCCGCACTCCCAGTGAGAACTATCAATGCCCGATCACTCGCCATACGCCGAACCAGTCGATCCCCACAAGGGATGGCATTCGCGTGGCTATCCACCCCATTTCGATCAACCCGGTCTAGTGCAAAGCCTCACCTTTCGGCTGGCGGATTCATTGCCGGCCCGAGTTCGCGAGCGGTTGGGAGGAGAGAATGATGAAGTCCAGTTCTCACGTCAAGTGGAACGCGCTCTGGACAACGGATACGGAGCTTGTCACCTCAGGAACCCTCGCGTTGCCGAAATGGTTGAGAATGCGCTTCTACACTTCGACGAGGAACGCTACCGGATGCTGGCCTGGGTAATCATGCCAAACCACGTACACTGTGTTTTCGAGATGAGGGAGGGATTTCCTCTCTCTGGACTACTCCACAGTTGGCGCTCCTTCACCGCTCACGAGGCTGCCAAGATCGTTTCATTCGATCCTCCCTTCTGGTGGGACGATTACTTTGATCGCTACGTTAGAGACTACGACCACTATCAAAACGTCGTCTTTTACATCCATCGCAATCCAGTTTCGGCAGGCCTCTGCGATCAACCCGAGGACTGGCGTTGGAGCAGTGCCCATCGGAAACGACCAACCCTCTCCAAAATCGTCATGCCGGATGGAAGTTTCCGTGACGCTGGGAGCGCGGGCGTCTCGCCCGCCCCAGTCGACAAGCTTCCCCAGGCAGTGAAAGCGGGCGAGACGCCCGCACTCCCAGTAACCAAGACATCGCGGCGGGCGAGACGTCCGTACTCCCTGTAAAGTGTATGCCCGAAGACCCCACAGCCCCCGAGGCCAGCGCCCCCGACCAGTTGGAGGGCGGCGCCTACGAGATCATCCGCCACCGGCTGGCCAGCCATGGCACGGAGCTGCGGCAACGCCTCGGGAAACTCAACGAGGAACGCCAGCGGGTCTTCGGCGCGGTCGAGCCCTCGCTCATCGCGACGGAACGTGTCTCCACCGCCCACAACTGCATCCCGCGCGACATTTTCGCCATCGGCGGCAACCGCTTTCTCTTCGGCTACAATGTCCAGTTCGGCCTCAAGTCCATCACCGCGCTCGACGACGTCTTCTCCGCCTACCAGTACGACCCCGAAACCCACGCCTTCACGGAAATCGGGCTGGATCTGCTGAACCAGGGCAGTTTCGCCGAGGACTTCGCCTACCTCTACAAATACTACCGCGATACGGTCTTCGTGAAGTTCCGCAGAATCGGGCCGCACCTCTACATGGCCTTCCGGGTCGGCAAGACGGTCGAGGACGTGAAATGCTTCAAATGGCTCATCCGCGACGGGGCCCTGGAATACATCGGAAACCGCTTCGATCACGAATACACCTTTCCCCCGCAGCAGGAGTTCGAATGGACCCGCGCCCACCGCGGCATGTACCGCGAGGGGATCTACCCGCACGTCTCCATCGAAGACCGCCTTTTCGTAGAAACCGTGGGCGGCGACCTCACCATCAAGATCGAGGACAACACCGCGAGCGGCGAGGGCATCTATCGGGAGGATGTGACCAATCGGGATCAGACACTGGACGATGCCGAGATCCTCTACGCGGTCGTCGGCAGCCTCATCCTGCTGAAAATCCGACCCTATCAGGAAAAAAATCACCGCCACCTGGTCTACAACGAAAAGGTCAAGTCGGTGACGCGGATCGACTCGATCGCCAACTCCTGCGTCCTCCTGCCCGAGGACCACGGCATCATCTTTTCCGACGGTTACCATCTCCAGACCGGGGAGACGAAGCGCTTCGACAGCGGCCTGACCGACATGCTCTTCGAGCGCCGGATCGCCTCGCCCAACGGCGAGGATTTTCTCCACGTCTTCTACAACCGGCTCACCGGCACCTACGTGCTGATGTCCTACAATCTCATCAGCCAGACCGTCGACACCCCCATCATCTGCCACGGCTACACCGTTTTTCCCGACGGCGAACTGGTCTATTTCCGCGCCGACGGCGAACCGCGGAAACACCACGCGCTCCAGATCTGGAAAACTCCCTTCATGGAGGGCGAGTTCCGCGCGGCGGAGCAGACCGACAACCACCTCCACAAGATCGGCAATGCCGAGATCGTCCGCTGCATGGCCGAGTGCCACGAGGTGCTCAACCTGCTGGGCAAGGATGACAGTTACGCCGATCTCTACATCGACCTGGCCAAGAAAACCGGCGACATCGCCGACGCCTACTTCTGGGTCGGGGACGCCGCAGCCCACGATCTCAAGGCCGTCCTCCGCGAAATCAGGGCCGCCGCCGACGCCGCCATCGCCGAATTCGACAAGGTGCGACGCCTGCGCCAATCGACCGCCGCGGAAACGAAGCGGGTCGCGGAAAAAGCCGCCAAGCTCGCCACCGCCGGACGCAACACCCGCCCGGACGACATCCTCGGCTTCGTCCACAGCCTCGCCGCGTTGCGCGAGGTGCGGGGCGAGATCATCTCCCTGCGCGACCTGCGCTACGTGGATCTGGAAAAAGTCGCGGCCCTCGAGAATGACGTCACCGGGGCGACCAGCCACGTTTCGGAGCACTGCGTCCAGTTTCTCCTCCGCCCCGAAGCCCTCGATCCCTACCGGGGCCAAGTCGATACTCAGGAGCGACGGATCGACACCGTCGTCAAGGTCACCGAGGCCGACGAGGTGGAAGCCGAACTCAACGCCGCCGCCGGCGAGTTGGAGATGCTCATCGACATCGTCGGCAACCTCAAGATCGCCGACGCCACCCAGACGACCCAGATCATCGAGAGCATCTCGGAGATCTACGCCACACTCAACCGCGTCCGCACGGCGCTGAAAAACCGGCGCAAAGACCTCGCCCGCGCCGAGGGCATGGCCCAGTTCGGCGCTCAGCTGAAACTGGTCAACCAGGCCGTCGTCAACTACCTCGACCTCTGCGACACCCCCGACCGCTGCGACGAGTATCTCTCCAAGATCATGGTCCAGCTCGAGGAGCTGGAGGGACGCTTCTCCGATTTCGACGAATACATCGAACAGCTCATCGAGAAACGCGACGAGGTCTACAACGCTTTCGAGGCCAGAAAGCTAAGCCTCGTCGAAAAACGCAACAAACGCGCCGCGTCGCTCGCCAAATCGGCCGAGCGCGTGCTCACCACCATCGCTCACCGGCTCGACAGCCTCGGGTCGATCAGTGAAATCAACGGCTACCTCGCCGGCGATCTCATGGTGGAAAAAGTCCGCGACGTCATCGCCCAACTCACCGGCATCGGCGACACCGTCAAGGCGGACGAGATCCAAACGAAGCTCAAGACGCTGCGCGAAGACTCGGTCCGCCAACTCAAGGACCGCCAGGAGCTATTCGTCGACGGCAAGAACATCATCCAGCTCGGCAACCATCGCTTCTCCGTCAACCAGCAGGACCTGGAACTGTCGATCGTGCCGCGCGACGACCTCATGTGCCTCCACCTCGCCGGCACCAACTACTTCGAGCCCATCCGCGACGAGGCCTTTCTCGCCACCCGCGAAGTCTGGGACCAGGAGGTCGTTTCCGAAAATGACGAGATCTACCGGGCGGAATACCTCGCCTGGCAACTGCTGCGCGACCTGGAAGCGCGGGGCAACGGCGCCCTCGACCAATGGATGGCTCTGGACGAGGCGGCGCGCCTCGAGAGCGCGCAACAGTTCATGGCGCCACGCTATCGCGAGGGCTACACCAAGGGCGTGCATGACAAGGATGCGGTGACGATCCTGACCAGGCTCGCCGCCGTGCATCGCGAGGCAGGTCTCCTCAAGTATCCGCCCGCCGAACGCTCCCTCGCCCTGCTCCACCACGCGAGTTGGGATCGGGAATCGGCGGAGTTGGTTCGTTTGGGAAGAAAACTCCGCGCCTTCGGCCTGATGCGTTCGAGCTTTCCCGATGCGGGCGAGGACATGCAGTCCGCCTACGTCGGAGAACTTCGACGCGGGATCGAGGCGTTTCAGCAGTCGGCCGACCTGGCGGTTCTCGCCGAGGCCGACGCGACACTGGCGGCGGAGTACCTGTTTCTCGAATTGATCGACGACACCGACATGGTCATCGCCCCGCCAGCGGCCGAGTTGCTGAAGTCGTTCCAGCACATCCTGACCACCAAGAGATTGGAGAAGCAGTTCATGGGCGCGCTGTTGGAACTGGAAGGCGATCCCGTGGCGCAGTTCGAAGTGGCTTGTGATTGGATCGAAGGCTCGCTGGGAGCGCGGGCGTCTGGCCCGCCGGAGGGACCTGACAGGGTTGAGTCGGAGACTGAACCCTCTTCACCCGAGGCTCCGGGGCGGGCGGGACGCCCGCACTCCCAGTCCATCGCCGAGGCCGCCGTCCACCTCGTCCGCGACGAGTTCGAGAGAATGGCGGTGAAGCATGTCGAAACCACCGCCACGCTCGGGGGCCTGCTCGGCGATCACCCGCGCATCGAGAAGGGCGTCTACGCGTTCGACTACCTCGACTTCACCCGTCGGCTGCGCCGTTTCACCACCGAAGCCGTCCCCCGCTTCGAGGCTTATGAGTCGAAGAAGGTCGCGCTCATCGAAGCTCGCCGGGAGGCCATGCGCCTGCACGAGTTCAAACCGAGGGTGATGTCGGCCTTCGTCCGCAACCGCCTGCTCGACCGCGTCTACCTGCCGTTGATCGGCGACAATCTCGCCAAACAGATCGGCACCGCCGGGGCGGACACCCGGACCGACCGCATGGGCATGCTGCTGCTGATTTCCCCGCCGGGCTACGGGAAAACGACTCTGATGGAATACGTCTCCAACCGACTCGGCCTGACCTTCATGAAGATCAACGGGCCGGCCATCGGACACGACGTGAAGTCTCTCGATCCCGAGGACGCGCCCAACGCCAGCGCCCGCGAGGAGATCCAGAAGCTGAACTTCGCGCTGGAGATGGGCGACAACTTGATGCTCTACGTCGACGATATCCAGCACACCCATCCCGAGTTTCTCCAGAAATTCATCTCCCTCTGCGACGCCCAGCGCAAGATCGAGGGCGTCTGGAACGGTCGGCCCAGGACCTACGACCTGCGCGGGAAGAAAGTCTGCGTCGTCATGGCCGGGAATCCCTACACCGAGAGCGGGGGAAAATTCCAGATACCCGACATGCTCGCCAACCGCGCCGACACCTACAATCTCGGCGACATCATCGGCGGCAACACCGGCGACTTCGAGGCCAGCTACATCGAGAACGCGCTGACCTCCAATCCGATTCTCGGCAAACTCGCCAGCCGCGACCGGGCCGATGTCCATGCCATCATGAAAATCGCCGAGACCGGCAGCCGCGACGGCGTCGATTTCGAGGGCAACTACGCCCTGGAGGAGATCGAGGAACTCGTCTCGGTGATGAAGAAACTGATGCGGGTGCGCGACACCATTCTCCGGGTGAATCTGGAATACATCCGCTCAGCCGCCATGGAGGACGCCTACCGAACCGAACCGCCCTTCCGGCTCCAGGGTTCGTATCGAAACATGAACCGGATCGCCGAAAGGATCCTGCCCATCATGACCGACGGGGAGGTCGAGGCGACCATCTTCGATCACTACGAGAACGAGGCCCAGACGCTGACCACTGGCGCCGAGGCCAACCTGCTCAAGTTCCGCGAACTCGAGGGCGTCCTCACCGAGGCCGAGACCGAGCGATGGGAAGACATCAAGCGGAAGTTCAATCGCAACCTTCTCATGGGCGGTCGGGGCAACAACGACCCGGTCTCGCGGGTGGTGGGAACCCTGGCGGGCTTTTCCGAGGGCCTCGGCCGTATCGAGGGCGTGCTGTCCAAAGCCGCCGCCGATCAGGCCAGACCAGCCACCCTGGCCGACGTCACCGTGGAAAAACTCGAACGCCTCATCGGCGAACTCCGCGCCGTCCCCGTGAATGTCGAGATCAAGGTGGTGCCGGTCCACGAGGGCGAGGAAGCACCCGATGTGAAACCGACCAGGAAGAATGCGCCCCGAAAACGGGTCAGCGGCAAGGCGGCGAATCTCCCGGTGGACGTCGAATCGTCCGTGGAGCAGGGTGAGGAATGAATCCACGGACCTTCACCCTCAGTCTTCTTTTCCTCGCCGCGGGACCGGGCGAAACGCGGGCTGGGGAAGTGTCTTGGGAAGACGCCTTTCACCAGTCCTACGGTTCACACTTGGCTCAGCGTCTGGATGTGATCGTGCCCGAAGATCGCGGCACTGAGGCCCTTCCCATCCTGGTTTTCTTTCATGGCGGCGCCTGGTCTCATGGTGACAAGTTGCTCTATCGGGGATTTGCCAAGGCGGTCGCGCGTGAGGGTTTCGTGGTGGTGACGCCCAACTATCGGAAGTTTCCCTTCGCCCGATACCCGGAGTTCATGCACGACGCCGCGGAGTCGGTTTCGTGGATCGCGAAGCACGCGGATCGGTTCGGCGGCGATCCTTCCCGCATCCTGCTCGGCGGACATTCGGCCGGGGGGCACATGGCGGTGTTGCTGGCGCTGGAGCCCCGCTTTCTGAGTTCCGTTGGCGTACCTTCCACAAGCATCCGGGGCGTGGTCGGGCTCGCCCCGCCACTGGCGCTGGACGAAAAACGCTGGCAACTCCTGGAGCCGATCTTCGGCCAGGATTGCGCACCGGAGATTGTCCGCCCGGCCCTGCTTTCCGATGGCGACCATCCGCCGATCTTTCTCACCGCGGGCGGTCTCGATCCGGTGGTGCCCGACGAATCGGTCGAGCGGGCCTACGCCCGGCTGGACGAGGCTGGCGGCCCGGTCGAGTTCACCCGCTACCCGCTGCGCGGCCACATAACTGTGCAGCCCCTCCTGCCCGGAGAAGACGGGAACGGCAAACCGTTTCGCGATCTCGTCGCCTTCCTCCGCGAGGCCGACTCCGCGAGCATGGAAAAGGCGAACGCGGCCGACAGCCACGTTCGCCTGAAATTCGCGCGCGGAGGCTCTCTCAGTAGTAGAAGCGCACCCCGGCCATCACCGCCTGGTCATCCTCGTTGAGCAATCCGGCGACTTTGAAGGCCACGGTCTCGGTGATGTTGGCCACGATGCCGACATTGGTCTCGAAGAGATCCTCGCCGCCGTCGAAAATGACGTAGTAGACGTTGGCGAACACCTCCATGCCGGGGCTCAGGCAATAGCGGAAACCGGGGCCGACGTAGCCGCCCCAGCTCTCATCATCGTAGCCCCAGGCGCCGTCGAACTGTCCGTAGACTCCCCCACCCTCGATGTTGAGGTGGAAGCGCTTGCTCACCGGCAGCGCGTAGCCGAGACCGGCGGTGGCGCCGTAGAGATCGACATCGGCGTGATCGATCGAGGACGATGTCCAGTTGGCGGAGGCCGTGAGGTAGACGTTGCCGAACAGTCCTTTGGAAAGATTCACCGCCGCGCCGTGCCCGTCATCCAGACTTTCGAAGCTGGTGTAGACATACTGGAGATCGACAAAGTCGTAGGACAGGCACTCCTGCTCGGTCGGCGGGGTGACGGTGACGACTTCCTTGGCGCCCGAACCGGCAAAGGCGGGCGTGAGACCGGCCGCGAAAAGCGCGACAGCGGTAAGCGGATTCAAGCGACGGGTGTGGTTCATCTCCTTGGTGTTCTCGGGGTTGGTGTCTTCGGATTATCCCGTTTTCAAGAAAACCCGATTTCCCGAGGGTAGGAGAATTCATTAATTTTGTCAAACTTTCTATAATATTTAAAAATACCGTCAATGCGCCTGCGGTCGGGCCACGGTGGGGATGCCGCCGCAATCGTCACAGGGAATGCCGGACACCTCGTAGGGCGTGTGACATCGCGGGCACCAGGCCACCGTGGTCGGGGTATCCTCGTCGTCCTCGACGCTTCGCGTCATCAGGCTCTCGAGCGCGGGGAGGAAGTAGCGTTGCCGAAACACCTCGGCGGCGCGCGCGGAGGGAGCATCGCCCCCCTCACCCAGCGGAATGGGAAACCGCGCGTCGCGGCTCAGGTTGCCCGCCAGCCGGTCCCGCTCCTCCGGCCGGGCCAGGGCCACGGCGATCGCCAGCGGGTGGTGGCCGGCGAGGAAGCCCTTCGAAAGGGCGTCGATGCTGCGAATGGCGTAGTGGGGAAAGCACAGGGCGAACACGAAATGTTGCCAGCGATCCCCCGATATCCGGGGATAGAATCGCCGATGCAGGCGGACGAATTCGATCGCGATCCACCACATCAGCAGCCAGACGCCCAGCAGCACCAGGTAGAAACGGGGCCCGTCCTCGAGGCGCCAGTAGGCGTAGGGGAGGAGAAAAAACACCAGCACCCACAGGAGGATGGCGTTGAATCGCAGGGACCGGGTGACCCGGTGAAAGAAGGCCGCCCGCCGGGCCGCGTGTCGGGCGTTGAACGAGCGCCGCACGAGACGGGCGATGGCTTCGTCGCGCGCGTCCGCGTCGGGTAGGAGACGGATTTTTTCCACCGCCCGCGCCAATCGACCCGCCGACGCCCGCGTGGCGCAATGGGCGAAACGGCGACCGTTGAGGCACAGGTAGCCATCCCGCGCCGAGACCCGCTCCACCCGATCCCAGGGCGTGTATTCGACTCCGCGCAGCCCCCCCAGCGCCGCGCCCGGATTCGGATTCTCGCGCGACCACGGCGCCAGCCCCTCGGCGGTCAGCGCCACCGGCCAGGCTTCCCCCACGTACAAGGTCCCGAAAGGCGGCAGCGGATTGAGCACCGCGAAGCCCTTTTTCAACGCCTCGAAACTGACCCGAGCCCGGCGCACCAGATACCCCCGTCCCCAGAACGAGACGAGGGCATACCCCGCCGGCGTCAGCCAGACGAGGCAGTCGCTCAGATAAATGAGTACGAAGACGAGCAGGAACGCTTCGCCGTCTGTCATGGCCGCGGGGGTCGTGAGGGGGCCATCACTCGCCGCGCCCGAAGAGGCGTTTGAAAGCCTGAACCACTCCGGCGAACAAGGCGATCACGCCCACTATCACGGCCTTGCCGCCTTTGGCGAAGATCTTGAACAACCCCGCAAAAAGCCCGGTCTTCGCCGCCATGGCCGCTCCGCCACCGACGATCAGGGCGGTGAGGCCGATCTTGGCCAGCTTGTCGCCGTCCTTGTACTCCGCGTAGCTTTCCCCCTCCTGATACTGGAATCCGCGGATCAGATTCTGAAAATCGGGCAACACGGCGTCGAGTTGCTCGGGATCGCACACCAGCACCGCATCCATGAACCCGCTGCGGCCGAGGATCTTGCTGTTGTAGTTCACCGACATGCCGCCGGTGGAATCGCGCAGCAGCAGCGCCCACTCCAGATTGTTGGTCTCCTCGTTGTAGAAAGGCTCGCGCGCCCAGCCCTCGACATGGAGCTCGTCCAGCCCCATGTCACGGCGCTGCTCGTTGCCGGCGTCCTGCGCCTCCTGCTTCTGACGCAGGAGCTTGGTGGGATCGATCTCGTCTTTCTCGTCGTCCTTGACGTAGCCGATGTCGTTGAACCGGAAGAGCACCCACCAGTCGAAATTCTCCGTGGCGATGACGCCGTTCTCCGATCCATCGGGAATGTTGCCCGTCATCTCCAGCAACTGACTCGCCCCCTTGGCGCCGGTGAAACGGTATCCGGCCGGGATCTCGATCCGCGCCCACTTGTCGAGCGATCCGGCCCCCTGCCGCTCCCACCCGAGAGTCTCCAGCGCCTCCATGAACTGGCGCTGATAATCCTCTTCCGTCATCTGCGGCTCCTCCTGGGCGACGGCGGAGATGACACTGAAAGCGATCGCCGAAGTCAGCAAGACATGGGCCCGGACGCGTGGTGTTTTTTGCGAACTCATAACGAGCGGAGTATGCCGATCCCCCCCGCCCGCGCCAAGCCACTTTTTGCCCTTCCTGAAAATTCTTCGTCACCCGCCCCCGCCATTGCGTGCTTGCCTCCACACCGACGCGGGGGCCATGATGCCCCCTCCCGACCCGCCATGAACTCTTCCCTTCCCCGCCTCATTCTCGCCACCGCCGCGCTCGCCGCCGTCCCCGGACCCGACGCCTCCGCCGCCGAAGCCTTCGAACTGGGCAAGGCCAACTTCACCGCCGAACGACCCGGCGGCAAGGAGGCCGACTCCATCGTGGGGGACTTCGTCCTCCGCAACGACCTCGTCGAAGCCGTCATCTCCGGGAACCTGCCGCTTCGCCGGGCGAACATGAGCACCTTTTACGGCGACGACGGGGAAACGCCCGGTTGCCTCTACGACCTAACCCTCCGAGGCGCGGCCAACGACCAGATCACCATCTTCACCCCGTCCAACCAGCGCGGGCCGGTGAATTACGTGCGCGTCGCCAGAGACGGCGCCGACGGCGGGGCCGCCGTGATCGAGACCTTCGTCTCCGCCGCCAAATCCGGCGGCCTGGAGCGGCGCCACCAATACCGCATCGAGGACGGCTGGCGGGGAGTCCTGGTCGTCACCACCTTCACCAATCGCGGCACCGCCGCCGAGACCGCCCGCATCGCCGACGGCTGGACCCAGATGCGGAGCAAAGGCACCGTGACCGGCATCAACTGGGCCGACGCCATCGATCCCGCCGACAAATGCGGCTACGCCTACGCCTGGGTGGCCGAGGCCGGCGCCGCCATCCCCGAGAGCGGCGAGATCTCCGTGGAGCCCGGAGATTCCCTCACCGTCGCCCGCTTCCTCGCCGTGGGCGGCTCCCCCGCCGAAGCCGTCGGCCTGGTCGCGGAACGACGCGGCGACGAGGTCGCCACCCTCGCCGCCACCCTCAAGGACGAGGCGGGAAATCCCGTCACCACCGGCCGCGTGGTGGTGAAATACGAGGGCGACCACGCCATCGCCGCCTATCCCGACGAGACGGGTGTCGCCACCGCCGCCCTGCCCGCCGGCGGCACCCTCATCTCCATCGAGGACATCGGCCGCGACTGGATCGAGGACCGCATCGACGCCGGCAGCGGCGTCACCGTCGGGCGCACCTACGTGCTCCCCCCGGTCTCCGCCGTCGCCTTCACCGTCACCGACGACGACGGCACCGGCATCCCCTGCAAAGCCCAGTTCCTCGCCGTCGGCGACACCCCGAAAGTGAACCTCGGGCCCACCGATCGCGCCCGCGGCTGTGTCGACCAGTACCACTCGGAAAAAGGCGACTTCACCGTGCCCCTGCCGCCGGGGAAATACGACATCATCATCACCCGCGGCCCCGAGCACAGCCATCACCGCGAGACCGTGGATCTCCAGCCCGGCCAGACCCACGCCCTCACCGCCCGGCTCCGCCGCCTCGTCGATACCACCGGCTGGATCGCCGCCGACTACCACAACCACTCCACCCCCAGCGGCGACAACACCTGCGGCACCGACGACCGGCTCATCAACCTCGCCGCCGAACACATCGAATACGCCCCCACCACCGAGCACAACCGCCTCTACGACTGGCGCCCGCACATCGACCGCCTCGGCCTCGCCACCTTCCTCAACACCCTCCCCGGGATGGAACTCACCGGCCGCGGCGCCCACTTCAACAGCTTCCCCTTCCAGCCCGATCCCACCCGGCAGGACGGCGGCGCCCCCGTGTGGAGCAAAGACCCGCGGCTCAACGCCATCACCCTCCGCGACTGGCAGGGCTCCGAAGCCGACCGCTGGGTCCACGTGAACCACCCCGACATGGTGGAAAACTTCGTCGACCGCAACGGCGACGGACGCCCCGACGGAGGCTACGCCTTTTTTGGCGGACTCATCGATGCCCTCGAGTCGCAGAACTACCGCGCCAGCCAGATCCTCGCCGGCGCCCCCTACGAGATCGTCGCCGCCCGCACCGGCGTCGGTCGCCAGGTGTCCCCCATCCGCGAGTTCGTCTGGCTGCAGCTGCTCAACCAGGGCCACACCCCGTGGGGCATCGCCGTGGCCGATGCCCACCACGTCCACGGCAACGGCGTCGGTGGCTGGCGCACCTACGTGAAAAGCGCCACCGACGACCCCGCCCTCATCGACTGGCGCGAGCTCAGCCGCCACTCCAAGGCCGGCCGCATGATCCTTTCCACCGGCCCCTTCCTCGAAGTCGAGACCGGCGCCGGCATCATCGCCGGCGGACACGACCGCGTCAGTGGCGACCTCGACCTCAAAGTGCGGGTGCAGTGCACCGACTGGCTCGACATCGACCGCGTCCAGGTGCTGGTGAACGGTCGCCAGGCTCCGGAATACAACTACACTCGGGAAAAGCACCCCGAGATGTTCGGCGACGGCGTGGTGAAGTTCGATCACACCCTGAAACTGAACCTCAGCGAGGACGCCCACCTCATCGTGGTGGCCGTGGGCGAAAATCACACCCTCGAGACCGGCTTCGGCACCAGCGGCCAGGCCAAGCTCCAGCCCATCGCCTACAACAACCCCATCTTCATCGACGTCGACGGCGGCGGCTTCCAACCCAACGGCGACACCCTCGGCTACGAACTCCCCGTCGCCGGCCTCAAGGTTGACGACGTCAAAGGCAAACTCGGCGTGGAGTGATGGGGAAACATTGGAGCGCGGGCTTCAGCCTGCCAGCGATACACACAGAATCCCGCTGGCAGGACCCGAGGCCATGCGTTACTTTTTTCGAGTCATGACATTGGTCGAATCCATCGCCAGGGATCTCCATCGCCTTCCCAACGCAAAATTGGTCGAAGTCGCGCGATTGATCGGAGAATGGGCGCCCGAGATTTCCCAGCGTCAGCGCGAAGCCTTGGCCGAATCGTTCGGCTGCATGGACGAGGAGGAGGGTGAAGCCTTCGAGCGCGCCGCGTTGCGAGACGAAGTGAATGAGCCGGAAGGCTGACCCCCATGGTTGATCACATCTTGCTGGACACCAGTCCCATCGTCGCCCACTTGCGGGGGAAACTGGATCTATCGACCGCCTTTCCCGAGGGGAGCTTGCTATTCACTTCGCTCTTCACTGTTGGAGAGTTGGAAAAGGGAATCCACAAGGCCGACCATCCTGAGAATGAGCGCTCCAAAGTCGAATCCTTTCTCAAGAACATCGCGATCATCCTACCCGACGAGGCAACCGCGAAAACCTACGGGCGCATTTCCCAGACACTCGATGCTCAAGGAAAGCGCATCCCCGAAAATGACGCGTGGATCGCCGCCGCAGCCCTGGAAGGGGCGATGAAACTAGCCACAGGCGACACCCATTTTGCGAGGATCGAAGGCCTCGAAATTCAGGAATTGGCTTGGTGAGAGCAGGGAGGGAGCGTGGCAGTGCGGGCCTCCCGCCTGCCCCTAATCAGAAAGGGTTGTATTCCTTCTCTGACCGCCCCTTCGGAGTCGAATTACAGCAGCATCAGCGCCGTCTTTCGCCGGAGTTTCGTCAAACTTTTTTGACCCGTTCCGGCAGAGCCTATTCCCGCGCGCCAGTTTTCGTCAAGAAACCGACCGGCAAAATCTCCGGTCCCTTTCCCGATGTCCCGAAACGCACTGCGAAAATCCACAACCACCTTCCCGACGTCCCGAAAGCCACTCCCAAAATCGGGAACCACCTTCCCGACCTCCCGAAGGCCACTCCCAAAATCGGGAACCACCTTCCCGACCTCCCGAAGGCCACTCCCAAAA
>CAYTNL010000110.1:0-17179 GCA_964439145.1 uncultured Verrucomicrobiales bacterium
CATCAGGAAGTCCAGGTCGGCATCGTGGTACGCAAGATGGCGATGGCGCAGCCAGCCCACCAGCGTGTCGCGGTCATCGGCGAACAGCACGCGGCGCAGATCGGGATTCACCCGCGCCTGCTCTTCCTCGCGACGATGGGCGACGGCGAGCAGGCTCAGGTCGTGGTTGCCGAGGACGACGATGGCGCTGTCACCCAGGCCATGCACCAGCCGCAGAGAGAACAGATGATCAGGAGCGAACTCATCTCCAAAACGCTCCTGCTCAACGCCGCCAACAAGGAGGGCTACAAGGCCACCGACGAGGACATCGACAAGAACCTCGAGGAGATCAAAACCCAGCTCCCCGAGGGAGCCACCCTCGAGCAGTTCGCCGCGTCCGCCGGGCTCAGCCTCGACGCCATCCGCGCCCAGATGACCGACGACCTGAAGATCCGCCAACTCATCGAGAAGGTCACCGGCGAGGTTGCCAAACCCGGGGAAGCCGAGATCCAGAAATACTACGACGAGCACCCCGACGAATTCAAACAGGACGAGAGCATCCAGGCCTCCCACATCCTCGTCTCCACCCAGGGCATCACCGACGAAGCCGAATTGGCCAAGAAAAAAGCCCAGGCCGAGTCCCTCCAGACCCAGGCGGTCGAGAAAAAAGGCGAGAACTTCGCCGAACTCGCCACCGCCCATTCCGACTGCCCCAGCAAAGCCCAGGGCGGCGACCTCGGCACCTTCAGCAAGGGCCAGATGGTTCCCGAATTCGAGAAAGCCGCCTTCAGCCAGGAGATCGGCGCCGTCGGCGGACTCGTCCAGACCCAGTTCGGCTACCACATCATCAAGGTCACCGACAAAAAGGAAGCCAAGACCCTCGCCTTCGCCGATGTGAAGGACGAACTCGGCGAAGGCATGTTCGAGGAGCGCAAATCCGAGAAGATGCAGAGCTACATTGAAGACCTGCGCGGCAAAGCCAAGATCGAGCAACCCGGCGCGCCCGCTCCCGCCGAGGGCGCGGCCCCGGCCGAGCCGAAGGCCGAGTGATCCACGCTCAACAAGCTTCAATAGCCAAACGCGTCCGGGAATTCCCGGGCGCGTTTTTGTTTTGGGAGCATTCGGGACCAGAATAACGACTCATCGGAAGTGTCTCACCCCCATTTTCTGATTAGATCGCACGATGAAGGGCTTTTTCTATTGGGAAAGGGCGCAATAAATGCCCTTTCGCGGGTGGGATCGCCTCCGGATGAGTCGGAAACTGAATCATACCTTGATTCCTCAGCAAAGACCCCAACCTTGGCAATGACGTACTCGTCGCGACCCTAGACAAAGGGGTCATTCTCCTGATCCAGATCATGATCGACGCCGATAGTCTCAATGAGGACGACGGCCACTGGAACCAGGTCCGCCCAACGACGGAAGTGGATGCGGGTCAAAAGGTGAGACCGAGCCCCAAGTATGGCCCCTGAGTGACCATGTCGTAGGTGAAACCTCCACTGTGGAAATCGACGCTCAGGTAGCGATAGCCGACTTCCATTGAGGCCCGCTCCGATAGCTGGAGACCGAGGGCGCCGAAGAGATTCACGGTCTGATCAGAGTTCAGCCCAAAGCCGCCGATGTCTCCTCGAAATACGGCGTACCAGTTTTCCCAGAGCTCACAGCGGGCGCGGAGTCCGACGAAGGGATCCACCCACTCGCGTGACGCCTGAACCTCAGAGGCGGGAATCCGGCTCGTGATCTCCCGCTCCAGTGCCTTCGCGAGATTGGCCTCGGCGCGGGCGAGACGTTTCTCGGCCTCCTTCCGGATCCTGACCCGAGCAGCGGCGAGAGCGGCGGACGCCTGGGCCCGGGCGGCCTCCACCTGGGCGTCGGCGGCGGCGCGGGCATACTCGCGGATGGCTTCGCGGATGCGGCCGTCTCCCGCGATGCCGTCTCCGATGCCGGGACCGGCTCCGCCGATTCCCTGGTCGATCCTGTCGCCGATGGTGCCCCGGATCTCGTCGACCCGCGCGGCCACCCGGTCCTGGACCGTGGCGGTGACCTGATTCCTCAAATCGGTGAGGATGGTCGGCAGGCGACGATCCACTTCCTCGCGGGCGGCCTCCACGGCCCGATCGACAATGCGGGCGCTCAGTTCCTCGCTGACATCGCGGACGCCGGCGCCGTCGACGGTGAGGCTCAGGGTGTTGGAAAGGTAGAAGTAGCGCGCTCCGGCGAGGAAATCGATCCAGAGCCGGTCGCCTTCATGGATCCGATAGAGGAAGGCGCCCTCGGCGAGTACTTGCTCGATCCCGACGTCGACGTTGGACAGGAGAGGCCCCGGAGGGTTCCCCGAGACGGACGCCTTCAGGTACATCCCGTCGAGGACAAAGCCCAGCTTGCCGCGCCGCAATTCCACAGTGGCGGCGGCGATCATGTCGAGATTGCGAATGATGTCGTCGAATCCCGCTTCAACATCGCTGGCCAGATCCCGCACCCCGACGGTCCCTTCGATGCCCGCGAGCCAGCCCGGCATGGTGAAGGTGACATCGATGGGCAGCCGTTCGTCCACCACCAAGGGAGTGGGTTCTGTGACTTCCACCACCTCTCCCGCCGAGATGATCGGTAGAGGTGTCACGACAAAACTCAGGGCGAGGAGACAAGCGAATTTCATGGGATCTGAATCGGGCGAAGAGGAGCTTCGGTGGGCGCGCCACTCGGCACACCAGCTCACGCGGGGACGAGCGGTGTCGGTTGAAAAGTCCGGTCAATCCTGCTCGGCATCATGGGAGCCGCTCACCGTCTCCGGATCGCCGAACCCCTCGTCGATCGGCAGGACGGGGTGACCGGCCATGTTGGTCTGGATCACCTTGAACTGGTCGAGGAGGAACAGCGGCTTGGCGGCCTCAGCGGCCAGGCTCTCGATACGCTCCTTCATCTCGGAGACCTTCTCGGGATGACCGGCGGCGAGATTGTTTTCCTCGGAGGGATCTTCGGCGAGGTGATAGAGATCGACACTCGACGGCAGCAGGGTGCGCCAGATCAGCTTCCAGTCACCCAGACGGACCGCGCCGCGGAACGGCTCGATGTTGTAAACGATCTCGCGGCGCGGCGAGGCGGCGTTGGTGGCGATGGTGTCCCACACATCCACGCCGTCGAGCGGCTTGCAGCCCTCGGTGGAGCCGCCGGCCAGCGCGGCGAAGGTGGTGAAGAGATCGACTCCGTGAACGAGTCCGCCGACCTCGCCCGGCTCGATCTTTCCGGGCCAGTTCGCGAGGGCGCAGACGCGGGTCCCGCCCTCGAAGAGCGAGGCCTTCCCGTCCCGGTAGGGGCCGTTGTCGCAGGGAATCTTCACCTGGGACATGTCCGCCATCACACCGGCGAACATCGCGTTCTTGGTGCCGCCGTTGTCGCTGTGGAAAACGATCAGCGTGTTCTCGCGCATTCCCTTTTTCTCCAGCGCGGCCACGACCCGGCCGATCTCGTCGTCGAGGCAGCTGACCATGCCGGCATAGACGCGACGGGTCGGCTCTTCGATCTCGGGGTAGCGATCGATGTAATCCTGGGGCGCCTGGTAGGGCGTGTGGGGCGCGTTGAAGGCGAGATAGAGATAGAGTGGCGTTCCCGGATCGTGAGCCTCGATCAGTCGCGCGGCGTCCTGACCGAGAAGCTGGGTGGTGTAGCCCTCCTCGCGGAGCGGCTCGTTGTCGCGATACCAGTCGAGGACACCTTTCTCATCGTGGGTGAAGTAGTCGAGTTCGCCGATCATGGCGCCGTAGTGGTAGTCGAAACCACGCTGGCGCGGCCACCACTTCCGGTCGGCGTGACCGAGGTGCCACTTGCCGACCAGCGCGGTCCGGTAGCCGGCCTCCTTGAGTACCGCCGACAGCAGCTTTTCCTCCGTGTCGAGTCCGTAGGCCGAGACCGACGGGATCACTGCCGTCTGCAGGCCGTAGCGAAACGGGTAGCGCCCCGTCATCAGCGCCGCCCGCGTCTGGGTGCACATCGACTGCACGTAGAAATCCGTGAACTTCGCGCCCTCGGCGGCCAGCTTGTCGAGATTGGGCGTCCGGATGTCGGCACACCCGTTGAACCCCACATCCCTCCACCCGAGGTCGTCGGCCACGATGTGGAGAATGTGGGGTTTCGGGGCTTCGTTGGAGGAGGCGGGCAAAGGCGGGAGAGCGCCGATCAGGAGGAGAAGAAGGAATGCGACAGCGAAACGGGAAATCGATTTCATGCAGGTGGTAGACGGTTCGGGTTGACACCTACCATTCCGGACTGCTCTACTGCAATCCGTTTTGCGCACTTTCGGAACTGTGCGTCCTCGTCTCCAGACTCCCGGCTCGTCACCCTGGTATCGCCACCTGAGACACGACCTCAGCGACCCGGACCAGTTCGGCGAAGCCGTGTCGGGAGCCGAATTGCGCGCTGAGTTTCTCCATCGGCCCGAGGGCGTGACCCGCGTCGAGCAGTTCCAGTCGAGGGGCTGGGCGCTGGATTTTTACGACGCCCGCGTCAAGGCCCGCATCGCTGGCTCCCCGCCACCCGGCTGGGGTTCGATCGCACTGATCCAGACCGATGCACCGTCCCGCTGGTATGGTGAGGCGGCCCGACGCGGACTGCTCGTTTTCACCCCGCCCGGCGAAGTCATCGACGGCTGCATTGTTCCCGATTTCGTCGGGATCGCCGTTCACGTGCCTCCAGCGATCTGGCAGCGCTGCCGTCGTCTGGCTTCACCCGATGCGGTGGATCCATCCCATGATTTCGGGCGATTGGGAACGGTGCGGCTGCTGCCCGGGCCCTGTTTCGACCGCGTCGAGGCACGCCTGCTCTCGCTGCGGGATCGGCTGTCGACCGACTCGATCGGCGCCCCGCACTCAACACCACGCGAAGCGGTCGCCGAACTCATCACCGAATTGGTGACGCTCGCCTGGGAGTGCCAGGTCGCCACGGGGAAGCGTGATCGACAGGGGCCGCGCAATCGGGCGAGACTGGCCCGGCGCGCCGAAGAATGGCTGCGCGATCACCTCGACGAGCCCGTGACGATACCCGACGTCTGCCTGGCTCTGCGCGTGAGTCGGCGGGAGCTGGAATACGCCTTCCGGCAAGCTTTCGACCAGAGCCCTCGCGATTTCCTCCAGGCTCTCCGGCTCAACGCCATTCACCGCGCCTTGCGACGGTTCTCGCCGGTCGAGCGCGGATTCGTTACGAAGGTCGCGCTGGAACACGGCGTGACCCATCTGGGACGGTTTTCGGCCCACTATCGAGACCTGTTCGGCGAATCTCCCGGAAAATCCGCTACCGCGCGGGCGCCGAGACCTCGACCGGCTGGGTGATGGCCAGGATGCCGGCGAAGAAGTTGGATCGCGGGACTTCGGTGTCGGTCTCGCCGCGGATGTATAGGCGGGAGATGTCTCCGTCGAGGTAGAGGGCGTAGTCGCAGTCCAGTTTGTCGCGGAACAAGGCCGCGAAGCCCCAGAGATTGATCTGCCCGAGGCCGGGCGTGCGGTCGGAGGACACCATGACGACGCGACCTTTCGAATCCACCCCGATGCCGTTGCGGAGGAGGCGGTTCGGCGAGTGTTCCCGGAAGGCGGGATGGATCTTTCCGGCGGCGAGAGCCAACGGGCCGGACTGGGTGGCGACGCGGGGGGATTCGTTGGCCTTAGCGTAGAAGTCCGTTGATCGCACGGCGGCGGTGCCGTCGGGGCGGATGAAGAAGACGCCGTTGGGCAGGAGATAGAAGTTGGGGGTCGGATCGTTGGAGCTCGCCTTGGGCGGTGGCCCGGAGGTGTTGAGCGGGACGAGGGTCTTACCCTCGGAAATGTGCAAGCCGCTGGGGACGAAACCGGGCTCGTAGATACCGGCATTCATCGCCACCTTCAGTCGGCGTCCCTTCGCGTTAAGGTCGCGCTCCAACTGCTCGAAAGTCGGGGATCGCTTGGCGCTCTGTCCCGGCAGAAACAACTCGAGCTTTTCGACTTTCGGGTCGAATCGATAGACGAAGAATCGCGCGCCGCGGAATTCGACGGTCTCAGCAATCGCGGCAGGCGCGGAGATGACGAGGAGGCAGACGGCGAGGCGACTCAAGAGGGTCATGCCGGGGACATTACCCTGTTTGCCCGCCAGTGGTCGAGCATCATCCGGAATCCGCCGGGGCTCGCTTCACTCCCGATCCAGGCCGGGCTGCACACCGATGGTGCCGAGGATGGTGTCCAGATAGGCTTCGGGTTCCCGCTCGAGGGATTCGAGCTTTTCGATGGTGGCGAGGAGGCGATCACTGACCTGCATGCGCTCGGCCTCGCTGGCGTAGTTCTTTTTCTCAAGAAAACTCTCCAGGGAGGCGACGTGCTGGGCGATGGTCTGTTTCTTGATGGCGAGCTTGGCGGTAAGGCGCTCCCGGTACCACGGCGCGGCCAGGACGGCCTCGCGATCGAAGAGGGCGCGAATCTCGGGATGGGCGATGTCCCTGCCCTCATGGGTCCCCTCGACCATGATGTGAAGCAGGGCTTTGAGGGGCGGGATGGCGAGTTCGACGGTGCCGTCCTCGAAATACTGCCGGGCCACGCGCTCCTGGGTCTCGACGATGTTGTCGATGCCATCGACGTAGTCGGCGAGACTCTGCAGCTCGGGTCGGAGCATGGCCTCGGTGAAGACGGAGCCGGGGTCGTTGAACATGCGGCCGAAAAAGGTGCGGACGAAACTCTCGGTGACGCGATAGCCGAGCCGGCTGCCGAGGACGACGCGCCCCTCGTGCTCGAAATCGGTCACGGGTTCCAGGTAACCTT
This sequence comes from uncultured Verrucomicrobiales bacterium, assembly GCA_964439145.1. Lineage (GTDB taxonomy): Bacteria > Verrucomicrobiota > Verrucomicrobiia > Verrucomicrobiales > DEV007 > JAEUHH01. Next base: position 6,753 of record CAYTNL010000110.1, read on the forward strand.
TTTCAATGAGCCACTTGGGATCGCGCTCCTCGAGGAACATGCGGCTCCAGACTTCGGGGACGACGAGGGAGATGTCGTGATCGACGCGGAATTTCGGCCCGACGTAACCGGCGGCGGTGCTGAAGCCCTCGTAGCCGGTGAGCAGGTAGCTGAGGAGGGCGGCGTTGAGGTCGTAGACGGGAGGCAGCGCGTTGAAGGGGCCTTTGGTCAGGGCTCCCTCGGATCCGGCGCCGGTGGTGGAGGGTGATTTGCCGGTGAGGCTGGCGATGAAGTCCATGAACAGCTCGGGCAGCTCCTGGTAATGGATGGGTCCATAGACGGCGAGCGGCCGGATGCCGGCGGCCTGGTCGGGCGGGTTGTTCCGCCGACCGGGGAGGACGGCGTGGACGGGGTTGAGCACGGGTTTGTCGATGGGGAGGCGACGATAGAATCGGGCGCCGATCTCGGCGAGGTATTCGGCGCGGGGATTCTCCAGGTCGGGCCGGTTCTGCAGGTAGCGCGGGTTTTTGGTCGGCTTGCCATCGACAAGCCGGGGATGGGCGGAGCTGATGCCGTAGGAGGGCGAGGTGCCGTCGGAGGCGCCGGCGAACTCGCGCAGGGTGTCGCGCATGGGTCCGGTGAACTGCTCGAAGCGGATGGCGTCCTCGACCATGGCGCGGCCCTCTTCGCGGGTGATGGGCTCGTAGTTGGAGAAAAAATTCCCCTTCCGCGAGAAGTCGAGTTCGGTCTTGCGATCATAACCACGATGGATGGCCTCGTCGGGGCGCTGGAAGAGGCGGTACTCGCAGTTCTCGATGAATTTGTAGGCGGGGAAATCGACGTCGGGATGCAGGAGCCGACGGTCCACCTGACTGGCGGGCACGACGACGGAAGCGGAAATGTCGTCCTCGCGCTGGAGTTTGGTCGCGGCGACGAAGTCTTTTCTCAGGCCGAACATCCGCCAGGAGCCATCCTGGGAGTAGCCGACACGGAGGTATTGGGTGATGACGGGGGCGAGGCGGTATTTGAGCATCACGCCGGGTTGGCCATTGATACTGTCCACGCGGAAGCGGCTGCGCCAGTCGTCGCCCCAGTCGGGCTTGTAGTAGCGTTTCAGGGTGAAGAGGAAGTCTTTCACCGTCCGGGGGACGGAGGTGATGAAGGCGTTGTAGTCATCGGAATACTCCTCGCTGGGGGAGAAGAGACGGATGACGGACCCGAGGGAGCGGGCGGGATCGAGGATGGCGCGGCTCTTTCGACCGTCGTCGATCTGGTGGCGGTAGCGGTCTCCGTAGTCGCGGTCGAGGAGATCCTGGACGAGGCGCATGTCGATCTCGAAATCCGGCATGATGACGGGACCGACCTCCATGGCGTCGGCGAGGGATTTCGAGATCTCGGATTTCCCTCCACCGGAGACGGTGCAGGGCTTGTGGCAGAAGGTGCCCTCCGCATTGGTGCCGACGAGGCGCCAGCGCATGCCGCGGGAGGGTTTGCGCATCTCGATCTTGTAGCCGGAGGGCATGACGTAGCTGTGGCCGGGCCGCAGTCGGATGCGGTGCTCGCCGGTCTCGTTGGACCACGAGATGGTGGTGGCATGGAGATCGATGCGGGCGTTCTCGGGGAGGTATACGATGTCGGGATACTGCCGATCGATACCGTAACCCTCTGGCTGGAGATCCATGAGAGGACTGTAACGGGAGATGACGCCATCGAAGCTGTGATCGACCGTCTGCCGATGGATACTGAGCGAAAAATCCTCGCCCAGATCGAAGCCGGGGAACACGAGGGCGCCGCCGGCGTGCTCCTCCTCGGCGAGTCCGTAGAGGTTGGCGGCGAAGCTGATCTGGGTTTTGACCTCCTTCTTGCAATATCCGAAGTAGTTGTCCGCGATGAGGGTGACCATCACGCCGCGGGAGTCGCGGGCGGTGAGCTTGAAAGCCGAGCCATGGTTGTAGCATTCGTCCTCGCTCTCCCAGCACATGCCGTCGCGGATCTGGCGTTCGGTGGCTTGGCTGAGGTGGGGCAGGCCGAGATCTTTCTTTTTCAACCGCACCAGATGAGGGGCGAGAATGACGCAGCCGCTGTGGCCGCTCCAGTGCTCGACATCGAGCCGGGCGTCGTTCTCTGGCAAGAAGGGGTCGCCGGCGTTGCCGAAGATGGACTCCACGAAATCGAGATTGGACACGAGATTGCCGGGGGCGAAAAAGCGGATCTCCATGGTTTTACGACCGGTGAATCCGGGCACCTCGGGCACCACGATGGGCCTCAGCAGGAGGGAGACGAAAGCGCGCGTCGGTTTTCTCTCCTCGGCGCAGAAGGGCAGCAGCATGAGATCCGACGGCGGCTTGAGCGCGGCGTCGAGCATGCGGGCAAAGACGGCGCGGGGCACGGCGCGTTTGTCGCCGGGTATGGGGAGTCCGTCCTCGGTGACGTGAAACACGCCCTCGGTGGTGCGGCGGTCGTTGGCGGGATTGTGGCACACGCCCTGCCAGGTGCGGTAGCTGGAGATAATGTCCGAGTCAAAGCGGTCGGAATCGGCCGGAAGCGACAGGGTGCGGGCGATACCATGACGCTCGAGGATGAGAGCGTCGGGCAATAGCGGGCCCGCCTCGCCGAAGACCTCCACGCCATCCTCCCCGAGGTAGCCGCGGAGCCAGTCCTGCAGGTAGCGATCCGCCGGGCTGCGGTAGTCCTTGAGCAGGCGCAGCCGCTCCTGGAAATTCTGGAGCATGGAGCGCCCGATCTCGAGAAAGGGAAAGTCCTCCTCATCGCCCACCAGGGGAAAGCCGCGGGCGGCGAACTTGAGATTCACATACTGGCGGAGGCGATCCTCGTTGCCAGGGAGAGTGGCGCGGCCGTTCGCCACGTCGTAGCCGATGGTTTCTTTCAAATCAGACATTTCAGGGGGAATGGTTCGGGCAATCCCCCCATGAACGCAAGAGGCGGGCCAATCGAATCCGCTTTGGAGACGATTTCGCCACCTGAAATCCACCCGATATCCCGCGAGGGACGCGCTCAGCCCGGCAGGATCACATCCCGGCTCGCCATTCCGCCGCGTACCCGGGCCTGGGCCTGCTCCTCGATGTCCGCGATGAGCCGGTCAAACGCCGGGGCGGAGTCCGCTCCCTCCGACGACAGCACCGGATCCGGGGCCACCCACTCCTCCTGCTCCAGCCACAGGGGCAGGCGCGCGCTGAACGTGGAGCCCGCGCCGAGCAGGCTCCGACAATGGACTTTGCCGCCCATGGCCTCGACCAAATGCTTCACGATCCACAGGCCGAGACCGGCGGAAGACTCGCCATCGTTCGGTTTCGGTGTGAGTCGGGTGAATTTGCCCCAGAGGCGCGCCTGATCCTCGCGGCTGAGTCCGGGACCTGTGTCGGAAACCTCCACCACCACATCCTCGGCGGCCACGACCACGGTGACCCAGACATTCCCGTCGGGCGGGGTGAACCTGAGGGCGTTGGCGATCAGATTATCGATCACCTGGCGGACGGCTCCCGGATCTCCGTAAATCTCGGGGGGATTAGGCCCCAGATTGTTGTCCAAGGCGATGCTCCAGGCGTCGGCGGCGCTCTGGTGCTGGGCGACGAGTTCCCGCACCATCTCCCCCAGATCGCAACGCCGACGGCTGAGGCACAGTCGACCGTCCTCGATCATGCGCACGTCGAGAATCTTGCGCACCGTTTCCAGCATCAGTGTGCCGGATTGGAGAATGTCCGAGGCTCTCTCCTGGATGTCTTTGAGGGTGGGGCTTTCCAGTTCCCTGAGCAGATCGGCGTAATCGCAAATGATGGACAGGGGATTGCGCAGATTGTTGGCCGCGATGTTGAGAAATTCGTTCTTCTGCCGGTTCAGGTCGATGAGTTCCTCGTTCACCACCGCGAGCTTCACGTTGGCCTCGCGAAGACGCTCGAAGGCCTCCATGCGGCTCTTTTCAAACAACAGGGCGAGAAAGCCGAGGAATATCAGGAGCCCCACATGAGCCGCCGCGCCGATGGGCGAGTCCGCGCCGGCATCATAGGTTTTCAAAAAGCCCACCCCGTCGAGATCCAGCAGGGCGAAGGCCATGACCATGACAAAGCAGAGTCCACTCCACATCAGCGCCGCCCGCAACGGCATGAGCAGCAGCGCGCACACCGGCACCGCCGCCAGCCACGCGTAGGCACTGCCCTGCAAGCCCCCGCTGACCGCGCAGAGAGCGGAAAAGCCCAGCACCAGGACGGCACCGTAGATGTGGCCGGTGAGCGAGAGATTCCCCGTCTTTCGCACCACCCAGGGCACCTGCATGATGGCAAAGCCGCAGGCGGTCACGATGCCGCCACCCCAGAAGTGCCCCAGAATGAAGAAGAACGCGGAGTACATGACCGCGATGACCCCGCCCATGACCCCGAACCTCACAAGCAGACGCCCGCGACGCAGCGATTCCTCGTCCTCATACAGGGACGGGTGCAGGAAACCATCGAGCGGGGCCGAATTCAGGGTCGCCACTGAAGCGGTGGGTTGGGATTGGGCATTCACAAAGCCAGACGGAGGGAAGGACGAGACACAAAGAATGAAGACTGAATTTTAAATTACAGTAATTTTAATAATTTTCAAACACAAAGAAACCTCAGCGAGCGAAATATTGCGATCCTTCCGCATAATCCCTGATTTGCCTCCCCGGACTGCTGGCCTAGGCTTGGTATCACTGCCGCATCTCATCGTGACATTTCCGCCATCACTCCGCACTCCCACCGCCCGCGTCGCGCTCGCCCTGGCGACGGCTGCGGCCCTGTTGCTCAGCTTCGTGGCGGTGTCCGACAGGCCCTGGGAAGGCCACGCCCTGCAGCGCGTGGCCCGGGGGATGGATCTGGCGGAGGAGGCGGTGCCCCGCTCGGTATTTCACGATTTCGAAACCTTGGGCAGTCTGAATCTCGGCACCGCCGCCTACCAACAGATCGGGCTCTGGTGGGGCGGGCTGGCGGTCGGGCTGGTCCTCGCGGCGGCGGCGGTGACCACCCGCTGGTGGCTGCCCCTGATCCTGAATCTGAGCGGACACGAGACCTCTCCGCCAGCCTTCCCGGCCCGTCGACTCGACTGGCTGGGGCTGGCTCTGGCGCTGCTGCTGGCGACCTGGCTGCGGGCGCCCCATCTGGATCGTTCCCTGTATTTCGACGAGCAGGACAATCTGCGGCGGAATTTCCACGGTCACCTCGAGATCCGGCCGGATGGCGAGGAGAGCTGGCGGGGCGCCGGCTGGCGGGAGGCGCTCTTTGAAAATCGACTCGGCAACAATCCGGTCTTCCTCAGCGTGGCCTGCCAGGCCAGTCTGCGTCTCTGGCGGGCGGTGAGCGGGGCCGAGCGCGAGCGTTTCGACATCGTGGCCCTGCGGATGCCGGTTTTTCTCGCGGGTCTCGGCTCCATCGCCGCCCTGTGGTGGCTGCTCCAGCTCTGGGGCTTGCGCGCCGCCGCCGCCATCGCCGCCCTGCTTGCCGCGGTGCACCCCATGCACATCGACTACAGTCTCCAGGCGCGCGGCTACGCCTTCGTCCTCCTGTTCGTGCCGTTGGCTCTGGGATTCGCCTGGCGGGCGGTGCGGCGGGATCGCTGGAGGGACTGGCTCGCGATGGCGTTCTGCGTCTTTTTCTGTCTCTGGTCCTACGCCGGCTCGGTCTATTTTGCGCTGGCGCTCAATGCCGGACTGCTGGTCTGGCTTGTCGTGCGGCGTCTCCGTCACCGCGATCCCGCTCTCACCGGATCGGTGGCGCGCTTGCTGGCGGTGAACGCCCTGACCGGCCTGCTTTACCTCTTTCTCATCGCCCCCCACCTGCCCCAGGTCAGCTATCACTTCCGCAACATCTTCGAACTCATCCCCCTGCAACCCTACTGGATTTTCTACGCCTGGTCTCACTACAGCACGGGGACCAATTTTCCCGGTCCGGGAGATATCCACGATCTACGCACCGGAGCGGCCTCGCTGTCCGAGGTCCTGCTCCAGCGCTTCGCGGGGGGGGAACCCATCCTGGTGACGCTGCAATGGCTCATCATTCCGGCGCTCATTCTCACCGGCGTGCTGGGATTGCGTGGGCGGGAAACCACCGCCGTGGCGTCCTCCCCCTCCCCCCGCCTCCCGGCCTGGCTGTCACTTTCCCTGGCACTCGCCGCGCCGGTCATCGCCCTGGCGCATCAACAGTTCACCTCGCTCTACTTCTACTACTGGTATCTGAGCTACGCTCTGCCCGCCGTCATCGCTGGCGTCGCCATTGGTCTGCAAATGCTCGCCTCCCGCGCGCGCCGGCCCGTGGGCGTGGGAATCGTGGCGGCCTTTTTCGCCCTGTTTCTTTGGCAGGTGACACCGGGAGCGGGTAAGCCCAACCGCCTCGTCGCCGACACGCCCTGGCCGACGAACGACGAGGGCGAGTCCGCCGTCGAATTCCGTCGCGGTCAAACCCACTGGATCGCGACTCGCGACGGGCGATCCATCAGCCAGAAGGACGCTTACGAGGACGATGGGGAAAGAACCCGCGCCGGTCGGTAAATCTTTCCACCCCCTCGGCCTAACAGGGTATGCTCAGCGACCCAACCCTGTCGAGTCCGTGAAAATGCCCTCGATCTCAAGCCGGAGGCTGGAGCGGCAGATATCGGCACGCAGGAAGATGGTCCGCTCAGCCATCTCGGCGCCGACGATCCGCGCGAAGCGCTCGCGAACGAGGTCGAGGTCCTCCGCGTGGCGGAGATAGACGCGGAATGCGGACTCGATGTCCGAATCGGCCGACAGCGCGCCGGAAAATCCCATGCGATCCAGCACGATCTCCACATTGTCGAGGGTGACATCGAGTTGGGCGAGGACGTCGTCCACGGCGACCGATTCATGGCCGCGGATGCTCGCGGTGCCGGAGAGATAACCCGTCCGACGGCCATCCGGATGCGTCACCACCGAGCCGCGCGCGAAACTCGGCGAGCAGGGGCCGTATTCCTCCGGATACTGGTAGGCGGGCACCTGGCGGGGATTTTCAAAATAGCGCACCGGGGAGCGACCGGACAGAAACACGATGGCGAGCGAGGGCTCATCGATCCCCACCGCCGACGCCGCCGGGAGATGGGCGGACACGTCGCCCTCGACGAAGCACTCCCGAAAGGCGCGCGACCGACCGACATTGAAAGACTGGTATTGTTCGAGACCGCCGGACTCGACATTGATGCCGGGGACGAAATGCCAGACCCGATAGAGCGGCTGACCGGCGGTGACACGCAGCAGATCGCGATAGAGTTCGTAGGAAACGGGCTCGGCGCCCGCCTCGCAGGGAAGGACGGCGGCACCGGCCAGCACCTCGCCATCGGGTCCGCGGAGGAGGTGGAAATGGCCGGACTGTTCAAGGATGGACCCCTCACTCCCGTGAGCCACGTTTTCGCGCTCGGTCCCCGCGAGCAGGGGCACCCCGATCTCGACGAGCAGATCCTCGCCGAGCCGTCGGCACATGGTGGCGAGCTGGCCAAAACTCAGCCAGATCTCCGGTGCCGCGATGATGGTCTCCATGTCCAAATTTAGGGTTGCCGAACCATTGGTGTCAATCGGCGCTTTAACTTTGAGCGCGCCCGCTACAGGGTAGACGCCTTATCGAATGCCGCCATGCGCGCAACTGTATTGTTTTTGATCTGGTTGGTCTTGACCATCTTCGGCCTGTCGCGGCTTTCCTTCAACGTGGAGATTTCCGCATTGTTGCCGGCGGATCTGCCGGAGGCGGAGGGCATCCGCGAACTCTACCGGCATTTCAGTCGCGATGATGAACTGATCCTGACCCTCCAGGCGCCGGACGCGGACACGGCCGCGATCGCCGCCCGCGAGTTGGCCGGGCGCCTGGCCGGGCGCGGGGATCTGGTCCGGGCCGCCATCTGGCATCTGCCCTTCGAGGAAAGGCCGGACCTGGCGGCGGACCTGCTCGCCTGGCTCTGGCTGAATGCGGAACCGGCAGCGGTGACGCGGCTGGTGGATTCACTAGCGCCTCCGGCAATCGACGAGACCCTGGCGGAGACGCTGGAGGAGTTGACCAGCGGCTTCCTCGACGAGGCCACGATGACGCGCGCCTACGACCCGCTGGGTTTCACCCATCTGCCGGGCGGACTGCGGGAAAGCGCGGGCATCGGCACGGGCGATGAACTTTTCGCCTCGGCCGACGGCTCCTTCCGGGTGGTGTATCTGGAGGCGCCGGATCGCGAGTTCGGGGGCTATCGCGAGGTCGCGCGATGGATCGCCGAGGTCCGCTCGGAGATCGATGCCTGGCACGGGGAGACGCCGGGAAATCGGGCGGTGACGGTGGCTCTCACCGGGGAGCCGGCCTTTGTCGCGGAGATTTCCACCGCGATGGAGCGTGACATGAAAGGCTCGGCCATCGGTACCGCCGTCCTCATCGCCCTGCTGTTCTGGGCGTGGTTCCGCCGCCTGCGTCCCCTGCTCTGGCTGCTGCTGATGCTGGGACTGATCTTTTCCGGCACCTTCGCCGCCGGCGGGGTGATCTTTGGCGAGCTGAGCGCCATGAGCATCGGCTTCGCCGCCATCCTGCTCGGGTTGGCGGTGGACTACGGCGTGGTGCTCTTTCGCGAGCGGCACGAGGCGCCGGGGGACGCGCGGGCGCTGCGGCGCATCATCGGTCCGGGCATTGTCTGGGCGGCGGCAACGACGGCGGCGGTGTTCGCCACCCTGAATCTCGCCAGCCTGCCGGGCATTGCCGAGTTGGGCACGCTGGTGGCGGTCGGCACCGTGATCGGCGCGGGGGTGATGCTGTTCCTGTTCGCCCCGGTGGCGGCGCGCGACGCGGAGGTGAAGCCGGAGATCGCCCCCCCGAAGTCCGGCCCCGTGCCCACCGGCGGGGTCGCGCTCGCCTTCACGGCCCTGTGCCTGGCGGCGGGCGTAATCACCCTCGCCCTGGCCGGTCCACCGAGCCTGAGACACGGGGCCAAGCCCTTCCAACTCCGCGACGGCGAGTCCTTCGTCGCGCTGGAGGAGCTGGAGTCCCGGCTGGGGTCCGGCGACGGGGATGTCTCGCTCCCGGTGGTGATCACGGCCGACAATTGGGAGAGACTGCATGATCGTCTCTCGGAGACCGCCACCAGGCTGGAGGCGGCCGGGGACGACGGCGCGATCCGCGACTTTCTCCTGCCCACCGCACTGGTACCGCATCCGGGACATCAGGCCGCCAACCGGGCTCCGCTGGCCGGGCTGGTGGCGGGGCGCGAACGGCTCATCGCGGCCACGCTGGGAGCGGGGTTCAGTGAGGAGGCCACCTTTCTCATCGGCGCGCTGGCCGACTCGTGGACCACGCTGCTCGCCGAGCCGGACGCCGGGTGGGTGCCGCCATCCAGCGATCTCGGTCGTTGGCTGGCCGGACGCGCGGTCTCGCATCCCGAGGACGGAAAGGTCGCCGCGGTGGGGCGGATCCAGCCCGCCGCGATGGCGACCGATTCCGGAGGACACTTGATCTGGGCAGCCAACGTCAACGGACCCGGGGCGCATGTGACCGGCTGGGAAGTGCTGGATCCGGCGCTTCAGGCGCTGGTGGCGGGTGATATCCGCCGCGTCTTTGTGCCCATGGGGCTCATCCTGACCCTGATGCTGGCCCTGGTGTTCCGGGACCTCCGCGATCTCCTGCTCGCGCTCGGCACCCTGGCATTCAGCGGACTGGCACTGATGACCCTGAGCCGATGGCTGCCATCGGTGGTGTGGAACACCTTCAACATCGCCGCCCTACCCATTCTGTTTGGCACCGGTCTCGACCATGCCATTCACATGATCTTCGCCCTGCGCCGGTCCGGCGGCGAGCTGGCGCCGGTGAGGCGGGGCATCTCCCGCGCGCTGCTGTTCTGCGGGCTCTCGACCGGGGTCGGCTTCGGCTCGTTGGCTTTCGCCTCCAGCGAGGGTCTCGCCAGTCTCGGTCTCGTCTGCGCGCTCGGGATCATGCTGAACATGCTTGCCGCCATCTGGTTGCTGCCCCATTGGTGGCGGTGGACACATCGCCGCGTCCACTCCTGAGACAGATCCCGTTTTCTCTCCCGCGATGGCCGACCGCACATTTTTCCAACGTTTCAGCGCCTACGGCGACCTGACGCTCAAATTCCAGGCCTGGGGCGCGAGGGTCTGCCCGCCCTACCTGGAGCCGCTCTACATCGCCTTCTACTCGGCCCTCTTCTTCGCCTTCGCCAAGCCGCTCCGTCACGCCCTGCTGAACAATCTCCGCGCGCTTTTCCCGCAACGCGGCCTGATCGCGCGCTGCTTCGATGCCTACCGGGTGGTGTGGAATTTCTCCTTCACCGTGGCCGACGCCACCCGATCCCGGCAGGGCGAACAGGTCATCGACTGGGAACTCGAGGGCCTGGAGCATCTCGACCCCATCGAGAAAAACCCCTCCGGGGCCATCCCATTCGTGTAAACCTTGAAATCGCAACACGCTAATTATTAACGATTTGAAAAG
>CAYTNL010000111.1:0-16838 GCA_964439145.1 uncultured Verrucomicrobiales bacterium
AAGCTGTGGGCCAAGAGCCAGCGCCAGGACTGAATGGTCCGAGTGAGACGCTTACTGTTCTTCACTTGCAATCATCGCGAGATTTTTTTGTTAGACGCGATCAAGAATCGGATAAAATTACGGCCAAGTTGTCAAATTTGCGTCAATTTATTAAGATTTAACTCAAAAGCGAGTTTTTTTTGAGGTGCATCCTCTCTGGTGGGGGCGTGGAGCGTGAGGGGCGGGAACTTCGCTTGACGCGGATTCCTTGAGAAATAGTGCCGATCCGTATTTCGCCTGTGGTCGACATCCCGCTGGTCTTGTTCCCACTGGACGAGATCACAAGTCCGCAATCCTCGATTGCGTCGGGAGGATCCGGCTGCTCTCGTAGGTGGCGCTGCGGCATCCGACCGCCCCAGGCTCACTGGGGCAGTTTCAGGCCCAGGGTCGATGCGTGAACGCGGAAGACTCGCGTCTGGCCGGGGATGTCGAAATGCCACCACTCGTCGGGTATGGCGCGGAAACCGGCGCTTTTCATGGCATCGTGAAGCAGCGTCACATTCCGCCGAATTTCAGGATCGGGCCCCTGGTAGTCGGATTTTGCCCTCTCGGAAAACTCGTCGAAGGCTGACGGCATTCGCATCTCGCGACCGTCGGCGTCCACCAGGGTCACGTCCACGGCGAGACCGTAGCAGTGCATCGACAGTCCATCGGACGGTGGCACCACCCAGCGCGGATCACGCACCGCATTCCACAGGGCCTGATGCGATTCCGGGGGGCGCCAGGCGTCGAGTATCTTGATCCCGTATCCCTGGGCGCGCAGGGTTCTCTGGGCCACGGCCAGCTTGGAGACGGCGGTCTCGTGCAAGAGGCAGGGCATGTCGGCGGGGTAGAGGGGGCGACCAGTCACATTCTCGCTGGTGCGGTAGCGCAGATCGATTTTCACATCGGGCAATCTCGCCGGTACGTGGATGAGCCGGTAGCGTTTGGCCGCGGCGATGACTGAGGCGTCACGACCGAAATCGCCCCCGCCACCGGTGGTGCATCCCGCCAGAAACAGAGCCGCGACTCCCGCTACGGGCAAGAGCCGATGAAGCCATTTCTGAGGGGAACGGGGGGATGGTTTCATTTAATAGAAATTATGGACTTTTTAGATAAAATGATCCAGATTGGCGACGCCTGTTGATCGGTTCTGGGATGTAATCTCGGGTCGCGGGCGTCGCAAATCCAGATCGCTCCCGAACCCTCGATGAGTTTTGAAGTTTTTTACTCGGTAGTCCTACCCATCATGGCTTTCGTGATGGGTTCCATCGTCGGTTCCTTCCTCAACGTGGTCATTTACCGCGTGCCCTTGGGGCTGAGTGTGAATGAGCCCAAGCGCTCATTCTGCCCCAGCTGCAAGACGCAGATCCCGGCCTGGTACAACATTCCGCTCTTTACCTGGCTGCTGTTGCGCGGGAAATGCAAGTGGTGCGGGATTTCCATCTCGCCGCGTTATTTTGTGGTGGAGCTTCTCACCGCGCTGCTGTTTCTCGCCGCGTGGAAGGCGTTTTTTCCCCCGGACGCCGGTGCGGCCTCCGACCCAATGGTGCTGCTCCGCGCTTTTGGCGTGGTGGTCTCGATGTGGATCCTGCTCTCCTTGCTGGTGGCGGCCACGTTCATTGATTTCGATCATTTCATCATCCCGGATTCCATCACCCTCGGGGGTCTCGTGGCGGGGTTGATCGCCAGTGTGGCGCTGCCGGAACTGCACGGTGAAAAGGCGCATCTTGCCGGTCTCTGGAAAGGGGTGGTTGGCGCGGCGGCGGGCTTTGGCCTGTTGTGGGCGGTGGTGAATCTGGGCAAACTGGCGTTCGGTCGCATCAAGTTCGAGTTCGATGAGCCGACCGACTGGAGTGTGGATCAGCCCGATCCGGAGGAGAATCCCGTGATCCGTATCGGGGCGGACTCGATGAGCTGGGATGATGTCTTTTACCGTGACTCTGATCGTCTGGTGATGGAGGTGACGGAGGTGACGGTGAACGGGGAGAGGCGAGAAGCCGGTGGAGTCGTGATTCAGGGAGAAAACATCATCATCGACGGCGATAGCCGCAAGCTGGAGGAGGTGAAAACCTTGTTCGGCAAGTGTCGGCGCGCGACGGTGCCGCGGGAGGCGATGGGCTTCGGCGATGTGAAATTCATCGCCATGATCGGCGCTTTCCTGGGATGGGCGGCGATCTTTTTCACGGTATTCTCCGCCTCCATCATTGGGGCGATTGTGGGGTTGGCGCAGAAGCTGGTGGCCCGAGAAGAGTGGTCGCGCCCGCTGCCATTCGGCCCCTACCTGGCCTTCGGCGCCATCCTGTGGATATTCATGGGCGAGGCTTTTCTGACCTGGTATCTTTCGCTGTTGGGATTTGGCGGTTGAATTGCCGGGGACCAGCCCGGACGGTCGGGATTTCGCCATGCGTGTCAACGGCATACCCTATCGCACTGTCTGGCTCGGCGAGGAGCCGGGGACCGTGAGGATCATCGATCAGCGCAAGCTGCCATTCAGCTTCGAGATCGAGGAGTTGCGTTCGGTCGCGGAGGTGGCGACCGCGATCCGGGATATGCATGTTCGCGGAGCGGGCTGCATCGGCGCCACGGCGGGGTATGGCATGTATCTGGCCGCGTTGGACGCGAGCCGGGGAGGAGATTTCGACTCCTTGGTGAAAAATCACGCCGACCTGCTCCTCGCCACCCGGCCTACCGCCGTGAATCTGCGCTGGGCAGTGGAGCGACAGCTCGCCGCCATGGCGGAGGCAGAGTGGGCCGGGGAAAAGCTCGACATCGCCGAGCGCACCGCTCGCGCCATCGCCGACGAGGATGCGGCCGCGTGCCGCGATATCGGAGGGCACGGGCTGGAGATCATTCGCGAAATACAGGCATCAAAAGCGCCCGGCGAGACGGTCAATATTCTCACCCATTGTAATGCGGGTTGGCTGGCTTTCGTCGATCACGGCTCCGCCACCGCTCCCATCTATGCCGCCCGGGAGGCCGGCGTGTCCGTGCATGTGTGGGTGGATGAGACGCGTCCCCGCAATCAGGGTGCCCGCCTCACGGCTTGGGAACTCGGGCAGGAGGGAGTGCCGCACACCGTCATCGCCGACAACGTCGGCGGGCACCTGATGCAGCGGGGCCTGGTTGATCTGGTCATCACGGGCACGGATCGCACCACATGGACAGGCGATGTGGCCAACAAGATCGGCACTTACCTGAAAGCCCTCGCCGCGAGGGACAATCAAGTCCCGTTCTACGTGGCGCTGCCATCCTCGTCCTTCGATTGGGAAATTGAGGACGGGGTGCGTGGCATTCCGATCGAGGAGCGGGGCGGGGAGGAAGTCAGTCACCTTTCCGGTAGGCACGAGTCGGGAGACGAGATGGAGGTGCGGCTGATTCCCGATGGCAGTCGTGCGGCGAACTACGCGTTCGATGTGACGCCGGCTCGTCTCGTGACCGGCCTGATCACGGAGCGGGGCGTCTGTGAGGCCAGCGGACACAGCGTGCGCCGCCTGTTTCCGGAACGTTTCACAGATCGCTGATCATACCCTGTCGGGTCGGTGACTCGACAGGGTATGATCGGCTCTCAGTTCGGCCCCCATGCCCCATGGGGCGCGATCACGGCGGCGGTGGGGTCGCTTTGATCTGTAACGATGAGTGATTCGCGGGGTATTGTTCTAATGTATCCCAATGATGCGGCACCGGTTCCCGCCAAGCCGCGTCTGGAATACGCGCTCTCTCTTCTCAGCCCCAACACATCCCTGCAATGAAGCCGCTCACCACCGGCCTTGTGGCCGCCGCCTGTTTCGTGTCGCTCGCGACCGTCGTCGCCAAAGACGCCACCACTCCGGACCCGCGCAAGGCATCCGCCTGCATTGATCAATTGATCGAGGAGGGGCTCAAGAAGCAGGGACTGCAACCGAACGCCGGTGTCGATGACGCGACCTTTCTGCGACGCGCCTATCTGGACATCGCGGGACGCATCCCCACCATTGAGGAAGCCGAGTCATTTCAGGGGTCCAACTATGAACACAAGCGCGAGCGTCTCATTGAGGACTTGTTGCAAAGCGAAGCCCATGTGAGTCGGGCCTACAATTTCTGGGCCGATGTCCTGCGTATCAACACCGGTCTCGGCACCGGTGCCACCCAGGCGGAGGCCGCCTACCAGCTCTGGTTGAAGCAGGCGATTCGGGAGAACAAGCCCTACGATCAGTTTGTCTACGAGATGATCAGCGCCCGTGGCTACATCTGGGACAACGGCGCGGTGGGCTATTATCAGCGTGATCGGGGCATGCCGCTCGACAACATGTCGAACACGGTCCGGGTCTTTCTGGGCACCCGTCTGGAATGCGCGCAGTGCCACAACCACCCCTTCGACAAGTGGACGCAGATGGACTATTTCAAAATGGCCGCCTTCAGCTACGGGATGGAGGCCAATCGCTACGACACGCCCAACCGTCAGGCTCTGGCCGAATGGCAGAAGGAAGATCGCAACCGCCATTTCTCCGAGCTGATCGGGGTGGAGGGCTTTCCTCAGATCCGCGACGCGAGCCAGATCGATCGCTATGCGGAAAATGAAAAAAATTATCAGAAGATGCTCGATCGGTACAAGATGACCGACGAGGAGTTTCGGCGCGCGGCCCAGCGCTCCATCGACGCCTACAAGAGCTACGACCACGAATCCCGCGCCATGCGCAACGCGGTGAACGAACTCTACCGGCCGATCCGCTACATCAATGTGGGCGAGCGGGAGAAAACCCTGAAATTGCCCCACGACTACCAATATTCCGACGCGAAACCGCTGGAGGCGGTGACCGCGGGCACGATGTTCGGCGAGGAGATCGATCTGGAAAAGGTGGACGGCAGCGCCATCGAGGCTTACGCCAAATGGATGACTTCCCGGGAAAACCCGACCTTCACGAAAGTCATCGCCAACCGTCTTTGGAAGCACGTGTTCGGCATGGGGCTGTTCGAGCCGGTGGATGAGCTGACGGATCAGACCGTGGTGGCGAATCCCGAGTTGCTCGCCTACCTCGAGGAGTTGATGCGGGGCATGGACTACGACATGAAGGCCTACCTGCAGGTTCTCTACAACACCAAGACCTACCAGCGTCAGGCCGATGCCCGCGAGGTGGAGTTGGGAGTGCCTTATCATTTCGCCGGACCGGTCCTGCGCCGGATGAGCGCTGAGCAGATCTGGGATTCCATTGTCGCCTTGGCCCTGCCCGCCGCCGACAGCTATCGTCCGCGGCTGAAGACCCAGCTCTCCAGTGTGGAGCGCGTGCGCCAGATCTACACGTCACTGGAGGAGCGCTCGCCGGAGGAGTATGTGGCGATGGTGAAAGAACTGGGCTCCATGCTGGAAAAGAACATGGACAAGCAGGGTGAGGTCCGGACGGCTCTGCTCAAGGCGCGTGAAGAGGAGAATGACGAACGCTATCGGGATCTGCGCAAACAGCTCGGCGATCTACAGCGTGAGATGAATCAAGCGGTCGTCAGCATCGGTTACCAGCACACGGGCCAGAAAGTCGATGGCGGCGAGTTGCTCGCGGCCATGGGGATGAGCGAGATGGTGATGGCGGGTGGTGAAGCCATGACTGAGATGAGCGACAAGAAAGCGGAGCGCCAGTTGCGTCGCGCGGTCCTCACCAGCCTGCCGAAGCCGGACATGCCCGAGCCTCCCGAGGGGCTGGACCGGAATCAGCTCAAGAGCTGGAAGAGCCAGCAAGCCAGCGAATACAAGACCTATCAGTCCCTGATTTCCCAGATGGCGCGTGCTTCCGAACTGGAGTCGCCCGCTCGTCGCGGCCATTTCCTCCGGGAATTCGGTCAATCGGACCGCGAAGTCATCGAGAACGCCTCCGACCACGCCTCCGTTCCCCAGGCGCTGAATCTGCTCAATGGACAGATGGTCGAGGCCCTGACCAACAAGTTCGCGGTGTTCGGCAGCCGCCTCCACGAGGCGGGAACTCCGGAGGAAAAGACCCGCATGATCTTCCAGGCCATGCTCACCCGCGAGCCCACCGATCATGAGATCGAGCTCGTGAGGAACGAGATCGAAAGCCACGGCGAGCAGGCCTATGAGGGCGTGGTCTGGGCTCTCCTCAACACCCAGCAATTCCTCTTCGTGCAGTGAGAGATTCGCGGCACACCACTCACCATTCCTTTCTTCACCAGTCAGCCACCACCAGCCAAACCCGCTCATCATCATGAAATCCGCATTCAGCGCAGACGAATTCTCTCGCCGTCGCTTCATGGAAACGACCGCCAAGACCTTTCTCGGGGTCGGGGCGCTCGGAATCACCTCGCGAGCCAATGCCGCTCTGGGGCCGAACCTCGGTCTCCCTGAACGGGCCGGCGCCGCCAAGCATCTCATCTACCTCTACATGGGTGGGGGGATGACCCACATGGACACTTTCGATCCCAAGCCGGGGCACGAGAACCAGGGACCCACCCGCGCGATTCCCACCAATGTGGATGGCATTCAGATTTCGGAGTATCTGCCCAGCCTCGCCAGGCAAGCGGACAAGATGGCCATCATCCGTTCCCTGACCTCCACCGCTGGCGCCCACCAGCAGGGCAACTACCTCATGCACACCAGCTATGAGGAGCGCGCCACCATCCGCCACCCCGGCATGGGCGCCTGGCTGCTCAAGTTCAAGGGGCGGCTGAATCCCAATCTCCCTGGCTCCGTGTTTGTGGGCGGCGACAGCCGTATCAATGGAGGCGGCGGATTTTTCGAGCCGCAGTACGAGCCTCTCACCATCAATGACCCGAACTCGGGTCTCCGGAATTCCAAGCGTCGCGGCATGGACGAGGAGACTTTTTCCCGTCGCCTGGATCTGGCGAAGGAATTCGATTCTGATTTCCGTTCCCGCTACGACCTGAAAAAGGTCCGCGCCTATTCCCAGATGTATGATGACGCCGTCCGCATCATGACGAGCCGGGATCTCCAGGTATTCGACCTGAACCAGGAAGATGAAGCCACACGCCAGGCATATGGCGAGGATTCCTTCGGTCAAGGATGCCTGCTGGCGCGTCGCCTCATCGAGCACGATGTCCGTGCGGTGGAGGTCAGCTTTGGTGGCTGGGACATGCACAACAATGTGTTCGTTGCCGCGCCCGACAAATGCGCGATTCTCGACCAGGCCGTTTCGGCGCTGCTGGCGGATCTGGAGCGGCGGGGCAAGCTCGAGGACACCATGGTGGTGTTGACGACCGAGTTCGGACGCACGCCGAGGATCAACCAGAATGCCGGCCGCGATCACTACCCCAAGGCGTTCAGCTCCATGATCGCCGGAGGAGGTATCAAAGGTGGCATCGCTTGGGGTCAGACCGACGCGGGTGCGGAGAATGTGGAGGAAAATCCGGTCAAGATCCCCGATTTCAACGCCACCATCGCCCATGGTCTCGGGCTGCCGCTCGATCAAGTGCTTTACAGTCCATCAAAGCGTCCCTTCACCGTTGCCCAGAAAGGCAAGCCGGTGCTCGATCTCTTTGCCTGACGGTTGACCAATTCCGTGGTTGGAGGAAGGAACCGGAGGGAGCGCATGCGTGACCTCGATGAGCATAGGAAAAAGGGCGCGGTCGCTTCGGCGGCCGCGTTCTTTTTTGTGCTCTCTTCTCAACCCACAGAGGTGGAGCGCGTGCCGCTCTCGGTGATAACATGCCGCATCGGGATGTCGTGGGGTTCGACGGGGATGCTGCCGCAGAGTTGCAGGTCGAAAGCGACACCGACCCTCCCGGCTCCGGGCCGGGCATGGGCCAGGCAGCGGTCGTAATAGCCCTTGCCCCGGCCGATTCTTCCACCGGTGGAGGGATCGAAGCCGAGACCGGGCACCAGAAAGTAGTCGATGGATGCGAGTGGGGTGGGCGGGGTATGGGCAGCGCCGAGTTCCGGCTCCCGTATGCCATAGGCTCCCGTGGTAAGGTCTGCGATCGACCGGACAGGAAAAAACTGGAGTTGGTCTCCATCCACCCGGGGGAAATGCCAGGAAATTTCCGGTTCCGACACTGCCTCCAGAAGGGGCAGCAACTCGGGTTCTCCGGGTAGCGAGGCGAAAGTGGCGACCGTGATCGGGCGTTTCTCCGACGCGAAGAATGCCAGCAGATGAGCGCGTATGTTGGCGGAAGCTGTCGCCGCGGCGAGATCGCCAAAGCGCCTCAGCTCAGATCTCAAACGACGGCGCAGCTCGCTCTTGGGTTCCGAGAAACTCATGGGTCGGAATGCTCGGAGAAATACCAACGCAATCAGCCGTGATACTCCGAGAGCGCCCTCGGCATGAATTCCTGGAGGCGGGCGATGCGGACCTCGTCCAGTGGGTGGGTGCTGAGGAAGGCGGGCGTGTTGCTGGTGTTGCCGGTGGAGACTCGCCAGGCGGCGAACCGTTTCCAGAGTTCCACGGATTCCCTCGGATCGTATCCCGCGCGGGCCATGTAGAGGGCGCCAAGCTGGTCGGCTTCCAGTTCCTGGTTCCGCGAGAATCGCTGCACATGGAGGAGGGCCGCGCCACCGAGCGCGGCTCCGGCGGCGACCTGCCCACCGGTGTCCATGTCCGTGTTGCGCCTCAGTAGCTCACCCGCGACAGCGGCGGCTCCGGCGGTGAGAGCGCCCTGAGCCATGCGTTCGCCGGAGTGCCTGGCGACGACGTGGGCGACTTCGTGACCGACGACAGCCGCGAGTCCGGCATCGCTTTGGGTCACCTGAAACATCCCTGTGTGGACGCCGACTTTTCCGCCCGGCAGGGCGAAGGCGTTGGGACTGGCGTCTTCAAACACGACAAATTCCCATTCGGCACCGGGCACCGGCATCACGCGGGCCAACTGTTGACCGACACGCTGGAGTTGCGCGTTGTAGGCGGGATTGGACGAGATCCGCTTGCTCTGCTTGAGCTTTTCAAATTCGGTGAAACCGAGGCGCGCTTCCTCGCCGGGATTCAGCGGGTTGAACTGTTTCCTCCCGGTGTCGGGCACGGTGGTGCAGGCGACGGCCACCGCGATGGCGAGAAGGGAGAGCAGCGAAAGTTGGAGGGGGAACCGGGGACGCATTGGCCAAAATAACGCCGACATGCCCCCTCGGCAAGATGTCGACTCCGGATGGGAAGATCAGAACAAAAGATCCGCCAGCGCGTGGTCATCCAGCAGCGAGGGATCCGTCACCGCCATCAGTTCTCCGAGATAGTCGAGGTTGCCGATCTCGTTCGCGGGATCGTAGCCGGATCCGGCGTTTTCCGTATCCACCGCGGTCACGGGAGCCTCGGTGGAGGACGCCATCTGCTCGGTTGCGGGGGGGCGGGAAACGATCAGCGGGATCGCCACCAGCGCGATCAAGCAAACCGTGGCCCAGACGCCACCGGGAGAATGGAAAAAACGGGTCATCGCCCTCCAGCCACGAGCGTGGAGCGAACCTGATTGAGTCGACTCCAGCATCCGCACTTCTCTGACCACATTGCGGGAAAAAAAGGGGCCGGGCTTCGCTGTCGGAGCCTTATTCAGGAGATCCCACACGGGATCGTCTTTTTCGTTCTCGGGAGTGCTCATGGCGTGGCGTTGGAAGAAAATGGTGAGTGAGACGTGACCTCAATCACGGGAATGAACTCCGGCAACAGCCTGAAGTTTCTTCATTTCCCATTTTCTCCGTGATCGCGGCGAGCGGGAGTCTCAGAGCTGGGGCATATCGAGGAAGCCCCCGAGTTGCCGGATGCGCGTGGGATGGCGCATTTTCCGCAAAGCCTTGGCCTCGATCTGACGGATGCGTTCCCGGGTCACCTGGAACTGTTTGCCGACTTCCTCCAGGGTGCGGCTGTAGCCATCGACCAGCCCGAAGCGCTGCTCCAGCACCGCGCGCTCACGCTCGGTGAGGGTGTCCAGCACGTCGCGGATCTTGTCCTTGAGCAGGTTCATCGAGGTGGTGTCGCTCGGATCCTCGGCCGACTTGTCCTCGATGAAATCACCAAAGGAAGTCTCATCGCTGTCCCCGACCGGAGCCTGGAGAGAGATGGGTTGCTGGGCCATCTTCAGCACCGCGCGCACCCGTTGCACCGGGAGGTGAATTTCCTCGGCGATCTCCTCGGGACTTGGCTCGCGGCCGAACTCCTGCACCAGTTGCTTCTGCACCCGCATCAGCTTGTTGATCGTCTCGATCATGTGCACCGGGATGCGGATGGTGCGGGCCTGGTCGGCGATGGAGCGGGTGATCGCCTGGCGTATCCACCAGGTGGCGTAGGTGGAGAACTTGTAGCCGCGCTTGTATTCGAATTTTTCCACCGCCTTCATCAGCCCCATGTTGCCCTCCTGGATCAGGTCCAGGAATGACAGGCCGCGGTTGGTGTACTTTTTGGCGATGGATATGACGAGGCGTAGATTGGCCTCCACCATTTCGTCCTTGGCTTTGCGGGCTTCTTCCAGCCATCCCGAAAGTTCCAGAAAGACGGCGTCGAAGTCATCCTGGCTCATCCAGATCTCGCGCTCGAAAGCGGTCCGGGCGCGGGTGGCTTCGGCCTTGGTCTTGGCGGCGCGGGCCTGGGCGGCTTTTTCGCGGATGGTGCCGCTCTGCCGGGCATATTCACCGGCGATCTCGACAAAATCCTCGGTGACCTTCTGCTTGAAGTAGAACTTGGCGTAGTTGCGCTGGAGGTTTTGGAGATTCTTTTCCCATTCCTTCTCCTTTGCCGCCCGCTTGGGAGTGTCCTTTTTGCGCAACTCGTCGTAGAGCGTGGAGAGGGTCTCGTGGGTGCCGCGGATCTGGGCGTTCAATTTCTCCAGTCCTTTGAGATAGCGGTCCCGGTTCTCGATCTTCTTGTCGACGATGACGCGGTCAAAGCGCTCCTTGCCCTCGGCCAGGCGCTCGGCCAGCGAAAGGTAGGCGTCGGCGATGAATCCGAACTGCCCGATGATTTTCTGCACCATCGTCTCCGCCTTCTCGATGCGCTTGGAGATGGACACCTCCTCCTCGCGGGTCAGCAGCGGGACCTGGCCCATCTGCTTCAGATACATGCGCACCGGATCATCGAGAATGTCGAGTTTGGCGTCGCGATCCGAGGAGCCGACCGACTCCACGACGTCGTCGCCGGATTCCTCCTCGCCGGCCTTGATGATGGGGGACTTGAGACGGTCCACCTCGGCGGCGTCGATGATCTCGAACTCCATCACCCGCAGGCGCTCGATGATCTCCTCGAGCACATCGGGATCGGTGGCCTCCTCGGGCAGCGTCTCGTTGATGTCGTCAAAGGTGAGATAGTCCTGCTCTTTGGCGAGCTTGATCAGCTCCCGCAGCTTTTCCTGCAGCACCGGACTGGCGTCGAGGCGGGAAATGCCCTCGGGCGGGGCGGGTTCCGTGGCGCCGTTGGTTTTCGGCGCGGGTGTGTCCTTCGCCGAGACTTTCCTGGGCTTGCCCGCGTCCGGGGGCGCCATCACATTGTCGGCCGATTTGCGGCGGGCGCTCCGGGATTTCTTCCCGTTGGGAGTGTCGGAGGATCGTCCTCTGGCGGCCATGGGTCTGCGCGGGGTGGAAGAGAGAGAAAAGGGATTCCCGGTCGCTTGCGATGCCCTCACTGGGCGAGCGGCGGAATATCGTTGAGCCGTCTGGTGAGGTCAAGGAGTTCTTTGGAAAGCGCCTCCAGCCGGGCGGGCTCCAGGCGCGGATCGTTGAGCCGGGCCTTGATTCCCCGGATGCGATTCTGCAGCGCCTGACGATGGAGGGTGCGGAGACAATCATCGGCGAAATCGGTGGCCGCCGGCGGCAGCGTCTCGCCCCGCAGCCTGGCCACGGCCGCCTGCTCCGTCGGCGTGAGGCTGGCGGTGAAGGAGGCGATGCTGGCGTTGGAGTCGGGGTCGAAGTCCGCCAGCCAGAGCCGGGTGAGGAATTCCGTTTCCGGCAGATCCCGCAGAAATTCCGGGGGCGGCTGGACGACGAGATGGCGGCGGGCGGTGGCGTCGTTGATGAGCAGTTGGCAGAGCATGCGCACACTGCGATTGGACAGGGTCAGGTCGGTGACTTGACCCTGTTGGGTCGGCGGCGGGCCGGTGGCGCCGGCGGGCCGGGACGGGCGCGGTCCCTCCTCCTGGCGCCGGACTTCGGCGGCTTCCCGACGCTGCTGTCCGCGCTCCTGGCGGAGGGTGGCGGCCCTGGCCTCGGCGACCAGCTTGCGCACGTCGGCCTCGCCGACCCCGAGACGGGTGGTGACGCGGATGATGAGCGAGTCCTGGAGCATCTTGTCTTTCACCAGGGCGATGTTCTCCGACAGCTCGCGCACGAAGGCGAGCCGGTCGCGCAGGGAGTCGAGGTTGCGGGTACCGCCGTGGCGATCAATCTGGAAATCGAAAAACTCCGGCGCCTGGGCGATCAGCTCGCGAAAGGCTTCGGCTCCGTGGTTGCGGATGAGCGAGTCGGGGTCCTCGCCGGCGGGCAGCATGGCCACGCGCACCAGCAGGCCCTCGGCCGCCAGCACGCGAAAGGCTTTCACCGCCGCGTTGTATCCGGCGTTGTCGGAGTCGTAGCAGAGGATGATCTCGCCGCTGTCTCCCACCTGGCGTTTCAATAGCCGGGCATGTTGATCGGTAAAGGCGGTCCCGAGTGGCGCGACCAGATTCTCGATCCCGGCCTCGAAGGCGCTGATGAGATCGAGCTGCCCCTCCACGATGATGGCGCGGTTTTCGCGGACGATGGCGCGCTTGCTCTTGTCGAGACCGAAGAAGGTCTTGCTCTTGTTGAAGAGAACGGTCTCGGGGGAGTTGACGTATTTGCCGCCCTTTTGATCGGGGCTCAGCACCCGGCCGCTGAAGGCGATGACGTCGCCGAAATCATTGGCCACGGGAAACATGAGCCGGTGACGAAAGCGGGCGTAGGCGCCGCGATGGGGGCGCCCCTCCTCCCGCCATTGGGCGATGCCGCCATCCACGAGCTGATTGACGCTGAAGCCCTCCTTCTTCGCCCATTCCAGGGTGGCGTTGGACTCTTCCGGGGCGTAGCCGAGCTGCCACTGTTTGGCGATCTCGATGCCGAAGCCGCGGCTTTTCAGATACTGGCGGGCGGCTTCCGCGGAGGGAGAGCGGAGCAGCACGCGATGATACCACTCGGCCACCTTGCTCTGGAGCGTCTGGAGTTCCCGCCGATAGCGGCGCCCGGCCTCCTCCTTGGCGTCGTAGGCCTGCTCGATGATGGGAATGCCGAGCCGGTCGGCCAGTTTCTTCACCGCGTCGGTGAAGGTGAGGTTCTCGTATTTCTGGACGAACTTGATGACGTCGCCGCCCTCGCCGCAACCGAAGCAATGGAAGATCTGCCGCTGGGGATTGACGCCGAAACTGGGCGATTTCTCGTTGTGAAAGGGGCACAGCGCCACGAAGCGGCTGCCGGCCCGCTTGAGCGGGAAGTACGTGCCGACCACTTCGACGATGTCACTCTCGTCGATGATGCGTTCGATGGTCTCGCGCGGGATCTGTCCCATCGGGCGGAAGGGGCGGGAAAAATTTCGCGCCCGGGTGACGGCTTTGCTTTGAACCGGGGGCGTATCGTTCTTAAGATTGGACCATGCGCAACTCAACCGCCACTCGTTTCCGTGCCGGGCTATTCGCCTCGATGATCGCCGCCGGTGTGGCGGGTATCTCGTTCTCGGACGACGAAGAACGGAGCGGGACGGATTTCGATGACCGGGTGGTGGTGGTGCGGGTCGAGCACCAGGATCTCGCGGACGGGAGGAGATTCAAGCACCTCAGAGATTTGCTCGCGGCGGCGGACGGGGCCAGGGCGGTCATCTTCGATCTCAACATCACCGGCACCTCTCCCTGGGAGACGCACCAGCGCTTGTTGGAGGCGATCCCCGCCGTCAAGCCGAGGACCATCTCCTACGTGAATCCCTCGGCGCTGGTGTCGGGCGCCATCCTCGCCGTGGGCACGGACGCCATCTATTTCAGCCCCTCGGGGGTCATCGGGGGATCGGGGCTCCGCATCGCGGGGGCGGGGGACGGCGAGGCGTCCGAGGAGGCCTACAAACGCGACTACGCGCAGCAGATCTCGATACTGGAAGCACGCGCCCGCAGTCTGGCCAAGCTCAAAGGGCATGATCCGGAGGTGGTGAAAGCTTTCATCGACAGCGAATTCGAGTTCAAACGCGGCGATCAGGTCATCTCGCGGAAGGGCGAGATCCTCACCCTGACGGCCGACGAGGCCATGGAGGTCATCGACGGCAAGCCCCTGCTGGGGGCGGGGATCGTGGACTCGATCGAGGAGCTGATCGCGGCGGAAAACCTCACCGGCGAGCGTGTCGACATCACCCCGGAGGCATTCCACCGGCAAAAGATGGCCAGCGGGATGTCCCCGCGCCCGGAGGTGACGGACGCCGCGGGCGAGGATGCCGACGCGACGGCCGGGGAGAGTGGCGACGGTCTGTTCTCGCGGCGTGACGACGTGTCCTTCGCCGGGAAAATCCTGGTGCTGCCCATCAGCGAGGAGGATCTCATCATTCCCGCCCGCTTCGAATTCATGGAACGCGCCATCAAGAAGGCCACGCTGGAAAAAGCCTCCGCCCTGATCATCGACATGAACACCCCCGGCGGTGCCGCCTGGCAAACGGCGGAGCTGATGATGAAAGGGCTCTCGGACACCCCGTTTCCGACCATCACTTTTGTGAATCCCAACGCCGTGTCCGCCGGCTCGCTCATCGCGGTGGCCACCGACACCATCTACATGTATCCCGCCAGCAACATCGGCTCGGCCCTGGTGGTCGCGGGTTCCGGCATGGAACTGGGCGAAAACATGCAGCAAAAGGTGGATCAGATGATGATCTCCACGGTGCGCAACGTGGCGGAACTCAAAGGGCACAATCCCGATGTCGCGGAGGCCTTCGTCAACAAGGACAAGGAAGTCATCATCGAGGGCGTCACCGTCTCCGAGGCCGGCACGGTGCTGAACCTCAACGCCAACGAGGCCACCGAGATCCTCGATGGTCGGCCGGTGCTGGCCAAGGGCATCGCGCGCACCGTCAAGGAGATCATCGAGAAAGAGGGGCTCGTCGGAGAACAGCTCGTCGTGGAACCGCTCGGCATGGAAGCCTTCGCCCAATGGGTGCAGCGTTTTTCCTTTCTGCTCATCATCATCGGCCTGGCCGGCGCCTACATGGAATTGCAGGCGCCGGGCTTCGGTGTGCCGGGCATCCTCTCGCTCATGGCCTTCGGGCTCTTCTTCTTCGGCAACTATGCGGCGGGAAATCTGGCGGGCTACGAGCTGGCCGTGCTGCTGGTGGTGGGGCTTATCCTCATCGGGGTGGAGATCTTTCTCCTGCCGGGCACCGTCATCCCCGGAGTGGTGGGAGCCCTGCTCGTGTTTACCGCCATCGGCATGGCCATGGTGGATCGGGTGGACTTTGAATACACCTGGAAAGGGCTGCCCGGGGCCGACAGCTGGGGGAGCGTGCTCGGCAACGCCGCCGCCACCGTGGCCCTGGGCCTCATCGGCGCGGTGGTCCTGATCCTCGTGGCCATGCGTTTCCTGCCGGAGTCCAAAGCCGGCAGTTGGATGATACTCAAGGAATCCCTCGCCGGCGGCGCGTCGCTCCCGGTGGAGTCCGACGGCGGCACCGAGACCCGCGCCAGCTATGTCGGGCTCACCGGCACCGCCGCCACCGATCTGCGACCCGCGGGCAAGGGAGCCTTCGGCACCCTGCATCTCGACATCATCTCCGACGGCGAGTTCATCGAAAAAGGCGCCGCCCTGCGCGTGGTGAAACACGAGGGCTCCCGCATCGTGGTGGGGCGCCTCGGCTGACAGAGAGCGCGCCGTCGAATTTTGGAGGAACGGAGATCTCAGAGGCCAAGCGGCTGAGAGAGCACGATGAGGAGAGCCGTCGTTGGGAGCGTCGATGCCGCCACCTACACCTTTGTGGGACTGGCGCGCTATGTGAAAATCGGCTACGCTGAACCCGGCGTGGATCTCACCTACATCAAAGCCTCGGGCGAACCCAACGGCGACGCCGGGGATCCCTACACCGGTTACGATTGTCATTCCGCTTCGCGAAACGACCTGGAGACCGGCTGCGGTCCGCTTCGCGGTTCATTGAGCGCTATCGCGCCACGCCAGTGCTTCGGGCGCACCGTCGACATGCGCTGGCAGACTGCCGGAGGCAGTCCGACGATGTTGGATCGCTATCAGTGGGGCTATGATCGCGCCAGCAACCGCACCTGGCGGGCAAATCTTGTGGCGCCCTCCGGGCAGGATGAGCATTACGCCTACGATCCGCTCTATCAGGTGATCGAGGCGTCGCGCGGCGACCTGAACATCAACCGCACCGCCATCGGCGCCATCCCGGCCGGGGAACAGCGCTTCGACTACGATCCCACCGGAAATTGGGAGCGCTATATCACGGAAGAGGACGGAATTGAAACGCTCGACCAGACCCGCGTCCACAACCGCGACAACCAGATGACCCAACTCGACGGGTCGAACGCGGGCATTCTCTACGACCGGGCCGGCAACGCCCTGAAGATGCCGCCGAATGCCGCCGGGGATTGGTCGGAGCATTACCGGCTGACCTGGGACGCGTGGAACCGGCTCGTCACGGTCAGCGACTCCGCCGGTCAATTCGTGGCCGCATACGCATACGACGGCGTTTTTCGCAGGATTGCCCGCCTCGTTGCCGGCTCACCGGTCGTGCATACCTATTACAACGACCTGTGGCGGCCGGTGGAGGACCGCGCCCCTGGCGGGTCTTCGTCGTCCTCGTCCTCATCGTCGTCCAGCTCCTCGAGCTATCCTCCGAGCTCCAGTTCCTCATCATCGGGTTACTCGTCGTCTAGTGTTCTGCGCGATAAGTTCATTAAATTAAGTTTCTTTTCAAGTTGGATGG
>CAYTNL010000112.1:0-16784 GCA_964439145.1 uncultured Verrucomicrobiales bacterium
ATTCCGGTTTTCGGCAGAGCCACGCTCCACTCGGCGCACCATATCCTTAACGTTTTCTAGCCGCCAATCGAGACCACGACTCCATCGACGAGGCGCGCAAGAATTGGGACGACTACCAGGCTCACCTTGAGGCGCTCAGAGACAAGTTTCCTGCGTCGGCTTTCGAGATCGCCACATCGAGTTGGTGGTATCAGTTCGATCTGCCCGAGGCTCCCCATGATTCCCGACTCATCGCGTTCCGAATGGGTGACCACGGAGCACCCACCTGGGACAATCAGCAGTTCTCGTGGATCGAGATCGAGCTGCATTCCGCGTATTCTGGGACAATCGTGCTGCGCTACCCAATGGTGTATCGCTACGAACTGAGGATGGCGGAAGTGTCGCAGGGGATCCACGGTGACTGGAGGTATGACGAGTTCACGCTAACCGATGAAGGGAATCTATTGCATACTATTGAGTGGGCGGATGGCGCGATATGGGTTATCGAAGCCTCTGATCTCCAGCATCGCCACATCCCCAAATCCAGCGACCAAACACAAGCACAATCGGGTAGGAACGGGGTTTGAACCCGCTCCCCCCGCACCACCCGGCATGCGGGTTTGCCTCCGGCTATGGAGTTTGCGGCTTCGCCGAAACTTCTGAACCGTTCCGGTCAGGCCATGGCACCGGGCGGTTCCCATCAGTCATGGATTCGCCCTCCGACCCTTTGCGGGGCCGTCGGGATACCAAATGTTGATCCACTGGGCTGCGATTCCGGGTACACCTCTATCTGTAAGCCACTGATTGTTCATCGCGGCTCTGACGAGTGCATGGCCGCGCCGGCGGCGAGCGGCCATCGACGGAGCGAAGCGCAGCCCGAAGGGTGAAGGCTGCCGAGGGCAGCCTGAATCAATTCTGACTCAGACGCCACGGGCCTTTCCGACTCCGGCTGGCTTTGTGCACTTCCGCTCGATTGATCCCCAGACGGAGCAGGTTTCGTCGTCGGGTGCGGGGCCGTTTCCACTGTTGTTCCCTCCTCCGTCGGGCTCTGCGAGTCAGAGCCGCGCTTTTCTCCATGCCGCTCCGCGGCCAATGCAGTCCCGTAGTACAGTCGCACTCTGCGTCTTAACCACCCGTCCAGGTCTCGTGCCTCGCGGTAGGTCATGCCCAGCCCATAGTAGTTCACCGCGCCCCTCACGAATCGTTGAAGATCTTCCATCACGGTCGTGGGTGAAACACCCCGGGTCCGCTTGGTGAGTTCCCTGATTCGGTCGGAGAACCGTTTCTTTGATTTCCTCGACCACACGATCCGGTTCTTCACCACGGTGAAGCCCAGAAAGACGGCCTCGGCGATCTCGCGGACGCGACTCTTGGCACGAGGCGGTGGTGGCGAGGGCGAGTGACGCCGCTAGTTCGCTTCGCTCAGGACAGTTGGATTGCGCCCTGCCACACCTACGACGTTGATATGGCCCAAAAGAAATTTCGCTCAGCGTCCGCCACCGGTGTATCATGAATGCATGACAGTCGAAGAATTGAAGTCCGGCGCGCGAAACTTACCGGAAGATCAGCGGTTCGAGTTGCTTGTCGATTTGCTTGGCTCGCTACCCGTTGTGCTTTCGGATGTTGATGATGGCTCCGAAGAGGCCGCCCGTCGCCTTGCTGAGATGCGGAACGATCCGTCGGCTCGGATGACCTGGGACGAAGTGAAATCCGAGATCGAACGTTAGATTGTGGATCTGACATTCCACAGGCTGATTCCGCGGGATCTCCGTCGAGCCTTGGACTATTACGAGTCGGAAGGCGGGCGAGTTCTGGGTGATCGATTCTTCAAAGCCGCTGAAGATTGTGTCAACCGGATTCGAGAGCGACCTGAGGGACATCACTTTTCCGACGGGGGATTCCGTAGAGCTTCCTTGGAAACGTTCCCGTATCATTTTCCGTCGGGATACCGAATCGAGCGGAGCGAGATAGCCTGCCCGTGGGAGCGAAGGGGGCTGAGCGCAAGGTTGATCCACTGGGCCGCGATTCCGGGTACACCTCTATCTGTATGCCACTGATTGTTCATCGCGGCTCGCACAGGAGTCCGCGACTCACCTTGATCGTTGGGCGCAGAGGAATCGCGCTTTCCGGATCGCCGTTCCGTGGTAGGATGGGACCATGAGCATTGATCAGATTGCCCCCGAAGCGCTCCGGTTGCCGACCCGGGAGCGCGCATTGCTGGCCGCCTCGCTGTGGGAGAGCATTGAGGATCCGTTCGAACTCGCGGTCGGTCTGGACGACGAGGAGGCTATCTCGTTGGCCCAAGCAAGGGACCGAGAATTGGATAGCGGTGCCGTCGCGCCGATTTCCCACGAAGAGCTGATGCGGCGGGTGCGCCAATGAGAATTGAGTATCACCCGGACCTGGAAAAGGAACTGATTGAGGTCCGCGGCTACTACAATGATCGTTCGCCCGGTCTTGGGGACGAATTTGTCGATGAGTTCGAGCGGCAGGTTCTGTGGATTGCCGCAATGCCGGAGAGGTGGATGATCGTCCGAATCGATGTGCGCCGTGCATTGATGAAGCGTTTTCCTTACGTCATCCTATTTCGGATTCTGAGCGAGGAGGCCATACGGATTACGGTTGTGAAGCATGAGCGACGCCATCCCGCATACGGGCTCAACCGCGAATAGCCGAATCGGGTAGGAACGGGGGATTGAACCCGCTCCCCCCATAAAGTCCATGCCGAATAGGCGAGTGAGATCTGATTCAGACGCCACGGGCCTTACCGACTCCGGCTGGCTTTGTGTACTCCGCTTGATTGATCCCCAGACGGTCATTCCCGACTGGATATGACGAGTATATCCGGGCGAGGGCGGGGTGGGATGCCGGAGGTGTGGCGGGGGCTGATATCACGGTGTCCATCTCATGAAATGGGGGGGCGTAGAGGGTTGGGTCGGGAATTTGACCCTGTTGAGTCGCCGGAGTGGCGGACGCCTCGGCGAGGCGTCCCTACCGGGGCGTCCGACGAAGGCCTCCAGGTGCAGGCTGGCGCCGCTGCTAAGGATCAACCCGGTGAAGGTTGACTCCTTGGGCCGCCCACGGCTATCACGCGGGGCCTCCCTCATCGAGACCATCGACCACGGCGCTAGCGCGCTGCCACCCGGCGCGCTTCTCGCTTGTTTCGCGGGGACAATTCCGGTTCACTGTGGCCTGCCCCGCCATGATCGAAGCTCCCGAATCCACCGCTCTCCCCCCGCCGCCCACGACGGACACCGAAGCCGTCGCCCTGCGCACCATAGGCCTGGTGAAACACTACGGACGCGTGCGGGTGGTCAATGGCCTGGATCTGGAGGTGCCACGCGGCAAAATCTACGGGTTCCTCGGACGCAACGGCGCGGGCAAGACCACGACCATCCGCATGCTGATGGGCATCCTGAAACCGAAGGCGGGTGAGATCGAGTTTTTCGGCCAACGCACCCGGCGCACGACCACCGCGCTGAAACAACGGATCGGTTATGTCTCGCAAAGCCAGCATTTCTACCCGTGGATGTCGGCGCGGCAGTTGGGGCGATTCGTCTCCGGCTTCTATCCGGCCTGGGACGGGGCGGAATATGATCGCCTGCTGGGCTTGCTGGAAATTCCGCGGGATCGTCGCAGCTCCCAGCTCTCCGGGGGCATGAGAATGAAACTGGCGCTCGCCCTGGCGCTGGCGCATCACCCGGAGCTGCTCATCCTCGACGAACCCACCGCGGGACTCGATCCGGTGGCGCAGAGGGAATTTCTCGAGATCGTGAAAAACCAATCGCGCAACCACGGTCGCACCACCCTGTTTTCCACCCACCGCATCGACGAGGTGGAGCGCGCGGCGGACAAGGTGGGCATCATCGACTCCGGGGTGATGCGCTACGAGGGCGATCTCGATGAGCTGCGATCCGAGGTGCGCCGGGTAACGGTGCCGTCGACGATGACGGAGGCGCCCTTCGCCGGGCGGGAAGGCCACGAACTGCTCCGGGAGGAGACGTTGCCCGAAGTCCGCCGCTACACCTACCGCTGCGTCTCTCCCGCCGCCTGGTCCCTGCCGATGCCGTCGGACTGGCACGTGGAACGTCTGTCACTGGAGGATATCTTCCTCGCCTACGCCGGGATGAAAGTGGCCGATCTATGACCGCGGCGCTCATTGGAAAAGAGATCCGGCAGCACTGGTGGGCACTCGCGCTCATCGGGCTGTTTTCCCTGCTCGGGATCGGCTGGGTGCTGTTGTTCACCGTGATGATGGAGCAAGGGGGCAGCCAACTTTTCTCCCTGCGGCTCCACGCGATGCTCCTGGCCATCTGCGCGCTCATCCTGGGTAATCGCCTGGTGGTGGCGGAGTATGGCTCGCAGACCCAGATCTTCCTGGAATCCCTGCCGCTGCCCCGCTTGCGCATCGTGCTGGTGAAGTTTTTCATCGGCCTGACGGTGATGCTGGCCTGCGCCGAGACCGGCCTGCTCATCGCCATGGTGCTGGGCGCGCGCACGGAGGTGTACACGCCGCGCTTCGTGGGCATCCTCCACGCCCGCTACCTGGTCTACACGGTGTTCGTCTATTGCCTGTTCTTCGGGATGGGCTTTCTCGGCCGCTACCGTTTCGCGGCCTACGCGCTGCTCATCGGCGGCGTCGCGGTGCTGCTCCGGACGCGGGACATCCTGCTGCATGAGCTGCCACCGATCCATCTCGTCGGCGAGACCTTCCCCTTCGAGCGGGAAGTTTACCCAGTAACCTCGCTCATCGTCACCGGCGGCCTGGCGCTGGGATTCTTTCTCCTCGGCATCACCCTGGCGGTGACACGCGAGGGCTCGGTCTCCAGCCTGCTGGGAGAAAAAATGTCCTACCGGGACAAAATCTCTCTCACCGCGCTGAGCCTGACCATCATTGTGGCTCTCAATGTCATCGACCGCCATCGGGAAAAGCCCCCCTACGAGATGGCGGGCGGCATCTCCGCCGAGGGCACGCGCCTCGCGGCGGTGACAGTGGCGCCGGAAAGCGGACCCGCCGCGCGCCTGGCGAATCGTTTGGCGGCGGATCTCGACGAGTTGGCCGATTACCTGGCGCTGGAGCGCCTGCCGCCGGTGTTTGTGATCGAGCGTCCGGATCTCGACCCCGATCAGTTCGAGTATGGCTGGCTCGCCGACGCCGAGGGCATCATCCTGCGCACCGCCCATCGGGATCCGGAGTGGGAGTATGAGCGCTGTGTCGAACGGATCACCGGGGATGTGGTGGAGGCCGCCACCCGCGGCCGGGCGATGAAGGAGGAGCGCTTCTGGGTCATCGACGGCTTCACCCTGCTGTGGCCCTTTCGCGGCGGGGCCGATGAGCCGCTGGATCGGGACCGGCATCTGCTCTTGAGGGCGCTTCACGGCACCGAAATGCTCGGCGGGATTCGCGAGCCGGAGGATCTGGAGCGCTGGTTCAGTCATCAGGTCCGGGTGGGGCACGAGATCACCGCCGGCATCGGCTGGTCGATGCTGCGCGTGCTCGAACGCGAGGCCGGACCCGAGGCGGCGCGAAATTTCCTGCGCTCCGTGCTGGCGGAGGACCTGCCGCCGAACGCCCTCAGCGCCTGGCACGACCTGCGCCGACCGGTGGCCGCGCGATTTCGCGACCACACCGGCATGGACCTGGGGGAATTCCTCACCCTCTGGAACGCGGAACTCGACCTCTGGCGCGGGGAACTGGCAGGGCCGCTGGCGGAGATACCGCGTCTCACCGGAGAGCTGGACTTCGTCGGCGAACCCGGCGCCACCAGCCAGGCGCGCTACCGTTTCGCCCCTCCCCCGGATGCCAACACCGAGTATTTCCGTCGACCGGTCTTGCTCTACGGGGAGACCGCCCCCTTCACCACCTGGTTGCCGGAGGAGACCACCAAACGTCAGCCGCTCGACGCCGCGGAAGTCTCCGAGGCCTGGCTGAGGGAATCCTGGGGCGCGGGCGTGGCCGTCACCTGGACCTTCGCCGCCGACTCGCCGGCTCTCCGCTGCCGTGTCATCTCCGGGTGGCAACACACCCGTGTTCCCTGACGCCGTTTCCCATCCCCCCCCTCACCCCTCCATGGCCCTGCTCCGCAAAGAACTCCGCGCCCTGCGCCCCTTTCTCTGGCTGATGCTCGCCATCGCCGCCCTCGACGGGCTCGGCACCCTCGCGACCCGCTATCCCGACCAGCATACTCTGAGCGATATCTTCGACGACTTCGACGCCTCCTTCGCCTACCTGATGCTGTTCGCCTTCGCCTTCGCCATCGGCCAGACCCTCATCGGCCGGGAACGTGGCGAGGAGACCCTGGAGTTTCTCGACGCCCTGCCCGTGAGCCGGGCACGCGTCTACTGGACGAAATGGCTCGCCGGATACCTGATCCTGACCGTGCACCTGCTGTCGGTCCTGTTGGTACACCTGCCGATGCACTGGTGGTCGCTGACATCGGACGATCCCGGGACCTACCCGGAATTCTGGTTCGCGATGCTGGTGATGGATCAGTTGGTCATCGCCATCTATCTTTCCATAGCCATGGTCCTGGCTTTCTGGGGACGTTTCGGCCTGCTCGCCTGCCTTTTTTACCTCGTCGGAGTCTGGATGGCCAAGGAATCGGGCCTGCCCGGGATGGACCGGTTCGACCCGCTCATCTACGGACAGCTCAATGTCATCGGCAGCGCCCTCATCGTGCCCTGGGACATCCTCCGAACCCAACTGGCAGCCTCCATCATCCTGGCATTTCTCGGTCAACTGGCGTTCGAGCGTCTGGGCCGTCAGCCCGAGGAGGTGTCGGGATGGAAACGCGCCGCCACCCCCCTGTTCGTCGTCGGCCTGGTCCTCACAGCGGGCGCCTGGATCGTCACCGGTGTGATTACCTCATGGGACGAGGCCATGGCCACCGATCCCGACGCCGAACCGGAGCCGGCCTATCTCGATTGGGAAACGACCCGCCACCGCACCGAGCACTTCGTTTTCATCTACCCGAACAACCAGTCCCGCGCGGCCGAGGATCTGGCGGCGGAGGCCGACGCCATCCACGACCGGGTGACCGGATTCCTCGGCGCCGAGCCGCGGCGAGAACTGGTGGTGGATCTGACCAGCGATTCCCCCCGCCACGCCGGCGTCGCCTACTGGGGGCGCATCCGGATGAACCTGAACGCCCGCGGCCTCGAGGCCAGGCTGCCGGCGGTGTTGGGACACGAGCTCTGCCACATCTACATCGACCAACTCAGCGGCAACAAGGTCTCCGAGAATTTCGACGCCACCCGCTTCTTTCACGAGGGGCTGGCCTCGCTGGTGGAGTATCGCTTTTTCCGCCCGGAGGACGAGCTACAGCAGATCCGGCGGGTGGCGGCGGCGGCGCACGACCGGGAGACAGTGCGCTTCGAGGATCTGATCAGCAGCGGTCGCCTCTCCGGGAAATACGCCTCCGAATGGGTCTACCCGCTCGGCGAAGTCTTTGCCGCCGCGGTGGTCGAGACCTGGGGAGAGGACGCCCCCGCCGCCCTGATCCGCGCATTCGGGAGACCCGACGCGCCCCGGGGGCTCGGAGCGATGACGCTCTGGCAGGATACCTTTCAGGCGGCGGGCTACGATCTCGAAACCACCATCGGGGCCTTTTTCCGCCTGCTCGACGAGACCGTGGCCCGGGAGCGGGAATGGCTCGACAGCCTCCCGCGCTTCAGCGGGCAACTGCTGCGACGTCCCGACGAGATCGGCGTCCGGGTGGTCACCGAGGAAAACACCCTGCCCTCGGGACGCCGGATATTCGTGCGCTTTCGCGCCGGGAGCGGCGTGCCGGAGAGCGAATACCGGGTCCGCCGCCCCGACGAAAAGGGCGTGGCCTGGCTGCCGAGGGATTTTTTCAGCGCGGGGGCGGTGGATTTCCAGATCGCCCACAACCCCGAGGCGGAGCTCATGATGCCGCTGTTCGATCCATGGGTCAGTGCGCGGGTGAGGTGATCGCGCCCCGGAGTGGCGCGACGCCGCCCTCTGCGCTAGGCTCCGGCATGAACGCCCTCATCGCCAACGTCCAACTGGTCACTCCCGACGAGGAGATCCGACCGGTGTCCATCGAAGCAGGAGCCGACGGTCGCATCGCCGCCATTCACGAGGCGGGCGAGCATCCCGCGGGGACGGAGGTGGTCTTCGACGGAGGCGGCGAGATCCTCTGTTTCGCGGGCTTCATCGATATCCACACCCACGGCGCCAACGGGGTGGACCTCTTTCAGGCGACTCCCGAGGCGGTCCACACCTTTGCCGAAGCCAAGATCCGCGAGGGAGTGACCACGTTTCTCCCCACGACCTGGACGGAATCCCCCGAGGCGCTCCGAGCCATGGCCCGCGCCACCGCCGCCTACAGGGAGGCGGGTGAACCCCACGCCCGCACCCCTTTTCTCCACGTCGAGGGTCCCTACCTCAATCCCGCCCAAGCCGGAGCCCAGGATCCACGGCAGATGCGCGCCCCGGATGTGGAGGAAATCCGCGCCCTCGCGGAAATCTGCCCCGTCGGCCTCATCTCGCTGGCGATCGAGCTGGACGGGGCGCTGGATTTCATCCGAGCGATGCGCGGGATGGGCATCGTCTGCTCGGCCGCGCACAGTGCCGCCACCTATGCCCAATTCGTGGCCGCGCGCGAGGCGGGTCTCGACCACCTCACCCACTATTGCAACCAGATGTCGCCCCTTCATCATCGCGAAGTGGGCCTGGTCGGCGGGGGCCTGCTGGACGACCGGGTAATCATCGAGGTGATCACCGACACCATCCATCTCAGCCCGGACATGATCCGGCTGGTCTTCAAACACCGATCCTGTGATCAATTGGTGATCATCACCGACAGCATCGCCGCGTCGCATCTCGGGGACGGCAACTACCCGCTCGGAGACACCACCATCACGGTCAAAGACGGCGCCGCCCGGATTCCGGCGGGAAATCTGGCCGGGTCCATCCTCCAGTACCACCACGGCCTTTCCCATGTGGCGAAACTCACCGGTCTGCCGCTGAACGAACTCGCCAAGACCACTTCCGCCAATCAAGCAAGAAGCCTCGGTCTGCGTGACCGAGGCTCCATCAAAGAGGGTTTGCTCGCCGACCTGACCCTATTGACCCGCGACCATGAGGTGGCCGCCGTCTTCGTGGGGGGTGAACGCCGCCGGTGATGCCGGGCAGTATTGCGCCATCTGCCCGGAACGCTCCATCAAGGGACTGGCAAAGCCGACCAGAAGCAGCAGCACCATCACCAGTCCGCAGATGGCGATGAAGCCCGCCGAACGACCGGGAACTTCGCCTCGCAGGCGCTCCGATTTCTCGAAGAACCAGGCGGCGAGGGCTCCCAGGAGGAAAAATCCCAGGATCCAGCCCAGCACAGGCACCGAAAGCAACCATTGGGTGTGTACGGCCAGATTGGCGCCCACCATGTCTTCCACCACCGTTCCCATGGCGATGGAAAACAGTCCGACAGACAGTCCTGATAGGCTGAAGACAATGAATATCAGGAATGCGGGGATTCCCAGGCAATGACGTTTCATGGTTTTTTTCCCTCCAAACAGTTAGTTATATTATGGAAATTATTATAAATATAATAATCATCAAGAGAAACGGTGACTTTTTTTTCATTTTCATGCGGCGAACATTTTCAGGCGCGAGCCAGCTCCTCGAGGAGGGCGCGATTGAGCTGAATGCCTTTCTCGAAATTCTCGACGGTGAAATTTTCGTTCGGCGCGTGGATCTGGCAGTCCGGCAGAGCCAACCCGAGGAGGAGGGAGTCGATCCCGATGATGTCTTTGATCGCTTGAATGATGGGAATGCTGCCGCCCTCGCGGATGAGGCGGGGTTCATTGTGGAAAGTGGCGCGGAGGGCTTTTTGCGCGGCTTTTCCGAAGTTTGAATGGGGATCCATGACATAGGCGGGGCCGGTATGGCCTTTGTCGATCTGGAGGTGGCAGGCTTCGGGACAGTGTTGACGGAGATGAGCGGCGGCGAGTTCCAGCACTTGCTCGGGATCCTGATGGGGCACGAGCCGGAAGCTGAGTTTGGCCATGGCCTCGCGACCGATGACAGTTTTCGATCCCTCGCCCTGATAGCCACCGCCGATGCCGTTGACCTCAGCGGTCGGTCGCCCCCATCGCTGCTCCAGCGCGGTGTAACCCGCCTCGCCCCAGAGCGCGGGCGCCCCGGTCTCGGCCAGGGTGGCGGCGTCACCATCGGGCAGCGAGGCCCACATCTCGCGCTCCCAATCGGCGAGCGGCTCCACTTGATCGTAGAATCCGGCGATGCGCACCCGGCCCCGTTCGTCATGCAAGCTGGCGACGAGTCGCGCGACGACAGCGGCGGGATTGGCGACGGCGCCGCCATAGACGCCGGAATGGAGGTCGAGCGAGGGACCGCGAACGGTGAACTCCAGGCAGGAGATGCCGCGCAATCCGTAGGTGAGGGTGGGGATTCCGGGACCGATCATGCCGGTGTCCGAGACGGCGCAGATATCGGCCTTCAGTTCGGCCGCGTGGCTCTGGAGGAAGGGCGCGAGATGCGGACTGCCGATCTCCTCCTCGCCCTCCAGCAGGAAGATGACATTCACCGGCAGGTCGCCACCGCTTTCGGCCAGGGTGTCCTGCACACCACAGAGATGGGCGAAATGCTGGCCTTTGTTGTCGGTGGCTCCCCGGGCGTAAATACGACCGTCGATGAGCGTCGGCTCAAAGGGCGGGGTATGCCACTCGGAGACCGGATCAACGGGCTGGACATCGTAGTGGCCGTAGATCAGGACCGTGGGGCGATCAGGTCTGGGCGGGCTTTTCAGCACCACCACGGGGTGTCCGGGAGTCTCGTGTATCTCGGCGTCCAGCCCCATGCTCCGCCCCCGCGCGGCGAGCCATTCCCCACAGGCCCGCACATCGCCCGCGCGGGCGCTATCGGTGGAGATGCTGGGAAAGCGAAGGTGCTCGAAGAGCGCGTCGAGGTGCGAGAGGCGGGTCATGGCGCCACTCTCCAATGGTCGATGCCGTTGCGCAAGGCGTTGACGCGCCCGACGTAAAAAGTGAAAGCCCCCGGTCCTTGCGAACCGGGGGCTTCATTTGAAGAGACCTACAGGGCCTCTTCAGTATCGTCCTCCAAACGAAATGCTCCAGAAATGGTGATGGTCTATCGGGATGATCAGACGGCGTTGACGAGTCCGTCGACTCTCTCGGGCACCAGATACTCGCTGGCGCGCTGACACGCAAGAGCGGCCTGCTCACGCCATTCAGAGACTTGCACTTCCAGGAAGCGGGGCAGATTCTGCATGTTGCCCAGCGCTTGCGGCAGGGAAAGGCCGCTCGATTCCAGCGCCGTCTCGAGATCGGTGGGAATGCCGGGGAGGGAAATCTCCAGCGCCCCGAGGTAATTCACCGCTTTGGCCGCGTAGCCACCCTTCCATTTTTCCTCCTTGGATCCGCGCGCTTCCAGGGGAAGATGGGCGATGACGTAATCCGCCTGGTCCGAAAATATCTCCGCCAGATCCACGATCTCCTCATGGCAGCGCTCGCTGAGGTGCTCGGGAATGATGAGGGTCATCTCGACATCCATCTCGGACAGCACGTTCTCAAGCTCCTCCGACTCGCAGAATTCGCCCCAGTTCCGGGCGGCTCCGCTGGCGACATCGACGACCACGGCGTCGCTCCGGTCCAGCGCGCGGATCAACTGGCTCATCTCAATCTCGTCCTCGATATCCCAGTATTCGCCTCCGAGTCCCGCCTCAATGTCGGATTCGTCACTGAGGACGAGCGTATGAGAAACCTCGTTCTCATGCAGGAAATGGGAGAGCGCGAAAGCCAGGGTGGATTTCCCTGAGCCTTCCAGATCGTTGAGAACTACGAGGAGCTTTTTCATTTGGAAGTCGTATGGTGTGGAAATTATAAAAAAGTCATTCGTTTAGGCAAGTGAAATTTTTTGAAAATATGGAAATTTAATCAGTCCTCATAATTCGGGACTGAAAGCATGGTCCCGATGACCACAAAAAAAGCCGCGACGCATGCGTCGCGGCCCTTTGAAACAGAAAATCATGATCGATCTGATCGATCACGCACGGGGCATCAATCGAGAGTCTTGATGCGCAGATTGCGCCACCAGACATCGTAGGGTCCGGGATTTTTGCCAATGCCATGGACTTGCAGACCGATGAAGCCTTTCGGATGAGTCTGGTAAATCTCCTCGTGGGTCAGGTCCGCGACCGCCTCACCATTGATCCAGGTCTGGATGCGGGGGCCTTTGGCCACGATGCGGTAGTGGTTCCACTCACCGTTCTTGATGTGGCTGTGGGAGTGGCCTTTGTCCTGCGGCTCCGGCGAGAGCCAGCCGAGTCCGGTGGCTTCGCCGTAGATGTAGCCGGCCTGACCGGGGCTGGACTCGATCTCGACCTGGGGGCCGAAGACACGGCCGCCGTATTTGTCCTTGTCGACATCCTTGAGCTGCGAGCGGATCTGGACGCCCGAGTTCAGTTGGTCATGGACCTTCACCTCGAACTCCAGTTCGAAGTCGCCATACTGCTCTTTAGAGCAGAGGAAGCTGTTGGGGCTGCCCTCGGCGGTGGTGCCATGGATGGCGCCATCCTTCACTTCGTAGGTGGCGAAGCCGCTCTTGATTTCCCATCCCTCGATGGATTTGCCGTCGAACAGACTCGTCCAACCGGCCTCATCTTTGGCGGTGACGGTAAATGCCACGGCTCCGGCCGCGGCGAGACAGGTGAGAATGCGTGTGAGTTTCATGGGGTGATTTTGGGTTTCAGTCTATCGTGGAGGGCCATCATACCCTGAATCGTCTCGCTGTCGATGCCGGGAAGGAAACCGTGATGAAGCCAGCGTTGCCAAGGGATGACGCATCGTTTACAAAAGCCGCCAGTGTCCTCCTGTCATCCGCCCATCCCGCGGCGCGTGTCGCCGCCGCGGAGATTTATCATTCTCAGCGTGTTGTGCCTCGTGTTGCCGTCCTGCGTCCGGGAACCGGTCGCTCCCCCGCGCTGGGAAAGTCCGGACAACCTGCTGGAAAACGCCTCCTTCGAGTCGGGCCGCGCGCCGTGGGTGTCGCTGGCCGACTCGAGTCCCTTCTGGCGCGAGTTCGACATCTCCGACAGCGTCGCCCATTCCGGCAAACACAGCGCCCGCTTGCCACTCGACAGCCTGAGGCGGAGTGATCAGGGCACGTGGGTCTGGGGCGTGGTGCGTGACATCGAGACCGATCACCTGCCCCGCACCTTGTCGGGACATTTCCGGGTCCACAAGTGGCAGCAGGGCACCCATTTCCAGTATTTGCAGGTGGCGGTACTCCTGTATCCCACCGAGGAGGGTTTTCCCCAGGTGTTCAACGAGCGCATCATGCCCCTGCAGATGGCCTGGGTGCTGGCGGGAATCAAGGAGCCGCCCTTCCCCATCGCCAACCGCAAATTCGTCTTCGCCGGCCCGCTGGAAGTGCCCCAGGATCGCTGGATCGCTTTCGAGTTCGATCTCCATCGGGATTTTGAGGCCTACTGGGGTTTCGTGCCGGACAAGTTCGCCAGGATCCGCGTGCTCTTCGAGGCCCGTTACGACGGATGGCAGCCGGGTCAGGGTGAGGTCGGGGGCGATGTATTCTACGACGATCTCTACCTCGGCGATCTCCCGCTCGGGGAGTCCGTCGGCGAACAACGCTGACGGTCTCGTTTTCCCGCATAGAGCCGACTGGAAATTCGTCAGGGTATCTCGGCAGGGAAGCAACGCTCACTTCGCCGCCACTCCCAAGCCCACCCGAATCCCACGATGAAACCCTCCCCACTCCCCCTCGTCTTCACCCTTGCCATCATCCTGTCCATACTCGCGCGGTCACCCGCCGTCGCCGGTGCCCGCGACATCCCGCGGGCGATCACCGACGCCGACTTTGTCGATGACGGCGTCCCCGATCCGGCAAAGTTCCTGCTCGGGCAGATGCTCTTTTTCGACAAGATTCTCAGCGGCAATCGCAACATCTCCTGCGCGACTTGTCACCATGCCTTGGCCGACACCGGCGACGGACTCTCGCTTCCGGTGGGCGAGGGCGGACGGGGCCTGGGAGTGACGCGCGACACGGGCGAGGGCCAGCAGGCCATCCACGAGCGGGTGCCCCGCAACGCCCCGCCCATCTTCAACCTCGGCGCCCGCGAGTTCACCACGGTCTTTCACGATGGCAGGCTCCAGGCCGACTCTTCCCAGCCATCCGGCTTTCTCAACCCCGCCGGGAATCTGCTACCCGGCGGACTGGATTCCGCGCTCGCCGCCCAAGCGATGTTTCCCGTGACATCGGCCGCGGAAATGGCCGGACAACCTGGTGAGAATCCCATCGCGGACGCCGCCGCCATCGGCGATTTTCCCGCCATCTGGGAATCCCTGGCCCAGCGGCTGCGGGCCGTACCGGAGTATGTCGAATTGTTCGAGGCGGCATATCCCGAGAGCGTCGGTTCCCCGGCGGATATCACCTTCGTCCACGCCGCCAACGCGATCGCCTCCTTTGAAGCATTCGCCTGGCGCGCGGACCGCTCTCCCTTCGACCGCTACCTGCGACGGGATCGGCGAGCCCTCAGTTTCAACGAGCGCAAGGGAATGGTGCTGTTCTACGGTCGCGGGGCGCGTTGCCACGAATGTCACTCCGGAAAATTCCAGACCGACCTGGACTTCCACGCCATCGCCATGCCCCAGGCGGGTCCGGGGAAAGGCAACGGCTATCTCGGACGTGAAGATTTTGGCCGCGAGCTGGCGACGGGGCTGCCCGAGGACCGCTATCGTTTCCGCACCCCGACCCTGCGCAATGTCGCCCTCACCGGTCCCTGGGGACACGCCGGGACCCACAACCGGTTGGAGGAAGTGGTGCGCCATCACTTCGATCCGGCGAACGGTCTGCAATCCTGGGATCGGAGCCAGTTCATCGTGCCACCCAGACCCGATCTCGACGCCGTCGACTTCGTGGTGCAGGACAACCCCGCCGCTCGCGCGGCCATCATCGCTCGCAATGAACTGCCGCCCAATCCCCGGCTAAATGATCGTCACCTGGGCTATCTGGTCGATTTCCTGCACTCGCTGACCGATCCCCACAGCATCGATCTCCGCCTCGATGTGCCCATACGCGTCCCCAGTGGGCTTCCGGTTTACGATTAAGACCCCGGAAGACGAGCTTTCACTCCGCCATGACCACGTTTCATCGCCTCACCATCATCCTGATCGCCGCGCTCGTGGTCGGGTGTGATCGGGCCTCCCCTCGGCACGCCGAGAGCGACCGGAAAGCGCCCACCGGAGAGACCACCCCAGCTCTCCGGCCCCGCGCCTCGGCACAAAAACCGGCGCCGTCGGGAGAAATCGCCACCGTCACGCCCTCCTCTATCCACGAGCGGGAGGTGATCGAAGCCGTCGCTTCCCGGCTCGGCAGAAAAACCGGCGACGTGGCGCTCGATGAACCGATTCTCGACGAGCGGAAGGGCGTCGGAGAATTCGAGCTCATCGAAATTCTGCTGGAGTTGGAGGATCGCTTCGACACCGAGATCGATGAGGATCTGCTCGAGTCGGTGACCGGCGGCAGATTCGACGACATTCAGAAAGAGCTGACACCGCGCCAGTTATTTCAGGTCGTCGCAACGGCGAAACACCCGCGATCATAAGCGGGCCACGTTCCCCGGAAATTCGCCGGGAAAAAATCATACCCATCGCGGTTTCGCGCGTAGACTCGGGATGATGACCTCACCAGGCGATCCCAACAAGCCCTGCACCCTGCTGGTGGACAACGGCTCCCACCGGGCGGAGTCCACGCTCAATCTGCGCCGGATCGCGGCGGCGCTGACCGCGAGCGTCGGCCATCCGGTGCATCCCGTCTCCCTGTTGCACTCCACCAAGGTCGATCCGGCGGAGCTGGGAGGCGAGCCCGCGCAGATTTTCGAGCCTTTCATCAAAAGCCGACGACGGGATCACGGCGATCATTCCTTCCTCGTGGTGCCGCTTTTCTTCGGCCACAGCGCGGCCATTTACGAATATCTCCCCCAGCGGGTGAGCGAGCTGCGCGAGGACTGGCCGGAACTGGAGATCCGCATCGCTCCCTGCATGGTCGATCTCGACGAGCCCTCCGATACCGGAGTGGCGGAGATCCTCGCCCGCATCGTGCGGGAAAAAATTGCCGGCACCGGGCTCAACCGACCGGCGGTGACGCTCGTGGATCACGGCACCCCCCGCATCGCGGTGAACCGGGTGCGGAATTTCCTCGCCGACCAGTTGCGGGAACAACTCGGCGATGAAGTATCAGCGGTGCGACCCTCTTCCATGGAGCGACGCGAGGGGGAGGCCTACGCGTTCAACGAGCCGCTCCTGGAGAATCTCCTGGGCAGCGAAGGCTTCGACCGCGATGTGGTCCTCTCCATGCTTTTCATCTCCCCCGGCAGACACGCCGGTCCCGGCGGCGACATTGCCCAGATCTGCGTAGCCGCCGAGGCGCGACACCCCGGACTACGCACCCACATGAGCGATCTCTTCGCCACCCACCCGGGAGCGGTGGCTCTGCTCGCCCGGCGTTTCGCCGAGGGGCTGGCCAGCGATCCCGTCGAGGGTGAAGTCGCCCCGCCGGAGAGTGCCGTCTCCCCGGAGAGTTGAAGTCGCGACACTCAGCTGGATTTCTCCGCCAAGGCGGCTTTGGCGGCCTCGAAGGCGGAGTCCAGCATCTGGCATTTCCCGGCCTGGTAGCCCGCCTTTTCGATGGTCTCGGTCAGCGCCTTGCGGCCGGGAACCTTCTCGGAAGCGGCCCGCACTAGCAGCCTGTCGGACTTGAGTCCATTATTTCGCCGATTTGTCGGCGTTTC
>CAYTNL010000113.1:0-16740 GCA_964439145.1 uncultured Verrucomicrobiales bacterium
ACGACTGGTTTGTAATCAGCCGGTCGTCGGTTCGAGTCCGACAGTTGGCTCCAGCCAAATGGCGGACGAGAACCGAAGGTTCGAACGCCTCTCGCCGCGCGGATCGCTGCCGAGAATATTCCGAGCGAAGCGAGGGTGACTGCGTAGATGGCCCAGCGCAGCGGCCATCAATCCGACAGTTGGCTCCAGCCAAGTGTCGGACGAGAACCGAAGGTTCGAACGCTCCTCGCCGCGCGGATCGCGGCCGAGAATTCTCCGAGCGAAGCGAGGCTATCTGCGTAGATGGCCAGCGCAGCGGCCATCAATCCGACAGTTGGCTCCAGCCAAGTGTCGGACGAGGACCGAAGGTTCGAACGCCTCTCGCCGCGTGGATCGCGGCCGAGAATTCTCCGAGCGCAGCGAGGCTGACCGCGTAGATGGCCAGCGTAGCGACCATCGATTCCATCGG
The DNA here is from genome assembly GCA_964439145.1 of uncultured Verrucomicrobiales bacterium. Taxonomy (GTDB): domain Bacteria; phylum Verrucomicrobiota; class Verrucomicrobiia; order Verrucomicrobiales; family DEV007; genus JAEUHH01. Next base: position 449 of record CAYTNL010000113.1, read on the forward strand.
TCGGGTTTCGATCACAACCCCGCCGCAACAGCCCTTGCCCGATCGCGCACCACTTCCAGATAGGCGCCACGAGCAGATTCGGAGAGCAGCGACACGGCCACAAGCGCTCCAGTTCTCTCCGGAAAGGTTGCGACAGATCGCAGGATGCGATCCGCACGAGCCATCTTCATTCCGAAGCGGCCCGCAAGTTCCTGGAAATCAGCGCCGGTGAAGAAGCCGTTCTGGCGATACGATTCGGTCTCGAAATCGTCGGCGAAAAGGTCCAGCACCATCGAACTCCCCGTCGGCAGGTGCAGCCTCGTGTTGAGGAGGTCGTAGGCGGGGCTCAGCACGAAGTCGCCAAGCGGGGTGGGCACGAGGGAGAAATTCTTGAAGTGGGCGTCGCCGTTCCCGATGACGTAGTTGAAGACGATCCATCGGAACAACTTCTCGATCTCGATCGCGTAGGCGCCGCAGAACTGCTTCAGAATTCGTCCCAACTCCTCGTAGCTGCCGTCGTACTTGTAATTCTGCCCGTGGGTCGTGCGGGTTCGGTTCGACAGTTGGCAGAAGCCCTCCTGGGGGCGCTTCTCGCCAGAGATCGGATCCCGGTCGAAGCGCTTCACAAGGTAGGCGGGGGAACCGTCCTTGAAGAAGACGATTCCATTCGGGGGCGTATCGATGCCGAAGACCTGGGCCGCGATCTGCATGGAGACATGCTCATTGGCGGGCACTTCCTCCCGGGAGTCGAGGGAAGGCATCGAGGGAATCGGCTTCAGGATGTATTGGCCGTCGGACTCGGTGGGAACCAGCTTGCCGTTCTCGATGCGGACCGAGACCTTTTCCTGGACTCCGGAAATCGAGATCCGATCCGAGTGATCGATTCGGAATTGGTGAAAATCGGGGAGGTCAAAGTCGAGAATGGGAGAGACCTTGCGCCCATCCCACAGGGTCGCCACCGCACCGCGGCTCCACGGTTGCCCTCGCGTCTCGCGAAGCGTGCTGAGGCAGCGATTCTCCGGCCAGGGGTCTGTGCTCATGCCTCTTCTTCCTCCTCGGGTTCGACGGTGACGTTACCGATCACGTCGGCGGACGTGGTGCGCAGGAGAAACCCGAAACTGTCGTCCTTGTCGATCTTGAATTTCCGCGACTGAAGATTTCGAAGCGAACCCTCCGACAGGAGCCCCTCGAAGAAGGCGAAAAGATAGCGGGATTCGAATGGCGCCGACCGGAGAGGGAGAGTCAAGCTCACCGCCTTGGCATCGGACCGAGCCAGGTATTCCGGATCGTAGCAGAATCGGAATCCGTTGGGGGTTTCCTCGATCCGCCCGGCTCGAATTCCGGCTACCCTGACGGTGCCGCTCCTCATGACGTGGTTTCGTCCTCAGAATCCGAACTCAAAGTGGGGAGCGAAGGCTGCCGGGGAGTCAACTGGATCTCCAGACCCAAGACCTCGCAGATCTTGGTGAGCACCTCCAACGTCGGGTTGCCCTTACCGGATTCCAGATCGCTCAGGGTATGGACCGACAGTCCGCTGAGATCTGCCAGATCACTCTGAGTGATCTTTGCCAGTTTGCGGCGATCACGCAGGAGTTGACCGAGTGCTTGAGAGTCCATCGTTCTACCGCTCAAAAATTCACCTCGGTGAAAATATGCGCGAGAAACCGATTGTTTCCATCGGACAGTCACCGAAACATTCGTCAAAATGAAAAAACTGGCGCAGGGAACAAGGCAATAGAGCGCTGTCCCACCCGCACCTTCAGCCGGAAGATCCGCGCGATGCGATCGGGTCAGACCGACCCGGCGGCGACCGCCGACCGCGAAGCGTCCATGGAGCAGATCCTGCGGGAGGAGAAACGAGAGGGGTGACTTAAGCCTCCACTCCTGCCCCTTTTTCAAAGTCCTATGTCTATCCAATAATTGATTGCCGCAGTGCCTATCACCTCATTGACAGAGATCGGGAAACGCAGCGGCAACCTACCAGACTGCGGCTGATGCGATCAATCTCCCGTGGCGCCATTTCAGTCCCTCGGAATCAGGATGAAAGGCCCTGTCCTTGGGGATCAGGAGCGGCTTGCCGGAGAGAGCAATCAACTCTTTCTCACCGTTTGAACGTCGCTCGTCGAGGATAGGCGACGCCTTCCAGCGCAGGTCCGGGCACGGCGCAATGAGGCTGCGGTCCATCGCCCAATGATGGTTCTTGCATAGGGCGAGGCCATTGGTGGGGTGATCGTTGTGGCTAACGACAAATGGGATCAGATGGGCCGCGTCGATGAATGAGATGTCCTGCTCGGTGGGCACGCGAATGCGCAGACCGCAGGCCGCGCACTGGTGGTCGTAGATCTCGCGTATCTTGAGACTGAAAGCCTTGGACCGGCCATATTCCGCCGGAGTTTCCGCAAAGGACTCAGTTGATTGTTGAGAGTCGATACCGACAGCGTCGGACAGATGCTCGGCGGCCCAGGGAAAATAGCGGGAGATGAGAGCTTCGCGCATTTCCAGACGGCAGGCGGGATCGGCGACGAGGACTTCCATGCCGTCGGTGAAACGCGCAAAGACACTGCCCATATCGGAAACGCGGATCTCCCGCTGAATTGGTGTGATGCCATCGTTCTCCAGAGCCAGCCAAAATCCGTCGCCGGCAAGGTAGCGAAAGGGCAGACCGGGATTGTTCTGGTCGTTGTGCTTGCGGACAACTTCGAAGCGACGGGAGAATCGGTCGCGAAGATCCTGACACCAAGGGATATGGTCGGGGGTAGCGAGTCCAACGTCGATCAAGTCGAAGACGGCGAGGAGCAGGAGCGGCTTGTGGGGCTTTTCATGCGGGGCACCTTCTTCCAGCGGAGTAATACCGACTTTCAGGGCATAGAGCCGTTCGATCGCCTGACTGAGCTTCATGCGCGTAGCCTGGCGCCAAGCAAGCCGCCGGGCAAGATGGAAGGGAGTGTTGAAGGCGCTATCGGATGCTCCAATGTTATGATGAGGTTAAGTCATTCCAGCCCGAAACATTTCCGGTGCTGGGCGAGAAAGCCAAGATCCGGAGCCAGTCCGTCGTCCGGCAAGTCGAGACAGCGGCGTTCCAGTGCCGCGAAGGAATGGGCCACCGACTCGTCGGACAGTAAGCCGCGAATCCGCGGGGAAAGGATCATCTGCAAGTCGTCGTCGAATCCGATCAAACCCTGGTCGAAGGCGGCATCGTGGAGACGGTTGAGGCAGATCCCGTTGCGGACGTTGAGCCGCTCCCTCTCGTGGCTGCTCCACGGAAGAATGTGGGAAGCGACGAGCAGCTCCCGGACGGGCAATCTCGTGAGGCCGCAGCGATTGGCATAGTTGTTAAGAACAATGTCGCGGAAATAATGCTGCCCCCGCCGCTGCTTCACGATGGTCTGCACCTCGGTGGCGCCTTGGGGAACGAGTTTCCGGCGGCGGACGCCGATTCCGGGAATGATCTCTGTGGTCTCGCCCTCTGACTCGGTGAACAGGGCATCGAATTTCTCCTGGCTCAGTGGAGCCATTTCCGCCGGGTTATCGTGAAATTCCCGCCAGACCTCACGGTCAAGACTACTGGCTCCAGGGAGACCTTTGATTCCGCGAAGTCGCAAAACGGGATCGAGAGAAGCGAGGTTGTTCAATTTCATGGCGACACTTCCCGGGGTGCGCCCGAGAGCGGCGGCCAGCTCGATGATTACCACCTGGCGGGCGTCGAATTGGCCAAAACGCAGCTTGTGATAAAGGTTGAGAACGATGAGCAGTTCGTCGCGAGTCCAGCGCATGGGGACGAATCTGGACCAAGCGTTTGGTGGAGGGAAGGACAAACGCCGCTACACGCTGCCTGTCGAATTTGCGGTCGATCAAGCGTTCTGATAGTTGACCTTGTCGTCTTCAGTGAAATCGAAACCCCAGCGTGGACTAAGGTCTTGAAGGTCATCTCTAGGAAATCAGATTCAGCCTTATTTGCGAAAGCTGACTTGATCTAGTTCTCGAGCCTCTTGCGTGTGTCAGCTCGCGATTTGGTGGTGTCTGCGCGTTCGGCTTGGATCTTGTGGAGGCGTTCTTCTGATGTCTGGAGCGCGGGATATTCATGAAGGGACGCGCGCCGATCAACGAAGTTGCATCAGGTGCGGTGCATGGTGTATTGCCGAAACAATTTCATGAACCGCTTCAGGCAGGCCGCGACGGGGTGACAAGCTACGCAGCAGCGTGGGATGGACCGGTCATGGCGGACAGCTTCTCCGTAAACGCATTTTTTCCCGAAGCCGTGATCAGCAGACGTTCCTTTGCCCGGGTCATTCCGACATAAAGGAGTTTACTATTCTGGGCGGACTGGATTTCTGAATCATCGATCTGGCCGAGGCCGATGAAGATCACAGAGCGGAACTCCAGCCCCTTGCTGCTTTGCACGCTGAGGATGTTGACCCGGGGTTTCCGGGGATCGTAGGTCCGCTTTCCGTTTCGGGTGGACATGAGCAGATAAGGGATGCCGAGCGTCTGAATCCGATGGGCAATCCGTTTTCCGTGCTCCGTTTTCATGTAGATCACCGCGATGTCTCCAAGGAAATCCCCGCGCTCGTGCCAAGCCTTGATGCAACGAGTGGCGTATTCGATTTCGTCGCCGATGTCGGAGAACGACCGGAAGACCGGGCCAGGGCCTGATGCACCGCCGCTTTCTGGTCGGATCATCGGAATGTGATCGTCGTCCGTCGCCTTCTCACCAATGAATTGGCTGGCGAAGTCGCAGGCGAAATGGAGGATCTCGCGGGTGTTGCGGTAGTTGAGACGAAGGATGGAAGTTCTTCCAGAGGCCTTTATACCCACGCTGGAGAGGCTGAAATCGAGGCCTCGGGATTTCCGGTAGATAGCCTGAGCGTCGTCGTAGAGTAGAAGTAGTGAATCCGTAGTTGGATCGACCATCTGGGTGACGAGCTTCAGCCACTCGGGTTCAAAATCGTGTCCTTCGTCGATCAGGATCGCCCCATACTGGGCACGGGGAATGCGGCCGGCATCGACGCCTTGGATCACCGCCTCCACTTGCCGCACCCATGGCTGCCCCCTGGTGCCGGTATCCTCGACATGGTAAGTCCGGAGTTGTTCGCCGCACCATTCGTGGAAGTGGTGGATGCTGACCTGGTCTTCGAGACCTCGCCTGGCGATGAAGGATCGCAGCCGCGCGGCCAGGGAAATGTTGAAGCAGAGGACGAGGATCGGCAGGCGGAGCATCTCGGCAAGGTGAACGCAGCGATAGCCGAGGATCAGCGTTTTCCCCGAACCCGCAACCCCGTGGATGACGCGGTGCCCACTGCCGAGATTGCGGGCGAGTTTCTCCTGTTGGAGATCAAGTACCCGCACCAGATCCGGGATCGTCTCCAGAGCGGCTGCGCCATCGCCGTTTTCGTCAAAGTCCGAAAACAAAGTCGTCTGTTGATCGCCAATCCGAATCTCCGGAAACAGGTGCCACCGGATCCGCTCGATCTGCGGCAGGGTGAGAGGCCTGCTAAAACGGTATTGGAACATCCCCCACAGCCGCTCCTGGAATTCCATTGCATCGACGGACTCGGTCATCTCGTCTTTGCAGATGACAAGGTGACCAGGAAGAACAAGGTCTTGTTCCTCTTCCGAAAGTGCCTCGTCTAGTTGCTTGCGAGTGATGTTCGTCAGCACCACGCCATGGCCATAGGGAAAGCAGAGTTTGCCTTGGTAGCGACCGCTCGCGTCGCATAGACAGGGATCGTTGGAGAGTGTGTTCACTACCGTCATCAGGTAACTGCGTGCCTGCTCCAGCGGATTCGCGACTGTCTTGACAGCGCCGTTCACGTAGATCTCGGCTGTGATCTTGTCGAGACGGCGGATGGTGTCCAAATTCCAGTCTTTCACCTCCAGCAAGAGCAAGCCCCGTGACGGATGGAAGATCAGGAAGTCTGGATAGTGGCGTGCGGGGCTGATAGGGACATCAAACCAACAGAGGTAGTCGTCCTCCAGAAGGCTTTCCAAGCGCTTCGCGAATCGACGCTCGCCCAACGTAACGTTACGCCGGGTCCGGTTGAGTGAATTGATGAGTTTGGCCATGGAAAGCAACATGCGGGCTACGCTGATTCACCCAGCCTGAAGATAAATTTACTATAATTACCATAATATAACGTCTTATCAATCCCTTCTTGCCGAATCACTTGGCATTTCTTGCGGTCTCTCCCCATCCTGATTCCAACACAACAAGTCGGGACCAGAAGCAATAGCCAACCTTAGTCGCTACCTCCTCATCTCACGCCCAAGCCCCCCTTGGCCATGAGGCCGCCGTCGACGTTGACGAATTCGCCGGTGAGGAAGCTGGCTTCGTCGGTGGCGAGGAAGCTGATGACGAGATCGCCCCGGCGGGTCTGGTTGGCGTAGCCGCGAGCCTCGGCGTTGCGGAGGTGTTCCAGGCCGCGTTCGGCGCAGGCGTCCTCCAGCGCCGCGACGTCGCGAATCTTGGTCTGGATGGTGACGAAGTGGGAGATGCTGATGTTGATGGTCAGGGTTCGTTGAGACGACGGTTTCCGCGAAGCGGAAAACCGCTTGTTTTTGTCACGATGTCGAGTAATTTTCGACATCGTGACAAAATTTGGGAAAAACTTGGATCTGCCCACGGATGTGCCTTTCGATTACCAACTGGCGATGGATCGACTACGGGACTTCCAGGCACCCCGGGACAAGCTGCACCGGCTCTGCGAGAGCGGAGAGATCATCCAAGTGAAGCGTGGCCTCTACATTGCGGGAACACCCGGCGGCGTCGGGGCCGTCGATCCCCGTGTCCTGTCGGGCCTGGTCTACGGGCCCTCTTACGTCAGCCTCGAGACAGCCTTTGCTCACTACGGGATGATTCCGGAACGCGTCGAAGAGATCACCTGCATGACCTCGAAGCGGGCCAGAAGTTTCGATACGCCGGTGGGTCGGTTCCGCTACCTGCCGGTTCCCGAGCGGGCCTATGCCGTCGGCTTGACGCGGGAGAGCGCGAAGGGTGGCGCCTACCTGCTCGCCCTCCCGGAGAAGGCAATCTGTGATCGAGTCGCCCAAGCCCGGGGGCTGACCGCGCAACGTGATGTGCCCGCCTTCCTGCTGGCGGATCTGCGCATCGAGGAAGATCGGCTCGACGAACTCGACGCGGGTTTGATCGAGTCCATCGCCACGGCCTACCGTCGCAATCCAGTGACGGCTTTCGCCAAGTGGATCGTCAAGCGGAATGCCCGGCTGACACAGTCCGCTTCATGAATGCCGCGCTCCAGTCCCTCCTCGATCGCTACGATCTCGAGACGGCCTCCGATTGGGAGAACGCCCTGCGCGAGATCGTGCAGGAATTGGCTCTGCTGGGACTGTGGCGGTCCAAGTTCTATGAGCACGCAGCCTTCTATGGCGGGACCGCGTTGAGGATCTTTCACGGATTGCCACGCTACTCGGAGGACTTGGATTTCACGCTGCTCGAACCGGACTCGGAGTTCGACCTGGCATCGCATCTGGAGGCGGTGCGCGCGGAGTTGGCCGGTTTCGGGTTCGCCTTCGAGGTGGACCGGAAGGAGAAGAACGTTGAGACGGTGATCGACTCGGCCTTCATCAAGGGAAACACCCGGGTCAACCTGCTGGAGATCGGCGTTCCGGACGGACTGGAGAATGTTATTCCCGCCGGACAGAAATTGAAGGTCAAGATGGAGTTGGATACGGATCCTCCGGCGGGAGCCGAGACCGAGGTTCGGACGCTCCTGCTTCCGATTCCGTTCCAGGTGAAACTGTTCACGCCCGCGTGCCTGTTCGCGGGGAAGATCCACGCTTTGCTCTGTCGCAACTGGAAGCGGCGGGTGAAGGGGCGCGATTTCTACGACTTCGTCTGGTATCTGGGGAAGGACATTCCGGTGCATCTCGCCCACCTCCAGAGGCGGATGGAGCAGACGGGACACTGGACGGGTGAGGATGAGCTGACAGGAGACCACCTCCGCTCACTGCTGCGAGAGCGATTCGCCCGGGTCGACTTCGATCAGGCACGGGGCGACGTGCTGCCTTTCATCCGCGATGCTGATGCGGTGGCATTGTGGGGGGAAGCGTTCTTCGTGGGATTGGTGGAAAGACTGAAGGTGGAGTAGTCTCCCCATTCTCCGAGCGAATTGCAGTTGGTCTCTTACGGGAAAGGGATCGTCCTCACGCCCAAGCCCCGTTGGCCATGAGGCCGCCATCGACGTTGACGAATTCGCCGGTGAGGAAGCTGGCGTCGTCGGTGGCAAGGAAGCGGATGACGCGGGCGACTTCCTCGGGACGGCCCATGCGGCCGAGGGGGTGGGCTCGAGCGGCGCGTTCCTCGGCTTGGGCACGGTCGAGACCGGCGGCGGAGGTGGCTTCGGCGACGAGCGGGGTGTCGATGGTGCCGGGATTGACGGCAACGACACGGATGCCGTGGGCGGCGTAGTCGAGGGCGAGCTGGCGGGTGAGGGAAAGGAGGCCGCCCTTGCTGGCGGCGTAGGCGGCGACGTGGTTCATCGACTGCAGGCCCTGGACGCTGGCGACGTTGATGATGACGCCGCCGCGTTTTCCGGACAGCATCGCGGGCAGGGCGGCGCGGGCCATGAGCCAGGCGGCCTTGAGGTTCACGTCGAGGATGCGATCCCAGACCGGTTCGGGCAGTTCGTGGGCGGGGACGTAGCTGTCGATCAGTTGGATGCCGGCGTTGTTAACGAGGATATCGATCCGTCCCCAGGCGTGGATCGCGGCGGCGACGGCGGTCTCGCACTCCGCGGCGTGGGCGACATCGGTCGGGAGAAAACGGAGGCGGTCGGGGTCGTTCTCGTTCGCGAGGGCGGTGCCGGATTTTTCATCGAGATCGAGGCAGAGCACGCGGGCGCGGGCGGCGACCAGTTCGAGGCAGGTGGCGCGGCCGATGCCCTTGGCGCCGCCGGTGACGAGGGCGACGCGGTCGGTGAGAGGAGCGGGAGAAGGAACGGAAGCCGCGGGCATGGGGAGAAGGTGATACGGGAATGTTGGATTCGATTCAGGGAGCATCAGCGTCGTCAGATGACCGCCTAGTGTCAATCCGGCACGAGACACCGGTAATTTCTTCGGCATCTCTGGAGAAACCGGAATCAGGAATCCTCACCGGTTTGGCCAGCTTTTGGTTGCGGGGACGGCGCGGGTTTCGCAGGATCGCGGGATGCGTTTCCCTCCCCGCGTTCCGTCCGTCTCCATGTGGCTCTGTCGTCGGCTGTTCATCCCCTGCGCGCTGGCCGTCCTGCTCGGGACGGCGCATGGCGGGGACACTTTCGTGCCCTGGACAGAGCCGGATCAGGTGGCCCGCTCGGTGGAGGCGCTGTGGGATGGTCTCGATTTCCGCTCGGAACCGCTCGATATCGAGACGGTGAAGGAATGGCGCGAGGACGGCGTCGTCTGCCGCCTGGTGCGCTACACGGTCTGCACCTTTCGCGGCACACCGTCGCGGGTGGCAGCGTTCCACACTTTTCCCGAAGGCGGCGATAATCTGCCCGCCGTGGTCTGGGCGCACGGCGGCGGCCAACGGGCGGAGCGGAAACGGGGCGAGCATTTCGCCCGCCGCGGCTACGCCTGTCTGGACATCAACTGGGGCGGACGGGAAATGGTCGAGGGTGTGGAGATCAACACGGACTGGGGGGTGCTGGACCCGACGCAGGGGCCGATGTTCTACCCCGGCGCCCTGCGGCCCAATGTGAAGCTCAATCTCGAGCCCGACGACCACACCATCGATCCGGTGCCCAGCCCGCGGAACGGCAACTGGTTCCTCCTCGCCTGCGCGGCGCGGCGCGGGTTGACCTATCTCGAGCGGCAGCCGGAGGTGGACGCGGACAGGCTGGGCATGACGGGCTATTCGATGGGGGGAAACATCACCGTGTTCGCCTCCATCGATCCGCGGGTGAAAGCGGCGGTACCCATGGTGGGCGGCTCCGGCTCACTGACGGTGGATTTTCCCGGCCTGCCGGGCACAGCTCAGGCGGGCCGTTTTCCCAACGCGGAATTGTTCGCTCTAACCAACGACCGCGCCGCCTACTGGCCGCATCTCCGCTGCCCGGTGCTGATCCTCAACGCGACGAACGATTTCCACGGCATCTTCGAGCGGACCTACGAGGGCGCCCACCGGCTGCCGCACGACGATTGGCGGGCGTCGTATCTGCTGCATTACAATCACTCGCTCGGCCCGGAGCAATGGGTGATGATGGATCGCTGGTTCGATCATCATCTGCGGGATATCGGCGGGCCGCCGCCGCCGACCCCGGTCTCCGCTCTGGAAACTCCGGCCGAGGGTCCGGCGCGTTTCACTGTCCACCCGGCGGAACCCGAGCGCCTGGTGTCGGTGGAGATCCTCCACAGCCAGGATCCGAATCCCCGGACACGTTTCTGGAAGACGGCGACGGTCTCGACGACGGCTGACGGCGCCTGGGTGGCTGAGATTCCCCGGAGGGAAAAGTTGCCGCTGCTGGTGTTCGCGCAGGTGACTTACCGGTTCGACGGGGAGGTGGAAACTTTCGATGGGGTCACCTCGACCTTCAGCCTGACTTCCGACCTCGCCGCGATCTATCCGGAGACGATCAACGCGTCGGTGCTCCGGGAAAACGCCCGTCCTGTAGAGGTGTTTCACGATTTCTCCCGCGACGGTCTCCGGGGCTGGAGCGCGGGCTTGTCTCGGGGCGGGCTGCGCACTTACCGGTTTCAGGATCCGGATCGCGCCGTGCCATCGGCCGGGGCCAGGCTGGTCTGCCACTTCGGCGAGATCGACACGCCGGCCTCATTCCGCCTGAGGATCGCGAAGAACGATTTCCTCAACAACGGAAAAAAGTCACAGACCTTTGTCTTCGCCCGCTCCGTCCGCCCCGGCGAAGAGAAGCTGGAGATCGCGCCGACGGATTTCAAGGAGCAGGGCGGCGAGGCGCTGATGGATACATGGGAGGACATCAGCCACCTGACGCTCGAGATTCTCGCGGTGGAAAATGGCGAGCATGTCCACATCGCCCGGGAATGTGCCGGCGGGACGCTGACGCGGATGACGTGGTCGCTCCCCGACACCCAGTGAGCGCGGGGGCGGATGTGTCGCGACTCAACAGGGTGGGATGGATGACTCAAGAGGGTATGATCGCGGGGGGAAAGAGGCTCTCCGGCCAGGGGTAGCTGCCGGGTTTGACGCTGAGGAGAGGGCCGCCGGGCGGGCGCAGGCTGCCGACGCCGGGGTGGTTTTCGGGAATAACCTCGAACCTATCCCAGCCGAGGCGTCGCAGGCAGGCGATGGCGGTGGCGCCGCCCTCAATGGCGAGACGGAGATCCCGGTGATCGCCGACGAGAGCGGCGGCGCGATCAATCAAGCGGTCCGTGAGTCGCGACGGGTCGCCGCTCTCGGGCCGCCCGATGGCGAGGAGGACACGGTCGGTGTGTTCCCAAATGTCCGGGGAAACCGGGTCGTCGAGTGTTTTCACCAGAAAGCCGCGCGTCCGCATGTCGTCGCGTCGCCCGGAGTCCCAGGCGGCGAGGCTGCCGCTGACGAGAAGGACGCGCGCGGGGGATTCGCGCCGGGTGACGACGGGGCGGTCTCCGAGCAGGGCGGTGAAATAGTCGGCGGCTCCGGCGGCCAGGGTGTCGGGGGGAATCGCCGTCGGCAGGTCGTCCACGGAGTCCAGGTCGGGGGTCAGGATCCGGGGGCACTCGCCCAGCAGGTCGCGCACGCGGGATACGCGGGCGGGAAAGGCGGGATCGTCGGCGAAGAGGGTCCGGGACAGGGGCACGCCGTCGATGAGGTAGTGTCCGCCGGTGATGACGCGGCCTTTCGAGGGATTGGCGGGAAGCAGGAGGCACCGGCCGAGGCCGGTGGCGGCGAGGACGGCCTCGATCTCGGCACGGACGTGGGCGCGGAGGACGGAGTCGGTTTTCTTGTAGATCCAGTCGGGGCGGACGGCGGCGATTTCGCGGGCGATTTCGCCCACGACGCGGGCGGCGTCGGCCTCCGGGAGAGCGCGAGTATCGGTGTCGATGGCGACGAGGTCGGCGTCGTGGCTGGCATCGAAGCGGGTCCGCACCTCGGCCCGCAACCCGCGCGCGGCGGCGATGCCGGCCAGTTCGGCGGCTCCGGAGAAATCATCGGCCAGGATGACGATCATGACGCTAACCGGCAAGCTTTTCCGCCAGGCGGACGGCTTCGACGAGACTTCCGCCGTGGGCTTTTCCCTGCCAGGCGATGTCGCAGGCGGTGCCGTGGTCGACGCTGGTGCGGATGATGGGCAGGCCCAGGGTGGTGTTGACGGCGCTGTCGAAGGCGAGGGCTTTGAGCGGGATGTGGCCCTGATCGTGATACATGCAGACGAAGGCGTCGGTGGCGCGGCGGCGAGCGGGCAGGAAGGCGGTATCGGGCGGGAGCGGTCCCTCGACTTCGATGCCGCGGGCGCGGGCGAGTTCCATCGCGGGAATGATGAGGGTCTCCTCCTCGCGGTTGCCGAACAGGCCGTGCTCGCCGGCATGGGGATTGAGCCCGAGGACGCCGATCTTCGGTTTCACTCCCCGGATGCGCTCCATGGCGTCGGCGGTGAGCTCGATGACATCGAGGATGCGCCCGGTGGTCATGAGGCCGGGCACCTCGTGGTAGCCGACGTGGACGGTGACGAAGCTGGCGCGCACCTCGTCGCTGTATTGGAACATGCAGGCCCGCTCGGCGCCGGTCTTGTCGGCGAAGATCTCGGTGTGCCCGGGATAAGGGACGCCGGCGGCGCGGAGCGCCTCCTTGTTGAGCGGGGCGGTGGCGACCGCGGCCACGCCCCCGGTCATGGCGGCGGCGATGCTTTTCAACACATAGTGGTAAGCGGCGGCCCCGGTGGCGGGTCCGACGACGCCGGGCTCGAAGCCGGTGTCATCGAAGGCGGGGAGGTCGAGGACGCAAGGGGCGTCGATGAAACCGGGGGCGGATTCCCAATCAGACTCGGCCATGACACGCTCCGGCGCGGGGAGTCCGGTCCGCTTGGCGCAGGCGCGCAGGATGGCGGCGTCGCCGAAGATCACGGGGATGGCGAACTGGCGGACCTCGGGATTGGCGAGCAGTTGCAGACAGACCTCCGGGCCAACCCCGGCGGGGTCTCCCATGGTGACGGCGATGAGGGGGTGGGACATGACGGGCAAATCTAGGAGACTGTTGAAAGACTCTGAAACGAAAAAATCGCCGTTGTTTCAGGATGCGAGAAAGCGTCGCCCCTGGAGGTGGGGAAAATGAGGTGGAGTTTGCGGACGGCTTGGCCTATTTTCCACGGTCGAGCGGTCGCTCATTTTCGAGATGGTAAACCCGATGAGGATAGACTTATGGACCCGAAAGAAACCATGGTGGACGAATCGGCGGAGTCGTTTTGGGAAAACTATCGGCCTCCGATTCCGGACACCTCTCATCTGATCACCGAAACCGACGAACCGGTGGACAACATTTTTAGCGAGAAACAGATGCGGCTGCTGACGGAGCCTCTTTACGCCTCGTGGAGACCGGGTCGCCCCTTCTGGGTGGCGGCGAATGTGGGCATGTATGAGGCGCTCAACGCGAAGGCGGTGGTGCCCGATGTGCTGCTCGCGCTGGATACCGGTCCGGCCCAGGCCAAGGAGTTCGGGAGCAAGTGCTACTTTTTCTGGGATCACGGAAAGCCCCCGGAAGTGGTCATCGAGATCGTGTCCAATCAGGAAGGGGGCGAACTGGACCGAAAGATGGAGCGGTACGCCAAGCTGCACGTGGATCACTACGTGGTGTTTGATCCGTTTCACTGTCTTTCCGGGGAAACGTTGCAGGCATTCGTCCTGTCTGGCGGAGCCTATGAGAAACTCCCCGAGGCGTCGACCTTTCCCACCGTGGAGGGCCTCCGATTGAGGATCTGGGAGGGAGAATACGAGGGGCAGCGGGAGACGTGGCTGCGCTGGGCGGACGCCGACGATCAAGTGATCGCCAGCGGGGCCGAGCGGGCCGACGCGGAAGCCGCGAGGGCCGACGCCGAAACGGCGCGAGCCGACGCGGAAGCCGCGAGGGCCGAGGCTCTGGCGGCGCGACTGCGCGAGCTGGGAGTCGATCCCGAATCGGTGTCGGAGAGCTGATCCGCTACCCACACTCGCGGCGGCTACCGCGCGATCATCCAGCCGGGCGCGACTACCCGTGTCAGGCGGCATTTTCGGTGGCATCACCTCACCGGTCGGGCGTTGAGGTGGCCAAAGGCGATGTCGCGCAGCCCTTGGGCGCCGTGGATGTGCGGGCTGTCGGGTGGCTCGTAGGCGTGGACCTCGGTCCAGCTCTCGCCGCTATTGTCGCTGCGCAGGATGGTGGTCCGCTGGCGGTCGATATTGATCAAGGCGCCGGTGGGCGAGACGATGACCTGTCCGGTCGGGACCGCCGCCGGGAGATCGCGCCAGATTTTCCCGTCGGCGCTGGCGCGCGAGGGCTTGCCGGTGAGCCAGAACTCGCCGTTCACCTCGCTGAGAGTGGCTCGCCGGGTGCCGGTGGCAAAGGGTCCCTCCCAGGTGTCGCCAGCGTCGGCGGAGACGAAGGTGTGCTCGGCATTCTTGTCGGCGATGACGACGAGCCGACCGTTCGCGACCATTCCGCTGTAGCCGTCGCAGTGGGCGTTGAGGGTCGTCGGCTCCAGCCAGGTCCAGGTCTTTCCGAGATCGTCGGAGGCGAACAGATTGCCGAAGACGGGGTCGTCTTTGGCCCTGTCGTTGGCGATGGCGAGGAAACGTCCGGAGTCATCACCACAGTAGAGGGGATCGACGTGATGGGTAACCAGCTTCCTGGGTCTGGGATCCTGTTCGAAGGCGTAGAAGGAGAACGTGGAAAAACTTTTTCCGAAATTCGGCGTCGCCCCCATGGTCATGTATCCGCCGGAGACGATGACACCCCTCCCGCCCGCCAGTCCCCAGGTGCCGGGCATGACGGTGGGATCTTCCTTCGACTCCTTGACACCGGCCAGGGTGGATCGGCCATCGGTGAGGTGGCGCCAGTTCACCCCGTCCTCCGACGCGAGCCAGGCGGTGGGAGCGCCCCAGCCCACGGCCACGACGAAAACGCCCCCGCTGTGGGTAACGCTCTTGGTGGCCCAGGGGCTGTGATCGGCGCCGGGATGGCCGAAGAAGACCTGCTCCCAGCTCATGCCATCGTCCCTCGAGAGCAGGATGCGTCCCCCGTGCCCCACGGCCACGAAGGCGGGCACTGTTGGGTCGGGCTGGAAATCCCCGCCCAGCGGCACGGCGGCGCGCGCTTTTTCCGCGGCGGCCACGAACTCGGGCGGCGGGTCGGCGGAGAATCCCGGGAGCGGGCACAGGAGCGACGCCGATAGAAAGAATGAGCGGATTTTCATACGAGGGAGAAAAGAATCCTAAGTGCGGTCGGTGAGATGGTGAAGGTACAAATGCGGATCACCGCGGGTAGAGTAACGCGCCGGGGCGCCACTTCCTGACCGGCCATTGCGGAAGCGTGGAAGGCATGGAAACAATACCGGGGATCAATGGCCGTTTGAGCGTCACGACCGCCCCGCTGATCGCGCCCCGTCATCATGCCCGACTCCGAATCGATGATCTCCCGCCACATCCTGCCCCACTATCGGATCGCCGTGGTGGGATCGGGCGCCGTGGGCGGCTACTACGGCGGTCGGCTCGCGCAATACGGGCGTGATGTCCATTTCCTGATGCGCTCGGACTTGGCCCATGTCCGCAAACGCGGGCTGCGCATCCTCAGCAAACAGGGCGATGTGCACCTGCAGAAAATCCACGCCCACGGGAGCACCGAGGAAATCGGTCCGGTGGATCTGGTGCTCATCGCGCTGAAGTCCACCGCCAACGACGCGCTCGACTCCCTGATCCCGCCGCTGTTGAAAGCCGACGGATCGACCATGCTGATGACGCTGCAGAACGGTCTCGGCAACGAGGAATACCTCGCCGAACGCTTCGGCGCGGAGAAAGTCCTCGGGGGACTGTGTTTCGTCTGTCTCAACCGGGTCGAGCCGGGCGTGATCCGCCACATCGGTCACGGACGCATCGAGATGGGGGAATATTCCGGGCTCCCACAGCCGCGCACCTGGGAGGTGCAGGGGGAATTCAAACGCTGCGGCGTGGTCTGCTCGGTGTCGGGACACCTCGGCCTGGCGCGCTGGCGCAAGCTGGTGTGGAACGTGCCCTTCAACGGCCTGTCCATCGCCGCGGGCGGGATCGATGTGGGAAAAATCCTCGCCGACGAGGACCTTCTCTACCTCACCCGCGCCCTGATGAACGAAGTGATCGGCATCGCGAAGCGGCTGGGCCACGAGATACCGACCTCGTTCGCCGAGAAGAACATC
>CAYTNL010000114.1:0-15850 GCA_964439145.1 uncultured Verrucomicrobiales bacterium
AAACGCCGACAAATCGGCGAAATAATGGACTCAAGTCCGACAGGCTGCTAGGCGGGCAAGTTTAGCGGACGGCCCAGGTCGCAGAGGAAGTATCCACCCTCGGGAGTGAGCCAGGACCTCAACCGGGGAAGGAATGCCGGGGCATCGGGAAGACAGTAAAGCGCATGGACACAGAGCAGCACGTCGAAATGCCCCGTCGGAAAATCGAGATTCTCCGCGGAATGCGACAGGTGCGTGATGGCGTCGCCGGGCGGAAGTTTTTCCCGCGCGATGGCCGCCATCGGCTCGGAAGGTTCCACCAGCGTGAGGTGATCCCCGGGGCGGATCCGGTTCCAGGCAACGCTGAAGTTTCCGGTTCCCGACCCCAGATCGAGAATCCGAAGGGACCGATTCGCCCGAACGGCTTGGTCGTCGGCGAAATTCCGCAGTCGGGTTAGCAGTTCGCCATAGGCCGGATTGTGCCGGCACATGATATCGTAGCAATCCGCGTAAGCTTTCCAATCGACCTCGGATTTCATTCAGAGCCGGATGTTGGGGTGTTCCTGACGCACGAAAAAGTCGTGAAGAGGATGTCCGTGCCGCGCGAAGCGTCCCGCCGCCTCCGCCACGGGCAGTGTCATGGTTCGATGCTCCCGGTTGCCGAGAATCGGGTGCCGAAACTTCCCCGCTTCGCCGCGATCCTCGAACAGGAATCGGGAATAGAGCCGCTGAGCGCCACGGCGGGCCCAGATCAGCATGGTGGCCGCTCCCGCATCCCGCGCCAGCAGATAGAATGCCTTGAGAAGAAGTAGTTTCGTCTCTTCCGCCTGCGCCGAGGGTGGGACGGAGAAGCGGGTAGCCTCGGCGATTGGCCAGTCCTCCGGTGAAAAGAGGGACGCGAGATTCAGGTAGGAGTCGCTTTCCGGCGTGGCCGGGGGAAGGACCACCCTCAATGTGCCGAGAGGAGTTGAATCGATGGCGTCGCGGGCGAGAAACACCCAAACGCCTTCCCGAGAGTCGAGCGGTTCCTCGACATCGTCCTGGTCCGAAAAATAGCGCCGATATCCCCGGAATCGGAGTGCCAGGGCGGCGCTTCGGGATGCCTCGGTAACCGCGCGGCCTACCACGATCCGATTCGTTCCGGCAATACAGTTCGAGACGGCGTTCATTCGCTGGAAAGGCCTCGGTCGGCGGGCTTGATTGCTTCGAGAAACAGATTGATGCCGAGGGGTTCCGAGAGGACTCGAACCGACTTGGCGGTGTCACTGCCTACGGCATGTTCGAAGAGAGCGATCAATTCCGATTCAGTTCGATGGATCAGTGACCAGCCGCCGATCTCCATGTAGGCTCGATCGGGATTGGCGGGTGAGAAGTTGCCGATCAGGAGACGCCCTCCCGGCCGAAGTCGGTTCCAGAGCCGCCGGAGAAGCAGGGATGCCGAACGGTCGCGCAGGTAGTCGAAGAGGCCGGCCGAATAGATCAGATCGTGACCCTCCGACGGTAGAGACCGGAGAACGTTGCCTCGGTGAAACCGGATGCGATCCCGCCACGGGACTGCGAGCGAGGAGGCGAAGGCGATGGCGTGGGGATCCTGATCGATGCATTCGAAGTGCATGGATCGGGTGGGGTTCCGTTCGAAGAAGTCGAGAATTTCTCGGCAGGGTCCGGAAGCGACCGAGAGAACGCGGGCCCGGTCGGGAGCGTTCTCTTCCAGCCACTCCAACAGAAATTGCCTGCGATTTCGAACGGCTTGTGAGGAGGCGAGGGAAAGCAGAAAGCGGTCCCAGCGTTCGATCGAAGGAGATCGCGAAGGTCGATTATCATAGATCCGGTGGATAATGAGAAAATCACCCGGAAACCCATAGGGCCGTGTAGCGACGTGCCCATGCAGACTGGCAGATTTGGCTTCCAGCAAAGGCCGGAACAAGGATCGCAAGGAGGCTAGGGCGTCCTCATGTGTCTCAAGGGACCGGAACCCCTTGCTCAATAACTCGTATTGTTCGGGCTCTGGCCCTCCGGATCTGATCATCTCCTGGAGCCATTTCCGAAAGCTCGATGGTTCGTCGGAAGCACCGGGAGCGGTTCTGGAGCGCTGAGTGGTTGTTTCGGACATCATTGATTCTAGAGAGAAGGTGGCGAGGAGTCACGAGGTTCGGGAATCGCCTCTATCGGGCGACGCTTCAGGGAAAACGAACGGAGCGGGTCTTCGGAAGGCGGCGGGGAAAGTTCGACCCGGATACGGACATCCACCTCCAATCCCAGTGGAAGCATGGTTCCCGCAGGGAGTTGGACATAGACCTCCCTTATGTTCCGATCCTGTCTCTCGTCGCTCTGGCGGGAAAATGCGGACTTTCGGCCCATCTGGGCTTTGACGAGGACGACCCTCCCTTGCAGCGGAGAAATGCCTGCTTCACCTGTCAGCACCTCGGCCATGCCGCCATCGACAGGTTCCAGGGCAAGGGACTCATCCACTTCCACGGCAATTCGCAGGCTGTCCAAGTCGGCAAAAAGGATGGCCGGGGGATCTGCCGTGTCACCCACCCGGTCGCCTTCCCTCGCCAGGATGTCGATCACGGTGCCCCTGCAGGGAGCCCTCAGAGTTCTCTTTCGAAGCAGGGCTCGGTCGATGCCGACCTGTCGCTCGGCGATTCGAACCTCTTGTCGAGCCACTTCGACCGCTTCGGTACGAACCGAATTCCGCAACGCCTGCAGTGAGGCGGTGGCCGCGGCTGCCTCGGTCTCGGCACGCCGAAATTCCGTCTCCGCGATCTCCAGGTTTCGCGGGAGCGTAGAGCCGGTCTCGATCAATTCCTTCTCGCGATCGAGGTTTCGTTTGGCCTGTCGAAGCAGGACCTCCTTCGTCTCGACGAGGGCGAGGCGGGCGGAGATTTCTTCCGGTTGGGGGCCGGCGGTCAACTCGGACAGCCGGGCGCGCGCCACGGAGAGCTCGGCCTCGGATTGGGCGAGGCGGGCGACCTCGACATCGGAATCAATGGCCATCAACTCGGTTCCTTCCGGAACGTTTTCTCCCACCTCTACCCTTACCGACTCCACGATCCCAGGAGTGCCGAATGCGAGATGCCGAATCTCCGTGGTCGGCTCGACCGGTCCCCGGCCGTAGATCCATTCGCGAGTTTCGAAGGGAACCTCATCTTCCTGGAATCGGAATTGGGGAGGAAGCTCCGCCCTGCAAGCGGAAAGCAGAGCGGGCACGACGAACATGAAGCTGGCTACGTTCGATCTCATGCCGAGGGAGCGGGTACGAGTCTTCCCTGTTCGAGTTCATAGGCCCGGTCGAAATGCGGCACCATCCTTTGGTCGTGGGTCACCACAACCAGGGTGCCTCCGTCCTCTTTCACTCTCTCCAGAAACAGAGTCAGGACTTCTCGTCCGTGATTCCAGTCGAGAGAGGCAGTCGGCTCGTCGGCCAGGATCACGGAAGGTCGGTGGATCATGGCCCGGGCGACGGCCACGCGTTGGCGCTGGCCCCCGCTCAATTGATCTGGAAAGCGATTGCCCTCGGCCGCGAGTCCGACCCTGTCCAGCAGGGCTCGGGCCGAAGAAAAAGCCTCGCTTCGCGATCGCCCCTGATTTTCGGCGACGATGGCGACGTTCGAGAGCGCGTCCAGGAATGGCAGCAGTTGGGCGTGTTGGAAGACGAAACCGAGTTTCTCGGCCCGATAGTTCGCCAATCGTTCGGGTTCTTCGAAGGGTACCAAGGTTCCCGCCAGTTGGTAGGTTCCTTTCTCGGGTGTAAGGAGGCAGCCGAGAATGGCCAACAAGGTGCTTTTTCCGGAACCGGAAGGCCCCAGCAACACGCAGGTCTCGCCCGCCGATACGCGCAGGTCCAGCCCTTCGAGGACAGGGACACGGGCGCCTGCCGTTCCATAGGAATGGGAGATGTCTTCGCAGCGGATCATGGCGGAATGAATCGAAGATCGTCAGGCGTGGAGTACATCGATGGGATCGAGGCTCTGGAGCAGCCGAAGGGCAGGCACGGCGGCAATCAGACAGCTGGCGAGAATGATGGCCGGGGTGGCGAGCAAGCTGAGGGAGGTGAATTCCAGCGGCACCGGAGTCCGTGACGTGATTTCGCCTCCGATCAGGAAGAGGACGAGGCCGAGCACCGCGCCCGCGACCCCGAGAAACGTCGCCTGGGAGAGAACCACGGAGCGGATCGAATTGCGTTCGAATCCGAGTGCTTGGAGGGTTCCGAAACTGCCGAGTGCCTCCCGGGTGAAAGCCAGTACCGTCTGGTTGGCGATCAGGGAGGCCACCGCCAGTCCAAGAACGGCGGTGAGAATCACGGTGATTCCGATCCCGGTTTCGACCATCCAGTAGGTCGCGGAGCGGTGGGAGAACTCCTCGGTGGTGAGGACTTCCGCGTAGTCGATTTCCCTCTTCAGTCTCGCTTGAACGTCTGCCGGCGAGTGGGTCGGTAGGCAGCGAACCAGCACGTAGGTGATCTGGTCGGAACGGTAGCGCCGGTCGTAGTCGATCGCCCGAGACAGGAGCGTGAAGACGTGGGGGGAGGCGGTGAAGGTGCGGACCTTGGTGCTGATGGCGCCGATGGTGGCACGCCTGCCATAGAGCTCGAAATGTCCCCCCAGTCCCTTCGCCCCCAGGAGCGGAAGGTACAGTTCATCAACGATGACGTTGTCGGGCCGGAGGATGGAATCGAGGGAGCCAGAGGAAAGCTTCCAAGGTCCTCCGGCTAAGGCGTCGTCGAGTCCCACCAGTTCCACGTTGACCTTTCGGCCATCGGGCCGCTGCCAGGTATTCCAGGCGACGAACAGTGGCTCTGCGGCGGCCACCCCGGGAACGCTTCGGGCCTGGTAGAGCGCCTGGCGCGGGATCGCCGTTCCATAGTCCCATGCCGGCGTGTTTCGGGCCATCACCCAGAGGTCCATGTTCGAATGGCGGATCAAAGCGGTGTTGGTATTTGTCCATCCGACGAGAAGACCGATCTGAGCCTTGGCCAGGAACACGAGGATCCCGATGCCGAAGACCGCCCAGAAAACCCTCCCTTTCTTGTGCATGAGCATCGAGGCGGCGATGGAAAGGGGAAGCCCGAAAGGTATTCCTTCCATTGGGGAGCGCAGTTGTCCGGCATTGGCATTCTCCATGGACACACTCATGCCGCACCTCCGGTCAAAAGGACTGCCTCTTGATCGGAGACGCTTTCTCCTTCGAAGGTGAGCCAACGGTGTTGGCCGTAGTCGTAGAGTTTGCAGGCGCGGATCGACCGAAGGTATCTCGAAGGGGTCCAATCCAAGACCTTGACGTGATCGGGAAATGCGTCCTCCAGGGCAGCTTGTGCCGACTCCAAGCGATAGAGGGGAATGGTGGGGCGCAGGTGGTGCGCGGTGTGTTCGAGGATATGGTGGAGCAGCAGGTTGATCGGTCGCGGAAAGCGGACGTGGATGGTCTCCGAAAGTTGCGCTTCCACGAACTGCCACTCTTTCTCGTCCTCGAACCACTTCACCGAGGGGTCGGTGTGGTGGAGGTAGATCACGAATCCCATGATGTGATTCCAGAATAGGAAGGCAGCCGCGGGACCACAAAGAAAGGCGATCCAGCCGAACCGGGACACGCACCAGATGGAGACCGCGAGCCCGAAGGCGATCAGGATGGAGGCATCGATCCAGTGGCGAAACCGGGCTCTCTCCAAGTCTTTCGAGAGTGGTAGAACCATCTTTCCGGCCCAGATGCGAAAGTAGTAGAAGCCATGTCCCCAGGCACTTCGGTCCAGGCGATAGAGAAGACGTCGACCCCAGTTTAGATCCTCGAATTCTTCCGGAGAGAGCGGTCGGAAGACGTAGTCCCGTTTCTTGAGGTTGGTGAACCGGTGGTGCAACCGGTTGTGGCCATGATCCCAGAGGGAAAAGGAGTGAAGGCTGGGGAGGAAGGCCACCGTGCCGATGAGCCGGTTCAATCCTCGCCACGGAGTGAAACTTCCGTGACAGGCATCGTGACCCACGACGAAAAGAAGACCGATCGCGAGTCCGGCGACCAGAGACCAAGCCAGTTTGGTAACGACGTTCTCCGCGTGGATGCTCAGTCCTGCAAAGGTGACGACCAGGGCCATGTCGAAGAGAAAGAGGAGAATGGGACGGACGAACTCCGGAGAAGCAAAGGGACGCAATACCTCGTTGACTTCTCGTGCCAGGGAGGGGTTCTCGGGATTGGTCTCCATAGGAGGAATCAAGGCGGAGAGGCACAATCAGGATTCCATCACGGGGAGATCTCGCATCGTCTCGGCGAGAACCGCGGCAGCCTGCATGACGTCGTCCTCCCGGTGGGTGGCCATCACTTGAAATCGGAAGCGCGCCTTTCCCCGGGGAACTGCCGGGAACTCCACGAGATTGGCCAGCAATCCTCGGGAGAAGATTTCGCGGGAAGCGAGGCGGGCCCGGTTCTCGGATCCGACAAAGACCGGCACGATGGGAGAGGGGAGTCCGGACGTTTCCTGGCCTACGGAGGCGAATTGTCGGCGGAGATTTTGAACATTGATGGCGAGGGATTCACGGAACCCTGGACCTGCAGGGGAGAAGGCGATCGCGAGACTTTTCAGGGCGACGGCGGCCTGGATCGGGGAAATGGCGTTCGAAAAGATGTAGGGAGGGGCATAGGCCGCCAAGTATTGCCGGACCGATCGTGAAGCAGCGACGAAGCCGCCGTTGGTCGCGAATGTCTTGCTGAAGGAGCCGATGATCACATCTGGACGGAGACCTCCCAAAGACTCGAGCAGGCCCAGCCCGGTTTCCCCCATGGCTCCGAAGTCGTGCGCAATGTCACAGATCACGATCGCATCGAAATCCTTCGCCAAACGGAGGACGGCCCCCAGATCGGGACTATCGGAATCCATGGAATAGAGACTCTCGACGACGATGAAGATTCCCTTGGTGGAGGAGGTTTCTCTCTCCTGCCGAAGCATGCCATGGAGAGAGTCGATGTCGTTGTGCCGAAACTTTCGGACGCGAGCGCCGCAGTGGCGAGCCCCTTCTTGGACACAGTTGTGACTCAGTCTGTCCAGGATGACGATATCTTCCGGTTTCGCCAGGCCGGCGAGGGCTCCGAAACCTGCCCCCCAACCGGTCGGGAAGAGCAGGCAAGCCTCCATGGAAAGCAGTTCGCAGAGGAGATTTTCCAACTCGACGACAAGGGGATTCCTACCGGTGAGAACCGGCGAGCCTGCACTGTGAATCCCAAATCGTGAGATCGCCTCGATGGCGGCCTCCCGAAGTTCTTTGCGCGCGGAAAGTCCGAGGTAGTCCTGGGAGGAGAAGTTGACGAAAGAATCGCGGCCTTCCAGGAACTCGTCAGCCCCAAGAACCCTTCCCCCCACCGGGCCCAGCAGAGCCTTTTCATAGGGCCAGATCTTTTCTCCTCTCCTCGCCTCCACCCAATTCCAGTGCGGCAGGGAGCGCTCCATCAACGTGTTTCCTTTCACCTTCACGAAATCGAGGAGGCTGCCGGAATAGGCGGAAGATTGGTTCATGCAGGGATCGGGTGGCAAAAGTAGGGGTAGGCGATCGGGAATTACCTTCCCGCCAGTTTGGGAGTGGTTCGCTCCTTCCTTCCGATGGGAAACTCCCTGGATTCCATAATTTCGTTCCGGTGTCGGACCGGGTAGAATGGATTCTGCTGACGTGAATTCCTATCAGTAGAACTACCGACGCCCACCGATCGACTTCGTGCCGATCGGATTTGACGAACTGGGCGTTTTCCCCGCATGTTGAACTCGTGAAGCGACTGCCCGCCCGAGATCTGAAAGCCCTTTCTGACGCGATCGGTCACCTGAATCACGAGGTGCATGCCGACATGCCAAAAGCAATCCTTGAAGGGCTTTCCCGCCTGATGCCGGCGATCGAGATCTCGATCGAATCGATCGACCTGGCCAGTGGAGAAATGAATCACCTGTGCAGTGGCAAGCCCTTCGTCGAACCCGAAACGGCCCAGGAGATCCTGCGCGAGTTTGGACACGAGAATCCCGCTCTGAGCTTTGCCATGGAAGCGGGCGGCGCATTCGAAGGCGCCATCCGGATCTCGGACTTCGTTTCCTGGCGTCAGTTCCGGCAGACGGGCTACTGGAAAGAGGTCAACAAACTGCTGCCTTTTCGCGACCAGGGCGGATTCGCCTTCGTGGCGGAGCGGAATCTCTTCGCGGTCGCCGCGTTTCGTGACACCAAATTCTCGGATGAGGAGGCCCTTCTCTTGGAATTGTGGAGAGCCCACGCGGCCATGGCCATGGCGCGGGAGTTGCGACTCGCCCAAGTGCCTCCGGCAGGTCTGACCCTGCGGGAGAAGGAAGTCCTCGAATGGTTGGTCGAGGGAAAGACCGATGGAGAAATCGCGGTGATTCTGTCCATCAGTGAGAGAACCGTGAACACCCACGTGGCCCGGATACTCAACAAACTCGAGGTCGAGAATCGTGCGAGCGCGGTGGCGCGAGTGTGGCGATGGCGAGTGGGCAGGCAGGATTAGATAGGGCTTGAGTTTGAAAATGACGGTTGGCAATACTTCCTCCCGGTGACAGGTGGTTACCGAGTTTGGGCCACTTTGTTACAGGCCGGCTTTCACTTTTTCTTCACGTGAGTCCCGAGGACCCATCCCGCAGTCTTTCCACAGGAAATCGACGCTTCCAGACGACCCGCTGGAGCCGGGTGAGAATGGCGGGACACGGCTCTCCCACTGAGCGATTCCGGGCCTTGTCGGATCTTTGCGAAGCCTATTGGCATCCGCTCTACGCCTGGATGAGGGCTCGCGGTTACTCGGCCGATGATGCCCGGGACGGCGTACAGAGTTTCTTCGCCAGTTTTCTCGACCGCAATGCGGTCGCCTTGGCGGAGGAATCGCGGGGGAAATTTCGCACTTTTCTGCTCACCTCACTCGGCAATCACCTGGAGACGAACCGCCGGGCGGAGGCTGCCTTGAAACGAGGCGGCGGAATGACCCGGCTGAGCTGGGATTTCGAGGGATTCGAGGAAAGACTCGGCGCCGGCGGCCTGAGGAACGGCATGGATCCTGAAAGAGTATTCGATCGGCAATGGGCGCTCGCGATTCTGGATCAGGCCGAAAGCGCGTTGCGCGCGGAATTCGAACAAAGGGGGCGGGGCGAGGCTTTCGAAGCGATGTTGCCCTTCCTCGAGAACAACGGGAGGAATGAAGACGGTTACGCCGCGGCGGCGGAGAGCATGGGACAAACCGAGGCCGCTTTCCGAGTGGCGCTTCACCGTTTCCGCAAACGTTTCGGTCAGCTGGTGGTGGAAGCCGTGCGAGAAACGGTGGATACGGAGGAGGCATTGAAGCAGGAATTGGAATCCCTCTATGCGGCGCTCAGTCACGACTAATCCAGTTTTCGATCTCGGTAGAGCTGAGATTTTCGAATTGCCATTGCCCGGGAAATCCCTGATGGGACGAGGTTTGTCCTGAAAAGCCTTCGGGAATGAGGCCAAAGCGGGCATCTTGTTGCTTCCCGGCCTGCAATCCAACGCTCTCTGGTACAGAGAGACTGGGGCGCGCTAGCCGAGGCGGGAGTGGCTGTGGTGGTCGCGGACACGATTGGCTGCGGACTCAGCGACGTCTAGCGCTTGTCCGATGTACCGGGGCCGGTCTGCCCAGCGGGGATAGCCGGCGGACTGCGCGGACACTTGGAGCGGGGGAATGACTTCCTGGCAGTCGCTATGGCGTGATGGGATCTGCTCAAACAGATGACGGGCTGGCGCGCCGACAGGAAGGAGAGCCCTCCGTTGATTCTGATGGGAAACTGTTTCGGCACTCGATTGGCGATGGCCCTTATTGGCGGGTTCGGAGAAGAGGTAGCGGGACTTATTCTCAGCGCTCCGGCGAGCGACTTACGGAGATCCGCCCGACCGACATTGGCCGACCTGTTGCCCGCTCTAGCCCGACGTGGAAATCAGACTTCCTGGCTTTCGCCCCCCCTTGAAAGACGAATGGTTCATCGAGCCTGACGATCATCTCCGCCTGGAATGGGTCGTAGACGACTCCCGCAGTCTAAGTCTCCGGCAAATGAGTTCGGCTTGCTGCGGGCGGGTGCATCGCTGAAATGGCGATCACGATTCCAACTGCCCTGGCCGCAGCACTCGCCGTCGCGTTGATGGATGCGACGGCCGACAATCAGGCCGGAAAATCCCTCGATGACGCGTTAGACTACCCACCCGTATCTTCGGGATGGTCGTGGGCAGCCTCGGCGACGCACATCTACCAGGAGGCAAATTACGGGGTGGAAAACCTGTCCATGGATTTCCCCGGTCTGGCCGCAATGGGTCCATCGGCTCCGCCCCACCCGCTCGGACTGCTACCCGGCTTGGGTCCGGACTCGGTGACAGGCATCGAAGACGTCAATCGGACGACATCCGCTTACTTGGAGTAGAAACCATGGAGTTTCCTCGGGTTGTTCGGTCGAGTGGGCGATGTGCGGGGTGACGCGAAAGTCCACCTGATCGAACCCTTTGGCACCATCTCGTTCGAGTACGATGGATGGGTCTATGGTTTCGGTGGCACTCTCTATGGAAGCATCGACCGCGTTTTCGGCCTAATCACGGTGGAGTGGAACAACGCCGATTTCGGTGACGGATCAGGCAACGAGATCTGGGTGGTGAAACCCAAGATTGGTCACAGACTGCCCTTTGGTGCCGTCTGGGTGGACGCGACCTACCAGTCAAAATCCCAGATCCAGAGTGGAACCGTGAACCTGCCTCCATTCGGGCCAACTCAACCCTGTCGGGTCGCGCACCTGACCCTGTTGAGTCTGGAGAACGCCGCCCGCGTCGGTGGCCGGAGGACTTCAACCCCGCTTCGCCGCGGCGACGAATCTCCCGGCGCGTTCGGGATCGACGGGATTGGTGAGGTGACCGTCGAGTTTGAGGGAGCTGCCGACGATGACGCCATCGGCGAGGGCCAGGGTCTCGACGAGAGTCGCGGTGGTGACGCCGCTGCCGGCAAAGAGGGGAGCCTCGGGCACGGCGTCGCGGACGGCGCGGAGACGCCCCAGCGGGGTGGCCTCGCCGGTACCGGGACCGGTGACGATGAGGGCATCGGCATGGCCGCGGTGGTAGGTGTCTCGCGCGGCCTGGGCGGCATCGATGGCGCCGAGGGGGGAGGCGTGTTTCACCAGCACGTCGGCGAACAGGAGCGGGGCGGCGCATTCCGCGAAGCGCAGGGCATCGCGTCGGCGCAGGGTCTCGGCGGCGCGCCCCTCGATCACACCCTGGTCGGTGACCATGGCGCCGGTGTGGACATTCACCCGCAGAAAGTCGCCCCCGCAGGCTGCACACAGGCCGAGGGCGGCGGCGGCATCGTTGCGCAGGACGTTGAAGCCCATGGGTAGCCCGGGTCCGACGCTCTCGCGGATGGCGACGGCGGCGCGAGCCATGGCGGCGATGGTCTCGGGCGGCACGGTCTCGGCGAAGAAGGGGGTGTCACCGAAGTTTTCCACGATGATGGCGGTGAAACCGGCGTCGGCATAGACGCGGGCGTCGGCGATGGCGCGTTCGATGACGGCGTCCATGCCGCCTCCCCAACGGGGTGATCCGGGCAGGGGCGGCAGGTGGACGACGCCGATGAGGCAGGGACGGGCAAGCGCGAGAGGCATCGGGTCGGTTTCAGGAGTCCTGAAGGGAGACGAGCTTCACCGTCACCTCCTGACGCATGGGCAGGCGAAGTTTCTGATTGGAGAGACGGTCGGGGTTGGGCACCTCGACGGTCATGGTGACGGTCTGGCGGGTCTCGCGGACGGCGCGGCGGATCTTGTCGAACACGAGCCGACCCTGGAGTCCGCTGCTCTGGAAGCCGAGTTTGCCACCGTCGGATCCCGGCTGGGGACCGGAGACGGCGACGTCGCCTTTCATCTGGCCGCTGAACTCGATGATGGCGCATTCGGCGCCGTCGATGGTCTCGTCGCTGGCGTATCGGTAGGTGATCTCGAAGTCGGTCTCGCCAAACTGGCCGAGGGAGCGCCGGCCTTTCTGCGTCCATTCGGAGCCGGGCCTGACGGGATCGGGGGGGAATCCCTGCAGCAGGCTGGTGACGAGCTGACGCAATTCGTCGGGTCCGAACTGGGGCATGCCTGGCATGGGAGTGGCTGGTCCGCCGCCGCCTTTTTCCTCGCTGCCCACGATCTTGGGGGTGTCGTCGAGGTGGAGGGTCACGGTGCGCTGGCGGGCGCCCTCGAAATGCTGGCCGAGGGCGGAGTCCTTGGTGGATTCGTCGGCGGAGTCGTATTTCATCTCGCGCTCGCCGCTGGTGACGGTGAATCGGAAACGCTGGGTGCTGGCGTCAATCCGGGTGCCGGGGGCGTCGGCGCGCGGGGAGGTGACGAGCCTGGCCTCGTGCCCCATGGTGACCCGTCTTTCGGCGGGGCTGCCGCCGGGGGCGGGCAACTGCATGGTGACAGTGGTCTCGTTCACATAGGTGTAGACTTTTCCGGGGATGAAGGCGGGCGCGAGGCGGTCTTCGGTGCCGGCGAGGACATCCTGGGCCCGGAGGACGGCGGGGACGGTGAGCAGGTTGGCAAGGCCGAGAAACAGGGCGAGGCGGTGGTGTCCTGGGAGGGAAATCATGGGAAACGGGTGGGGAGAAGGCGGGCGGAAAGCGTCCCACAGGCGGGGTCGAAAAGCAACGCCAACCCGGCGCGCGACGGGCGGCTTTTCGCGGGCAGGACCAACCCGCGATCAGGCTTCGAGGATACGGTCGCGGTCCCCGAGCACGGGCATGCGACGGAAGACGGCGATCTCGAACACGGTGTCCGTGGCCACGGGCCGCCCCTCCCAGCCGCAGGCCTGGCGCTCGGGCCCGAGGACGCTGTGACCGAAGCCCCAGCCTCCGTAGGTGAAGCGGGTCTCGACATCCTGGGGCAGGGACTCGTCGAAGAGGCCGAGGTGGTGGGCGCCGTAGTAGAGTTCGTTGGTCCCGTTGAAGCCGCGGGGGAGTCCGTCGCCATCGTCGGTGAGGGCGTTGTTGGTGATGGGGCAGACGACGCCCTCGCCGGTGTCGACGCGACGCAGACGCAGGTAGGCGAGCCCGTCGGGCAGGTGATCGAGGGCGCGGGAACGGCGATTGGAGCCGGCAAACACCTCGGTGCCCCAGATGGCGGGATCGTTGGAGCGGAACAAGACGAGTCCGCCGGTACGGTTGTCGGCCTGGCGCGCGAGACTCTCTCTCGCGGCCGTGGAGGGAGCGGCCGGAGTCTCCTCCGCGGCGGGTCTGGCGGGCGGCGGCGGATTTTCCCTGACCGAGGCGGCGAGCGCGGCGGCCACGGTGGCGGCGGTGACCGGTGGGACGACGGGCAAGGGGGAAATCGTGGGGAGACGGGGCGTGGAATCCGGCCCGGAGGCGAGGGTCACCCCCTCGGGCAGCGGACCGACACTGATCTCGAAGCCGTCGCCGGGATGATCGATGAGGCGTCCCGCCCAGGCAAAAGCCTGGCCGGAGCCGACACTTTCGCGATGACCGAATCCCCAGCCCCCGGCGCCGAATTTCGTCTCGACCTCGCGGGGCAGCGACTCGTCGAAAAGACCGAGATGACAGGCGCCGAAATATTGCTCGCCCCGCCCCGACCAACCGCGACGCGCCTTGGCGCAGCCGCCGGCGACGAGATCCGCGCGAGTGATGGCGGCCACCATGGAGTCCCCGGTATCGAGACGCCGGATGCGGAGGAAGCCCATGTCTTCGGGGGCCCGCTCGACGGGTCTGGCGAATGCCGCGCCCGGTGTGTCGGAGTCCCCGACCTCGGTATTCCAGATCGCGGGATCGGAGCCGCGAAAAAGAATCATCTCCCGATCCGTCACCGGCACGAGTTCCCCGGGAACGATGACGCCCTGGCGAGTCGGAGAATCGGTCGCGGTTGGCTCCGCTCCGATTTCCTCCGGCACGAGGAGATCGGCCTCCATGGCGTCGAGAGAGAGTCCGGCCAGCGGTGATAGTGGGATGTCCACCTTCGGATAGGGCGTTGGCGGCGTCGATTCGCGCAGGCGCGCGAGTTCGCGCTCGAGAGTGGCGATCCGCCCGTCCCGATCAGAGAGGGCCAGCCGGAGGGCCCTCATCTCCTCCTCGTCCGATTCGGCCTTGGCGTGGTATTTGCCATTTCCCCCGCCGGAGGGGAGTTCGCCCGCCGGGAGGTGGCGGAGTTCTGCGAGCGCGGCTCGGGCCTCCGCGAGACTGGCGGCGGGCACGGCGATGGCGTTCTTTTCCGCCCCGGAAAGCCCGCGCCGGGATTCGCGCGCGGTGGCGGCGAGGACGCCACCGGAGATGCCCGCCGCACCCAGTCCGAGAAGGCGACGAATGAACTGGCGACTGCTGCGGGGGCCGCTCGCGGGATCGGATTTCTCCGTGAGCGAGCGGCGCACGGGACCGGGCAGGAGACGCGCGGCGACAGGGTTGACCTCGGGGACGAGGGCGGTGACGGGTTCGCTTTTCGGGGAATTGAGGGCGGCGAGTTCGGCCTCGCGTTCGCCCAGTTTTGATCGCAATCGGGCGATCTCACCATCGCGCGCGGCAATGGAAAAACGGAGTGTCTGGAGCTGCTCTTTCAGGGCGGTCTCTTCGGGAGAGAGGCACGGCATGGGAGCGGAACGATCCTTTTCCGCCTCCGCCGGCGGCATTTCGGTGGACTCGATGGCGCGGGACACGGTCTCGAGGAGGCGACGGCGCGCGCAGGTTCCCGGGATGGCGACCATGGTGCCTGACTCGAGCATCAGGGAAAGACCCGCCAGGGAGCCGCGAACCTCGCCGAGTCGTTGCCAGACATCGGCCTGTAACAGCGTCACGCCGGGATCCCCCTCAAGGTCGCCCTCGTTGAGCCGGTCGATCGCTTTGAGGAATCCGGCGGGAGATTCCCGCACCGCCCAATCGATACGCCCGATCATCTCGCCGATCTCCTGATCGGTCCCGTTTTTCAGCTCCTCGATTTTCGCCTTCACCCGGCGCAGCCTCTGGAGCGGGCCGGACACGTTCCCTTGCCCGGCCAGGATGTCGGCCGCCTCCCGCAATCGGGTGTGCTCCGCCCGCAGATGTTCGCGGGCGGTGGCGGCGCGGCTCACGCATCCGGCGACATTCTGATGCAGCACCCTCAACTGATCGTCCACTTGGGCAAAACGCTCCGCCGCCCGGCGCATCGAGGGCGCTTCATCGGCAGATCCGGCCAGCCTGCGTTCAAAGTCCGACCGCAGCCCGGCCATGGAGCGGGAGCCGGCCTCCAGTTTTTCCGCCTCCTCGACAAGCCGAGCCTCCAGCCGCTCGAGGTGAGCGAGTCCGGCGCTCTGGCGCTCCGTCTCCGACCGCAAGACCTCCTCCAGATGCAGCAACGGCAGACTCGCGGAAGCGGTTCCGCCACTACCGGAAGCGCGATCCCAGAGCTGGGCGAGTTCGCCAAGGCGCTTGTCCCTCTCCCCCATCTGCTCGCGCAATCCGGCAAATCCCTCCGATAACCGGGCGATCTCCTCCGCCTGGCGGGCGCAAAGCTCGCGACTGGCGATGAGGTCGCCCTCGATGACCGCCAGCGAGGTGACCGGCTCGGCCGACGACGCGGGTCCCGATCCGGCGACATTTTCCGCTCGATTTTCCGCCGCCGCTTTCTCAGGCTGGGCCGCCGCCGCCCGACGCCGGGCCAGAGACACGCCAAAAAGAATGCCCAGAAACAGACCGAACAGCACCAGCGCCAACGACGAAGCCATCGCCAGCCAATCCGGCGGCAACTCGGACATCCGGGCGGAAGCGGACAGCGAAGCCAAAACGCAATGGCTCGTCGGCGACAGAATCAAGGGCATCTTTTCAGGACAGATTTTCGATAAGTGCCAATATCTAGTAGAACGACACTAAAACCAAGGTCATTCAGCAAAAATTTTAACTT
>CAYTNL010000115.1:0-15801 GCA_964439145.1 uncultured Verrucomicrobiales bacterium
CGCCCCACGCCCCACGCCCCACGCCCCACGCCCCACGCCCCACGCCCCACGCCCCTACATGCGTGATTTGATCTGAGCGGGGAATTCCTCCAGACTTCCCCCATGGATCTCACCACAGCCAGTGGCCTCTCCCGGCGGGAGGCTCTCGCCCGTCTTGGCGGAGGCCTTGGTTCGCTGGGACTTGCCACGGCCATGGAGGCTGCGGCTGGAGGCGCTTTGCCTTTCCCGACCGGTGGATTGCATTTTCCCGCGCGGGCCAAACGGGTGATCCATCTGTTCATGAACGGGGGGCCTTTCGGGCCGGATTTTTTTGATCCCAAACCGGCACTCAACCGGTATGACGGTCAGAGACCAGAAGGGGCCGACCTGCGCACTGAGCGACCCACGGGAGGTCTCATGGCGGTGCCCTATCAGTACTCGAAGCATGGCGCCAGCGGATTGCCGATCAGCGAGTTGCTGCCCATGACCGCCCGTCACGCGGACGAGTTGTGCCTGCTCCCGGCCTGCCACACGGACAATCCGAACCACGGGCCGGCGCTGTTGCTGATGAACAATGGCACCATGACCCCCAAAGTGCCGAGCATGGGAGCCTGGATGTCGTATGGATTGGGTTCGGAGAATCGTAACCTGCCCGCTTACATCGTTCTCTGTCCAGGACGGCCGGTGCGATTCTCTATTCTCTGGAACAGCGCCTTCCTCCCCGCCAAGCATCAGGGGGTCTATATCAATCACTCGAAGATCGATCCCAAGGCCATGATCCCGTGGCTCAACAACGCCAAGCTCGATCCCTCGCGTCAGCGGCGGCAACTGGATCTCCTGTCCGAATTGAACCGCGATCACCTCGTGGCCCGGG
This sequence comes from uncultured Verrucomicrobiales bacterium, assembly GCA_964439145.1. Taxonomy (GTDB): domain Bacteria; phylum Verrucomicrobiota; class Verrucomicrobiia; order Verrucomicrobiales; family DEV007; genus JAEUHH01. Next base: position 854 of record CAYTNL010000115.1, read on the forward strand.
GCGGCGCCGATGCCGCGCTGCAGGGACGTATCGAGGCGATGGAAACGGCCTATCGGATGCAGTTCGAGGCGACCGACGCATTCGATATCGACCGCGAGCCTTCCGGTGTGCGGGAAGCCTACGGGGAAGGACATTTCGCCAACGGCTGTCTGCTGGCACGCCGACTGAGCGAGCGCGGCGTCCGTTTCGTCCAAGTATACTATGGCAATGGCCAGCCATGGGACACCCACAGTGGTCACGATGAAAAAACACGCAAACTGGCGGCCGACATTGATCGTCCCATCTGGGCGCTGATCGAGGATCTCAAGCAGCGTGGTTTGTTGGAGGACACATTGATCGTTTGGGGCGGCGAGTTCGGCCGCACACCGGTGAGTGAGAATGGCAACGGGCGCGACCACAATCCGCATGGCTTTCTCATGTGGATGGCGGGCGGTGGTGTGAAGGGCGGGCACGTCCACGGCGCCAGCGATGAGTTCGGTTTCAAAGCGGCCGAGGGCAAACTGCATGTGCATGATGTTCACGCGACATTGCTGCATCTGCTCGGGATCGATCACGAGCGGCTGACCTATCGCTACGCGGGACGCGATTTCCGCCTCACCGACGTCTACGGGAAAGTGGCCAAAGGCATTCTCGCCTGATTGGTTCCGCCCGCCCTGCGACACGCAGACACGCCCTTGGCGCGGCTTGTCGAGTCCGGGTATCCTTCTCATTCCATGCTTCGTCCTTTTCCAGCGCTCGCGGGCATCCTGATCGGCTGTCTCCACTCCCCCGTCGTCGGGGTGGCGGAGGACGAAATCGACTTCAATCGCGATATTCGGCCCATCCTCTCCGACAAGTGCTTCCAATGTCATGGACCGGATGAGGAAACACTTAAGGGCGGACTCCGGCTCGACCGGCGAGAGTCCGCGGTCAAGGAGGGAGCCATTACCCCCGGCCAACCGGAGGCGAGCGAATTGCTGGCCCGGATCATCACTGATGACTCCGACGAGGTCATGCCACCCCCGAAGGTGAAAAAGCCCGTCAGCGCTCGCGAGGCGGAGTTGCTGAAACGCTGGATCGCGCGGGGAGCCCCTTACGCCGGGCATTGGGCCTTCGAACCATTGGCCGCCTCCGGACCGCCGATCACGGATGGGGCAGATGAGTGGTCGAATAACCCCATCGATCACTTCGTGCAGGCGGAGCTGAGACGCGCGGGCCTGGCGCCCTCTCCCGAGGCGGAGCCCGGCGCCCTGGCGCGACGGCTCTCGCTTGATCTCGTCGGATTGCTGCCCGATCCGGTGCGCGTGGAGCGTTTCGTTGCCGAGTATCGCGGGAATGCCGACGCCGCGGTGTCCGCCTACGTCGATGAGTTGCTCGCCTCGAAACATCATGGCGAACGCTGGGGTCGTCACTGGCTGGACCAGGCGCGCTACGCCGACTCCAGCGGCTACACCATCGATGGCGAGCGCACCCAATGGCCCTACCGCGACTGGGTCCTCCGGGCCATCAATGACGACATTCCCTTTGATCGTTTCACCATCGAACAGCTGGCCGGTGACCTGCTCCCCGAGCCGACAAAGGCCCAGTTGATCGCCACCGGTTTCCATCGCAACACCCTCATCAACCAGGAAGGAGGCACCGATGACGAGCAGTTTCGGAACGAGGAGGTGGTGGACCGGGTGAACACCACCGGTGCCGTCTGGCTCGGTCTCACTCTCGGCTGCGCCCAGTGTCACACCCACAAGTTCGACCCCATCACCCAGCGGGAATACTTCGAACTCTTCGCCTTTTTCAATCACGGCGTGGATGTCAACAACACCGGTCCGACTATCGAGGTCAGCGAGGGCGAGCTGTTTCTCAACCAGCCGGATCCCGCTTTGGTGGCCGAACTTGAGCAGGCCAAAGCCGAACTCGCGGCCTTGGATCGCGCCAAAGGCGAGCGCCAGGCTCTCTGGGAGCGGAGCCTGCTCGAGGATGGCGGCGGAGACTCGGGGCCGGGGGCCGCGTGGACGCGTGTGGCCCCGTTAAAAATGTCGGCCGATGGCGGCGCCTCTCTTCAGCGGCTTCCCGATGACTCGATCCTGGCGGGGCCGGGTTCGCCCAGGGAAACCTACCGTCTCATCCTACCCGCGCCTGCTGAGCCGGTCGCGGCCGTCCGACTGCGGCTCATTCCCCACGAATCGCTCCCCGCCGGCGGGCCCGGTTGGGCGGGAAATGGCAACATCGTGCTCAATCGCGTGGAGTTTTACCGGGGCGATTCAGAGAAAGGCGAGCCGCTCGCGGTCGCCAGAGCGGCACACGATCACGCCCAGCCCGGATTTTCCGCCGCCAAGACCATCGACGGCAATCCCGAGACCGGATGGGCCATCAACATCGGTCCCGGAGTGCCTTCGGAAGTGAAGATGAATGCCGAGCACGAGGCGCACTATGTCTTCGCCGCCCCCATCGCCGCCGGACCCGAGCCGATCACCGTGGTCTTGCGCCATGAGCAGAACGCCGGATACAACATCGGTCGTTTCGCTCTGGAAACCTCGAAGACCGAGCCGCCCGCGGTTTCGGAAAATCGTCTGCTGACGATCCTGAGAAAACCCGCCGGGGAGCGGGGCGCCGACGACAAGAAATACCTCGCCGCCGAGTTCGAGAAAGCCGACGCCGAAAAGAAGAGCGCCCTGGCACGGGAGAAAGCCGCCCGGCGTGCCCTGGGGATCGGTGAATCGGTCCAGTCCATGGTGATGCGAGATCTGGCCGAGCCGCGCGAGACCTATGTCCATCGTCGTGGCAGCTTCCTCGATCTCGACACCGAGACCGGCCCCCTGCAGCCGGGCGTGCCGGCGGTGTTGCCGCCCCTGCCCGAGCGGGCCGGAGAGAAATCACGAGCCGACCGCCTCGATCTCGCCCACTGGCTGGTGCGGCCTGACCATCCCCTGACGCCCCGGGTCACCGTGAACCGTGTCTGGATGCGCTACTTTGGCAAGGGTCTGGTCGAGACTGAAAACGACTTTGGCACCCAGGGTTCGTTTCCCACTCATCCGGCGCTGTTGGACTGGCTGGCGCGGGATTTCGTCGAACACGGCTGGTCGATGAAGCGATTGCATCGGCTCATCGTGAATTCCGCGACCTATCGCCAGTCGTCGCGCGCCCGGAGCGACCTGGATGAAATCGATCCGCTGAATCAGCGCCTCGCCCGCCAAAACCGTCTGCGCGTCGAGGCCGAGATCATTCGCGACGCGGCCCTGTCCGCCAGCGGTCTGCTGCATCCCGAGATCGGCGGGCCCGGGGTCATGCCGCCACAGCCGGAGGGCGTCTACGCCTTCACCCAGAGGAAAGTCAATTGGATCGCCGCCACCGGGCCGGATCGTTATCGGCGGGCTCTCTACACCCGATTCTATCGCAGCGCGCCGTATCCACTCCTGACCACCTTTGATTCCCCAGATTTTCAGGGCGTCTGCACCGCCCGCGTCCGCTCCAACACGCCCCTGCAGGCCCTGACAATGGCCAATGACCAGGCGATGTTCGAACTCGCGCGGGGCCTGGGCGCCCGGCTGATGCGGGAAGTGTCCGGCACCGACAGCGCCAGCAACCGCGACCGGGTCCGACGGGCCTTCGCCCTCTGCTATGCCCGCGATCCCGGCGACGCGGAGCTCGAGGCGGTGGCGGCTTATCAAGAAAAGCAGCTCGCCGGCTTTCGGGATGACGAGGAGGGAGCCAGGTCCGTGGCGCCCGCGGAAGGCTGGCCGGTGGACGAGTATGATCTCGCCACCGCCGCCTCCTGGACCGCCGTGGCCAGGGCACTGATGAACACGGACGAGTTTGTCACCCGGGAGTAGCAATCGCGTCAACCGTATCCGGACCATGAGCATCGATCACCTCCATCACCAGACCCGTCGGCATTTTTTCGAAAAGTGCGGCGTCGGCCTCGGCGGCATTGCCCTGGCGGATCTGTTGGCGCGCGATGGGCATGCCCGTCCCGCCCCGTCCACCGATCCCATGACTCCGAGGCGCTCGCATCACGGGGCCAAGGCGAAGAATGTCATCTTTCTCTTCATGGCCGGAGGGCCCAGCCACCTCGAGTTGTTCGAGGACAAGCCCATGCTCCGGAAATATCACGGACAGTTGCCGCCGGAGTCCCTGGTGAAGGGGAAGCGATTCGCCTTTCTAGGCAAGGACGCCAAGCTGCTCGGGGGACAGCGCGAGTTCGGCACCTATGGCGAGGCGCGGATGTCTCTCAGCGACCTGTTGCCGCATCATCGGCGCATCGTGGACGACGTCTGCTGGCTCCGCGGGATGAAGACCGACGTGTTCAACCACGGGCCCGCGAAACTTTTCATGAATACCGGATTCCAGGTGCCGGGACGACCGAGCCTCGGCTCCTGGGTCACCTACGGCATCGGGAGCGAGTCCCGCGATCTGCCGGGATTCGTCGTTTTGCAGTCCGGTCCCCGCGGCCCGCGCGCGGGAAATGCCCTCTGGTCGGCCGGTTTTCTGCCCTCCAGCTATCAGGGGGTGCCCTTTCGCGGCAGCGGCGATCCCATCCTCAATCTCGCCAATCCCGCCGGGATCAACGATGAGAGACAGCGTGATTTCGTCGACCTCGTGGGCACGCTCAACCGGGAGCGGCTCGGCGCCACGGGCGATCCCGAGATCGCCACGAGGCTCAACGCCTACGAGATGGCCTACCGCATGCAGAGCAGCGCGCCCGAACTCATGGATCTGTCGGGCGAGAGCCAGGCCACGCTGGATCTCTACGGCGCCACTCCCGGGGGGAATTCCTACGCCAACAACTGCCTCCTCGCCCGGCGGCTGATCGAGCGCGGCGTGCGGTTCGTGCAGCTCTACCACACGAACTGGGATCACCACGGCGGTCCCACCGAGAATCTCGACAAGCATCTGCCCGATATCTGCCGGGAGATCGACCAGGCCTCCGCCGCGCTGGTGCTGGATCTGAAACGGCGGGGTCTGCTCGAGGACACCATCGTGGTCTGGGGTGGCGAGTTTGGTCGCACGCCCATGGGCGAGGTCCGGGACGGCGGAGCCAGCGGGCGCGATCATCACATCGACGCCTTCACCATGTGGGCCGCCGGCGGTGGATTCAAGGCGGGTGTCACCCACGGGAAATCCGACGATTTCGGATACGAAGTGACCGAGGGCGCCATGCATGTGCACGATCTCCACGCCACCATCCTGCACTTGCTGGGCTTCGATCATGAGAGATTGACCTTCCGTTTTCAGGGGCGCGATTTTCGCCTTACCGACGTGCACGGCAAGGTGGCGCGCGATGTGCTGACCTGACAGGGTAGGGTAGGCGACCCTACCCTCTTCAATGGGTGATCCAACCGAGGACCCATCGCGTCCAGACGACCATCATGGGGCATCCGATCAGCCCGATGATCGCTCCCGGCAGCAGGAAATCGGCGGTCCGGATGCGACCCGAGGCGTAGGCGATGGCGTTTGGCGGTGTGGAAATGGGCAGACACATGGCGGTGGAGGCCGCCAGCGCCATGGGCACGGCGAAGGCGGCGGCCTCCACGGCGCCCCCGGCCTTGAGACCGGCGGCGACTCCCACCGGGATGAGAATGTTGGCGGCGGCGGTGTTGCTCATGAAGTTGGACAACAGCAGGCTCAGGCCGGCGAACGACATGGCCAGTGCCCAGGCGGGCAGCTCCAGCGAGCCGATGCGCAGGGCGATCCAATCGGCGAGTCCGCTCTCCGCCACGCCCACGCCGAGCGAGAGCCCCCCGGCCACGAGAATGAGAATGTCCCAATCGAGCGTACGCATATCGACGGCGCGGATGACTCCCGTGATCGAGAGAATCACGATGGGGAGAAAGGAGACCACGGCGGTGGGGATACCGTGGAGCTTCTCCGTGAGCCAGAGTATGATGGTGAGGGCAAACACGGCCAGGGTGATCCATCGTTGCCATCGGGCCACGGAGTCGGCTTCCCCGCTGTTCCCGTCCCCGGCGGATGAGAATCCAGTGGTGCCGAACTCTACCGAGCGCACCATTCTCGCCAGCACCCACCAGAGACCGATGAGCAGGACGATGGCCGGTGGCAGGCCGAAGAGTGTCCATCGCAGAAAGTCCATGGGATAGGCGTCGGCGAGAAGGCCGGCGGCGATGGCGTTTGGAGGTGTACCGATGATGGTGCCCATGCCCCCGATGTTGGCGGCGAAGGCGATGCCGATGACCAGTGAGCGGGCGGCCTTGGGCGAGGGTGTACTGGCGATCATGGGTCCCAGGATGGCGAGCATCATCGCGGCGGTGGCGGTGTTGGAGAGAAACATGGAGAAGGTGAAGGTGGTAGCCATGGCGACCAGCAGGACCCGTTCGGGCCGGGAACCGGCGATGGCCATGAGGCGAGCGGCAAGAGAGCGATCCAGCCCGGTGCGAGAGGCGGATCGCGCGAGGATGAAGCCGCCGAAAAACAGCCACATCGAGGAGCTGGCCCACGGCTTCACGTAGGCTTCCCAGGCTTTCGTGTCATCCGGCGCGGCGAGAATGCCACCGGGTTTGCCCAGAATGGCGATCTGGAGGCCGATGGCGAGCAGGGCGATGGCGAAGGCGGGGATGGCCTCCGTCATCCACAGCAGTCCGGAAAACGCGGCGATGCCCAGCGCCCACCGGCCCGCGGGCGGCAGATCGGGATAGGCCGGCAGGGAAGCGAGGAGGATGGCGGCCGCGAGACAGCCGAGGAATTTCAGCAGCGCGACGCCGGAGCGAAACTCGAAGTAGCCAAGGATGCGCCGATGCTCGGCCCGGGTGTCTGACCAGGAAGGCGTGGATTTCATGGAGAAGGGAGATGGGGAAAGAGGCGCATCGGCCGGCGATGGGGAAAGTGACAATCCCGCCCCATAGATGGCAGAAAACATGCCGGATGTCGGCGTGAATAAAGGATGCGCGGTTTTTCGCAACTGGTGGTTGAGGTGAGCGCCCGCCGCTGGCACGTGAACTGCTCGGATAGGCTGGCATGATCGAGATCGCTTTGGAGAAGTTTCCCGTCCGCTGCATCCTCAACGATGGATCGCCCTGCGTCATTCGCCCCATGGAAGCGGGGGACGAGCTGGCATTCCGAGAGTTTCACTCGGTGATCCCGGACCGTGAGCAGCTCTTCGTGAAGAGCCAGCTCCGCGACGGCAGCCTCTTCCGCCAATGGATGAGGGATCCGAGCTTTGGCGAAACCCTGCCGCTTCTGGCGTTTGTCGACGCCCGGCTGGTCGCGATCGGCTCACTGCATCAGCGACCGGGAGGTTGGAAACGCCACATCGGCAAGGTCCACTTTCTCACCCACCCGAGTTTTCATGGACTGGGACTGATCGATTGCCTCATCGAGGAGATCGTGGAGGCGGCCCGGCATTGCGGGCTGAACCGGTTGGAATCGGAGATCAACGGCGAGCGCGCCTCGGCGATCGAGTCCCTCGGCGCGGTGGGATTCAGCGAGTTGGTGCGTCTGCCCGGCTATATCCAGGACATGCGTGCCCAGCCACACGATTACGTGCTGATGGGGCTGGAGCTGGTGGCCTCGTATGAAAATCTCGGTGCCGGTGACTGAGTCGACTAACCGCTTTCCGGCATGAAGGTGGGCATGACGATGCCGCTGACGGGTTGTTTTTCTCCCAGTACCTGGGCGAAATGCAGCTCGCAGTTGCGGGCGCCGAGATCGTAAAGTCGGCGGGTCAGGTCGGGTTGGTCTGCCGGGGCCAGGAAGACAGGTTGCCTACCGCGGAATCGATCCAGTTGGGCGACGATGAGGGCCAGCGCGGTGTCGCTGTCGCGCGCCACTCCGGGACCGATGAGCCGGGCTCCCGGGTCATCGACCGACACGAGAAAGCCGTCGATCTCGCCGGGTATGTCGCTGTCGATGACGAGGACTTTCCAGATCTCGTCGTCATTTTCGATGAAATAGCAGTAATCCCGTTCCCGGGAGATGCCGCTGATCTCGAACTCGAGAGCTCCGATGGCGGTAAGATCCTCGAGATCGGCCTCGCGCACACGGGAGAGATCGATGCCGTGTTTTTTGGCGTCGATGCCGTGTTTCGGCACCTCGAGGGTAAAATCCTGGTAGGTGGCGTAGGGCACGAAGCCGTGGCGCGTATAGAGGGAGAACGAGTCGAGATTCATCGCGCTCGAGACGAGTCGCAGTGGCAGTTGATTGCGTTCGGCAAAGCTGATGATCTGTCGGAGCAGGGCGCCGGCGACGCCCTTGCCGAAGTGATTCGGATGGACGTTCATGATGCCGAGCGAGACATGGGTTTCCCTCGGGTGGAAGAAGCAGGAGCCGATGACGCGTCCGGACGCGAGGTCTTCCGCCACCAGCCCGCAGCCGGGTTCGAGCTGATCGTAGACCCGGCAGAACAACTCGCACACTTCGGGACCGCCGGAGAAAATCGAGTGCCCCCGGTGGATCTGATACCAGGTGTTGGTGGAAAGGTAGATCAGCTCCGCCACTTCGGACCAGTCCCGCCGGTCCATAATGCGGAGCTGGTATGTCGCTGCCGTCTTGCCCATTGCCCGAAGGTGGTAGCGGATAGGACGGTGGCTTGTCGAGGAAATCCTCGCTTTGGTCTCAGATGGCGGGGTAAGTCACTTCACTTCGATCCGGTCGATGCCCACCATGTAGCGCGGCAGGGCCTCGGAATTCTTTCCGGTGAGGTGGATGTCTATCTGAAGCGGTTCGGTCGGGCTGACGTTGATCTTCTCGAAATGCAGTGGTTCACCCGGCAGCACCTGTTCCGTGTAGAGATCGCTCTCCCGGAGTTGGCCGTTCACCGCCACCTTGATGGTGCCGTAGTCCTTGGCGGTGGTGGTGAAGAGCGTCAGGTCGTGGGTGCCGGGCTCGATGCCCTCCAGCTTGAGGGTGAGAATGTCGCCGGGCTGGCCACCGGTCCACCAGAGTTGCTGGTTGCCGGACCAACCGGTGCCGAAGTTCGTCATCGGCTGCAACTTCACGTTTCCGCCGGTGGGCTGGAACTTCGCGGCCAGGGACTCGGCCTCGATGCGGGTGACCCCCTCGGCCGGAGCCGGCACGGAGCTGCTGACCTCCGGTGTCTTCGGCTTGTCGCCGGGGAGAGGCACCTGGGTGGAACTGGCGAGGTACTTCACCAGGTCCGCCACCTGTTCCAGGGGCAGGGCCTCGAAGAGTCCGGGAACCATGAGCGACTGGGCCAGCTGTTGCCGTTCCTCCACGTCGGCCAGCTTCACGTCGGTGGTCGAGCCACCCGGCATGGCCACGGTCACGAACTCCGGGGTCTCCTTGCGAACCATGCCGCTGATGGTGGAGCCATCCTTCAGGGTGAACACGTTGAGCAGGTAGTCCTTTCCGACCACCGCGCTGGGGGCGAGGACGTTTTCCAGCACGTAGGCGAGGTCGGCGCGATTCGAGCCGGTGAGGTCGGGCCCCAGCGCGATGCCCTCGCCGAAAAGCTGGTGACAGGTGCCGCAGGTGACGGCGAAGGTCTGTCGTCCGCGGGAGGCGTCGGCCTTGGCCATGACCTTGGGATTGAGTTTCTGCTTCCACTGGTCGATCGCCTTCGAAAGCTGGGCGAGGTCGACCCCGCCGGCGCCGCGGGTCCAGTTGTTCTCGATGAGGGCGTCGATCTCCTCGTTCTCGAAGCGCTCGAACTGGCTCAGCATGACCGGGGAGATCAGCGAAGATTCAAGCTTGTCGGCATCGACCGCTTTCAGCATCGCCAGCGCCATCTCGGGACGGGTGCCGAGCAGGTTGATGGCCTCGTTGCGGAGCTGGAGGGGAAACTTGCCGAGGCGTTGGACGAGCGCCTGGGCCGTCTCGGGACCGGGGTGCTTTTTCAGGGCGCCGACGGCGGCGGCCTGGAGACCCGGAACATCGAGCACCTCGCGGGCGAGGGCGCCGAGTTTGGGATCGTTGCCAAGGGTCAGCAGCTCGATGGCCTCACTGCGATCGGCGGCGTTGGCCTTGGCATTGCGGGCAATGGCGCGCCAGTGGGGAAAGGTGGTCTCGTCACCGAAGCGGGCGCCGAGGCGCATGAGGACGCCCGTCACCGGGGGGGCTTTCCTGGCGAGGCCTTCGCCATTCGTGCGGGCCGCATCCCAGCCCTCGGGACGCTCGACCGGCGGCAGGTTGGCGAGCGATTCGAGCAACTGGTTCCCGGTGGCGATGAAGGCCTCGGGCTGCTTCGCCTGCGAAAGCGAGGTCATCAGGGCGGAGCGCCCCTCCGGCACCATGGTGGCGCGGCGGGTGATGAATTCCTTCAACTCGGGAAAGACAGAGCGATTCGCGAGCGAGAGGGCGCGCCCGGGATCGGCCTCGACCAGGGGTTCGATGCCATACCAACAGAGCAGGGGAAGATTGCGGTCGTGGGAACTGCGCGGATGCGAGATCAGGCCTTCGGCGATCTTCCAGCGTTGCTCGTTCGGAAGGCGCTGGAGTTTCGACGCGAGGTAGCGGCGAACGACGAGCGAGGACTCCTCGGCGGCCATCGTTTCCAGCTTGGCGAGCGCGTCGCCGGGAAGCGCTTCCTTTTCGGCGCCGAGCAGTTGCACCGCCCAGGCGCGGACATGTTCGGAGGGATCGTCGAGTCGCGCCACGATGATCTCGGGGGTGAGCAGTTCCGTGACGAACCGGGTCCAGAGTGCGCGGAGCAGCAGGGGGGCGTCGGAGGCGTGTTCGCTCTCGAAGGAGGCGAGCGCCTTGTCCACCGCGGTCGCGTCGAGCTTTCCTGCGGCGTGCCGCTCCTGCAGCAGGCGCTGGGCCTGTCGAGCGTGGAAGGAATTGGCGTGACCGAGCGTGGCGACCAGTTCGGCGTCGCTCATTTCCGGCAGCTTCGTCACGGGACTCTTCACGTCGCCGTGCCGCACCCGGAAGATGCGGCCGTTGGACCGGTCCCAGATTTCCACGTCTCGGTGATGGCAGGTCTGCTTGTCGACCCAGTCGGAGTAGTAGATGGCCCCGTCCGGGCCCTGCATCACCCCGACGCCGATGGTCTCGTGATTGTTGGAGAGGAGGAAATCGGGACGATGCTGGGCGACGTAGCCGGAGCCGTCACCCACCAGGCCTTCGCTGACCATGCGGTGCCCGTGCAGGTTGTGGAAATACATCTGCCGCCGGAACGAGGCCGGAAACTCGGGCGCATCGTAGTAGAGCAGGCCGCAGTGGGCGTGACCGCCGCCGACGTTGTTGGTGAAATTCTTGGCTTCGTCTGTGTCGGCGGGATTGTCGCCCCTTCGTTCCGCCCAGAGGATGCGCATGTCGCCGGTGTAGTGACCGTGATCGGCGATCGTCTCGATGTCATCGAAGGTGTAGGGATTGAAGTGCTGGCCCGCCTGGCGAAAATAGCGTCCGCCCTGGCTGAGGTGGAAGAAGTGCGGGATGACGCAGGCGCTGACGAAGCAGTCGCCGTATTCGTTGAAATCAACGCCCCACGGATTGCTGGTGCCGTGGGCGTAGACCTCGAACTCCTTCGAGACCGGGTGGAAACGCCAGACGCCCGCGTTGATGGGCTGGCGTTCCTCGTCGGGGGTTCCCGGCTTGCCGACGTTCGAGTGGGTGAAGACGCCGTGGCAACCGTAGAGCCATCCGTCGGGGCCCCAGGTGAAGGCGTTCAGTGTTTCGTGCGTGTCCTGCCAGCCCCAGCCATCGAGCAGAATCTCAGGATCTCCGTCAGGCCGGTCATCCTGGTCTTTGTCGGGAAAGAAGAGAAGGTAGGGAGCCGCGCCGACGTAGACCCCGCCGAAGCCGACCTCGAGACCGCTGGCGAGATTGATGTTCTCGGCGAAGACCTTTCGGGTCTCGAAACTTCCATCGGCGTCGCTGTCCTCGAAGATGAGGATGCGATCGGCCCCCTCGTTCCAGCCGCCTTCCCTTCGCACCGGGTAGGTGTTACCCTCGATCACCCAGATGCGACCGCGGGCGTCGAAGCACATGGCGATGGGCTGAACGAGGTCCGGTTCGGCGGCGATGAGGTCGAGGGAGAAACCGGGCGGCAACTGGGCTTGTTGGCGGGCTTCCTCGGGCGAGAGGTCGAAGGCGTACTGGTCCTGCGGCAGGTGCTGGCCGGCATTCCATTTCGCGACCGGAGCGTGCTTCGCATCGGCGGACTGGACGTGGATGGCGAGGCCCTTCTTGTTGCCGCTGACGATGTCCGGTTTCCCGTCTCCGTTGAGGTCGGCCACGGTCACCTCCACCCCGACGCCGGAGTCATCGTCGATGAAGTGCGGCACGAACTCGACGCCGCCGTCCTCGGCCTTGGTGTTCCGGAACCAGTAGAGCACCGGATCCATGAGTCCCCCGGGATCCTTGCCCTGGTGGGCGAGGTAGCGCTTGCCGGTGACGAAGTCGGTTCGCCCGTCGCCATCGATGTCGGACAGGGCCAGCGCGTGGAGTTGCGAAAAGCAGACGCCGTAGGGGCTGTCGGTCGAGCTTTCTCCCATGAGGTCGTGCCGGGTGAACGCTCCGGGCTTCGTCTGCTCATACCAGGCGAGGCCGTAGCCGTGGGCGCGAAGAGAGGAGACGAGATCGCTGTCACCGTCGCCATCGAAATCGTGGACCAGGATCTGCGCGCCTCCCGGCTGGGGCGGAAGATTCCAGCGATGCTTTTTCCAGGCGCCCGCGCCGGCTGTCTCCGGATGTTCATACCAGAACTCGCGCTGCACGATGTCCAGTCGCCCGTCGCCATTCACGTCGCCCACGCCGAGTCCGTGTTCGAAACGGCCGCCCGCCTCTTTCTCTCCCGAGATCGGATGAAAAGTCCACGGCTGGGTCGCGTCGTCTCCGGCCTCGTAGTAACCGTAGCGGGTCGCGTTGGTGGCCACCATTTCCGGCAGCCCTCCGGGTACGAGGTCGGCGAAGGTCGGCGACTCGTTGCTGATCTCGTCGGCCACGATGTGCATGGCCCATTTCTCCCCCGCCGCGAGTTTGTCCTTCCCGGGATTGACGTAGAGCCGCGCTTCCTTGCCGGGGAATCCGTAGACGAGGATGTCGTTGGCCCCGTCCTTCGTGGCGTCGACGATGTAGCTGAAGAAGTTGTCCGAGTAGCCCTTTTCCGCCACGAAAGGCTCGCCGTCGGCAAAACGCTGAGGCGTTTCGAAATCCGGACCCGCGAACCAGAAGGGACCGTAGGCGATGTCGGCATTTCCGTCGCCGTCCAGGTCACCGACCGCGCAGCCCTCGGCGTGGAAGTCGGAAAGCAAGCGTTTCGAGTCCCAGGAAGACTCGTCGGCATGGGAGATCGCCACCAGGACGATACAGGGAAAAAGAAGAGCGAGGGTTTTCATGGGGGATGGGGTGAGTTGCGGTCGAAAGAAAGCGGCACTAGACTGACAAGGAAGTCCTATGAATCGCGAAGAGTTGTTGAAACGGATCTGGATCGATCCCGCTCGCTGCGGAGGAAAGCCCTGCATTCGAGGCCACCGGATCTGGGTTTCCCTGATCGTTGATCTGTTGGCGGCCGGATCGAGCGAGGAAGAAATTCTCGCCGACTATCCCGGAATCGAAAGGGACGACATTCGAGCCTGTCTCGCCTACGCTTCCGAAATGGCGAGGGAACGATTCGTCGACGTGCCCTTGGAGAATGTCTCCTGACAGATTGATCGGAGAATCGGGACCAATGCGCTTCAAGTTGGACGAGAACCTCGGAGAACGGGGACGCCAGCTTCTCGAGCGGGCGGGTCACGAAGTTTCGACGGTTCATTTGCAGGGAATGAGTTCTGCGAATGATGAAGAAGTCTTTCGCGTCTGCTGTGACGAAAATCGAGCCTTGGTCACTCTCGATCTCGACTTCGCCAACCCGCTCCGTTTTTCCCCGTCGGCTTCGTCCGGTGTTGCCGTGCTCCGGCTTCCGAAATCTCCCGGCCCCGATGATCTTCTGGACCTGATCACGGTCATGACGCGCGCGATCGAGCGAGGCGAGCCATTGGTGGCTCACCTCTGGATCGTGGAGACTGGACGCATTCGCATTTACCAGCCCCCTGACTGAGACGGTTTCCATCATGAAGTCGGGATTGAGCGGTTCAACAGGGTTCAGGTCGCGGACCCAACCCTGTTGATTGGTGGCGATCTTACGAACTCCGGCTCCAGTCCGGAAGTCGCACGATCTCGCCCCCCTTGAGCGCGCTCTCGTGGGCGAGGATACCGCAGAGGGTGATGTTGGCGGATTGGACGGCGTTGGGATAGCCCTCGCCCTTGCCGCGAAGCAGTTCGATGAACTGATGCACCAAGTGCGGGTGCGAGCCGCCGTGGCCGGCGCCCTGGGTGAAGCTGAGGTGCTCCTCGCCATCGTCGCCGCCGTAGACGCCGCCCTGGGTGAAGGGAGCGATCTCGTCGGGGAGGAGGTGGCCGAAGTCGGGGCAGGTGACGCGCTCGGGGATCTCCGGCTCGGGCTTCTTGGCGGTGTGGACCACGAGCGGCTCGTGCTCGATCAGCGGCCACTCGACCGCCTTCTTCGAGCCGTAGACCTCGAAGCTCTCGCGGTACTGCCGGGCCACGTCGAAGAGCGAGCGATAGACCTGCGCGCTGAGGTCGCTGTTGGCGAACTTGATGTGGGTGGTCTCGACGGCGAAGGGCGATCCGTAGCAGCCGTGCATCTCCTCGCGAATGGTGCCGCTGGGGAAACAGCTGACGTATTCGGCTTCGCTGCGGGCCAGCCCGAGCACGGGACCGACGCAGTGGGTCGCGTAGTGCATCGGCGGCAGGCCGGGCCAGTAGCCGGGCCAGCCGTCCATGTCCTGTTGGTGGCTCGCCTTGAGGAACTGCAACTTGCCGAGTTCGCCGCTGTCGTAGAGTTCCTTCATGTAGAGAAACTCCCGGGCGTAGACCACCGTCTCCATCATCATGTAGTGAAGACCGGTCTCGGCGCTCAGCTCGACGATGGCCTTGCAGTCCTCCTCCGAGGTCGCCATCGGGACGGTGCAGGCGACATGCTTGCCGGCGCGGAGGGCGGCGAGGGTGTGCTCGGCGTGGTTCGGGATGGGCGTGTTGATGTGGACGGCGTCGATGTC
>CAYTNL010000116.1:0-15461 GCA_964439145.1 uncultured Verrucomicrobiales bacterium
GCCGTCACGCTGCGTGATGGTCCCTGTCAAGAGGGGCGCGTTTACTCCGCTTACTACGTGGCTCATGGCCTCCGCACTTGAAGCTTTCCGGGCGCTGGCTCACCGGGAAATGTCATCTGCAGGGTGGCGGCGAATTTAGCACTCGCGGCTGTTCCCACTCTACAGTTGCCCGATTATACGCTCTGCTACCACCTGCGCTGCTCGCAGTTTGATTCTCGATCCGGCAATCGCCCTGTCGATCAACTCTTCGGCCACCCACGGGTCAAATTTGTCTTTCAGCTTAGTTGGGAATTTCTCTGCCAACACTTCGGCGGAGAACTGCCCATCAGCGAGTTCTTTGAGAAACCTCTGAATTTCAGCCAGATCAGCCTTGATCCGTATGCTCAGCCTGTCCGTCTCAATCCTCAACCCACGCTGTCTCCCGGCTAGGGTGATCGTGGCCATAGTCGCGCCTCCCACCCAGGGGAACCAATCGATCCCGTCTCCACGGAGAATGAAATCCCTCTCCCCCAGTCCTACCCGGCGAAATAGCGCTCTGGACCTCTCCACCGTCTCCTGAGCGGAAGGGTGTAGATAAGCGAGTTCACGCGCTGTCGAGATGACCTCACGCATCTTGGCTACGACACGGTCGTGAAGATTGCCGCCATTTCCGAGGAAGGAGGGTGGGGCCTTTCCCTTCGAAGGGCGAACGAAGACGATTTCTTGCGCCAGATCCACCTCCTCGACTTGCCACCTTTTCCCATTCAGAATGAGGTGATATCCCTCTGGCGGTATGACTTCCGAGGGAAGTGTTCCAATCTCATTGGAATCGAAGATCACTCTGAAATCCCTCCCACCAGTGAAGGCGGCGTAGAATTCGCGAGACTCCACAGTCCGTTCTCCCAAAGGAGCCAGAATCAGTTCTCCGGTCGGCATCTGCTCAATGACTTCGTGGGCTGCCAGCCCCCGAAGCAGGAGCTTGAAACCTTCAGCATCGACTCGTCTGAAAGGTCCCTGCACGCAAAGCTGAACGAAGAGTTGATCGGCTCGGGTGCCCCCGGTCTGGCGAAGCACGCTGAGGGCTTGATGAATGCAAGTGCTCAAATGCCATGCGTTCTGATCGACCGGCTCCAGCCACTTCTCCAACATCAGCTCCACCATGGCCACTGATTGTAAAAGCTCAGGGTAGAGCTGCTCTGAGATGGAAGCACCTTCACCAGGGAACTCATCAATGCAATAAAGTCGAAGCACAGCCGGTTGCCCTTCGATTCTCCCGGAACGCCCCATGCGCTGGACTAAAGAGCTAACTTTCCATACGGGGCCCACCTGACCAACGGCTTTCACGGTCCCAATATCGATCCCCATCTCCAGTGTGCTCGTGCACAGCGCCGAGATAGGCTCGCCAGCCTTCAGGCGAGTTTCGACCTCCTCACGGATTTCACGGCTGAGAGAGCCGTGATGGACGTAAAAGGGGTTCCTTGGCCATCTCTCCATTTCAGCAATCTGCTGCAACTCGTCAGCCACGGTCTCAGCCAATCGGCGGCTCGTGGTGAAGATGAGGTTGGCCCCTTCTCGAAAAAATCGTCCGACGTCGTGGGCCACTTCCCTCAAGACCGCAGGAGTCCTCGACTCCTCTTCGTCATCAAACTCCGGCCCCGCTTCATGGTCGATGAAGCTCTTCACCCTGATACGGATTTCGCGGGATGTCGTGGCGTCTTCCACCACATCCACTCGCTCGGGCTCGTCAAGATCAAGGAACTGCTTCGCCGGAGCGAAATCAGCCAGCGTCGCCGAGAGACCCAGCATCCTCGGATTCACGCTCGCAGCAGCCCGGAGTCGAGACAAGAGACTCTGAAGATGTATCCCCCGGACATCGTCAAGGAAGGTGTGAACCTCGTCGATGACTACGAAGGACAGATCTTGGTAAATTCTTGCCAGATGGGAGCCGTAGTTGATGAAATTCGATTCCAACGACTCCGGCGTGATTAGCAGGACTCCACCCGGCTTCTTCCTCAGCTTTCTCTTCTTCTCCCCATCCACATCCCCGTGCCAGCGGTGAACGGGTATATCGGCGTGAACGCAAAGTGTCTCAAGACGCCGGAACTGATCGTTGATCAACGCTTTAAGCGGACTCACGTAAAGCGCTTGAACAGACGGACGGCGGTCTTCAACAATCTGGGAGAGGATAGGGAGGAATGCAGCCTCCGTCTTCCCTGAGGCGGTAGCAGCGGAGATAATCAGGTGCTGTTCTGTCGTGATGACCTTCTGAATTGTATCGACCTGAAGAGGACGGAGTTCTTCCCATTCCAGCTCCCAGATCGCACGTTGTATCCGTCGATCCAGCAGTTCGAACGCGGAAGTGCTCACAGCCGGAAGGAGGCCAAGTCGTCCTCATCGTGGGGGACCTCAGGATCACGGGCCACCTCTTCCTCAATGGATTGTGCTCCGCTCTCTTTCTGGAAGGTTCCTTCCATGTCCAGTAGCTGCTGCCACGTAACCTGCGGATTCTGATCGAGGATGTTCAACAAACCGACGAAGGACCTAATCACATCCCGCGGAGTGCGGAAATACTCGGCACCCAAGGTGTCGTAGGCCTTCTTGAGGGTCGCAACGATCGCCTCGTCCGGCACACGAATCTTGGAGGGATCGCCATTCGCGTGAACCAGAGCGATGTTCTTCAACAGAACGAAGAGGTCCTCTTGGCTGAGCGGCTGGAGTCGGATGACAGGACCAGAAAGGTCTACCAAACCTTCCGAGATCAATTCGTTTTCGGCAAGCCGGCTCCTGAGTGCCTCGTAGCTGAAAAGGCCACGCCTCCGGTCTTCAAGGCACTCGTCGGTCCCAGCGAAGATGAACCCCAATCCCTCGGCCTTCCCTTGAACACAGTCGTTCAGGATGGCCAGCATCGCCTCGTAGTTGGTCTGGCGGGCGCGTGAACTGGGAAGCCGATGCGAAAGGACGACCAACTCATCGAGCATCACCAGCAGGCCGGAGTAGCCAGCCTTTTTAACGAAGGCCGCCAACAGCTTTACAGAATCGTAGAAGGACTCGTCATCAACGATTCGCCGCACACCGAGGTCCTTCCGTGCTTCAGTTTTGGTCGTGTATTCGCCTCTCAGCCACCTCAATGCGGCTGCCTGTAGCGCTTCGTTTCCCTCGATGTGCCCTCGGTAGAAGGATTGCATCACCTCGGCGAACTCGAAGCCGCCCACGTGCTCCTGAAGCTCTCGCAAATCCTCGAAAATCACCCTCTCCACATCGGCATCATCTCCGCCGGAACTCTTCACCTTGTGCTGCACCTCCGAAATCCACCCCGAGCAGAGGTTCCTCAACGCCCCTCCGTCGGGCCGTGATTTCAGGGCAAGGTTCCTCACCAACTCGTTGTAGAGCGCCCTTGACTCCCCTCCGGTGGCATATAAGCGCCGCTCCATCGTAAAGTCCGCCTGCACGACCACTAGATTCTGCTGTAGGGCCAAGCTACGGATCAGATTGAGGAAAAAGCTCTTTCCACTACCAAAGCGGCCGACCGCGATCCGAAAGGCCGCCCCTTGATCCATGATCCTCTCCAGATCTGACAACAGGGCCGTCACCTCTTGCTTCCGCCCCACCTGAATCAGGTGGAGCCCTTGCTTCGGAACCAGGCCGGCCTGCAAGGACTGCAGGACCGCGTCCCTCTCCCGGCGCTTAATCTTTACAGGTTGAAAGTCACTCATTTTCTTCAGGAATCAGGTCGAGATATAAAACCAAACGGTCACCCTCGTCTTCAATCAGGAAATCTCCGAGGGATTCGTCTGCCCATGCGTTGATGCTATCCACCAAGTCAACCGGCATGGTATGATGCTTCTTTGCGATTTCAGCGAGTTGGTCACGGGTGATCTCACCATGCTGCAACATTTCCGATAGAGCAGCTTGATACCGATCCTCCAGGCCCTCCATCCATGACGGGGCATCTGAAACGATTTCCTTTTCAGATTCGGGAGTGGCTTCGGTGGCATGGTCGACGTCTTCATCCTCGCCATCGTCCATGATTGTCGAGAGGACTCCGATCACTTCCGATGTCTCTGCGGTGATCGCGGCGATCTTCGACATGTCGAGCTGGAAGGAGTGTTCCGGTCTGGACCTTTTCGGAATAGCCTCTCCCTTGCGGTTCGCCTTGCCAGCCTCCAGTACGGTGACCTCGCCGAACTCCTCGTCTGTGGTCGAAATCTGAGCTTCCAAAAAGTTGTTTGGCAGGTCGAAAAGCTTGAAAATGCGCTTTAATACTCTCGCCTCGTCGGGAGTGATAACCTCGTCTGCTGCGGCAACCTGAATCGCGTAACGGGCGACCAATTCGCGGTGTCCCTCATCGACTCCCTTCGCGATCCGAGTCAGCGCTTTGTCTGCAACTCCCGTGTCTCGCAGCAGTGCTGCTCCGGTAGCCTCTAGCGCCTCCTTGTCCGAATCTTCATGAACGGCCTGAAGCGCCATTTCCTCGAAAACAGCAACCTCATCAGGATCAACTGATCCATCAGCGGCTGCCACGGATACCGTGAGATACAACATTCGGAGGATACCTATCAGTTGCGGGGTTGGTTCTCTAAATGTGTGTTTCACCAAGTAGACCACGAGTTCCTGATCCCACATCAATGGGATTCCCGTCACCCGCGGATCGGGAGCCATCGAATACCCCAAGGCATCCACTTGCTCAGCGAGCTGCCTGCTCTGGGCGGCAGTGAGCCGATCCCTCTGTTTCAGACCAAATAGAGACGCTAAGGCTGCCGTGGGAACGAAAGAGAATTGATCTTCAGACTCACAATCGCTCAGCAGACCAGCCCAGTCGGCCGCCAAGGGGTGGTCCAGAGGGTTCCTGATATCAGGAGGAAGCTTGAGGAAGGCGGCCAAGGCTTTTTCATCTGGTGACGCTGACTTGTGCGCCAAAGCCCGACTGAATCCAGTCAGGTCGTCGATACATCCGTTCCAGATGTTAGCCAGTTTATTGAATTGCGAGTGCGAGCCCATCACGTTCGGAATGCTGATCCGAAGCTCCTTGTTCTGTTTCGAGGCAAGAGCGAGGAGTGAAGAACTGGCAGGCCGGTATTCCACCAAGACTGGCCTTTTGGCGGCCTGTAAGGTCATTCCACCGGGAAACTCCTCATTGAAACGCTGCTCAAACAGCTTCCAGAATTTCTCTCCCGAACGCGTCACGACTACGCTCTTGCGGGACATTTCCAACCTTGGTGCCAAATGCCAGGCTACGGTCCAGTGCATCGGCTCGCCCCTCTTGAACAAGTTCGCCAAGACCAGCTTGACCACCTCGCCATCGAGCTTGGCTCCGTGGATCGTCAGCCATTTCGGCCATACTTCCCGGTAGATCTCCGTCCCTTCGAGGTAAGAAGAAAAGTGAAGCAGCTCCAGAAAATAGGTGCGCAACGAGCGGGACCTTGTCGATGGACCGTAGTACTCCAGCAGTTTTACGATCTCTTCCCGTAGCCGGGGATCGGTGTCTCGATCAATTAGAACCCGACGCTCCAAGCCGTAGAAGAAAAGGAACAGATATCCCAAATCGCGCTCCGCCGGATCATCATCTCGACGTCCCTTTGCCAGCCATTCGAGATACGCCCCACGCTGGCCGGGAGTCAGATAGTTGAAATTACTGTAGTAGCCAAGTCGAGCAGCGTCTCCACGGGCTGGTCTGGCTACGGGCAGAGATGGGTCGATTGCCGATGGTTCACCGGGCCACGGTAAGCGTGAGCTCGTAGAATAAACCATCGGCGCAATGATCGTGTAGCCGTGGAGCCTAATCTTCTCTGAAGAGCCAAACCATTGTAGTGGCTCAGTTTTTTTTGGTGGATGTACCGGCTGACGCTCTATTCTGGCGCCCACTCGCTGCTTTGATGGCTGGCTTCCAATCGTATCGCTCAATCCCCTCTTCTTTTGCCGTTTCCGTTCGACCTGCTCTCGCTCTCGCCTCATGAAAAAGCGAATCACAAACCCCAATACCCATCCGAACGCGAACCCAGCTAGCGCGGGCACGAAATCCCCGAAATACCATAGAGCAGCGGCGAGTACAATGGCGAAGACCCAAGGCATGACATGCCGATCTTGCCCGTGTCAGCCAACCTTCGCAAGTTAGAAGGTAGAGTTATCTTCCGAAGCTTCCCTGTGACGCGGTAGCGCTGGGCCTTGCCCGGAGGTCATGGGTCGCGTGTGGGGACTCGGGAGATGTAACGGGGCGTTTCGGAGGATGAAGATTGGATTTCGGAACGCAAAGATAGAATTTCGGAAAGAGAAGAATCGATTTCGGAATAAAAAGATAGAGTTTCGCTAGAAAAAAACCTGGTTTCGTCTCACAAAGACACAGTTTCGAAAGACAAAGAGACAATTTCGGCAGCAAAAACGTGAGTTTCGGCAGTTGAAGACACCATTTCGGGAAGGAAAGAAGCGATTTCGGTAGTGAAAGAAAGCGTTTCGGCGCTGCGAATGCCTCCCGCAGCGTACGGAATGGAAGAAACGGGCCGCAAAATCCGACTCAACAGGGTCTGGTCGCGGACCTGACCCTGTTGGGTCCGGGGGGCGTCGTCTCAAGGGGCGGATTTCAGTCCGACGGTGTTTTCGGTGATGACGCGGTAGCGGTGGGTCTTGCCCGGCTGGGGGGTGGGGTCGGTGAAGCGGGTCTCCACCAGCGGCGCGGCGGGGGTGTCGCTGTATTGCAGGCCCTGGAAGATCGGTCGACCGAAGGGATTTTTGGCCTCCTCGGGCACGGTGGCAATGATCTCGCCGTCGCGCTCGATGTGAAAGCGGGCGATGCCGCTCTCGAGATCGGCCTCGGCGTCCCAGGTGACGACGCTGTTCTCGACTCTCACGTTGGTCGGCGCGGGCGGCGGGGTGGGGTCGGCGATGGCGGTGTCTTTGACATACTGCTCCCACTGCCGGGCGATGGCCGCGTCGGGTAGCCAGACGGCTTGGAGCGGGTCGCCGTCAAATTGTGAGGCGGCCTTGGCCTCGGTCGAGAGCAGTGGCGCGAGCCAGGCGGTATCGGCAGGCATGGGCCGGAGGGGATCGCCGGTCTTTTCCGGAAGTCGCGCGCTCAGGCAGGCATCGAGCCAGGGGATGGCGAGGTAGCGCTGGTTGCCGCATTCGTGGGCGGTGAGGGGATCGACGGCCACGCCGATGAGGGCGCCACGGGCGCGCATGGCGCCGAAGAAGGCCTCGTTGCTGGGCCAGACGCCGGCGAAGCGGCCTTCCTTGACGGTGACGCCTTCTTTGGTGCCGGGATTGCACATGATGGGCACGCCGAGGGCGGCGTCGGGGACGGTGTGGCTCTTGATGGTGGGCCGGTCCGGGTTGGTCGCCAGCAGGGGCACGCCGGAGCGCAGCCAGGCGGCGGCGACGCGCTCGGGATGGAGCAGGGTCATCCCGCCGGCCCAGTGTCCGCCGCCGCTGTGTCCCCAGAGCGCCCAGGGGACGGTGGCGAGTTCGGGGTGACCACTCAGCTCGCCGAGTTCGGCGAGGGCTTTCTGAAAGGCGGAGCCGGAGCCGTTGCGGGGATCGCACCACATCTGACAATCCGCGTCCTGGGGCTGCTCGTAGGAGGGGGAGAGCAGGGCGCAGCCGTGTTTTTTCGCCAGTGCCTGCCAGTGGAGGTCGAAGGCGCCGGTCTGGCCGGACTTGCACGAGCCCTCGCCGCAGCCGTGCTGATGGACGATGACGCCGCGCAGGGTATCGACGCCGCCGGGTATCCACACGGTGTATTGCACGGGGAAAATGAGTTCACCCGGTCGGGAAGACCCTTCGTATCTCACCCGGTGGTAGGGCGGCTGTGCCGGCGGGGCCTGATCGTAGGGCGGCTGCTGGGCGCGCAGATCGGAGGCGAGTAGCAGGAGGAGTGGCAGGAGCGGGAGGGGGGTTCGCGGGCGCATGGTGGTGGCCTTTTTTACGCGGCATCGGCTGGTTTCTCAAGATCTCGTGACGGTTCGCCGCAATTGAGGCTCTGTTTTCGGGTATGATTTGTGTATGGTTGCGGCCCTTTTTCCAACCGAACCCGCCCTTTTTGCCAAGATGACGCGATACTCCCCTCTCCTGATCTCTCTCCTCGCGCTGGCGGTGACCGCCTCTCCGGCGCATGCCCAGAAAGCGGCGAAGAAGGCCGAGCCGCCGGCCTACGAGGCCTCGGTGCCGAAGCCGACGCTGTCCGAAGTGCGCTATGGTGATCATGAGCGTCAGGTGCTGGATTTCTGGAAGGCGGAAGCCGAGGGTCCGACGCCGGTGGCGTTCGTGATTCACGGCGGCGGCTGGACGGGGGGATCGAAGGAGCGACTGAGTCGTTTTGCCGATCCGAACGCGCTGCTGGAGGCCGGAATTTCGGTGGTGGCGATCAATTACCGGCTCATCCAGCGTGAGGGGGAGAACACGGATCCTCCGGTGATGGCGCCGCTGCGTGACGCGGCCCGCGCGTTGCAGTTCGTCCGCTCCCGGGCCGCCGAGTGGGGACTCGACAGGGAACGTGTCGGCGCCGCCGGGGGATCGGCCGGGGCCTGCTCGAGTCTGTGGCTGGCGTTTCACGATGATCTCGCCGACCCGCGGAGCGGGGACCCGGTGGCGCGGGAAAGCACCCGTCTCTGGTGCGCGGCGGTGACGGGCGCGCAGACCACGCTGGACCCCGCCCAGATGCGGGAATGGACGCCGAACAGCCGCTACGGCGGTCACGCGTTCGGCTTCGCCAATTTCGCGGCTTTTCTGGAGGGGCGGGAAAAGGTCCTGCCCTGGATCGCCGAGTATTCGCCCCACGCGCTGGTGACGAGCGACGATCCCCCGGTCTACCTCACCTACTCGGCGCCACCCGCGCTCGGGCGGGAGCAGAAAGACCCGACCCACACATCAAACTTCGGGGTGAAGCTGCGGGAACACTGCGTCGCCATTGGGGTCGAGTGCGAGCTGGTCTATCCCGGCGCGCCCGGGGTGAAACACCCCACGCCGACGGCTTATCTGATCGAGAAACTCAAGGCCGGGCGCTGAATCGTATTTTCTCCCGATCATGAAAGGGATCGCCGTTCTCGCCGCCTGTCTCGTATGCGTGGCTGATGTGTCCGGGCAGGAAAGCCGCGACACACCCGCGTGGCTGGAGTCGCGGGCGACACTGATTTTTCACGACGACTTCGAGCGCGAGGAGAGCGGCAACTTGGCGGCCGCGCTCGGCAACGGGTGGAACAGCGCCACGGCGGACCGCGTCCCCGCGATCAAGCAGGCGGATCTCGACGGCGGCATACTGAAGATCGCCAGCGCCACGAGGGAGGCGGGTCACGCGGCGCACATTCACCATGAGGCCGGATTCACCGATGGCGCCGCCGTGGTGCGCTTCCGTTTTCCGGGCCTCGGCGACGGGGAGTCCCTGCAGCTCGGGTTCGTGGATCGGGAGACCAAGGGCGTGCACGCCGGCCATCTCTGTTACGCCGTCCTCGGCGCGGGAAAGGCCACGCTCATGGATTCGAAGACCGGCGTCATGAACCTGGAGATCCGCCAGCGGCGGCAAGGCTATCTCGACCGCAAGGAAAAGCTCCCCGCCGATCTGGAGGCGCTGCTGAAGACCAAGTCGTCCTCCGTCCCCTGGCGGGCCGACCACGAATGGCATGAGCTGGTGCTCGTCACGGTGGGCGACGAGATGCGTCTCAGCATCGATGGCCAGCTGGTCCTTTCCCACCGCTCGGAGGGCTATGCCCATCCCATGAAACGCTGGTTCAGTTTTCTCGTGCCCGGCACGGTCTGGATCGATGATGTGAAAATCTGGAAGCTCCGTTGAGATTGTTCCCTTTCCCCCTGTCATGAAGCACTTCCCATTTCTGTTCGCCCTCGTCAGCCTCCCGTGCCTCGCCTCGACGGCGGATGAGGAGTTTCGCCCGCTTTTCAATGGAAAGGATCTCGCCGGTTGGGAAGGCGATCCGCGCTTGTGGAAGGTCGAGGACGGGGTCGTCATCGGCACCTGCGACGGTCCCGACCAGTTCGACCACAACACGTTTCTCATCTGGCGCGACGGGGTGGTGGGAGACTTCGAGTTGCGCTCCACCATGCGGGTGATCGGGGACAACAACTCGGGTATCCAGTACCGCAGTCGCGAGCTGCCCGAGTTCGGCCCTTTCGCCATCGGGGGCTACCAGTGCGACGTGCATCCGGCGATCGAGCATCTGGGCATGACCTACGAGGAAAAAGGCCGCGGCATCTTCGGTCTCAACGGCAAAAAGGTGATGCTCGATCCCGCGGGCGAGCGCTGGCTGCTCTCGGAACATGAGCCGGTAAAAGCCGATGTCTCCGAGTGGAACGAGTTCACCATCATCGCGCGGGGCAACCGCTTGATTCATCGGGTCAATGGCCGGGTGACCTCCGAGTTGATCGATCATCACGAGAGCGGGCGCGCTCTGGAGGGACTGTTGGCGATCCAGTTGCATCGCGGCAACCCGCACCGGGTGGAGATCAAAGATCTGCGTCTGAGGGAGTTGGCCGACGGTGAGGTGATCCCCTTTGACGCCGCCAAAGTTCCGGCGGACGCGAAAAAAATCGAGCGTCCCGGCACCCGCCATCCGCAAGGCACGGGTCCCGTCGTTCCCGCCGCCGGCCCGGTCCCGCTTTTCGATGGCAAGACCTTCGCCGGGTGGGAGGGCGACACGGAGAATGTCTGGCGTATCGAGGATGGCGCGCTGACCGCCGGTTCGTTGGAAAAACGGCAGGAGAAGAACGACTTTCTAGCCACCGAAAAAAGCTATGGCGACTTCGAGTTGACCCTGAAATGGCGGTTGGAGGGCACCGAGGGATTTGTGAACGGGGGGGTGCAGTTCCGCTCCGCGCGCATCCCGCATCATCACGAAATCTCCGGCTACCAGGCCGATCTCGGGGCGGGTTATGATGGCGCGCTCTACGATGAAAGCCGCCGCCGCAGGATGCTGGCCCAGCCCGCCAGGGAGATACTGGCCCGGGCGCAAAAGCCGCCCGGCGAATGGAACGACTACCGCATCCGGGCCGAGGGTCCGCGCATCCGGATCTGGCTCAACGGCGTCCAGACGGTCGACTACACCGAGACCGAGCCGGGCATCGCCACGAGCGGCAAGATCGCGGTCCAGATTCATGGGAATGCCACCTGCGTGGTGCAATACAAAGAGGTCGCGATCCGGGAGTTGAAGCCCGCCGCCGCGGCGGGCGAGGCGTCGGCCTTTCCGCTGAGACCGGACGAGGTGGTGGCCCTGGTCGGCGGGGCCAACGTCGAGCGCACCCGCCTCAACGGATTTCTCCAGACCCACCTCGTCGCGTCACAGCCCGATGGGAATATCGTGGTGAGGAATTTCGGCTGGGAGGGCGACACCGTCTTCGAGCAGTGGCGGGACGACGGCAATGTGGACAAACTCGACGCCCGCCGCCGCGAGTCAGAGCGCCGCATCCAGCGCACCGCCGGATCGACCAGTTGGCGTCAGCAGCGTGATTGGCGCGAGCAGCTCTCGGACGCGGCCGCCACGGTGGTGATCGCCCAGTTTGGCCAGATGGAGGCGCTCAACGGCCGGGAGGGGCTGCCCGCGTTTCTGGCGGCCTACGACGGTCTGATCGACGAGTTCGCGGACGAGGGACGACGCGTGGTGCTGGTGTCGCCGATGCCTTTTGAGAAAACCGCCCGGCCCCACTGGCCGGATCTCACTTCGCGGAATGTCGATGTCGTCGCCTACGCGAACGGGATCCGCGAACTGGCCGCGAAGCGCGGACTCCCGTTCATCGATCTCAGCCTGTTGCCGGCCGGAGATCAGCCGCTGACCGACAACGGTTTTCAGCTCAACGAACACGGGCATCGCGTGGTGGCCGATCACCTCGCGAGCGCGCTCGGGATCACGCCCCGGCCCGAGACCGAGACCACCGCGGTGCGTCGGGAAATCCTCGAGATGGAGCGTCTCTGGTTCGACTACTGGCGTCCCATGAACTGGGCATTTCTCAACGGCGACCGCACCACCCAGCCTTATTCCAAGGACTGGAGAGACGCCGACAAACGCATCTTTCCCGAGGAGATGAAGGACTTCGAGCCGCTGCTCAAGCTGGCCGCGGAGAACATCCGCGCCGCCCTGGCCGGCAAGCCCGCCACCCCCATCGGCGTGCGCTCGTCCATTCCCGTGGAGCCGCCCAGCGCGAAGCCGCAGTCGCCCGGGGAGGAATTGGCCAGCTTTCAGATACTCGACGGTTTCGAGGTCAATCTCTTCGCCAGCGAGGAGGATGGCGTGGTGAAGCCCATCCAGATGCGTTGGGACGAGCGCGGTCGGCTCTGGGTGGCCTGCGCGGTGAGCTACCCGCAGATCAAGCCCGGGGAAAAGGCCAACGACTACGTGCTCGTCTGCGAGGACACCGACGGCGACGGGCGCGCGGATCGTTTTCACAAATTCGTCGAGGGTCTCTTCATGCCGAGCGGGATCGAGTTGGGCGATGGCGGGCTCTACGTCGCCCAGGGCACGGAGTTGCTCCACTTTCGCGACACCGATGGGGACGACATGGCCGACAGCAGCCGCGTCGTGCTGGGCGGATTCGGCACCGCCGATTCGCATCAGATGATCAACGGACTCAACTGGGGCTTCGGCGGCGAACTCTGGTTCACCCAGGGGCATCACATCTATTCGCGGGTCGAGACTCCCTTCGGCGTGGAAACGCTGAACCGGGCCGGCGTCTGGCGCCTGCGCCCGCGGACCGGGCACCTCGATCCCTTTTTCCAATGGTCCTCAGCCGGAGCGAACTGCTGGGGCGTTTTCACCACCCGATACGGCCAGCCCTTTCACAAGAGCGGCGCCAACATCGGCGCCTACTACAGCACCCCGGGCCTCGTCCGCTCCAGTCTCGCGGTGAATGCCCAGGCCATGAATCTCTGCCTCGCGCCCATCAAGCAGGTGGGCTTCGAGTTTCTCGAGAGCAGCCATTTTCCCGAGGAAATGCGGGGCCGCATCGTCATCGGCGGCTACTACGCGAACCTCCTGGAGTGGCACGAACTCCACTACGAGGACGGCCTTTACTCCACCACCCTGCTGCCCAATCTCATCGAGACCACCAACAGCGTGTTCCGTCCGGTGGAGGTCCGCTGCGGACCCGACGGCGCGCTCTACGTGGCGGACTGGTACAATCCCATCATCGGTCATTACCAGGCCTCCTACCGGCATCCGGATCGCGACAAAGCCCACGGCCGAGTCTGGCGCGTCACCTGCAAAGACCGCCCGCTCGTGGCCCCCGCCCCGCTTGCCGGCGCCGGGATCGGCGAGTTGCTGGAGCAGCTCGATTCTCCCGAGCGCTGGGCCGCCTACCAGTCCAAGCGATTGCTTTTTGAAAAAGACAGCCCGTCAGTCGTCGCCGCGCTCGACACCTGGGTATCGGGTCTGAACAAGGCAGAGCCGGTGGACGAATACCGCCGTCTCCAGGCCCTCTCGATCTACGAGGCCCACGAGACGCCGCGCCCGGCCCTGCTGCGCGAGCTGTTGCGCTCCGGCGATGCCCGCATCCGCGCCTATGCCACCCGCGTCCTGTCCACCTGGGCGCGGGACGGTCGCCTCGACGACGCCCTCGCGCTCCTGGAGGCGCAGATCGCCGACGAGGAACCGCTCGTCCGGTTGGAGGCCATCGTCGCCGCCAGTTATCTCCCCCATCCGCGTGCCGCCGTGATCGCCGCGCGAGCGCTGGATCTCCCGTTCAACGCCTACCACCAGCACGCCCTCACCAAGACCCTGCACGCCACCCACGCCCTCTGGGCGCCGCCACTGACGGAGGGGAAACTCGATTTCGACCGCGACGAGCACCTGCTTTTCGCCCTGCGGAACGCCTGGGTGGAGAACAATCCCGACGACCTCCGCAATCTGTCCGGCGCCCCCGTGGCCTACCGTCCCCAGACCGCGTCCGGTGGAGTCGCCGCCATCATGCGTCGTCAGATCGAGCGCCACGGGGATGACGCCGCCCGCCGGGTTCATTGG
Organism: uncultured Verrucomicrobiales bacterium; assembly: GCA_964439145.1. GTDB lineage: Bacteria > Verrucomicrobiota > Verrucomicrobiia > Verrucomicrobiales > DEV007 > JAEUHH01. Next base: position 13,926 of record CAYTNL010000116.1, read on the forward strand.
GTGAAGGCCTTTGCCGAGACCGCCGCCAGCGTCGACGACCTGCGCTACGTCCTCGAGCGCGGAGGCCGCGATCCCGATGTGCTCGCCACCTTGGCGGGGAAAGCTCGCGCCGGCGCGCCCGCCGAGCTCGTGCCCCTGATCGAGCCGCTTTTCGCCGACGAGATACTGCGCCCCCAGGCCGTGCGTTTGGCCGGAGCCTGGAAATTGGGCGCCTTCGAGGATCGCGTGCGCGAACTGGCGGACGATTCCGCCGCACCGCTGGCGGTGAGAAAGGCCGCGCTTGGCGCCCTCGGCGATCTCGGAGCCGACACCGCGCCACTGCGTCGGGTGCTCGACGATCCCACCGCCGCCGATCTGCACAGCGCCGCGCTCGACGCTCTCATCGTCGCCCGGGCCGACGAGGCGGCGGGCTTTGTCCTCGCTCGGTTGGACGGGATGAAAACGCCGTCCGAGGTCGCGCCTTGGCTTAGTCCGCTGGTGAATCGCGAAGGCGGCTCCGCCGCGCTGCTGCGGGCTCTGCGGTCCCCCGACGCCCTCGCTCCCGACACCGCCAAGGCCGTGCTGCAGTCCCTCAACACCATCGGTCGCGGCGATGCCAAGCTCTCCGCCGAGCTGATGCGGCTCGCCGGCATCGACGCCTCGTTGCCCGTGTACACCAAGGAGTACGTGGCCAACCTCGTGAAAGCCGTCAACAGCTTCGGCAACGCCGAGGAGGGGAAGAAAATCTACGAGCGTCAGGGCTGCGTCGCCTGTCACATCCCCGGCGCGCCCCAGAGCAAGATCGGTCCCGACCTCAGCGCCATCAGTCGCGGCATGCCCATCGACATGATCATCGCCGAAGTCGTCTGGCCCGCGTTGAATGTGAAGGAGGGTTACGAGGCCGCCACCGTGACGATGAAGGACGGCAGTGTCATCACCGGCTTCAAGCAGACCGAGACCGCCGAAGCCATCGCCGTGCGGGATCTCGCGACCGGGGAGGTGAGGACCATCCCCCGCGAGGCCACCGCCACCATCCAGACAGGCGGCACCGTGATGCCCGCCGGCCTCACCGCCGGCCTCGACGAGGCCCAACTGGCGCACCTCATCCGATACCTCAGTGAGCTGGGCAAATGAGACCGGACACGCGCGCCGCCAGCACCCTTGATGCCTACGCGGACGCGTTCCAGGTCCAGGGCCGCCGCCGCGGCTTCGTTCTACGGCTATTCAAGGGGAACAACGTCCTCCCTTTCGGCCAGGGCAGTTCAGGCCACACCCTCTGGCAGGCCCGCGACACTCCGTCCCTCCAGGTTGAAGTGCCGGATGCCGAGACGATCTCGCCGCTGGATGCGGAGTGGGCGAGCGGAGATCGCGAACAAATTCGGTGAAGGAACAGCGAGAGTTAAAATCTAATTTGTTAGAATTTTTTCACTGACTCCTGTCGGCAGAGCCCGATCAAAGTCGAGCCGTAGCACAGGCATTCCTGCCTGTGAAACCAAAGGATACCTGCCTGAGAGACTCGGCATGAAACACAGGCAGGAATGCCTGTGCTACGAGGAA
>CAYTNL010000117.1:0-14537 GCA_964439145.1 uncultured Verrucomicrobiales bacterium
GCCCGCCTACGGCATGTCTACGCGACTTTTTAGGGCGGACTTTTCTACACCGATGGGTCGTTTTTTACCCCCCGCTGTTATTACTCAATGCGGCTCCGCCTGTTCGGCGCCGTGGCCGGTGTGGGCACGGACGGTCATTTCGGCGAACTTGGCCTCGGCGGAAGGTTCGCGTTTGGTCAGGGTGCCGATGACGGCGGCCAGCAGACCGAGCGGGATGCTGACCAGGGCGGGATTACCGAGCGGAAAGACCGCGTTTTCCTTCATCACGCTGGGACCAAGGACGATGAGTACGATGCTGGAACCGAGACCCACGGCCAGCGCCCAGATGGCGCCGTTGGTGTTGAAGCGTTTCCAGAACAGGGTCAGCAGGATGGCGGGCAGGTTGGCCGAGGCGGCCACGGCGAAGGCGAGACCCACGAGGAAGGCGACGTTCGCCTCCCGAAGCACGATGGCCAGGAGGATGGATATCAGCCCCACGGAGAAGGCGGTGATGCGGGCGACGCGGACTTCCTCGCCCGGCTTGTGTTCCCTGCCGTGGTGGATCACGTTGACGAAAATATCGTGGGCGAAGGAGGTGGAGGCGCTGATGGTGAGTCCGGCGACCACGGCGAGGATGGTGGCGAAAGCGACGGCGCAGATGAAGGCGAAGAAGATCTCGCCGCCCAGCACCTGGGCCAGCAGCGGGGCGCTGAGGTTGTTGTTCGAGATGTTGTCGGGACCGATGATGGTGGCCGCGCCGAAGCCGAAGAAGGTGGTCATGAGGTAGAACAGCCCGATGACGATGGTGGCCCAGATGACGCTGGAGCGCGCTGTCTTGGCGTCGGGCACGGTGTAGAAACGGATGAGGATGTGGGGCAGGCCGGCGGTGCCGAGGACCAGGGCCATGCAGAGAGAGATCAGGTCCAGGGTGTTGTCGAACTTGAGCCCCGGGGTCATGAAGTCTTTGATCTCGCCTCCCTGTTTCACCGAGCCGACGGCCTCGAAGAAGGCGCTGAAGCTGAAGCCGAAGTGGTTCATGACCATCAGGCTCAGAGCGAAGCTGCCGCACATGAGCAGCACGGCCTTGATGATCTGCACCCAGGTGGTCGCCAGCATGCCGCCGAAGACGACGTAGACGATCATGAGCAGACCGACGATGACGACGGCGGCGATGTAGTGATCGCCGGGGATCAGCGAGTTGACCAGGAGTCCGGCGCCGACCATCTGGGCGATCATGTAGAAAATGGTGACGCAGAGAGTGCTGAGAGCGGCGAGGGCGCGGACCGGCACCTCCCGGTTCCGGAAGGCGAGCACGTCGGCCATGGTGTATTTGCCCAGGTTGCGCAGAGGTTCGGCGACGATGAGGAGCACGGTGAGGTAGGCGACGAGGAAGCCGACCGAATAGAGGAAGCCGTCGAACCCGAAGAAGGCGATCATCCCGGCGATGCCGAGAAAGGACGCGGCGCTCATGTAGTCGCCGGCCACGGCGAGACCGTTCTGCCAGCCGGTGATGCGCCGGCCGGCGGCGAAGAAAGCGCCGGCGCCGGAGGATTTCCGCGAGGCCCAGTAGGTGATGCCGAGTGTCAGGAATACGAAGGCGGAGAACATGATGATGGAGGCGCCGGAAACGGCGGTCTCCGCCGCCGCGGGGGCGGCCTCGGCGAGAAGGGGGATGAGGGAGAAAGCGTGCATGGGGGAGACGAAATTGACGGATCAGGTGTGGAGCTTGTCGACGACCTGCTGGGCCTGGCGATCAAAGTGCGAGGCGGCCTTCGCGTAGACGATGGAGACGATCCAGGTCATGAAGAACTGGCTGAGTGCGAACAGGTAGGCGATGTTCACCGAGCCGGACACTTTCTTCGCCATGAGATCGGGCGCCAGGCCGACCAGCAGGGGCAGGGCGAAGTAGTAGGCGAGGAAAAAGACGCACATCGGGATGATGAAGCGGCGTTTCGAGGCGAGGAGGTTTTGGAACTCGGGGCTGGCCTCCACTTCTTCCCAGTGGTGGTCGCCCTGATTCGGCTGGGGAGTATTGTCTGCGGGTTGACTCATGGCGGATGAGGCTAGGGGCGCCCGGATGAGGTGGCAAGCCCGTATTTTGACCGGGAAGATACCTCGCGACGCGGGCTGGATGGGAGGGGGAACCCGCTTGCCATTTCCCGGGGGGATGGCCTACCCTGCCACATGGACACTGACTCCATATTTTACGCGCTTTTTCGAGATCATCCCGACTGGTTGCGCGAGTTCACCGGCTTGCCTTTGCCGGCGGGTTGTCGCGGTTCCTCGCGGGTGTTGAAGCAGCTTGAGATCCGCTGCGACCTGCTTCTCGAGCCGGCTGATAGTCGAGATCCTTACTATCTTGTGGAATTTCAGCTCTACCACGATCACTCCATCTTCAATCGTATCGAGCTGGCCCGGCAGATGCTCTGGAAGCACCTCAATTCGAAAGAGGATTGTCGTCGCCGCGATTTTCAACCTCGCAAAGTGGAGACGGTCATTCTTTTCGGGTCCCAGACCGAGTTGCCGACCACCGCCGAGTGCTATCCGGCCACCCGCACGTTATTCATCGACGAATTGCTGGAATCTCTGGAAGCGCGAGCCCCGGGATCGCTCCTTGCGGCCGCGCTGAGGCCTTTGAATGATCCGCTGCCAGAGCTTGAAATGGATGCCGAGAAGCTCTATCATCGCATCACCCACGAAGGTGAACTGGATCTGGATGACCGGGAGGTCCTCTCCGAAATCTTTCTCAATCTGCTGCTGCAACGTTTCAAAACCAAGAGCCGAGAGGAAATACGAGCCATGATCGCCGAACTGACCCCCATCCACGAAACCCGCGTGGGACAGGAATTGATTGAGGAAGGTCGCCGGGAAGGTCGGCAAGAGGGGCGGCAGGAAGGTCGGCAAGAGGGTGCCGCCAACCTTGTCCGGCGGATGGCGGCCAAGGGCCACACTCCCGCCGAGATCGCCGAGTTGACCGATCTATCTCTGGAGGCTATCCAAGGGTTCCTCGTCGCCGAGGCGGAATAGCGCCGATACGCGGGGGGATCCGAGTGTCGATTCAGCGTGGTATGCCAGGTCGGTATGCGACACCGCGATAGACGCGGTCTGTTCCGCTCCGTTGTGAAGAACCGATCCCATTGCGCCCCGTCCGGGACGGTGGTCATCTCGGATTGAGCTGGCTGGTGGTAGAGAGATACTCTCGGAGCGCGGAGACTCGAGATGCTTCGGCGGCGTCCGGGTTTGGGTCGATTTCGGGGCGGTTCTCGCGTATAGGTGAGGGGTGCCACATCCGGCTTGCCGCGTGCTTTGAGTTTGCGCCATAGTTGCCCGCGTTGATTCCCGCTACCCGCCATCCTTACCCATGCCTCCCACCCCATCCACTCACTTGGAGCTGATCGGAGACGAGCACATCCCCTCGAAGGAGGGCGTGTTGATCGTGCCGAATCGTCTGTCGTTTCAGGATCTCCTCCATCTGGAGAAATGTCTGAAGGATCGCCGCATCGTCTACCTGATCGAGCGCGCGCTGGACTACGATCCCCTGTTGCAGGCGCATCTGGAAAAGCCGGACGTGGAAGCTATTGAGTTCGCCTCCGACGAGGTGTCGCGCGAGGCTCTGAAAAAACAGGCGCAATCTCTCATCGGGGATGCGGCGGTGGTGATTTTCGTCCCCGGGGCCGCGCTGGCGAGTTCCGGCCAGAGCCAGACGGTGACCACGGCGCACTTGTCTTTTCTCATGGGGCTCGGAGCTCCGGTGCTGCCGCTCTTTGCGGAGCATCCGGCCGACACCTGCCTGGCGATCGAGTCCATCCGGGAGGTGGACCGGGTCGTGTTCTCGTTCGGCAAGCTGCTGGAGCGGGAGGCGGTGACGCTGGCGAATTACCAGGAGGAAGCGCTCCTCGCGGGCGAGGCCGCTTTTTCCCGCAGACCCATCCTGAAAACGCATCTCGCCTGGGCTCTGCTGCGGGGGCTGAAAAAACACGGCGCCACGGACCGGATCATCGATGGCAACGACGGCTCGGAGCTGCGCTTCGACAAGCTGCTGGCGGCGGCGCTGGTGTTGGCCAAGCACATTCGCCAGGAGACCGAGCAACCGCGGGTGGCGGTGATCCTGCCGCCGGGGAAGGGGGGCGTACTGGCGAACCTGGCGGTGCTTTTCGCCGGTAAGGTGCCTGTGAACCTGAACTTCACCGCCGGGGAGAAGGCCATCGCCTCCTGCATCGCCCAGTCGGGGGTGGATCGCTTCATCACCGCCGATCCTTTCGTGCGGAAAATGAGCCGTTTCCCGTGGCCACCCAACAAGCAGCTCATCCACATCGAGCGCGTCCTCCCGAAGCTGAAAAAGAAGATCGCGCTCTGGTATCTGCTCTCGAAACTATTGCCGGCCGGACTCCTGGCCTCGATCCACGGGGTGCCGAAACGGGGCGACCACGAGGAGGCGGTGCTGCTGTTTACCAGTGGCAGTTCCGGCGATCCCAAGGGCGTGGTACTCTCCCACCGCAACCTGCTCGCCAACGTCAACCAGTTTGGTTCGCGCATCGATCTGAAATCCGAGGACAAGGTGCTCGGTTGTTTACCGCTGTTTCACAGTTTCGGCTGCACGGTGACGCTCTGGTATCCCATCATCGAGGGGCTCACCCTGGTCACCTACCCGAGTCCGCTGGATACGGGGGCGCTGGCGGAGTTGATCGAAAAGCACCGGGTCAGTCTCATCCTGGCGACCCCCACCTTTCTCCGCGGCTATCTGCGCAAGGCGAAGCCCGAGCAACTCGCCTCGGCGAAGCTGGTCGTCACCGGCGCCGAGAAGCTCCCCTCGAAACTGGCCGAGGCATTCGAGAAACGTTTCGGCAAGCCGGTGCTGGAGGGTTACGGACTCACCGAGACCTCGCCGGTGACCAATGTGAACCTGCCCAATCCCGTGCCGGACGGCCCGGATGATCGCCGCCCGGTGCTGCCAAGCCATCGTCCCGGCTCCGTCGGGGCACCCATCCCCGGCGTCGCGGTGCGCATCACCGATCCCGACACCGATGTGCCCCTGCCCCTGCACCAGAGCGGCATGATCTGGCTGCGCGGCCCGAACATTTTCGAGGGCTACCTGGGCCAGCCGGAAAAGACGGCCGAAGTCATTCACCACGGCTGGTTCCGCACCGGCGACATCGGGCGCATGGACGAGGATGGCTTTCTCTACATCGAGGGCAGACTGTCGCGATTCTCCAAGATCGGCGGGGAAATGGTCCCGCACGAGACAGTGGAGGCGGCCATCAACGAGGCCCTGGGCTTTGACAACGAATCCGAGCGGAAGATCGCCATTGTCGGCGTGCCCGACGAGGCCAAGGGCGAGGCCCTGGTACTGCTCAGCGCGGAGGCGGGCCTGGAGGTGACGGATCTCCGCTACCGGCTGTTGGAGCGCGGGGTGGCGAGTCTCTGGATTCCCAAGACCATCATCCACCTCCCGGAGATCCCCCAGTTGGCCTCGGGTAAACTCGACATCAAAGCCTGCGAATCAGCGGCCCGGGAGCGCTGACTCCGATGCGACTGATCGGGATCTTCCTGCTGCTGGCTTTGCTGGTGCTGATTCCCTTCGGGATCTGGGGGGACGACTTCGACGCGTGGTTCTCCGGCGACGCGGCGGTGGATTGGCTGCGGGGCTTCGGACCCTGGGCCTGGGTGGCGGGGATGGCGCTGCTGGTGCTGGATCTTTTCCTGCCCGTGCCGGGCACCGCCGTCATCGCCGCGCTGGGCTATGTCTATGGATTCTGGATCGGCGGCCTCATCGGCGCGGCCGGATCCCTCACCTCCGGCTTGTTGGCCTACGGGCTTTGTCGGGGCCTCGGTCGGCGCGCGGCGGAGTGGATCGCGGGCCGGGATGATCTGGAGAAAGGCGAGCGCTGGTTCGGTGGCGGCGCCGGGGGCTGGATCGTGGCTCTGTCCCGTTGGCTGCCCGTCATGCCCGAAGTCGTCGCCTGTCTCGCCGGCATGGCGAGGATGCCGGCGCGCCGTTTCGTGGCCGCGCTGGCCTGCGGCAGCGTGCCGCTGGGCTTCGCGTTTGCCGCCATCGGCTCGGCGGGAAGGGAACAGCCCGGTCTGGCGCTACTGCTCAGCGCCGTCCTGCCGCCAGTGTTGTGGGCCATCATCCGACCGCTGGTGGCGAGGCGGTGAGGTCACGGGGATTGTTTCAACGACCGCAGCATCGCGAGGATTTCGCCCTCGCGTTTCGCGTCGATCGGGGCCTGCACGCTGGCCTGGACCAGATAGAGCGCCCGCCCGGTGTCGATCACCGCGAGGTAGAAGCGGAAAGGCAGGCGATCCGGGCTGTTGGCGGCCCGCATCTCGGCTTCCAGCGTGGTGAACACCGCGGGCGAATCCGCGAGCGGGCCGGTTTTCAACTCGCCGACCCGGTTCACGATGAACGCGGACTCGAAATTCGCGATCACCCCCCGCATGATCTGCGTCATGTCCGCCTGGTCCGGGGCTTTCGCGGACGAGATGAACCACGAGGCGCGTCGGTCCGGCGATTGGTAGGCGCCGAAGGTCTGCGCGTGATCCGGGGACTTGTCCGCCACCCTCCAGCCAGCGGGCAGGGTCATCATCAGGCCGCTGTCGCCCAGTTTCACCGGACGAGGTGGCAGTTGGCCACGCGCGCCGGACGCCGCCATCAGGAGGAGGGCGAGCATCGTTGCCATGCCGGGAACCGCGGGACGCATCGCGAGGCATCATAGGAAAATCCCCGCCGCCATGGCGAGTCTTGAAATACCCGGCCGAACACGCCACGCTGCCGCCATGAGTTCCCACGCCGACGCCGACGAATTGGTGACGCTGACCCTGCCCGCGGTCACCCAGCCCGACAGCTTCCTGGAGACGGTGGCCGGACGGCTCATCGTGCCGGGCGTGGCTCTCGCGGAAAAAAACATCGTCATCAGACCCTCTTTGGTCTCCGACCTGACAGGGTCTGCCCGGGCGGCGGCGGTCGCGGCGCACGCGCCCTATTCGTGTTTCCACGTGGGGGCGGCGGTGGTGATGGCGGACGATCCCGCCGGACAGGTCTTTCTTGGCAGCAATGTGGAGAACGCCAGCTACGGCGCCACCATCTGCGCCGAGCGCGGAGCCATCCTGGCTGCCGCGGCCGCGGGCTTCCGGCGCATCGGCTTGTTGGCGGTCTCGACCGTGGATGCACTCGACGGTCCCCTGCCGGGGCGCTCGCCCTGCGGGGTGTGCCGCCAGGTGATCCGGGAGTTTGCCGACGAGAGTACCCTCGTCGTGATCGACAGCGGGGAGACGGGCGTGCTCGGGGAGGTCATGGACATTGATCGGCTGCTGCCCTGGGGCTTCACCCTTGGGGCGGGGGAGGGGTAGAATATTTTTTTCATTGCCGCCCGGCGGAACATTCGCTAGACGACAGGGCCGCCATCGGGATATGATGATCGCCCCCCGACGCGAATGGCCGACTTGGCATTCCGACCAACAGGGCGTCGTGGCGGTAAGAAATTTAACGAGAAAATAGAAACCGAATCATGTCTGAAGGAAAACCTGAACGTGGCTCAGATGTCGTGACCGAAGCCGACTTGGACCCAAAACTGAAGGCGCTCTACCTCCGCGGAGTCAGCGCGCTGGAATTGCGGAACTGGGGGTATGTGATCAGCCTGTTCCAAGCGGTGCTCAAGCAGGAGCCCCGCTTCCTCGATTGCCGTCGCCAACTCCGGATGGCGGCGATGAAACAGGCGGCGGGCAAAAAATCCTTCGGCACCGAGTCGATGAAAGCCATGTCGCTGCAGCGCGAGGTCAAGAAAAACCCCGCCGAGGCCATGGTGAACGTGGAGAAGGACGTGCTCGCCACCGATCCTTTCAATCCCGCCGGGAATCAGGTGCTCTTCGACGCCGCCATGGCGCTGGAGATGCCGATGACGGCCGGTTTCGCGCTGGAGACCCTCACCGACGGGCATCCGGACAACACCAAATACTGGCACCAGTTGGGCGAGTTTTATTACAAGTCCGACGAGTACGAGCGGGCCGCGCAGGTATACGAAAAGATCCGACAGAAAGATCCCGCCGACCTCGTCGCCATCAAGATGGAAAAGGACGCCACCGCGCGCCAGTCCATGACCTCCCAGAAGTGGGATGGCGGCAGCTTCCGCGATCTCCTCGCCAACAAGGATGAGGCCAACAAACTGGAGCAGGCCAACCGCTCCGGCATGACCCGCGACCTCCTGGAGCAACAGTTGGGCAATTTGCTGGAGCAATACGCCTCCGATCAGAACAATCTCAACGTCGTCAAGAGTCTCGCCGACTGCTACGAGCAGTTGGAGGATTTCGGCAACGCCCTGACCTACTATGAGTGGGCCTACTCCCTCAGCGCCAACGACCCCTCGTTGGAGAAAAAATGCGGCGAACTCCGCGAGCGCGTCCAGACCCAGTATATCAAGGATCTCGAGGCCTGGGTGGTGGCCAACCCCGATCATCCCGAGATCGAGGAACAGCGCGCCCAACTCGCCGAACTGAGGAAGAACATGTCCTCCGGCATGATCGACGAGGCCCGCAAGCGGGTGGATCGCAACCCGACGGACATGGTCCTGCGCTACGAGTTGGGACAGCGCCTCTTCGATGCCGGCGACTTCCGCGAAGCCATTCAGCACCTCCAGCAGGCCAAGCGCAGCCCCAACCTGCGAATCAAGGTCATGAACATGCTCGGGCAGTGCTACGCCAAGCTCAAGATGCGCGACCTCGCGGCCCAGCAGTTCGAGGAAGCGGTCAAGGAGATCCCCAGCATGGACGAAACCAAGAAGGAACTGCTCTACAACCTCGGTCTGCTCTACGAAGAGATGGGCCAGAAGGACCAGTACCTCGAATCTCTCAAGCAGATCTACGCCGCCGACTACGGCTACCGCGATGTCGCGGAGCGGGTGGAGAAATCCTACGGCGACGAAGGCTGATCGCGCGCCCGACACCAGCCCTCACCGGCGGGATCGCGTGGCGCGATGCCGCTTGCGCTTGGTCTACCGCGTGGGAAGATCTGCGCGTTCGTTATCGTTTCAGTGGGTCTGGTCGCGATGGATTTCGCGGTAGTCGTGGGAAGAAGCGCTTGTCGGTTGACTTGTGAAAGATATTCGTGAATTTTCACAAGTGCAGAAAATAGAACTCCCCCGCAAAGCCGTTTATCGGCTGTCCATTTATCAGCGTTGTCTCCAACGCCTGCGCGAGAACGATGTCGAGACCGTGTCCTCCGAGGCCTTGGCCAAAGCGGCGGGGGTGAAATCGACCCAACTGCGGAAGGACCTCGGCTATGTGGGGCAATTCGGCACCCGTGGTCTGGGCTACAATGTCGAGACGCTGGCCGAGGCCATCACCGCCGCGCTGGGCTCCACCCGCTTGCAGCCGGTCATTCTCGTGGGTGTGGGGAATCTCGGTTCCGCGCTGCTTCGCTACAGCGGCTTCCGCAAGGAGGGCTTCGAAGTCATCGCCTCTTTTGATCGGTATCCGGTGAAAGAGCGGGTCGCCGGCACCGGGGTCCCGCTGTATCCCGCCTCGGAGATGGAGGGCTACATCGAGTCTCACGGGGTGAAGATGGCCATCCTCGCCGTCCCCGCCACCGACGCGCAGACGGTGGCCAATCAACTCGTCCGCGCCGGAGTTCAGGCGGTGCTGAACTTTTCCCCCACCGTCCTTGAGGTGCCGGAGAATGTCTATGTGAACAACGTGGATCTCGCCATCGAGCTGGAGAGTCTCAGCTACTTTATCCGCTGACCCACCATGGCGGGCGGACTGATCGCGCTCGACACGGGCGGCCCCTTCGACCTGGCGCAGACACTCGACTCCGGTCAGGTGTTTCACTGGGAAACCCACGATCAACGGGGCCGCACCGGCTTTGTTGGTTGTCTCGGCGACACGCCTGTCTGGTTGGGCCAGAGTGACCCCGAGACCGTGTCCGTCCTCGGCGTTGACGCGGATACAGCCGCCGCCTACCTCGGCATCGCCGAACCCCTGGCCAAAGTCCACGCCGCCTTTCCCCCGGGGGATGCCATTCTCGCCGAGGCCATCGCCTATTGCCCGGGCCTGAGGCTCATGCGTCAGCCGGTCTGGGAATGTCTCGCCACCTTCATCACCTCCTCCCTCAAACAGGTCGCCCACATACGCCAGATCTCCCTGACCCTGCGCCGTCGCTACGGTCAGCCCCGGGAAATCGACGGGCGGCAAATTCATGCCTACCCGACACCCGAAGCCATCGCCGGAGCGGGGGAGGCCGCCCTGCGCGAGTGCGGACTCGGGTATCGGGCCAAAGGCCTGCATCTCACCGCCGTGGCGCTCGCTTCCGGAGAAGCGGATCTCGGGAAGCTTGACGCCCTTGATGACGCCGGGGCCCGCGAGTATCTGCTCCGTTTCCACGGAGTGGGCGAAAAGATCGCCAACTGTGTGCTGCTGTTCTCCTGCGGGCGCGAGGCGGCTTTTCCCATCGATGTGTGGATGGATCGCATCCTCCGGGAGCGCTACTTCGGACCACGGAAGAGAAAGCAACCGCGCCCCGCCGAACTCCAGCTCTGGGCCGAGCGCCATTTCGGAGCGCGGGCAGGCTACGCTCAGCAATACCTCTTTCATTTCGCCCGAAAGACGTTTTAATGATATTCCGACCGCGAGTGTCGGAACAGGCGTCAATCCCAAGCAGGCGTCCGGGCGATGTCGGACAATCAAAAACTCATCATTTCCGTGCTCGGAGCGGTGGTAGGTCACCTCCTGCTCTTCCTGCTGTTGGCCCTGCTGTTCACCGTCGCCAACCTCATCGCTCCCACACGCGGAGAAGCCGCCACCACCCCGGTGCCGCCACCGCCCGAGGAGGTCACCATCCTGCTCGCCGATCTCATGGAGCAGATCGAGCTCACCCCGAAGGAGCTGACCCGGCAGTACATGCGCACCGACGCCGATCAGGAATCGGCCGTCGCCCCGGAGAACGCCCCCTTTCATTCCGATCACAACACCCTCGCCACCAGCTCCCGTGCCCCCGAGATACCGGAGCCGGGCCGCCGCCCCTCCGTCGCCGGTCGCGACGATTTGCCGTTTCTCGAGATCCGGGATCGCGAACTGGTCGACGGGGAATTTCTCGATACCTCGCTCGCCAGCGCGCCTTCCCAGGCGAGTCCGTCGACCCCCGCCATCGAGTCGCTCCCCACCCCGCCCGCTCCCGCGCCCGACTTGATGGCCGCTGCGAAACCCGAGCCCATCCGCGATCCCTCGGAGATACCCGCCGAGACTGAGCGCGAATCGCCCGCGCCACCGGCGGAAATGCCCCGCGAAGCTCCCGAGTCCCGGCCCGAGGACCCGGCCGAAGCCGACAGGCCGCCCGAGACTCCCGCCGCCGAGCGGGAAACGCAGCCCGATGCCTTGAAAATCACCGATGCCCCCGTGCTGGCGCGGCGGGAGAAAAGCTTCGAGTCGCCCTTTCCCACCGAGTCCGCCCCCCGGCTCGAGGATCTCGTGGGCGAGGAACGCGAGGCCGAGGCCAGGAAGAAAACCGAGGAGTTCGACGATGCCGCCGCGCCGCAGACGCCCTTGCCCGCCTCCGCCATGCCCGTGGCCAAACCGCTGAGGCCCAGCCTCCGGGAGACCGCCGCTCCCGATATGCCCGCCACCCCGCCCGCCCCCGCCCGGGTCGCCGGGGCGGATCTGCCGCCCACGCCCAAGCCGCCCTCGACCGATCCCGCCTTCAACCCCCACACCCGCGCCCGGGAAATGACCGGCGACGCCGCCAACATCGGCGACACCCCGGCCTTCGACGTGGAGGCCTCCGCGCTTGGGCGCTACAAGAAAGAGGTCACCCAGGCTGTCGAGCGCCAGTGGCACCGGTACCGCGAGCGGAATCTCGACTTCGTCACCTATGGCACTCTCAAAGTGAAATTCCGGGTCGATAAGAACGGCAAACCGCGCAATCTCAAGCTGGTGAAAAACGACTCCAATGCCGTGATGGCCGAGTTCACCCTGCGCGCGGTACTCGACGCCGACATCCCCGAGATGCCCGAGGAGGTGGCCTCCATGCTGGGCTCCTCGGGGCTTGAGATATTCTACGACGTCATCGTTTACTGAGCCGAGTGACGCCGATGTTTTTTTTCCAAGGTCACATGGACAGCCTCACCCGACACCCCGGACATTCCCCTTTGCTGGCGCTGGAGATCGACGCCGCCGTGAATTCAAAGATCTGGGATTTCCTGCTCTCCGGTGGGGTGTTCATGGGATTCATCGCCGTGTGTTCCTTCATCGCTTTCGCCGTCTCCCTGCACCGGCTCATGTCCCTCCGCTGGCGGGCGGTGCTGCCGCCCGATCTCGTGGGTCAGTTGGAGCGGTCCGAGCGCCTCTTCCGCCAGGGGAAGGTGACCGAACTTTTTCGTCAACTGGACGACAGCGATTCCCCCATCGGCCGCATCGGCTGCGTCGCCATGCTTCCCGAACACGCCACGCGCGAGGAGGCGCAGGATGCGGTGGAAGCCACGGCCCGCGAGGAAGTGGTGCGTCTCCAGACCGGCCTCTCCGCCCTGGAGGTGGTCATCACCATCGCGCCCCTGCTTGGCCTGCTCGGGACCGTGAGCGGGTTGGTGTCCGTCTTTGCCACCCTCGGCGAGGCGGGGGATGTCAGTGATCCCTCCGCCATCGCCGCCGGCATCGCCAAGGCGCTGAATACCACCATCGGCGGACTGGCCGTCGCGGTGCCCACCGTCATCGTGCACAGTTTTCTGCAAAAGCGCATCGAGGCGCTCGCCGCGCGCATGGAGATCCTGATGGGGCATCTGCTCAACGCCTTTCACCGCAACGGTGGCGGCTCCCTCTACCAGGCGCAGGTGGAGACACCGCCCGCGCTCGACGACGAGGCGCTGATCGGCGAGTGATCCCGCGCCGACTCAAGAGGGTTGAGTCACGCACCCTACCCTGTTGGGTCGGGACGGCTCAGTCCGCCGCTTCCGCGATGGCGTGGGCGGCGGCGTAGTGATCGGCATGGCTGAGGCTGAGGTGGATGCGGGTGATGCCGAAACGTGAGGCGGTTTTCTTTCCCTCCCCATGCAGGGTCACGTAGGGTTCACCATGGGGATGACGCAGGATCTCGATGTCGGTCCATCCCAGATCGCCGCCGATCCCGGTGCCGAAGGTTTTGGCCACGGCCTCTTTGCCGGCGAAACGGGCGGCGAAATGGCGGGCGGGAAATTTCATCCGCTCGCAATAGGCGCGCTCGGCGGGGGTGAAGACACGATCCAGAAAGCGGTCGCCAAACCGCTCGATGGAGTCGGCGATGCGTTCGGTCTCCACGATGTCGATGCCGATGCCGTAGATGCGCATGTGAAATGGTCGGTGTGGGATGAGCTCAGGAGGTGGCGGAGCGGACGATCAGGGCGATCCAGTAGACAATCAAGAACAGCCAGCCGGCGGTGGCGGCGACGGACAAGGTGAGGGCGAGCCACCAGCGGAACCGGCTTCGCGGCACGATACCGCGGGGGGCGTTGCGATGACGCAGCAGGTGAAAGAGGGCGTAGGGGCCGGTGAAAAGGGTCAGTGGCAGGAGAAAAAGCACCAGGGCGATGGCGACATGGTCGGGATGACTCCGCCGGGAGGAGAAATCGTCGCCACCTTTCCCGCCCTCGCGCAACTGATGCAGGCAGGGCATGCAGAGCGCGCGCCCGCCCCATTGGACGGCGGCTTTGAGGGAGAGGAAGCAGCCGCATTCGTCACAGATGGTCTCGGCCTGGAGATCGGGATAGAATCGACAGACGGCTTCGCCCTCACTCGCGGTCCGCCCTCTCGCGCCGATCCGGGAGGCGGGATCGGTGGGATGCTCCAGCCTGGGGAAGGTGACCCGGGTCATCGCGACGCCGCAATGTGGACAGGTGGAGTCGGCGGGGATGCCGACCGCTCCGGACGCCGGTGGCGGGAGGGTTTGGCGACATTTGGGGCAGGTGACGACCGCGGACATGGGAATCAGGGAGCTTTCCGGATGACGACGGTGGCGCTGATCCGATCATGGAGGGCGCGCTTCCGGGAATCGAATCCGGCCATCCAGAAGGGTAGGAGTCCCACCAGGGTGAACAGCAATGTCAGGGGCAGGAAGGTGAACATGATGACGAAGATGGCGCCCACATCGCTCCCGGTGAGGCTGCCGAGGAAAACGGTGGTGAGAACGGTGCCACCTCCGACGCAGAGGAGGAAGAAGAGCAGATTCACGACGGACAGGGCAAGGAATCGGGCAAAGGCGCGGAGGTGGGTGACGCGTCCGCCATCGGGCCGGGTGACGATGGCCCCGAAGGCTTGCTTGCCCAGGGTGGCGCGATGTTTGCCCCCGATCATCCAGGTGTGGTAGGTGGCGTGGATGGCGTAGATGGCGAGGAGACCGAGGATGTGGGTGATATGCATGGCGGCGTTCCACTCATCGCCGGGTGCATAGCCGGTTTGGCTCGACGCGATCAGATGGGGGATCCAGCAGAGGAGGGAGGGGATGAGGAGGATGAGATGGTCGAGGATCAGGGCCAGGAACCGGGTCCAGAATCCGACCGGGGCCTGCTCGACGATGTGACGGGCGCGCCAGGTGGCGGTGTCGC
>CAYTNL010000118.1:0-14031 GCA_964439145.1 uncultured Verrucomicrobiales bacterium
TAAAAATTCAGGATTCTTAACTTTTTCTCCTGCTATTCATGCGTAGGCCCTGGGTGAAGGCACGGCCACTCAACGCCGATCCCCAAGCGTCACTTCCAGCGGCTCGCTCCGTCCGGGCGTCGCCGGGACGACCCGCAGGCGCTCGGGAGACAGCTCGATCTCCACCGCGCCGATCTCGGTGAGGTTGAAAAGCGCGATCCCTCGCGAGCGCAACTCTTTTCGCCAGGCTTCGGTGAATCCCTCGCGGGCCGGAAAGTCGTGGTGGGTGGTCACCACCGCCAGCGGCCTCACCCGGTCGAGAAACTCGATCAGCCCCGAGATTTCCTCCGCGTGCCAGCCTTTGATCCAGACCTCGGCGGGAAGGCCGCGCGCCTCCTCCGACATCAGCCACTTTTCTGTCGGGAAGCCGCTGTCGGCGGTGCTGAGCACCCGCCAGTCGTGGTGTTTGAGTTGCCACACCAGACAACGATCATCGGCGTTGCCGGGCGCGTCGCCATCACGCGGCGGATAGAGCACCGTCATCGCCGTACCCTCGCCGGAGAGCGGAATGCGATCCCCCCGCGCCACCCGCAAGTGCGGCACCCCGACGCGCTCGATGCTCTCCAGCAGCATCGGCACAGCCGAGGAGCGACTGTCATGGGGAGAGGAAATCACCGCCCCGGGCTTGAATCGATCCACCAGCAACGATCCCGCGCCGAGATGGTCGAAGTCCCCGTGGGTAAGCACCAGCGCCTGCAGCCGGTTCACCGCCCGATGACGCAGCAGCGGCTGCCCGGCACTCGCATAGCCGATGGGATCCCCCGGATCCACCAGCCAATGCGCCGGACGCCCGTCCGGTAGGCGGAAACTCCAGAGCTGGGAAAGCCCGCCGATGGTGGGCTCGAAGGCGGTGATGCGGCAGACTTCGACCGGTGGCGCCGTGCCGCGGAGTTGCGAGGCATTCAGATGCAGGTGACCGCCCGGCACCGCGGCGAAGGCTCCAGCGGTGGCGCCGACCAAGCCGACGATCTGCCCGTTGAGCGGATTGAGGATCGCCCCGGCATAACCACCCAAACCCGCCAGCGAAACGAGCAGACTGAGAAAGGCGAGGCCCAGCACCACGAAAGCCGCCGGCACCATGACCACATTCGCCGGCACGGCCACCGGAGTGATCAGTTGAAAATGGTGTACCACCAGCCACACCGATCCCAGCCAAGCCACCAGCGAGACCGCCACCGCCTGCGACAGCCAGCGCGCCGAGCGGTCCATGCCCCGCCGCCACCGCGGCACCAGGCGCCGGGGCAGAAAGGGGTCGACGCGCCAGGGCCGGTAGAGTCCGCCCCCCAGCGCGTCGGCGAACAGCGCGATGGACGCCAGCACGGCGAAGGAGAGCTGGAATCCCGGGAGAAACAACTGACGACTGTCAAAGGCCAACAGCAACAGGGCGGCGAATCCCAAACTGTTGAGCAGTCGTGGCCGCCGCTCGGCGACGAATCCCAGCAGCACCACAGTGCCCATCACCGCGGCACGCACCGCCGAGGGGCGCAGTCCGGTGACCGTCGCGTAGAAAAGGATGGCCGGCACCAGCAGCAGCACCGCCCGACGACGCGACACGCCCACCCAGCGCAGCAGCCCCCATAAGAGCGTGAGGAACAGGCCCACGTGCAATCCCGAAACGGCGAACACGTGCATCGCGCCGGAAAGTCGGAACTGCTCCTCGATATGCTCCGGGGTGTCCTCACGCGACCCGAGCGCCATCGCCTTGATCACCGCCGCCCGCTCCGGTTGCTCCTCCAGGCCCCGGGTTAGATGTCGCTCGATGAATCGACGCGCGCGCAGGGACAGGGCGATCACGGGATTGCCCGCGTCCCGCTCTAGGATGCGGATGCGATCACCCGGCCCCACGGCGAACTCGCCCGCCGCCCCAAGGGTGCGGGAGAAAAACGCCGCCGCGTCGAACGCTCCCGGACTGCGGGGAGGATCAAAGGGTTTCAGCCTGCCGGTGGTGACGAACACATCGCCGTAGCGCAGCGTTTCATTGGGACTCGTCAGCCTGACCGGCAGACGCTGATCGCAGTGAAAGGTGATGCCCGCGACTTTCATCTCCGTGAAACGCGCCACGCAACGACCGCTCCGCGACCCGCCAGCTCCGGGTGCGGCGGGCTCGCGGATCACCAGCCCGCGCGCCTCCAGGCGAATGGTCTCGCCATTCTCCAGGTTCGGGGAAAACACGAACTGTCCCGCCCGCCACAGCATCACCCCGTGGCTGAAGGCGAAGATCCCCGCCGTGGCGAGAGCAAGCGTGCCGGGCCAGCGCGGGCATCTCCAACTCGCGACCAGGGCTGACAATGCCACCGCCAGATAGAGGAACGGGGCCATACCCGCCGCCCAAGCGTCGGCCACAAGGATGCCCACGCCCGCCGCCACCGCGAGCGGTACCAGCGGATCGCGCCCGATGGCGGTGGAGATTCCGGAACGGAGTCGATCCCACATCAGCCTCCCTTTCTCACGCGGGCCCGGAGATGGCAAGCCCACAAAAAAAGGCCACCCGTGGAAACGGACGACCTTTTTGGTAGGGATTGCTACGGCGGTCAACCCTCTTGGGTCGCGGACCTGACAGGGTTGAGTCGCGCCGGAAATCAGCCGAGTTCGGCGAGCTTGGCCTTGATGGCCTCGAAATTCGGGAGTTCGCCCGGATTGTCGCTGCTCTCGGCGTAGGCGATGTTGCCGGCCTTGTCGACGATGAAGGCGGAACGCTTCGGCACGCCGCCCATGGTGAGGTTTTTCTCGGGCAGAAAGCTGTCGTAGGCGACATCGTAGGCTTTGGCCGCCGCGTGTTCGTAGTCGCTGAGCAGGGTCAGGGCGATGCCTTCCTTCTCGGCCCAGGCTTTCTGGGCGAAGGGATTGTCACCACTGATGCCGAAGACTTTGGCGTTGAGCCCCTCGTAATCGGCCAGTTCGCTGGTCACGGAGCAGAACTCCTGGGTGCAGACACCGGTGAAGGCCATGGGAACGAACAGGAGCAGCAGATTGGCGCCACCGATCTGGTCGCTGAGTTTGATCAATTCGGGGCCGTTGGCGCCAAGGGTGGTGAGTTCGAAATCTGGGGCGGGTGTGCCGACGGAAAGTGCCATGATGTGGAGTGGGATTGGGGTTGGAGACTGGGTGGAAGCGTCGCGTATTCGACGCCGGAGAGTATAGAAAGCCTTGGGGCGCGGTCAAACGAAACACATTCCCCCGAACGCGCGCAGATCGGTTTTCGCCGGTGACGAATGGGAAATGTCGGTTAAGGGTGATGGCATGGTGGAAGGCGACGATTTTCCCATGCCCGAGTCCGCGGGCGACTCCCCGAGACTGGACACGCTGTCCCTGCGGTTGGCGGCGGCCAACGCGCTGATCCGTCGGCGACGGTCGATCAAGCCCGTCGACATGAGTCTGAAGCCGGTGGAGAATCTGCACCTGGCGACCATTCTGGAGAACGGCAATTGGGCGCCGACGCACGGAATGACGGAGCCGTGGCGGTTTTTCGTGTTCACCGGCGACAGTCGCCAGCGTCTGGCGGATTTTCTCCAGGCGACCTATGATCGGGTGACGCCGGAGGTCGAAGTCCGACCCGACAAACGGGAAAAGCTCGGCAAACAGCCGCTGATGGCCCCGGTGGTGATCGCCATCGGGATGCGGCGCGATCCGAAGGGCAAGATCATCGAGATCGAGGAAATCGAGGCGGTGGCCTGCGCGGTGCAGAACATGCACCTGACTGCCTCAGCCATCGGGATGGCGGCTTTCTGGTCGTCCCCTCCCCTCGTCTACAGTGACGAGATGCGGGACTGGCTGGGTCTGCCGGAGGGGGGCAAATGTCTCGGACTGCTCTACCTCGGCTGGCCGAAGCACGAGGACTGGCCCATCGGGGCGAGAGGTAATGTGGCGGAGAAGATCGTGTTTCATCGCTGAGATTTCCGCACCATGCCACTGCTCGCCGCCATCAAGGACTGGTTCGATTGGTTTCCCGCCGGGGAAACCCTGGTGATCCTGAAATGGGTGCTGATCATCGGGCTGATCGTGGTCGGTTTCTTTGGCACGTTTCTGCCCATCCTGCCGGGGACGTCCCTGATTTTCGTGGGCATGCTGGCGCACTATTTCCTGATGGGCATGCAGGAGGAGAGCCGCCTCACCTGGCAGAGTCTGGTGGTGATCGGCATCATCTGGGCCATTTCCGTGGCGGTGGACTGGTTCAGCGGCGCGGTGGGCGCGAAATGGTTCGGCTCCAGCAAGTATGGCGTCTGGGGCGCGTTGATCGGGGGCGTGGTCGGGACGATTTTCTTCAGCCTGCCGGGATTGATCCTCGGCCCCATCCTCGGGGTGTTCGTGGCGGAGCTTTGGTTCGCGAAGAAAGAGTGGAAGCCGGCGGCCAACTCCACGGTGGGGACGGTGATCGGCGGTCTGGCCGGAATGGTGGCCAAGATGATCCTGGCGATGGCGATGATCGTCTGGTACGTGGCGGATGTGTTTTTCCTCAACCCGCCCGCGTGATCTCGCTGGCAAGCTCGCCAGGGCGGAGTATGCTCCGGACGCGAAGGCTGGTCGGAGATGATCGCTGGCGCGGCGCCGCTTCGGCGGGTCGGCGTTAGAGGAAAGTCCGGACACCTCAAGGCAACGCGCCCCGTGAAAGCGGGGGAGACGGAGGGCGCAAGCCACCGTCGACGGATAGTGTCGCAGAAAAGATACCGCCCTCCCCCGCCTCGGCGGGACTGGGTAAGGGTGAAATGGCGAGGTAAGAGCTCACCGCCCCGAGGGAGACCGAGGGGGCAAGACAAACCCCGCGTGGTGCAAGGCAGAACAGGGCAAAGTCCGGGCAGCCTGTCCGGTTCCGCCTCGGCGGAATAAGCCCGGGTATTAGTCGCACCCCGAAGCGCTCCGGCGTGAAAGGGAGTCCCGACCCCGGTCGGGGCTAGAAAAATGATCGTCTGGTCCGCCCTCGGGCGCGCCAAACAGAATCCGGCTTACGAGACCAGCCTTCGCACCTCGCTCTCACTCGCACATGACTCTCGCGCGCGGTGCCGAATTTCCAGAACCAATCGAATTCCGCGGTTCATGGGAAATCGCTTGATCTGCCAAAAATTTACGGGAAATTTAAAATATTCAGGGAATCTTGATTATCCAGGATTTCGAAACTCAGCCAACTCCCGTTTCTCCTCATGACTTCCCTCGCTCTCGATCACTATTCCCTCATCGCGGCTACGGGCTTCGATTACGCGCTTCAGCAGCCGCTCTTCCCGGGCAAGCTTTTCCTGTGGGGACTTTTCATGCTGTCACTCCTGAGTTGGGGAGTCATCATCTCGAAGGGTGTGTCGCTGTTCCGAATGAAGCGGGCGGACGAGGAATTCGTGAAACTCTATCGCGGCGGACGCCAGCCCTTGCAGTTGTTCGAGCGCAACTATGAGGACGAATGCTCGTTGCGCTGGGTCATCTATGATCACGGGGCGAGGGAAGCGGCTTTCCAGATGCTCGGCTCGCCGGAGCGGGACGCGACCTTCTCGGTGCGGCTGCGGTCCACCGAAGGACTGACCGGTAATCAGATGAAGGCGGTGCGCGAGGCGCTGTCCCGCGGCGAGTTGGCGGCCGCCTCTCGGCTGCGCGACGGCATGCCGCTCCTGTCGGTCACCTCGCTGGGCGCGCCTTTCGTGGGTCTGCTGGGCATGGCTTGGATACTGATGAAAACCTTCTCCATCAACGGCATGGACGGCACCCTGGCGGAAGTCTCCCCGGGAGTATCGGGCGCTTTGGCGATGCTCGTGGCGGGACTGCTGGCGGGCACGCCGGCCCTGATCGGCCAGATCCTGCTCGGTTCCCTGAGCCGGGAGCGGATGCGGGTGCTGGGCGATTTCCGTTCCCAGTACGGTCGCGCGCTCGAGTATGCCTACGCCCCTGGCCGGGAGCTGCCGGACAGCGACGATGAGGATCAAGGGGCGCTCTCCACGTTGGACGGTGAATTTCACCACGACCAGCCCATGACCGCCTATGAGCGGGCAAACCGCTCTGTCGGTGGCCGACATGGGGGAGCCGATCTGGATGAGGGAGCTATCGATGACGCCGCCCACTCCATCGAGTCGCACTCGGACGATTCCGATTTCTACGGGGGCGCGAGTCCCTTCGTGCTCATCGATGAGGACGACGACCCCGAGGCGACGGAGATCATCGGTGCCCGTCCCATCGCGGCCTTTGCGGATCCTCAGCTTGATCACGAGGATGGCTATCTGTTCCGGACACCTTTCGGCCACGACTCCGGGGAGGAGATGAATCCCATCGCCCGGCAGGCCGGGCGCGTCATGCAGCCAGCTCCGCCGGCTCTCGTCTGATGCGGGGGTCCACCCCCTATTCTATTCCCGTCGTTTGACCACCATCCAAGCTCTCCGCCATGGCTATTGACATACAGCGCCTGCTCGACCATCCCGCCGGGTACCTTTCCCTGGCGTTGCGCCGGCTGGCTCCGCGGGGATGGAACACGAACACGCAGTTCTTTCTCATCTTCCTCGCCGTCCTCGGAGCGCATCTGGTGGCGATGCCCGCGCTGATGCGATCCGCCGGGGTGCGAGAGCCGGGTGATCCCCAAGGCTACCTCACGAGCGCTCCCGCGCACCCGTCCGAAGATTCTTCCACAGAGGCTCCCAAACCCGCGCCATCCGAGGAGAGTCTCAAAATCTCCGACGCGCCCATCATCAGCGAACCCTTGGAGGAGATCCCGGAGATCGAGATTGATCCCGAGGACACCCCGTCGGACCCCGCTCCGTCCCCATCATCTCCACCGATGATTGCCAAGCCATTGGAAATGACGGTCGATCCCGCGGCCGAACTCCTCGTAGCAATCGACGCCGCCGAGAAAGCCGGGCAATCCGCCGCGACCAAAGAGCCCAGTCTCAGCGACCTTGTCACCGAGGCGACACCGGAAGAGCCCGGTGATCCCCCCGCGGCGACCGGCGAATCGCCGAAGACGCGCTCCTTCCGCGATCTGCGCTGATCGCTCTCCCCGCCCGCACCGCAACACGTCTTCCCCGGAGCGCCATCGCCGCAAAGCCTGACCAATACAACTGATCCCTCCATTGATCCATCCCCCGACATGAAGCGTGTCATCCTTCCCCCGGCCCACCTCTTTGTCCCGATGATCGCGCTGTGGGCTTGTCTGGCGCTTCCGTCCATCGCGACCGCCCAGCGAATGCCGCTCTCCGTGGCCCAGGTAGATGGTCAGGGAGGGGATAAAGCCGCCGAGCGCCTGCGCGACCTGCTCCAGCGGGTCGGGCCTTTCCAACTGCAAAACGGCGCCCCGGGAGCGCCCACCGCCTCGGGGACGTTGGGGGCGGGCGGGCTCGAGGGCCGGCTCACCGCCGCCGACGGGCGGGTGCTTTTCAAACGAAAATACGGCCGGGGCAGTCTCGAGGCCGATGTCAGACAGTTCACCGACGACATCATTCTCACCCTCACCAAGCGTCCAGGCATCGCCACCAGCCAGATCGCCTTCGCTTTCAGCCCGGGCGGCAAACCCTACCAGATCTACGCCTGCGATTTCGACGGCGGCAACCTGCGGCAACTCACTGAAAGCGCCGGCTCCCACGTGGGACCCGCGCTCAGTCCCGATGGCAGTCTGCTGGCGAATGTGCTCCTCCAACAAGGCGATCTCGGTCTCATCCAGATCGTCGATCTCGCCAAAGGCAAACCCATGGCGGTCAAATCCGATCCCGCGCTCCGCGTCAGGATGGCGTTCTCCCCTGACGGGAAACAAGTGGCTCTCTCGAAAGGCGAGGGAGTCGGACCCAACCAGGACCTGTTTCTCATCAAGCTACCTCGCGGCAAACCCTCTCCGCTCACTCGCACGCCTGTCCCCGAGATGACGCCCTCGTGGGCGCCGGACGGCAAACGTCTCGTCTTCGCCGCCGCGCCCGCGCCGGGACGCTCCGACCTCTTCGTGATGGATCTGCGCAAAAAATCCTCGACCCCGCTGCCCACCGGCAAGCCCGTGTCGACCGAACCAGCCTGGTCGCCGGACGGACGCCACGTTGCCTTCGTTTCGGTGGCGGGGGATCGCCGCACCCTCTGCCTGCGCGATCTCCAAAGCGGACAGACGCGCGAGCTGACCGCCGGCAGCCAGCCTGTCTGGGGCGCGGATTCGCGGCACCTGCTCTTCATCACCCCGAGCGGCGGCCTGTCGATGATGGCCGTGGATCAGGGACGCGTCAGCCCCGTGGTGGTGGGTGGCGGACGAGTGGTCGACCCGACTTGGACGCGATGACTTTGCGCCTGACAGGCCGGGAAAAACCTGTTAGTCCGTGAGTCCATGCAACTGCAACCCGGCGGCTCCCAAGGCGGCGAAGTGAAATTTCTCATCGGCCTGCTGCTGACTGCGGGCGGACTCTGGCTGTTTTTCGACTCGGTCCATTTCACCACCGCCCAACACGGCTGGATCTCGGGGGCGATGCGGGGACGCCAGGACGGCGCGGGCCTCGGCCAGACCACCTCCATGGGCATCGTGCTGATCCCGCTCTTTATCGGGGTGGCTGCTCTCTTTTTCGATGCGAAACGCGCCTGGGCCTGGATCGTTACCATCATCGGCATCGCCGTCCTGATCGTGGAAATCGTCAGCCGCTTCCGCCCCCAATTTCAGGTCAAAGGCACCCATGCCGTGATCATGCTGGTACTCATGGCCGGCGGTCTCGGCATGATGCTGCGCGCCTACGTGGAGGATCGTCAAGCCTCGTCCTCGGGCGACACCCGAAAGAAATAAAGGCGACGCCCGTCGCCCTCAGACCACGCCCATCCGTGTCAGATCTTGGGTGTCGATGAGGCCCAAAGGCTCCCGCGTCTCCGCGTCCACCACCACCAGGTCATCGATGCGATGCGTCTCCAACACCCGGAGCGCCTCCCCCGCGAGCTTGTCGGAATCGATCGTGATCGGATCGCGCGTCATCAGTTCGCTGACCGGCCTGTCCCCGATGCCGTCGGAGTCGGTCTGAAAGGCGCGTGTAAAATCCCCCTGGGTGAAAATCCCCGCCAGAGGCCTATCCTTTTCCGCCACGATCACCGCGCCGGCCCGGGCCGCGCTCATCGCCGCCAGCGCCTCGCGCACCGTGGCCGCGGGCGTCACCCTCGCCAGTTGATCGCCCGCGCGCATGATGTCCGTGACCCGCATCAACAGCGCCCGCCCCAGCGATCCACCCGGATGCAGCCTGGCGAAATCCTCCTCGCCAAAACCCCGCGCCTCCAGCAACACCATCGCCAACGCGTCGCCCAACACCAGCATGGTGGTGGTGCTCGCGGTCGGCGCCAGGTTCAGCGGGCAGGCTTCCCGCTCCACGTTCACATCCAGAGTGATGTCCGACATCCGCCCCAGGGTCGACTCGGGCCGACCCGTCACCCCGATCACTGTCACCCCGCGACGCTTCAGATGCGGCAGCAGATTCAACAGCTCCTCCGTCTCGCCAGAGTAACTCAGCGCCAACACCACATCCTGCACCGTGACCAGACCCAGATCACCGTGCAGAGCGTCCTGGCAATCCAGCACCGTGGCGGGAGCGCCGGTGGAGTTCAGCGTCGCCGCCAGTTTCTGCCCGATGTTGCCGGACTTCCCCACTCCCACGATCACGATCTTGCCCCGGGCCTCGACCGCCACCCGCAGGGCATCGATCGCCGCCGCAAAGCTGGCGCCCACCCGCTCCAACAACCGGTTCAATTCCGCAATCTCCAACAGGATGACGCGGCGCGCTTTTTCCAGGTAGTCCATGAAAGAAAGATGAGCGAGACTCTACTGTTCTCGTGAAATTTCGCATTATTTTCCGGGAAAACTCGCCAAGGCGAAAAGCCTTGTTATAATTTCCATAATGCCAGACTCCTCCACACCTCCCTTGGCGGCCTGCTATTGCTCGACCTTTCTGGCCGCCGAAATGCATCACGTCTACCGTCAGATCACCGGACTCAGGGATTTCACGCCCCTCGTACTGGCCCAGAAGCGGCTGAACGAAGAATCCTTTCCCTTCCCCGCCAATCAGCTCGAGCTGCTGCCGCGTCCCACCGCCTGGAAACGCGAATGGCGGCGCTTCAAATCCCGTCGGCTCAAGGACGCACCCCCTTTTCTCTACGAAAAAGAGATCCTCCACCTGGATCGCCTGTTGAGAAAACGCCGCGCCGCCGTCCTCCACGTCTACTTTGGAAACAGCGCCCTTCAATTGCTGCCGCTCATGGAGCAGGCGGACCGCCCCTGCCCCATCGTGGTCAGCTTTCACGGCGCCGATGCCGGGGTGGATATGGAAAAACCCGCCTGGCGCGAGGCCATGAGCCGCGTCTTCCAAGCAGCCGACGCCGTGATGGCGCGCTCCGAGGCTCTGGTGGATGATCTCATCGCCCTCGGTTGCCCGCGCTCCAAACTCACCGTACAACGCGCCGGCATCCCGCTCGAAGACTGGCCCCTGATGCAGCGCGCCGCGCCCGTCGATGGCGCCTGGCGCTTCGTGCAGTCGGGACGGCTGATCGAGAAAAAAGGCTACGACACCACCCTGCGCGCCTTCGCCCGTTTCCGCGAGGTGCATCCCCAGTCCCGGCTGGTGATCCTCGGCGAGGGACCACTCATGGAACCGCTGAAGCAACTGGCCGCCGATCTCGATGTGACACGCCACGTCACCTTTTCCGGATTCGTTGAGCAGGGCCGCATCCGCTCGGAATACGGCTGGGCGCACGCCTTCCTCCACCCGAGCCGCACCTCGGGAGACGGCAACCGCGAGGGTGTCCCCAACGCCATGCTCGAAGCCATGGCCACCGGCCTGCCCGTGCTGGCCACCCACCATGGAGGCATCCCCGAAGCCGTCAGCGACGGCGTTGAGGGTTTCCTCGCCGACGAGAACGACTGGGAAGCTTTCGCCGTGGCCATGCACGACCTCGCCGCGTCGCAAAAAACCTGGCAACAGATGGGCCTGGCCGCGCGCGAAAAGGTCGAGGCGAAATTCGAGCGCGGTCAGCAGATCGCCGAGCTGGAGGGAGTTTACCAAAAAGCGATGGAGAGCCGGTTGAGCGGGGCGGTGTTCGCGGCGTAGCGTGCGACCATGGCCTCCTCCACGTTTTTCGATCCCCTGCACCCGACCACCGCGTCGTGGTTCCGGCGGCGGTTCGAAAAACCGACCGAGGCCCAGGAACTCTGCGTGCCACGCATCGTCGCGGGCGAATCGGTGCTGCTCTCCTCGCCCACCGGATCCGGGAAAACCCTGGCCGGATTTCTCGGCATACTCGATCATCTCCTCCGCGAACACGAGCGCGACGAACAACTCCCGCGTCAGGCAGTTCGCGCCATCTACGTCTCGCCGCTGCGCGCGCTGGCCTACGATATCGAGAAAAACCTCCGCGAACCCCTGCGGGGACTCGGGCTGGAGGACAGCATCCGCGTCGGACTCCGTAGCGGCGATACCCCGGCGGCGGAACGCCAGAAACAACGCCGCCAGCCCCCCCACCTCCTCATCACCACACCGGAGAGCCTCGCCATCGTCCTGCCCCAGAGCGGCTGGCGCGAGGCGCTCGCGGGCTGCCGCTTCGTCATCGTCGATGAACTCCACGCCTTCGCCGAGAGCAAGCGAGGCTCCCACCTCGCCGTGTCTCTGGAACGGCTGAAAAACTTGTCGGCACCGACCGACCGCTCTGCCGCATCGGCCTTTCGGCCACCATCGCCCCGCTGGATGAGGTGGGCCGCTTTCTGACGGGCGTCGGACGCTCCTGCCACCTCGCCGAAGCGCGAACGGCGAGAACCTCCCTCGTCGAAGTCATGACTCCCCTGCGGAAAGATCCCTACCCGCCCGCCGGCTACACTGCCTCCCGCGTCATCCGCGACATGGCCGAGATCGTGCGACGCAACTCGGCGACCCTCGTCTTCACCAACACCCGCTCCGGAGCGGAGCGCGTCACCCATCGCCTCAAGCTGGCCCTGCCGGAAATCGCCGAGCAGATCGAATGCCACCACTCATCGCTGGATCGCGATGTCCGGCTCGAGGTCGAGGATCGGCTCAAAGACGGCGATCTCCGCGCCGTCGTCTGCTCCACCAGTCTCGAACTCGGCCTCGATATCGGGCACATCGACACCGTCATCCTCGTCAGCACCCCCAAAGGCGTCGCCCGCACCCTCCAGCGCGTCGGCCGCTCCGGCCACTCCATCCACCAGCGCAGCCACGGCGTCCTCGTGGCCACCAACATCAACGACCTCATCGAATGCGTCGTCTGCGCCGAGATGACCAAACAGGGTCAGATCGAGGACGTGACCCTGTTTGAAAACGCCACCGACGTCATCGCCCAGCACCTCGTCGGCATGGCCATGGACGGCGGCGTCAGCGGGGACGACGCCTACGCCACCATCACCGCGGCTTATCCTTTTAGAAAACTCCGGCGGGAGGACTTCGACCGCGTCGTAGAATATCTCGAGGGCGGCGGAAGATCTCTCGCCGGCCAGTATCGCGAGACCTTCGGCAAGATCGTGGACAAGGACGGTCTCCTCGTCACCACGAGCCGTAGAGTCGAGCGCGACTACCTCATGAACATCGGCACCATCCACGCCGACGGCATGGTCAACGTCATCCTCAACCGCCGCCGACTCGGCGCGGTCGAGGAGGGATTCGTCAAAAGCCTCAAAACCGGCGACATCTTCGTGCTCGGCGGCAAAACGGTGAAAGTCGTCGAAGCCGGCGTCGCCGAAGTCCTCGTCGAAAACGCCGCCGGGCGACTCCCCACCGTGCCGACGTGGAACGCGCACAAGATTCCCCTAGGCTCCGGGATCGCCCGCGAAGTGTCGGCACTGCGCACCGAGATTGATCGTCGGCTCGTGACGGAAAACCGGGATACGGAGGAGATCGCCGACTGGCTCGTCGAGCGCTGGAGCATCTCCCGGATCAACGCCCTCGCCATCGTCGAACATTTCGAAAACCAGCGGCTCCTCAGCGAGATACCCACCGCCAGACGCCTGCTGGTCGAGGTGTATCGGGACGACGAGGACGATCCCGACCGCATCCATTACTTTTTCCACACGCTGATCGGTCGGTCCGCCAACGACGCCCTGTCGCGCATCCTCAGCCACCGGGTCAAGGAAGCCGTGGGAGGCAACGCGCTCGTCACCATCGATGACTATGGATTTCTTCTCAGCCTGAAGAGTTTCCAGGCGATGGGCCTCGATGAATGGCGCGCGCTGTTCCACCGAGAGCACGCCGAGCGAGATCTCCGGGCCGCCCTTGATGGCTCCCAATTGGTGAAATGGCAGTTCGGCGGCGTCGCCCAGACCGGACTCATGGTCCCGCGCAACCTACCCGGCGAATCCCGCAAGCTGAAGCAGATCCGCTGGAGCGCCGACATCCTGTTCCGGGTACTCTGCCAGCACGAGCCCGACCATCCCCTGCTGGAGCAGGCCCGGCGCGAGGCGACCCACACCTTTCTGGATTTTGAACGCGCCCGCGCTTTTCTCGACACCGTGCCCGCTCTCGAGTGGTCCCTGGTGGAGGTCCCCGCCGTCAGTCCCTTCGCCTTCGGCATCTACGCCAGCAAAATCCGCGAGGCCATGATGATGGAGTCCCCCGAGGAAGCCATCGAGCGGTTGTATCGAGCAATACGCGAGAAGCTGGGCAAGCCGCTTGAGTGAAATGTGGGGCATAATTACATTCTAACGTATTTGGCTGAAACGGGCAGAATCCTGGATTGCCCTACGTTCTCATCGACAGCTTCCGAGCCTCGGGATACACCAGTGGTATGCGTCCACTTAGAGTTTTCCTGGTCCTTCTTTTTCTGGCGTCGTACTTGGAGCCGCTTTGGAGTCAGTAACAACGGGCTATTGCCCAGACTATTGACAGCAATCTAGTTAACTGGCATTATTCTCTCCCCCATGATGGGGATTGATCAGCGACAAATTGCGCTTCGGGCCAAGCCATCGCTCTGGACAGCCGCCTGCCGGAAGGCTCATCTGCTGAGCAGACCGGCGACTCTCTCCCTCCCCACTCAGGGCCTACGCATGAATAGCAGGAGAAAAAGTTAAGAATCCTGAATTTTTAA
>CAYTNL010000119.1:0-13652 GCA_964439145.1 uncultured Verrucomicrobiales bacterium
CTCGCCCGCCTCTTCCGAACTACTCAGGAATGGTACCAGGCAGCATTTCTTGACAAGACTCCAACAATCCATGTCGGAAAGCAGGGTGGTGACGAAGTAGGCGCTCCCTGCTTATTCCTGATCGTCCCATAACACGCGACCGGTTTCGAGATCTCCCACCGCCTCTTTCAGGAGGAAGACGGTCCCTTGCTTCATCCGAGTAGCCTCTCTCTGGCTTTCTGACATAACTTTGCTTCTCCCGATTTCATCCGTTCCCCTCTCTCCGAAAGAACGGCAATGTGCCCCGCCGGAGACTCTGGCTCTTCCGAGTCATGGCTGAGCGCGTCCCACAAAGCTTCCATGGTCCGAAGGCGCTCGGGATTGCTCATCTTCTGGATTTCGGCCACGCTCATGAGTTCATTTTTTGCTGGGAATCCCGTGCCATCCAGCGTGGGCCAGCCGGGGGCGGCATTCCTGAGAATTGAGCCGGCGCATGTCCCCGGCTTCGGTCTCTGACTCGGACACGAGATGAAGATTGGTTCAGCTAGCCACGCTCTCGGGATACACATCGGGGTAAGAGGAAGAATCGTTCCGGCGCATAAATCGCGCGTGTGTCGGGGCGTGGCTCTGGTAGGCTGGTCCTGATGAATGCCCGGATGATCTGGTTCTCCCTCGGCGCGCTGCTCGTCGCGATGACAGTGGCTGGGATGCTATCGCTGGATCGCCTGAAACCGGGGGATGTGCCCGGCTCCCTACCCGACGTGGTGACGACCGATTTTGCCACTCCGCCGACCAGGAGTTTCCCCGCATCGGAATCTTCCCCATCCGCGGAAGCTCCGACCTCGGCTGACCGTTTCGGCGAGACGCTGCGGCGACCGGGCGCCTGGGAGAACGAGGCGCTGCTGACTTTTCACGACCGGCAATCCCTGGCCGATTTTCTCGGCCTGGCCCGTGCTTCCGGGTTGGATATCGCGGGACCTTTCGGCCGGGCGCTGACGGTGCGGGCGCGATTCGCGTCGCTGGCGGAGCTATCGGGCGTGCTGGACGCGCTGGAGGGCGAGCCGCCGCTGCTGGGTCCCAACTTCTTCGTCAGCGTGCCACGCATCGGCCGGTCCCCGGAGGAGGCCGATGGCGTCGGGACGGCGCCTTTCGACGCGCTCCTTTTCCAGTCGATGGGCATTCCGGAGGGGGTGGACCGCTCGACCTGGGGCGATGGTGTGGTGGTGGCGGTGATCGATTCGGGCATCGGCGCGCACCCCACGTTTCGCGACGGGCAGGTGACGCGGATCGATCTGGTGGGCGGGGACACGCCGCTGCATGGTCATGGCACGGCGATGGGTTCGCTGATCGCCGGCAACGCCGACGCGGCTCCGGGCATCGCGCCGGGCGCCAGCCTGCTCGATATCCGGATCGCGGGTGAGGACGGTCTCAGTGACAGTTTCCTCCTCGCCGAAGGCATCCGGGCCGCGCTGGATCGGAAAGCCGACATCGTGAACATCAGCCTCGGCACCTATGGCGACTCTCCGGTGGTGGCGACCGTGGTGGCGGAGGCGGTGGAGAAAGGCGTCCTGATCGTGGCCCCGGTCGGCAATGAGCGGGTGGAGACGAAGACCTGGCCCGCCGCCTACCCGGGCGTGATCTCGGTGAGCGGGATCGACGCGACTGATCAGCTCGCGTATTTTTCCAACCTCGGCAGTCCGACCCTGTCGGCCCCGGCGGTCGGCATTTTCTCGGCCTACATCGACAATGAGCGGGCGATGATCGCGCGCGGCCACGGCACCTCGCAGGCGGCGGCCCTGGTCAGCGGGACGCTCGCGCACCTGAAGGCGCGGGGCCTGGATCCGCGGCGCGCCTTGACAGCCAACACTCGGTCCATCGGGGGCGACACGAAACGCTTCGGCGCCGGGGTGCTGTTCCTCCCGCCCACGCTCATCCGCTGACATCCATCCCGAGCCGGGCAAGGGTGGCGGACGGGAACGGCCCGGACTCCTCCCAGGCGACGGGCTCGATGATGATGTCGGGCAGGCAGCGGCGGAGCGCCTTGAGATTCGTCGCCCGGGCGACATCGTCGGGATCGGGCGGGGCGATCTCGTTGAGGATGACGGCGGCGATCCCGAGTCCGGCGCGGCGCACGGCGCCGACGGTGAGGAGAGTGTGGTTGAGCACACCCAGGCGATTGGCCGCCACCACCAGCACGGGGAGGGCGAGGGTGCGGGCCAGAGTGGCAAAGGTCTCGCTCTCGGTGAGCGGCACTTCCCAGCCGCCGGCCCCCTCGACGATGACGCTATCGTGCCGGGCCGCGAGGCTCTCGAAGGTGTCGATGAGCAGACAGCGGTCGATCTCGCCCGCCGCCGTCTCGCCCGCCAGCCGCGCGGATAGCGGGGCAACGGGAGTCCTCAACCAGACCGGGTTGATCTCGTCGATGGCGGGGACGGTCTCCTCCCCGCCGCCTCCCGAGGCCCGCCAGAGCGCCAGGGCATCGCCGCGATCCTCGCCGGAGAGCACGGGCTTGTAGCCGACGGCGCGAGCGCCGACCGCGCGCAGGCTTTCGATCAGTCGGGCGGCGACGCGTGTTTTCCCGACGCCGGTGTCGGTGCCGGTGACGAACAGATGGCGCTGACTACGGGCGGGCATGCGGATCACCAGAGAGTGGGACGGCTCTGACCGACGCGTTCAAAGAGATCCTCGAGGTGATGATCGGTGATGCGGAAGGGCGCGACGAAGAGGCGGAGGGCATCGGCGCGTTCGGCGCGGGAGAGGGATTTGTCGGCGGTCAGTTTGCGGGCCCGGTTCTCGATGGCGGGGATGAGGGGTGAATGGGGCGAGAGTGTCCGGTGTCGGCGCCAGTCCTCGGCCTCACTCTCGGTGGGGGCCCGCTCGATCAGCAGATCGTAGACTTTCTCCGCCGTGGCGGCGGTGATGGGCGAGCCCTGGAGGGTGTGGTAGGTGGGCTCGGGATGAAAGCGGGCCTCGCAGAGGGCGTGATGGAGGTTTTTCAGTTCGTCGTAGCTGTCGATGGAAAGTTGCATGCGGAAATGGGGGGGACGGGAAAGGCCGGTCGAATCCGCGGAGGGTTTTCCCGCGATCGCCGGCCAGACAAGAAAGGAGTTCGCCGTGAACATCGGGGCAAGCCCGCGACCACGCACCGGAATTTTTCGGGGAAAAGCTCAGGCGCCCACTTCGGCGGCGAAGGCCTCGAGGATGGCATCCGCGAGTTGCCCGATCCGTCCGGCATCGGCGCCCTCCACGAGGATGCGCACCAGCGGTTCGGTGCCGGAGTAGCGGACCAGCACGCGACCGGCGCCGGCGGCCCGCAGCTCGGCCTCGGCGGACTCGATGGCCCGGAGAGCGCCGGGCAGACTCTCGACAGGCGGCTTGGCGGTGACGCGCAAATGCCGTTGGGCCTGGGGATACTTTTTCAGGCCTTGGCGGAGTTCGCTCAGGGGTTTGCCGGTGCGCACCATCACGCTGAGCAACTGGACCGCGGCCATGATGCCGTCGCCGGTGGTGTTGAGATCGCGGTAGATAAGGTGGCCGCTCTGTTCGCCGCCGAAATTGTGGCCGCCCTTGCGCATCTCCTCCATCACGTAGCGATCACCGACTTTGGCCCGGACCACGCGCCCGCCGCGGGCGGCGAGGGCGGCGTCAAGACCGGCGTTGCTCATCACGGTGGCGACCAGGGTGTTGTCGGCCAGTTCGCCGCGCGCCAGCAGATCGAGCGCGCCGATGGCCATGAGTTCATCGCCATCGAGCACGGAGCCGGTCTCGTCGCATAGCAGCACCCGGTCGGCGTCGCCATCGTGGGAGATGCCGGCATGGGCGCCGGTCTCGCGGACGAGACGCTCGATGACTTCGGGATGGGTGCAGCCACAGTCGCGGTTGATGTTCAGCCCGTTGGGTTCGGTGAAAAAGGGGACCACTTCGGCGCCGAGCCGTCGGAGAATGGCCTCGCTGGTCTCAAAAGCCGCGCCATTGGCGGCGTCGAGAGCGAATTTCAGACCGCGGAACAGGGAGGCATCGTCGTGGACCGTGGCACGGACGAAATCGATGTAGCGCTCCGCCGCCTCTTCCAGGATGCCGGTGCGACCGATCTGGGCGGCGCCGACAGTATCCCGGGGCGGATCGACTTTTTCCGCCAACAGACGGCGCTCGATGGCCAGCTCCAAGGCGTCGTCGAGTTTGTAGCCATCGTGCCCGAAAAACTTCACCCCGTTGTCGCCAAAGGGATTGTGCGAGGCCGAAATCACGATGCCGAATGCGGCGCCGGTCTCGCGGGTGAGCCAGGCGACCGCCGGCGTGGGGACGACTCCCGCGAGGCGCGCGTCGACGCCGCGGGAGTTGAGACCGGCGGCGATGGCGGCCTCGAGCATGTCTCCGGATTGGCGGGTGTCCTTGCCGATGACCACCGTCGGCCAGTCGCGACTCTCGCCGCGCTCCGCGCGCAGGGCGAGGAAGACATCGGCCGCCGCCTGACCGAGCCGCAGGACCGTGGCGGCGTCGAGTGGGTAACGACCCGCCTCACCGCGAACGCCGTCGGTGCCGAAGAGTTGTCGGGCGGGCGCGCTCATGAAAGTTTCAGCAAAGGGGCGGTCGTCTGCTGGTTTCCGAGGTCCGGCGTGCCGCCGCCCGGGATGGGCCGCACCGAATTCGGGCTGGTGTCGAGCTGGGGCGGCGTGGTGCCGGGCACCGGGATGTGAAACTGGCCCGGCCGCCGCAAATTGGTGTCGATGAGGTACCAGATCGCCACCGCCAGGGCGAGCGAGGCGAGTTTCCCTTTCCAGTTTTCCAGCAGCAGTTTTTTCATGGCACCAGTGGGGCGACGGCGTCAGGAGCCGCTCTTCCCTTTCCCGTCGTCGTCGTCCTCGTCGCGGTCGTCCTCGCTCGCGTCCTCGAACAGCAACTCCGTGAGTCGCTCGTGAAGCTCGTCCGATTTCAGCGCCCGGTCGAGGACTCCCTCGTGGGCTAGGGAAATGCCGCCCGTTTCCTCGGAAACAACGATGGCGATGGCGTCGCTCTCCTCGGTGATCCCCATGGCGGCGCGGTGCCGCAGGCCGATGGCGCGGTCACCCAGTTCCCGCTGGTTGAGGGGAAACACGCAACCGGCGCCGAGGATGCGCTCGTCGCCGAGACGCACGATCATGCCGCCGTCGTGCAGCGGGGTGCCGGAGTGAAAGACGGTCTGGATGATCTCCGAGTTGATCCGGCAATCGAGACTGACGCCGGTCTCCAGGTATTGCCTGAGATCGATGCCACGCTGGATGGCGATGAGCGCGCCGATGCGCTTGCGGGAGAGGATGCGGACGATGTCGCAGAGTTCCTCGGTCAGCTCGCGTTGGGCGGCGCCGCCGAAGGACGAGAACCAGCTGTGGCTGCCCAGTTCCGCCAGGGCCCGGCGCAGTTCCGGCTGGAAAATCACCACCAGGGCCACGGCGAGGAAAACGGCGATTTTCTCAAGAATCCACCCGATGACATTGAGATCGAGCGCCGAAGACAGCAGCGTCAGGGCGATCCATCCGCCCACCAGCCCGGTGAAAATGCGCGCCCCGCGCGTCGCGCGGAAGTAGCGATAGCTCTGGTAGATGATGAACCAGAGCAGCAGGATCTCGAGCCCGTGACGCCAGTGCTGGATGATGAAGTCGAGCGCGGCTTGCATGAATGAGGAAGGCGGCGAGGAGAGGAGGCTGGTCGGTGATCGGGGAAAAATGGATCCAACCCGGAAAACTACCACAAGTGTCGCGAAGTTCGACCGGAGAAGCCGTCGGGAAAACGGGTTCCCTCATCCCGCTCCCCCGGACCCTGCCGGAGCGCGCGAAATAACCCGTCAGGTAAGCATGCGGGCGGCGTCACCTCGCCGACACCGGGCCAATGGTGTCGCCGGGCACGAATTTCGCGACCGAGAAGACCTGACGTTCGTCGGCTTTTCCCCGGCTCAGGTGATCGGCCCATTGGGCGACGCGACGCAGCACCGGAGCGCGGTTCCAGGCGATGTGGGCGACCTTCCGCCGGCACCAGGAGAAGACGGGATCTCCGTCGGTGCAGATGAGGGAAAGATCCTCGGGCACGCGGATCCGGCGCGCGAGGCAGAATTGCATCACCGCGACGAAGAGCACCGCCTCGTCGACGATCAGGGCCGTGGGCGGGGTGAGACGGAAAATTGAATCGAGCATCTCGTGAAAGCGCTCGGGGGTCTCGTCCCATTCGGGGAGATGGTAGGGCGCGGGCACGATGCCGTGCGCCATCAATTCGTCGAGAAAGGCCTGCTCGGGCGGGGCGGGAAGGGGTCGACGTCGGCGCGGACGGACGATCATGGAGACGCGCCGGTGCCCGAAGCCGAGCAGAGTGCGAGCGGCCTCGGCAATGGCGGGGGCCTTGCGAGGCCCGGCTCCGGCGATGCGGATTCCGGTCATCGGCCCGAAGAGGGCGAAGGCAGGGACGGAGGCCGCGGCAAACCACTCCAGCACTTCCCGGGAACCGGCCACCACGATCCAGGCGTCGGCGGAGGTGGAAGAGACGAGACCGGCGATACGGTCGGGATTCATCGCCAGATCGACGAGCGATCTCTCGGCGTGGTAAGCGTCGTGCCCCGCGTGGAGGAGATGGTGCCGGATATCGACGAGGAAATCGACGGCGCGATCCTCCCTCTCGCTCAGCAGGATCGCGATCCGCAGGGAAGAGGCCCGCTCCATCGCCCCGTCGGCGATGCGGCGTCGGCTGCCCTTCCGGGATGGCAGGAGCAGGCCTTCCGCCTCCAGATGCCGCAGCGCCGCCTCGACCGTCTTCGCGTTGACGCCCAGTTCGGCGGCGAGTCGCTCGCGACCGGGCAGGGTCGTACACCACTTTCCCTCCCGCAGCTCCGCTCGGAGATGGGTGGCGACTTGCTCGGCAACGCTTCGGGAGGAGAAGGGCATCTCCGGAAACCTGACCCTTTACCGGACAGGTTGTCGAGTGGGAAAGAGGCTGTCAAAACCCTGCCGCTTCAGTCAAAGTGGGGAGATGTTCGACGAGGCCGCCAAGGATCCCGCCAATCGCCCTCGCCTTTCCCTCGGAAGGTCACTCTGCCTTCTACTCGTCTCCTGCCTCATGTCCGCTTCCACCATTGCCGAAGAAACCGATTGGGAGTCCCTGCGCAAGCGGGCCGCCAAGGGCGAGTCCGAGGCCCAGCTGGCCATCGCTTTCCGCTATCGCGATGGAAAGGGCACCGAGAAGGACGAAAAGGAGGCCCTGCTCTGGGCTCACCGGGCGGCCGACCAAGGCCACGCCGAGGCGATGGACTTCGTCGGATTCACCTATCTGCGCGGCAACGTCATCCCGCGGCGGCCGGTCGTCGCGTTCGGCTATTTCCAGGCGGCGGCGGAGGAGTCCGCCCAGGCGGCATTCAATCTCGGGCAATGCTATTTTGGCGCCCAGGGCACGGAGCAGGATTGCGAGAAAGCGCTCATCTGGTGGGAAAAGGCGGCCGAGCGCGGGCATGGACGGGCAGCAGCCGCCGCCGCGATGGCCTGGCTTTCCGGCGAAGGGGTGCCGTCCGACCCCGCGAGAGCACGGCGCCTCGCCGAGCGGGCGGCGGAGCTGAACGATCCTTCGGGCTTGGTGCTGCTCGGCGAGCTGCACTTCCGCGAGGGCGATCTCGAGGCGGCGAAGGCGAACTGGGCCAAAGCCGCGCAACTGCATCCCACGGCGACCACGGGACACCCCGCCCAGCCTTCGGGCAACGCCTCCGCCCAGCAGGGCGCCGATCTCCTCAAGCTGATCGACTACCGGCTCCGCCCGAGCGAACCGGGTCGCTTCGCCTACGTGCCGATGCCCCACATCCACCAGGGCTACAACAACTGCGGGGCGACCGCCTGCGCCACCTTCGCTCGCTTCCAGGGTGGTTCCATCGGTGGCTGGGATTTCAAGAAGCTCTGCCCATCCCCCCTCGGCACCGGGACGGACTGGTGGCACCTGCTCGACGCGGCGGAAAAGATCGGCCAAGGCTGGAAGCTCGTCACCTACCCGCCGGACGACGCCGGCTTCGAGGAGGCAAGCGCCATGCTGAGAACCGAACTCGACGCCGGACGCCCGGTCGTGGTCGATTTCAAATACATCGGCCCGCAATATCCCGGGGGCTTTGCCGGGCACACGCTGAGCGTCTGCGGCTACCTCGCGGAGGAGGATCTCTACATCCTCTGCAATCCGGCCGTCGCCACGCCGGGGCTGCAGCTCATCACAGCGGAGGATCTGAAGGACTTCTGGCGTTCGGACTATTACGGATCGCGTGCCAACGCCGTGCTCTCGCGTCCCGCCTTCGTCATCGCGGCACCATGATTCCCCGCCTCCGCCCGCCGATCCTGTTCGCGCTCGCCTGTCTCGGCGCGCCGGTGCTGGCATGGTCGGAGCCGACGAAGCCGAACGTTCTCCTCATCCTCGCGGACGATCTAGGATACGGCGACCTGGGCAGCTACAATGACGAGGCGAAAGTGCCAACGCCCCACCTGGACCGTCTCGCGAGGGAGGGCATGCGCTTCACCGACGCGCACAGTCCGGCCACAGTCTGCACGCCGACGCGCTACAGCCTCATGACCGGGCAGATGGCCTTCCGCGTCCCCAGAGGTGGGACGGTCTTCACCGGGGTGGGAGGGCCGTCCCTCATCGCGCCGGAACGGCTGACCCTGCCCGAAATGCTGAGAGACCATGGCTACACCACCGCCTGCGTTGGAAAATGGCACATCGGCATGACTTTCTTCGATCCGGAGGGGCGGCCCGTTACGGGAAACGGCGTCGAGGCGGTGAGACGGGTCGACTTTGCGCGCCGGATCGCGGGCGGGCCGCTCGACCATGGCTTCGAGCGCTTCTTCGGCACGGCCTGCTGCCCGACGACCGACTGGCTCTACGCCTTCATCGACGGTGATCGCGTCCCGGTGCCGCCCGTGGCGCCGCTCGACCGCGCGTCGCTGCCGCGACATCCCTACGCGAACGATTGCCGCCCCGGCCTCCTCGCCCCGAATTTTCCGATGGAGGAGGTCGATCTCATCTTTCTCGAAAAAAGCCGGGAGTTTCTCGAGGAACACCGGCGCGAGCGCCCGGACCGGCCCTTCTTTCTCTTTCACTCCGCCCAGGCCGTTCATCTGCCCTCCTTCCCGGCTCCGGCCTTCCAGGGTAAGACGGGAGCGGGGCCGCATGGCGACTTCATCCACCAACTCGACCATATCGTCGGTGAATTGATGGCCTCCATCGATTCATTGGCCTTTGACCGCGAGACCCTTGTCATTTTCACCAGCGACAACGGACCCGAGGTCGACAGCGTCATCCACATGCGGGCCGACCACGGACATGACGGCGCGCGCCCATGGCGGGGCGTGAAGCGCGATTCGTGGGAAGGCGGGCACCGCGTGCCGCTCATCGTGCGCTGGCCCGGGCGGATCGAGCCGGGCGGCACGAGCGACGAGATCGTCTGCCTGACCGACCTGATGGCGACCCTCGCCGAGATCCTCGGGTTCGCCCTTCCGAAAGAGTCCGCCGAGGATAGCTTCAGCCTCCTCCCGACGCTCCTGGGACGTTCCGACGGGCCGATCCGCCCCTACCTCGTCACCCAGGCTTTCGGCGGGGAGCGCACCCTCTCCATCCGTCGCGGCCATTGGAAATACCTCGACCATGTCGGCTCCGGCGGCAATGACTACGACTCCTCCCGAATGAGGCTCGCCTCCATGCCCGATGCCGCGCCTGATGTCCCCGGCCAGCTCTACGACCTCGAGACCGACCCCGGAGAAACTCGGAACCTCTATCACACCCGACGCGACATCGTCGAGGAACTCAAGACGCAGCTTGAGGCATCGAAGCAATCAGGAAGAAGCCGACCGTGATGTTTGACACGAAGACAACGGGAATGGCGCGAGGAGGCGGGATTGGCGGCGCCCATTTCTCCGGTTCCCGACGGTCTGCGGCGTGGGATTTCGGAGTCTGGGCGATTGCATTCGCGGCTGCCGCTTCCCTGGCGGCGGAACCGCCCTTTGTCGGCGGTCTGGCGCGCCAGACTGAGATACCACCCGAGATCACCGGGGCGGTGCTGATGAGCGAACTCTCCTGCGCCGCCTGCCATATGACCGCGCAACCGGCGTTCGCACCGAAGACGGGGCCGGATTTATCAACAGTGGGGGCACGGCTGAACGGAGCGCATCTGCGTGAATTCATCGAGAGCCCTTCGTCGGTGAAGCCGGGCACGACGATGCCCGATGTACTCGCGCACTTGTCTGAGGATGAGCGCAAAAACGCGGCAAATACGCTGGCACACTACCTCGCCTCGCTGGGCAAACCGACGACAGCAGCCCCGCCCTCGTCGGAGGCCGTGGAGCGCGGCGGGAAACTGTATCACACGGTCGGCTGCGTGGCCTGCCACTCGCCGGAGGAATCGCTGCCCGACTCGGTGCCTCTGGGACCGATGGAGGAAAAATACACCCTCGCGAGTCTCGCCGCATTTTTGAAAGACCCGCTCGCGACCCGGCCCGGCGGACGAATGCCGGATTGTCAGTTGGAGCCACTCGAAGCGCGGGAGATCGCCAGTTACCTGCTGCGTGGTCAGATGGCGCCGCCCGAGATCTTCGAACCAGATGCCACCCTGGCGGCGCGTGGCAAAGAGGTATTTGCCGAGCATCGCTGCCATGCCTGTCACAGCACAGGAGATCGTACGGAATTGCCAACGCTGCCCGCCCTGAGCCAGTTGCGATCGGACCAGGGGTGTCTCTCGGAAACGCCCGGCGCCTGGCCCCGCTATCCGCTCTCGCATGACCAACGCTCGTCGCTGCGGGGGGCGCTTGCCGCGGAATCGAAGAGTTGGACGCCGACGGAGCGGGTGCACCTGACGCTCACCCGGCTGAACTGCCTCGCCTGCCACGAACGCGACGGAGTCGGCGGCGCATCCACGGATCGCGGCGACTATTTTACCGGTGACGACGAGACACTCGGCGAACAGGGACGCCTACCGCCCAGGCTCACCGGTGTCGGAGCGAAGCTCAAGGCCGCCTCGCTGCGCGACGTTCTGGTGAACGGCGCGGGCGCGCGTCCCTACCTGCACACGCGGATGCCGAAGTACGGGGCCTCGCAAACCGAGCCACTCGTCGCCTGGCTCAAGGAACTCGACACCTTGCCATCCTTGGCTTATGAGCGCGTCCCCACAGCCGAGAAACCCCACGAAGTAGGACGCGCGCTCGCGGGCGCGAAGGGCTTCAACTGCGTCGCCTGCCACACCTTCCGCGGCCGCAGTGCCGCGCCCATCCGCGCGCTCGATCTCATGACCATGACCGAACGGCTCGAAGAGCACTGGTTTCATCACTTCCTCGCCCAGCCGCAGCGCTTCGTCCCCCTCACCGTCATGCCCGGCTTCTGGCCCGATGGGAAATCCCCTCTTCCCAATATCCTCGACGGCGACCCCGGGCGGCAACGCGACGCGCTCTGGCAATACCTCGCCCGCGGACCGGAGGCGCCTGAACCTCCTGGGCTGGTGCTCGAGCCACTCGTCGTGAAAGTGGAGAAGGAGGCGGTCATCGTGCGCCGCGCCTACCCCGGCATCGGCAAGCGCGGCCTCGGCGTCGGTTATCCCGGTGGCATCAATCTCGCCTTCGATGCCGAATGGATGCGGCTCGGCTCAATCTGGAGCGGCGGCTTCATCGAGGCTTCCGCGCTGTGGCGCGGGCAGGGATCCGGTCAGGCGCGTCTCCTCGGAAAGGAGATCGTGAATTTTCCTCCCGGACCCGCTTTCGCCATTCTCGCCACGCCCGACGCCGCGTGGCCCTTGCCCGACCATGGAATGGGCAGATCGCCGTTTTCGTTCCTGGGCTACTCGCTCGACGAAACAAAACGCCCATCCCTGCGCTACGAAGTTCACGGAATCGTGATCGAGGACTTCTTCCGCGAGCGCCGGGACGCCGCCGGAAATCTCTACCTCGAGCGCACCTTGCATTTCCCCGCCGACCCGCCCGAAGGCCTGCATTTCCGCGCGGCGGCGGCCAACAGCATCGAGCCGCTCGGGCCGAACGAGTTCGCCATCGACAAAACCCTCCGCGTCCGCCTGCCCGCCAAACCCATCCTGCGTGACACGAGTGGCGCTAGGGAACTCCTGCTGCCGGTGAGCGGAGAGATGAAACTGGAGTACCGCCCCGTCGCCAAGCCATGAGCTTTCGCCTCTTCACACTTCTGGGCCTCATCCCGCTCGCC
The DNA here is from genome assembly GCA_964439145.1 of uncultured Verrucomicrobiales bacterium. GTDB lineage: Bacteria > Verrucomicrobiota > Verrucomicrobiia > Verrucomicrobiales > DEV007 > JAEUHH01. The sequence continues at coordinate 12,169 of CAYTNL010000119.1, forward strand.
ACCGTCGCGTCCGAGGACTTTGGCGACACCTGGGGCACGGCGGAGCGCGAGGCGACCTACTACCGGATCATCAATGTCCCCATGCCCGAGGGCAGATATGTCGAGGCGGGCAGTATGGTTTCGCTGCCCGACGGTCGTCTCGCGGTCGGCACCAGGCGCGGGGAGATTCTGCTCTTCTCCGGCGTCTCGGACGACATCCCACAACCGGAGCTCAGAGTGTTTGCCAGCGGCCTCGACGAAGTGCTCGGTCTCGCCTGGCGCGACGAAGCCTTCTATGCCACGCACGCGACAGAGGTCACACGGATCACGGACACCAACGGCGACGGCCACGCGGACCGTTACGACACGGTGAGCGACACCTGGGGCTTCGGTCACTATCACGAGTATGCGATCGGATCCAAGTTCGACGGAGCGGGCAATCTCTACATCGCTCTCGGATTGTCCGAGTCCTACCACTCGAAGGCGCTCTTTCGCGGCTGGGCGTTGAGAATCGCTCCTGATGGCAAAACCACCCCGATCTGCAGCGGCCTTCGCAGCCCCCTCGGCGTTGGGGAAAACGAGCATGGTGAGATGTTCTACGCGGAGAGCCAGGGACCGTGGAATGGCTCGTGCTCGCTCAAGCACCTGAAGCCCGGCGGATTCATGGGGCATCCCGTCAGTTTCAACTGGTATCCCCAGGCCCCGGAGATGGGCCTTACGCCGGTGATGCCGAATTCGCCGTCACGCATGGAGGTGGAGCGCGTGCGGGTCCAGGAACTCGTGCCCTACGCGGTCGTCTTCCCATACAAGAAGATGGGGCGATCAATCTCCGGCTTCGAGGTCTGTCGCGCGGGTGGAAAGTTCGGGCCCTTCGACAATCAGATTTTCGTCGGCGACTACACCCTCAGCATCGTCATGCGCGCCACCACCGAGCAAGTCAACGGCGTTTGGCAGGGAGCCTGCTACCCATTTCGAGAAGGACTCGGTACCGGCCTGCTGGCGCTCCATTTCACCCCGGAAGGAAAACTGATCACCGGCGGCACGAACCGGGGCTGGCCGGTCCGCGGCATGAAGGACAACCTTCTCCAGCGTCTCGACTGGACCGGAAAGATGCCCTTCGAGATCCTCGACATCCGCGCACAGCCGGACGGCTTCCTCCTGCGTTTCACGCGTCCCGCCGATCCCGCGCATGCGGCCCGTCCGGAGTCCTACGCGCTGCAAACCTACACCCACATCTACCAGCAGGGCTACGGCAGCCCCGAAGTGGACCACACCCTCCCCACCGTCACCGTCGCGGAGGTCGCGCCCGACGCCATGAGCGTGCGCCTGAGAGTGAAGGGTCTCGTCCAAGGCCACGTCCACGAGTTCCACCTGCCTGATTTCCGATCACGGGACGGAGTAACTCTGCTGCACGACCGCGCCTATTACACCCTGAACGAAATACCCGCGAACTAGCAGCCTGTCGGACTTAGGCGAGTGACAATTGCAGGTGAAAAGGTAACCTG
>CAYTNL010000120.1:0-12688 GCA_964439145.1 uncultured Verrucomicrobiales bacterium
AGATTTCGGGACTCGACACCCTGACGATGCGCGGCAGCGTGTCGGCGACCTCGGTTGAGGGGCGGTCCGGGATGGTGTTGTTCGATCCCGGTGATGTCGTGGTCGGCAACACGAGTGGGGGCGGGGCCGTGGCCGCGGATATTCCCAACCATGTGGTCAACGACACCCTGCAGGGAGGCACCTCGGTACTGATCATGACCGAGAGCGGTAACATCACCTTTGCCAACACCGGACTGGACAATGATCGTCACGACGCCATTCAGTGGACCAACTCCAACGCCAGTCTCGGCGTGCTCGCCTCCGGGAACATTCTCGTGCAGACCCATGTCCGCACCTCGGGCGGTGGATCGGTGAATTTCATCGCCGGATGGGGAGGCAGCGAGGCCGACTTCGACGCGGGCGGAATTTTCGACCTCGCGTTCGATCCCAATGCCGCCGACGATCCCGGCGGCGCCCGGATATATGACGAACTTCCGAATCCGGTCAATCCCGAGGATGTCTGGGAATACTATCTCGAAGAGGGCCAGTTCGGCCTCGGCAGCGGGCTGATGCAGATCGGCGATTCAGTCATCAACCGGCACTACCAAGTGGGTAGCCGATACGGGAACACCAATGTCGCCGCCAATTCCCTCATCATGATCTCCCCCCAGATCGGGGGATCGGAAAGCCGGTACGTGCATCTGGGTTTTCGCGACACCGGGGCCGTGCTGACGGTGCGCACCGGGGCCGAGGGATCGCTCGACCTCAATGATCGGACGGCCATTGGCGACAACGATCCCGCGGTCGGGTATCTCGGCTACCAGGACTATCGTGACTGGCAGGCGGGCGGTCCGATGCCCGACTATTTCAACGATATCAACAGCGACACGATTCCCGACGGAGTATACGCGGTGAACAGCACCGGCATCCTCGACGGCGACGCGGCCTCGGGTGCGCCGGGCGACGCGACCTTCATTCCCTTTTCCAACCACTACATGAACGAGCGCAGCGGGAACTGGTGGTGGCAACAGATCGACGCCGAGCTTCCCGATCCGTTGACGCTGGGCGGGAGAGCGCCCGAGCATGGAGCCGGTCAGAGCGCGACGGATCGTGCGGACATCAACGTGGCGCTGACGGGTGGCCTGCTGATGAAATCGGGAGGACGACACCAGAGCTATGCCCAGATCGGGCACGGCGGGGACTCGAGCCAATGGGGCGATGACAAATCCCTGAGAAGTTTCGCCGAGGACACCAACTTCGGTGGCCAGACCTACCGGCTCTTCAGTTGGAACGGCGCCAGCAACGACCGGACGGCGAACTCGATCGCACGTCTGGCCCCGGTCTACGGCAACATCAATCTGCTCGCGGGAGTGGACCGCGACACGGTCGAGTATGATCGCGGCGACGCTTCGGTCAATCTCACCGGAGTGACCGAAAACACCGCCGGTCTCATCCGGCTGGAGTCCTGGCAGAACACCGCCTCATCGAACAATTTGGCGAATCCCGAAACCGGTAACAGCTCCGAGGCCTACACCCAGATCGGTCACCTGGGAGTAGGTCAGTTTGGCTCGGTATTCGGAGACATCACGGTGAGAGCCGGAGGTGATGTCGATGTGCTCGCCGGGGCGCATACCCGCAACCATTCGGCCATCGGCCATGTCATGAATGGTTTTGTCTATTGGAATCCCCATGGCGGAGACTTCCAGCAGGTCCGTTTCTTCGCCAACAATGGTGATTTCGACAATCCCAATCTGCGAAAAGGCGAACTGTTTCTGGCCTCCGACGGTGTGGGTGACGCCCGGGGCAACTATCAGGAGGATCTCCGGGATGATCGTTGGGACGATGACTTCTGGGACGCGGACATTCCCGTCAGCGGCACGCCGGGATTCGAGGCGCGGCGTTTTCACATCCCGGCTTTCGCGGGTGGCACGGACAAGACAGTGGTCGGTGACATCATCGTCGAGAGCTGGGGCAGCAACGGTGTGCGTGTGGTCGGCTACAGCACCCCCGATACCACCACGGGCACCTACGAGACCGCGGTCGATGTTGATGGACTGGCGCTCGACGGACTCAGCTTTGTCCGCGACTCCCGCTGGGCCCAGATCGGCCACGGGGGCAGGGGATTTTCCGTCAACAACGAGGCCGACGACGAGTTGATGGGCCTGCGGATCAATAATGGGGACGGACAGGGGGCCAACAGCGCCAGCGAGCAGACGCAGTTGGCACTGGGTGGCGCCATAGGCGGCTCGCGTCCGAACCGCGGCGTTACCTTTGTGAATCTGCTCGGCGATATCGAAGTGCGCTCTCATAACGGCAGCGTGGAAGTCACCGCAGGGAACGATACCTACGACTGGGCCGCCATCGGCCACGGGGGCGGGGAGATGACCGACATGGAGACCGGCAACGTGATCATCGGAGATATCACCGTCACCGGGGCCGGAGATCTCGTGCTGCGGGGCGCTTCCGCCGACGGTGTCGCCGGCTATGACGATCTCCCGGATTTCACCGGCGCCTTCACCAGCAGCAATCTAAACGCCACCCGCGTGCATCGCTCCCAGGCCCAGATCGGTCATCACGGCTACGAGAACCGCGCCAACTACTACTCCGGAGACATCAATGTCGATTTTGACGGCGATGTCATTTTGGCCGGTGGTCGCTATCGGGACAGCGGGGCCAAGATCGGACACCAGAGCGCCCAGGCCTACGGCCAAAGTGGCGGGACCATGGATCGGACCGAGCAGTTTCTCTACGGGGGCTGGTATCAACTGCTGGATGAATCCATCGATCTGACCGCGGTCGTCTCGGAGAACGAGGTCACCCTCGGATTCGGGGGAGTGGAAAGCACCTACGCCATCTCCGGAAACACCGCCGACATCACCGTCAACGCTGGCGGCGATGTGACGCTGCAGCATTCCAGTCAGCCCGGCCTCGAAGTCACCCAGAACCAGGCCTTCCGCAACGCCGCCACCGGGGGCAATCACCTCGTCGAAACGCGCTGGGTAGAGGTGATGATCGGCCACGGGGGACGCCGCACCGGCCTGGTGAGAAACAACAGCAATTCCACCGAGTACAACCAGAAAAACAAGCTGGGAGACATCACCGTCAACGCCAACGACATCAATTTGAGCAATGGCTCCGGCTTTCAGTGGTACACCAGCATCGGGCACATGTTCGGCAATGGCGACCGCTTCAGCGCGGGTGATCTCGATATCAACAAAGCAGGGGTGCTGATCGGCGACATCACCCTCAACGCCCTCGGCGATATCAATGTGGACGCCAGCGTCGCCACATCGAATGACGAGGTGAACGTGGGCCTCTTTTCCGGCGATCCCTCCCGCAGCAATTTCGTGCGCGTGGGGCATGGCGGTGTATTCAACAGCCTCGACATCAATGTGCTCGATGACGGGTCGCTGATGAACGGCATCGAGGCCAGTTCCGACATCACCATCAATGCCGGTGGCGACATGGCGATCCGCGGAGGAAAGGCCGAGTTCGGCGGTTATGCCCAGGTGGGTCACGGTGACAATTCGGATCTCGGCAACGACCGTTCCCGCCCCGCCGGTTTCAACGGCGACATCACGGTGAACGTGGCCAACGATCTCCTCCTGGAGGCGGGTTCCAACGCCTGGTCGATCACCCCTTCGGACTCGGTGGTGCAGGTCCGCAACGCTGCCGCCGTCATCGGACACGGTGGTGACATGTTGGAGGACGCGATGACCGGCGACATCACCGTCATGGTGGGTAACGACCTCACCCTGCGCGCCGCCCAGCGCACCCAGGAACCCGCCAGTGACACCTCGGGAAATCCCGCCGCCGCTCTCTACGGCTTTGCCAAGATCGGTCACTGGTCGACCCAGTATCTGGGAATTTCCGGCTTTTCCGCCGTCAATTCCAACCAGAGCGGCGATATCACCGTGGTCGTCGGCAACGACATGACCATGGAGGCGGGCACTACCGACAACCTGCTGGTGTCCGGTGACCCGGAGGTGTTTTTTGACTTCGGCGTCTCCCCGGGCCTGATGCTGGCGCCGACCTCGCTGAGTTATGCCCAGGTGGGACACAGCGGGCCGGGAGTCACCGGGACGAAGGCCGGGGATATCGATGTCCGAGTCGGCAACGATCTCATCACCGTGCGCGGCAGCGGCAATGACCAGATCGTCGAGACCGTCGGCAACCCCGACCGGGATGATGTCTTTCCCAAACTGAACAATTACAACATGATCGGTAACGGCGATTGGCTTCTCGACGGACCCAGTATCGCCACACCGCCATCCGTCGTGGCCGCGGGGGGAGGCGCCGGCGCCCGCAGCGGCGATGTCTCCGTCGCGGTGGGCAATGACGGGCTTTTCGAGCGGGTCCTCGTGGGGCACGCCGATCAGGCGCTGCTCCCGAGCATCGTGACGGTGACCTCCGGCTCCACCCATGTCGGCGTGGGGCGGAATCTCCCGTTCTATGGCGGTGACGGCACCCTGACCGCCACGGATTCGGTCTTCGCCAGCGCGCTGAACGGCGCCGAGGAACTCCGTTTCTATCTGCCCCAACGCGAAAGCAACCTGATGGATGGCACCAACCGGTTCAATTCCGCCACCGACTTCTATCGCGGCGTCGGCGGCACGGGCGGCGCGAGCTTTACCGATGGCAACCGCGACTGGGATCCCACCCGCAACGGCGGGATCGATGCCGGCGACACCGACGAAGTCTACTTGCAGCCCGATCTCTGGTGGGATCGCGAGGCATTGACGACATCCGTCGGCACGGCCGAAGATTTCCCCATCGGCTCCATCGCCGCGGTCGATGCCCCGGGAGGTCTGCCCAATCTCGTGGCCCTTTCGGCCGGGGTTCTGGGAGATGGCACCAGCGAGTACCGGGGATCCGCCGGGGCGCTCTACACTCTCTACTACGACGCCATCGCTCCGGTCGGATTGCTTCCGCCCACCCCTCCCGTGGTGGTGCCCCCCATCATTCCCGAGCCCGTCGAGCCCATCCCGGTGGTGGTAGTCCCGCCATTTGATTTCCTGCCATTCCTCTTCATCGACAAATTCGACTCCTACGACCGCGATGATCGATGGCTGTATGGCGCCGGAGACAATCTCCTCGACGGAGTCGGTCTCGTGTTTCGCTTCCTCGGTCAGGTCGAGGGCGAACCCGGGGTCGGCCTCGCCTACGATTCCGAAGCCGTCGAATCACTGGCGGAGTTGCTCGGCTTTCCCGTCGATGAGACGGATGAAAGAACCGCGAAGGATCGTCGCGAGGAAAACATCGGCAGCTATCGGTTTCTCGGCAGCCTGCACGGCGTCTACTGGCGCTACGAGCCATTCCAGGAGGCTGGCCACTACAGCAGTAATCATGTCTTCGGGACCATCGGTCTCTGACAGGGGGAGGCGGGACTCTCCGCCGAAGCCCGCCTCGGGCGCGTGACGCGATTGGCCGGCCTTTTGCGCATATTCTGGCGCGGATTGACCGTCGCTTGTCACAACCTGCCCGCGCTGCTTGAAAAGCGCTTTCCGCTGGCCGGGAAGATCGTATGGGTCGGGGCGATACCCAACCCATCGACCTGATATGGAAATCCTTTTCGGTTCTCTCACCGCGCTCAGCCTCGCCGCCTGGATCGGCCTCCGGCATTCCTTCTTTGTGGTACCCTTTATCGTTTTCCTGTCCATCTGGGTGGAGGATTTTTTCCCTCTCTCGCACTTTCCCATGTACAGCGATCCCAACGAAAGTGAGAACTACTTCTACGTGGCCTCCGTCTCCGGCGACGGCGAGACCCGGCCCATCCCCATCCGCGCCCTCACCCAGATCACCGCTCCCAAGGTGAAGAAAATGTATAAAAGCTGGAGTCGCGAGTTTGCCGATGAGCGCGGGAAATCAGACAACGACCTCACAGCGGTAGAGCGCGCCGAGGTCGGCAGAAATCTCCTCACCTTTCTGGAAAAACAGGCCGCTGATCGAGGGCGCGTGATGCCCGAGAACGTGGCCCTGATCGAGGTGTGGATCGTTTACGACAACGACACCGGATTCAGCGAGACCCCCGAGATCGTCGCCACCCTGCCCGCCGGGATCAAGGCCGCCGCTCCCGTCATCACCGAGCTGAATACGCCAGAGTCCGCCCGCTCGGCGAATCTCGCGGCCAATGTCGGCGTTACCCATTGAGCCAACCTTCCCCTTTCCCCACCATGAGCGCCCTTGTTTCCAGGATTCAATCCCGCTTTCAGAGTCCCCTCTGGACCCATCTCTCCCGGTGTTTCGCCATTCCGCGATTCCACCGTTTCGAGATCGTTATCATGCGCGTGCTCTACGCCTACGTGCTCTTTCAGTGCATGCCACTCGATGCGCCCTTTTCCAACAGCGGTTTGAAAATCGCCGAAGCCATCGTTCCGGGCGACGCCCTGACCCAGATCGTCAATGACAGGGCCAAAGACCGCATGCTGCGCCCACCCCTGCCTCCCATCTCGACACTCCTGCCAAACTCCGAGCCCAAGATCCCCTATTCCACCCAGGAAAAACCCGACGGCGTCGCGCGCTTCATCGATCTCACCTTTTTCAACGACGACTCCTTCGTCGCCATCCTGCCCTGGATCGTGTTGCCCTGTCTCATTCTCTACATTTCCGGATACGGCCTGCCCGTCGCGCTGCCGATACTGTGCTTCGTGCTTCTGGGTAGCCGAACCCTCTACAATTCCCAGGGGTACATCCACCATGGCTTCCAGATGGTGTCTCTCATCCTGCTCGCCCAGACAGTGGTGGCGCTGTGGGCGCTGGTGAAGAATCCCCGCCAGGCCATGGGTTTCCAGCGCGCCGGCGCCGTGACCCGCCACGGGCGCACCTGGTGGGATGTCATGATCCGCTATACCCAGCTCGTGATCATCGCAAGCTACATGATTCCCGGAGTCATCAAGCAGTTCAAATCCGGCGGTCAATGGTTCCTCAACAGCCACTACATCGGCGTCCAGGTCGTCAAGACCCACCGGCAGAACTACTACAACGACCTCGACCCCGAATGGGAGCCGGACACCCTCCCCGTCATGGCCAAATTCATGCTGGAACACAAAAACTGGACCCGCCTCCTGCTGGGAACCGGCGTGGCCCTGCAGTGCGTCGCCTTCCTCGCGCTCTACAATCGACTCGCCTGGCTGCTGTTCGGCCTGCTCTTCATCAGCTTCCACTATCTCAACGACATCATGTTCGGCCTGTTCTTCTACCATGTGGAAAAACTCGATTGGATCTTCCTCGTGAACCTGCCCTTCTGGGCATGGTGGGCCTGGCGTCGCTGGGCGAAGAAAGCCCCCGTCGCCCTGGAGTCGCCCCAGCCATTGGCCACCACCGTCTCATAGACCGGAGAGAAACGGGCACCAAACAGGGTTGAATCCCCGACCATACCCTGTTGAGTGGCGGGAGAAGCATGAGCCGATCCCGCCATCCCCGGGGCAAACCTGTCGAGGACACCGCGCTGCGCGAGGCCATGACCTCGGTGCGCGCCATCTATCGCGATCTCGAGCGGTGGCCCGTGGAGCGCGATTGCCGCGCCAGGACCGAGTGCTGTCGCTTCCGACTCACCGGCAGGACCCCGCAACTGACCCGGGGAGAGGCTCTGGTCGCGGCCGCCGGATGGCGCGCGGCGGGCCACAAGGCGGTGCCCGAGCGCGAGGCCCCCGACGGCGCCTGCCCCTTTCTCGCCGATGACGGTCGCTGCCGCATCTACCAGGATCGCCCTTTTGGCTGTCGTACCCATTTCTGTGCCGCCGCCGGGGGGATGCTGGACCGTGCTTCTCTCATTGACCTGATACAGCGGCTGGAGGCGGTGGATGAAGAAATTGGCGGTGACGGCCCTAAGCCCCTCCGTGGAGCCGTCGCCGCGGTGTGGGAGCGGGTCACCCGACTCGGGAAACGAAGGAAATAGCCGCGAGCGATTTTTTTTCGAAAAAATTACTTGGCAAAATTGTCCCTTTGAATAGTGTTTTTGCGAACACTTGGACAAACAAACAATCCCACATCTAACATGAAAAGCACTGTTCTGACCACTGTCGCCCTCCTTGCCGCTCTCGCCTTGCCCGCGTTGTCGACGAGCGGAAAGGCCGCCGCCGCCAAAAGCAAAAGCCCGATGACCAAAGTCGAAGCCACCGAGCGAAAATCCACGACCGCGCCCGCCGAGGAAAAGATTCCCGCCAAGCAGGGAACCGCGAAAAAACTGGCGTCGGATCTGACATCGGCCCAGGAGACGAAGTTGTTGGCCTTCTTGAACGAGGCGAGCGTGAAAGAGCTGGCCGTCGTCAAGGGGATCTCCACCACCCGAGGCGCGGCGATTGAAAAAGCCCGGCCATTCAAGGCGGTGGAAGAAGTGATTCTGATCACCGGGATTGGCGAGAACACCTTCGCCGAACTGGTGAAACACGGGAAAACGCTGACCCGCAGTCGCTCATCCTCGTCCACCTCCTCACGGCAGAGTTCGTGAGATCGGGGCTGAGATGAGGCCTTGATCGGCTTCGGGAGCGGTAGGCCTGTGCCGGAAACCGCCCTGCGGGGGAGAAAGTGGGGATATCCCCTCCTTCAAACCCTGCTGATCGATATCCATCCAGGGAGCGGCGAGGGGAGAGGTGTAGACCTCCTTCCCTCGCCGGACCGGTTTGGGGGGCTTGGAGCTTGGAGCTTGGAGCTTGGGCGCAACACCGCCATCCTCCATATAGTCCCGGCCCCATCGCCTTTTCCGTGTATTCCGTGGTTGCCCAATTTACCGATGAGGGGTATCTCGGGACAGCCTGCCCGCATTACACGCCCGCCCTCCATGCGCTGTGCCGATTCCATCGCTACTTATACTTCCCGGCATGATTTTTTCGGATTCCGTTAAAGCCCAAGACAACTAAGCAATTGCGGTATGGAGTCATTGCGCGCTGAGGCGTGCGCTATCGGGCGGGCTATCCCGGAATTAATCGCTCACCAAATTGGGTAACCACGGAATATACGGAAAAGGCGGTGCGCCAGGAGGATGGATGGCGATGCCCGGAACGAGGTGGGGGTGGAAAGGCGCGAACGGGGACTCTGTGTCGCGGGCTTGGAAGCCCACGAGACAAGCACGGGCTTGGAAGCCCATGCTACGGGTGGGTGGGGGCGGCTTGGAGGGTGATGGCACGAGAAAGCGCGGGCCAGATGGAAGCTTGTCGCCGCGCGCTGTAGCCGACCTCATTGAGGCCGGTAGTGGGGAGCTTGTCGGCGCGGGACGCAATAGTAAATGAGGTGAAGACCTCTCGGAAATCACCCTCGCGGCCCGGGGAGAGGATGGTGGCGGCCTTTTTTCTGACTGATTACCTTGGGGAGAGGTTTTCCTCGTCGTATCTTGACCTGGCTCCAGCACTTCCGCTGACTCCCGAGGTGTTCGCGAGTGTCGGCGTCGCGAAGCGGCTCCGTTCAACCGCGCGCGGCATGCGATGTCGCGAAGGGCGGAGTTCATGGATCTCCGCAGGGATGGACGCCTGAAACATGGATGGAATGCAAGTCGGGCATCGCGGCGGGCGATATCCGAAAACTCGATGCGGAGCAGTATAACAGCGTTGGGAAATGCGGGAATCTGGAAATAGCGTGCGGAGAAGCATAGATGGGGCGCGTCAGCCCGCCACCAGGGTCTGGTCGCGCGATGGGCCCACACCGATGAGGGTGATCGGGACTCCGAGAGACTGGGAGAGGTGATCGAGATAGGCGCGCGCGTTTTCGGGGAGATCCGCCACGCTTTTGGCACCGTCGGTGGGGGTGCGCCAGCCGGGCAGGGTCTTGTAGACGGGCTGGATGCGATCATAGTCGGCGATGGCGGCGGGCGGGAGGTCGTGGCGCTGGCCGTCGATTTCGTAATGGGTGCAGACGGGAATCTCCTCGAGCTGGTCAAGGCCGTCGAGATTGGTTACGGCGAGTTCATCGATGCCATTGACCATCACGGCGTAGCGCAGCAGGACGAGGTCGAGCCAGCCGCAGCGGCGCTCGCGGCCGGTGGTGGCGCCGAATTCGCGGCCCATGCCATGCAACACATCGCCCCAGGCGTCGTCTTCAGTGGGGAAAGGCCCGGAACCGACACGGGTGGTGTAGGCTTTGGCCACCCCGATGACCTTGTCGATCTTTTGCGGCGGGACGCCGGAACCGGTGCAGGCGCCGCCCGCGGTGGTGTTCGACGAGGTCACGAATGGATAGGTGCCGAAATCGACATCGAGATACGTGCCTTGGGCGCCCTCGAAGAGGAGGCTGTCCCCGGCGGCCATGGCCTCGTGGAGGAACTTCACCGTGTTGTCGACGAATGGCCGGAGTCGCTCGGCGGCGGCGAGGCAATCGCGTCCGATGGCCTCGGCGTCGAGTGGGGACTCTCCGGCGGCCTCGAGGAGGGTGTTGCAGTCGGCCACTTTGGCGGTGAGTCGCTCGATGAAGTTCACGGTGTCGAACAGATCATGCACCCGGAGCCCGGTGCGCTCGATCTTCTCGGCGTAGGTGGGGCCGATGCCCCGTTTGGTGGTGCCGATTTTTTTCTCTCCGAGATTGCTCTCGCGACGGGCGTCGAGTTCTCGATGGTAGGGCAGTACGAGGTGGGCGCGGTCCGAGATGCGGAGATTCTCGGGCGAGACGGAGATGCCCTTGGCTTCAAGCCCATCGATTTCGGCGAGCAGGGCGACGGGATCCATGACCACACCGTTGCCGATGACGCAGCGTTTGCCGGGCCAGAGGATGCCGGAGGGGATGAGGTGGAGGATGTAGGTCTTTCCCTCGCTGATGACGGTGTGCCCGGCGTTGTTGCCGCCTTGGGCCCGGACCACGACATCGGCGTGTTCGGTGAGCCAGTCGACGATTTTCCCTTTGCCTTCGTCGCCCCATTGGGCGCCTGCGATCACGATATTGGGCATAATGATTTCTGCGATGTGGTGGGATGAGAGGGGAGGATGAACCGACGCGGGGAATCTCGGATCCACCGGAGAGATCGGGCGGAGGGGCGTCGCAAGATAAAGGCGCTCGGTTTGGGCGGAGTCACCCAATCGGGGCGGACACCGTGTCGATTCTCGGCGTGTGGTTGGCGGCTCGGTCGATGATCGTCGATCAGAGCTTCATCATGGCGGCAAAGCCGGCGATGGCGATGGCGGCGACCAACCCGACGACTCCGAGCGCCATGGCGATCTTGGAGGCGGCGTCTTTTCTCTCCACTTTGGGCAGGGGAGAAAGGTTGGTGAAATCGGGTGGACGCACGCTCTGGGCCGCGATTTCGGCGTGGATGGTGCTCTCGAAGCCGCTGCCACCGGCTCCGGCGCCGAAGCTGTCGTCACCGGCTTCGCTGTGGGTTTCCGCGCCGGCCTCGGTCTCGTCGTCGTAGTCCGCCTCCACCTGTCCGAAGGTGATGCGAGCCCCGGCATGGAGCACGGCTTCGCTGATGGGGGCGCCATCGAGAAAGGTGCCGTTGGTGGAGTCCAGATCCACGAGTTGAAAGTGGTCGCCGACCAGGCGCAGTTGGGCGTGGTGGCTGGAGATGGAATCGTGGATCACGACGATATCATTGTCGTCGGCGCGTCCGACGCTGATTTCGGTCTGATCTTCAAAACCGATGCGAAGCGGTTCCTGGTCGGGAAGGTAAATCGTGAGTTTCGGCATGGCAGCCCGGAATGTAAAAGGTTTCAGCGGGTGGAATCAATCAAATTGGCGAATTCCTGGAAGAAATAGGAGGCGTCGTGGGGGCCGGGGGCGGCTTCGGGGTGGTATTGCACGGAGAAGACGGGGTATTCCCGATGGCGCAGGCCTTCGACGGTGTCGTCGTTGAGATTGATGTGGGTGACTTCGACGTTGGCGGGCAGGGAGTCGGCATCGACGGCGAAGCCGTGGTTCTGCGAGGTGATGGCGACCCGCCCGGTGCGCAGGTCCTTGACCGGCTGATTCCCGCCGCGGTGGCCGAATTTCAGCTTGAAGGTCTTGCCGCCAAAGGCGTGGCCGAGCACCTGATTGCCCAGGCAGATGGCGAAAATGGGTTTCTTGTCGACGAGCTTGCGGATCTCGGCGTGGACGTAGTCGAGCGCTGCGGGATCGCCAGGGCCGTTGGAAAGGAAGACGCCGTCGGGATTCTTCGCGAGCACCTCCTCGGCGGGTGTGCGGGCGTTGACCACGTCCACGGAGAAGCCCTGCTGGCGGAGGCTGCGGAGGATGTTGCGCTTGATCCCGAAATCGTAGGCCACGATGTGGTATTTCGGCTCGGGAAGGGGGCGGAAGCGCTCGCCGTTGGGACCTTCGACCGAAGGCAGGCTTTCGGTCTGGTTGATCACGGTCCAGCGCCGGCTGTCCACGCTCTCGGGATCCCAGCGATAGCCTCCGGCGGTGGTGACTTCTCGCACGAAATCCGAGCCTTCCATGGGGGGGGACTCCTGGGCCGCGCTCACGGCGCCCGCGGCGTCGAGGCTGCCGTCCGCGCAGAGACAGGCGCGCATGGCACCGGCGGTCCGGAGTCGCTTGGTGAGGGCGCGGGTGTCGATGCCCTGGATACCGGGGACGCCGTGCCGGATGAGCCAGTCGTCGAGAGATTCCCGTGATCGCCAGTTGCTCGGCGCCTCGCAAAGTTCCTCGATCACGAAGCCGCGCACATGGACGGCATCGCTCTCATCATCGAGAGGATTGATCCCGTAGTTCCCGATGAGCGGGTAGGTCATGGTGACGATCTGGCCGCGATAGGAGGGGTCGGTGAGGACCTCCTGGTAGCCGGTCATCG
>CAYTNL010000121.1:0-12671 GCA_964439145.1 uncultured Verrucomicrobiales bacterium
CTCGACCCAAACTTCCGCGCTGAAATTATCTGCCCGCTTCATGCGTAAGCCCTGCACCGGGACAAGCTGTCACCGGAGGCGCTCGCGGAATTCGACCAGGCGGCGGAATTTTACCGATCAAAGCGGAAGGCCACGCTCGACGCCAAGTGAGGAGCGCCGCCGCGACCGTCACGCGATGGCGGACTTGTGAGCGGGCTTCGCGAATGGTGCAATGCCCGCCCATGAAACGAACTGCCCTCGCCATCGCTCTCGCGATCATCACCCTCGGCGCACCCGCCGCTTCCCACGCCCAGAACAACGCGGCCAAGCCCGACCCCAACTTCGAGGCCGGCAAGCGCCCCCTGGCCATCCTCGAGACCGCCGCCTGGAGCGACCTGTTCAACGGCAAAGACCTCTCCGGCTGGAAAGCCACCGAGGGTTACCGCATCGAGGACGGCGTGCTGATCTGCGAGAAAGGCGCCAAGAACCTTTTCTCCGAGAAGCAGTACGGCGATTTCGCGCTGACTTTTGATTTCAAACTGGAGGAGAGCGCCAACAACGGCATCGGTATCCGGGTGCCGGAAGGCGGTCATCCGGCCCAGGACGGCATGGAGATTCAGGTGCTGGATCACAACGGCTCCCGCTACCAGAGCGAGACGGAAATCGACGGCAAAAAGCATCAGGTTTCCTGGCTGAAACCGTGGCAGTATCACGGCTCGGTCTATGGCATCCACCCCGCGAAGACCGGCTACCTGAAGCCGGTGGGAGAATGGAACACCCAGACCATCGTCGCCATCGAGGACCACCTCATGGTCATCCTCAACGGCGCGGTGATTGTCGATATTTTCCTGGAGGATGTCACCCCGGTCGACGGTCATCCCCATCCGGGCATGAAGAACAAGACCGGCCACCTGGTGCTCGCGGGTCACAACGATCATGTCGAGTTCCGGAACATGAAAATTGCCGATTTTTCGCCCAGCCCCACCTCGATCAAGGACGGTCAGGACAACACCCCGCCCGCCGGATTTTCGGCGCTGTTCAATGGCAAGGATCTCTCCGGGTGGAAAGGACTTGCCCACAAGAACGCCAATGATCGCCGCGCACTCGAGGGCGAGGCGCTCAAAGAGGCGCAAGCGGTGGCCGATGAGCTGATGAAGGCCCATTGGAGCGTGAAGGACGGCGTCCTCACCTACGACGGCACCGGTCAGAGCCTCTGCACGGCGAAGGACTATGGCGATTTCGAACTCTACGTGGATTGGAAAATCCCGCCCGGCGCCGACAGTGGCATCTATCTCCGCGGCACCCCGCAAATCCAGATCTGGGACCCGTGGGATCCCCGGAAAAAAGACGGCACCCTGCCGGTCGATGCCAGGGAATGGGTCGAGCAATACAAGAACGGACGCAACCTCGGCTCCGGCAGCCTCTGGAACAACAAGCGGACCAAGAACACCCCGCTGGTGCTGGCCGACAAGACGCCCGGCGAATGGAACACATTTCTCATCCGCATGGTCGGCGACAAAGTCAGCATCTGGCTCAACGACAAACTGGTCGTGGACCGCACCGAGCTGGAAAACTATTGGGACAAGGAAGGCCGGGAACCCCTGCCCCGCGCGGATCAGATTGAACTGCAACACCACGGCAGCGAGTTGTATTTCAAGAATCTCTACCTCCGCGAACTGCCCTACTGACGACCGCGACGGTGTCAAAAGTATTTCAGATTTCCGAAGGAAGGTCACAATTTGGAATTTTGTTCTAAATTATGACTGTTGCGAATTCTGAACCCCAGTCTTGATCACGGCCCCCTGATCGCCGGAGCCGTCGCCGTGCTTTTATGGCTCGGCGTCGGCGCGGGATCGCCCTGCGCCGCCGCGACCCGCTACGTCAGCACGGCGCCGGGCGCGTCGGACAGTAATCCCGGCACTCTCGCGAGCCCCTGGCGCACTCTACAGAAAGCGGCCAATACCTCCAACCCGGGCGATGTGGTCCTCGTGCGGGGCGGCATCTACACGGAGGCGGTGGTCTTTACCCGCGGAGGCGCGGACGACACGCGGCGCCTGACCTTCCGCGCCTATCCGGGGGAGACTCCCATCGTCGATGGCTCCAGCCTGAACGCCGCCAGCTTGGCGGAAAACGCGCTCTTCCTCCTCGACGGGGTGGATTGGATCACTCTCGACGGCTTTGAGTTGCGGAATCTGCGCACCACTTCGGCCAGCGTCACGCCCAAGGCCGTCTTCATCGTCGGGGCCAGCGAGGGCATCGAGGTCCTGAACTGCCGGATTCACCGCATCGAGAACAATCGCACCGCCTCCAACGGCAACGCCCACGGCATCGCCGTCTACGGCTGGAGCCCCCAACCCGTCACCCAACTGCGGATTGAGGGCAATGAACTCCACGACCTCGTCCTCGGCGCCAGCGAGGCCCTGGTGTTGAATGGCAACGTCGACGGCTTCGAAGTGATCAACAACCACGTCCACCATTGCAACAACATCGGGATCGATTTCATCGGCTACGAGGGCGTGGGACCGACACCGGCGGTGGATCGCGCCCGCAACGGCATCTGCCGGGACAATGTGGTTCACGACATCAACACCGAGTTCAATCCCGCCTACGGGGGAAATTTCACCAACGGCGGAGGTGCCCAGAGCGCGGCGGGCATCTACGTGGATGGCGGCGCGGACATCCTTATCGAGCGCAACACCGTCCACCATTGCAACATCGGCATCGAACTGGCCAGCGAACATGCCGGACGCTGGACGGAGCGTATCACCGTCCGCGGTAATGTCGTCTATCTCAACGATATCGGCGGCCTCTTCCTCGGCGGCTACAACGCGACCGTGGGTGGCACGCGGGATTGCGTGATCCGGCACAACTCTTTCTACCGCAACGATGTGAATGAGGACTGGAACGGGGAGATCTATTTCCAGCACGAAACGGAAAACAACGTGGTGACCCACAATGTCCTCTTCGCCAACGACAACGGACTTTTCATCGGCAATCCCGCCACCTCCAACAGCGGCAATGTCGTGAACTGGAACCTGTTTCATGCCCCTCCGGGGGCCGACATCAAATGGCAGTGGAAAAATATCTATCGTTACGATCTCGCCAGCCACCGCGCCGGCGCCGGCATTGATGCGGATTCGCTGCAGGCCGATCCGCTCTATACCTCACCCGCCACGGGAAATCTCCGTCCCCAGGCGGGATCGCCAGTCATCGACCGGGGCGATCCGGGCTTCGCGGCGGATACCGATGAGAGGGATCGCGACGGCAATCTCCGGATCAGCGGCGCCCGGGTCGATCTCGGCGCCCACGAATATGGAAGCGTGGCCGGCTACCCCGTGATGCGCCTCCAGTTCGAGGGATTTGCCCGGGCACTGACCCTCGGGGATAGCGCTCCGGGTCACACGGATGGTTCTGATTTCGGATTCGTCGCGATCAATGCCGGGCCC
This sequence comes from uncultured Verrucomicrobiales bacterium, assembly GCA_964439145.1. GTDB lineage: Bacteria > Verrucomicrobiota > Verrucomicrobiia > Verrucomicrobiales > DEV007 > JAEUHH01. The sequence continues at coordinate 3,426 of CAYTNL010000121.1, forward strand.
GTCGTCAGGCGACTTGGCGTGTTCAACGACGGCAGCGTGGATCTCGAAGTGAGCGGGGCCTCTCTGAACGAAAGCGGCTCGACGGATTTCACTCTCGGCTCCCTCCCCGCCGTCATTCCCCCCGGCGAATCGGCACAGATCACGGTGAGCTTCGATCCCTCGGCGGTCGCGGTGCGTCATGCCGAGATCGAACTGTTCAGCAACGCCCAGCCCACCAATTTTCCCTTCGCCATTCAGGGCGTCGGCATTGCCAGCGAACCGGGGTCGGCGGGAATCCCCAATCTCCCCCTGCTGCCTGATGACAGGCCCGCAGTCAGCGCCGCGACCTTTGATCCCGCGATGGCCGGCGTCTTCACCGGCCCCATCATCGACCGCTCCAGCTCCGATCCGATGGGGCGCTTCGCCAGCCTGATTCTGAATCGCTCCGGGGCATTCACCGCGGTGCTTTTCCTGGAAAACCAGCGAGTGGTGGTGCGCGGACGCTTCGAGGGTTCCACCCCGTTTACCGACACCTTTCTCGATGCTGGGAGCCTTCCGGTAACGATCTCATTGACTCCGCAAAAGACCGACACCGACGCGACCGCCTGGCGCATCGCGGCCACGCTCGACGGCTCCGGCCTCAGCGCGAATGCCTCTCTGATACGCTCGGCTTTTCATCCCCGGCTGTCTCCCTGCCCCTGGGCGGGCCGCTACACCCTGCTGATGCCACCGCCCGACCCGGTGATCGCGGGCCAGCCGCAAGGCACCGGCTGGGCTTGCCTGTGGGTGTCCGCGGGAGGCGGCCTCCGGGTGAGCGGTCAGCTTGGCGATGGAACGCCGATTTTTTCAAGCAGCTTTGTATCAGGAGACGGGGAATGGTTTTTCCACCAAATGCTGTATCGGACGATGCCGCGCGGCGAAGTGGGTGGATGGCTGAAATTCCGCGATCTTCCTGGTATCAGCGCGCTCAATGGGGAACTGACCTGGACAAAAAATCCCGATCCACGCGAACCACGCTACCCTGACGGATTCTCCCGCTCACAGGCGGTGATCGGATCGCTTTTCGCGCCACCCGCCATCGGGTCGAGATCGCTCGACGAGTTGGAGGATGCGCTCCACAACGCCCGTTTCAGCCTGATGGAATCCTCGCTGCCCGATGGGGGAACGGATCGCGTCATCAGTTGGCTAGCGGGAGATCGTCTCACCGATCACGGACCCGAGCAGCTTTCGGGATCGGTTGATCGGCGCACCGGGCTGCTCCGGGGGCTGTGGGTGGATCGGGAAGCCGGGCAGCGTTTTCCGTTACGCGGAGTGGTCTACCAGTCCCAGGGCATCGCGGCCGGCTGTTTCCTGGCACCGGATCGCGTCGGCTACCTGTTGATCGAACCCGGCACGGGATTCCCCCACCCCGGCAGCGAGACTCGCCCCGCCCCGGCGGATTCGCCCGACACCCCCGCCAGTCCGGCCACCGGCCCCGCCCGCGCCACCGCCTTCCCCACGACCGCCAGCACCGGCGTCTACTCGGGACTGCTCCGGGATGGGACGGCCATTGTGGGAAATCTCGGCGCGTTCCGGGTTCAGGATTCGGGGGCGTTCAGCGGGGCCATCTGGTTCCAGGGACGACGTTACCCGCTCCGGGGAATACTCGACCCGGGCACGGGCGCCTTCGCCGGACAGATCGACCGACCCGGCGCCGCTCCCCTGGTCGTCAGTCTCCAACTGGAGCAATCGACCTCCGGAAATCCCGCCTTCTACCTCGGCGGCACCGTGACCGGCGATGGCATCACCGCGAGCATCGATCTCCACCGCGCCCACTTCCATCCCCGGACGCAACCGGTTCCGGAGACGGATCGCGGGCCTCACACCGCGCTGCTGCCAACCGATAGCGGTCGCCTTTCCACCGAACCACAGGGCGACGGCCTCGCCCTGATCCATATCGGCGCCTCCGGGCGGATCGCTTGGCTGATCTGCCTCGCCGACGGCACCATCCTTTCCCGGCAGGCGATCCTGCGGGCCAACGGCGAGATCCCCCTCTACGCGCCCCTGCCCGGCGGCGCATCCTCCGGCTATCTGGGCGGAGAACCCCGCCTGAGACAGGTGGCGCTGATCAGCGATTTCGATGGGATACTCAGATGGGAAAAAGGCGCCAATCCGCGTCACCGCCGCTATCCCGATGGATTTTCTCTCGCACAACCCATCATTGGATCCCGATTTACCTCCCCGGCTCCGGGAGCGCGCAGTCTCGCCGGATACAGCGACGACCATTTCAATGCCTGGATCCGCTTCGAGGGCGCCTCGCTGGAGGCTTCGGGGCCGATTGACGAGGCCTTTTCCTGGCTGCCGGGTGATCAGCTCCAGCACTTTGGTCCTGAACGACTCATCATGCGTTTTAATCCCCGAAACGGCATGATGACGGGTCTTTTCGACAATCGGACAGGTTTCCGCGCGCCTTTCCGGGGCGTTACCTTCCAGACACAGAATCTCGCCCGGGGACATTTTCTCGAAGCAGAGGCCGGCGGAGGATTTCGCATCGATCCACGATGATCCCGCCCATCGCCTCGCCCAAAAGCGCCGCTTGCAATTTCCAGCTTTTACAGCTTATCTGCCCGCCCTTTGAAAACTCCAATGACGTCACGATTCCACACCTCATTCTCAGCCATGGCGGCTTTCACAGGCATTACCGCGGCCTCCGCCATCGCCCAAGACGCCCCCAAAGCCATCGAAGTCGATTTCATGACGGAAGTGGCCCCCATCATCGAGGGCGCCTGCATTCACTGCCATGGCCCCAAGGAAGCCGAGGGTGAATACCGCATGGACACCAAGTCGGCCGCTTTCATGGGTGGCGAAGCCTACGGAGAGGACGTCATCAAAGCCGGGGACGCCAACGACAGCCCGGTCTACTGGATGACCACCGTCCATCTCGATGATCCCAACGATCCCGAGGCCATGCCGCCGGAGCGTCCGCTGAACGAAAAACAGCAGCAGATTCTTTTCTCCTGGATTCAGAACGGCGCCGAGTGGCCCGAAGGCGTCGAGCTGGTGGAAAAACCGCGCGTGACCTACGAAGGCGTCAAAGCTCTCCTCCAGAAGGGCGGTCCTTTCAAGAAAAGCGAGATCCAGACCCTGCGCTACTGGGTCGAGCAGGGAGCCGACTGGCCCGCCGGTGCCGTGGCCACCGAGGCGCCCTCCGGCCCCGGCGACAACCTGGAGTTGGTGAAACGCATCCGGGAAGTCATCCTCGACCAGACCAAGGAAAAATCCGAGGCCGAGATGACCGACTACGCCAACGAGATCCCCAAGACCGGAGTCAAATACGAAATGGTCGCCATCAAGGGCGGCGAGTTCACCATGGGCAGCCCCGACTCTGAAAGCGGGCGCATGGATGACGAAGGCCCCCAGCACAAAGTGCAGATCGCCCCCTTCTGGATGGGCAAATTCGAGGTCACCTGGGACATGTATGAGCCTTTCATGATCACCGACGTGGCCCGCAACAAGGATGGCTCGCCGCAGAAGATCAATCCCGACGACGCGCCGGTGGACATCGTCTCCAGCCCGACCACCCCCTATCAGGAAATGAGCTTCGGCATGGGCACCAACGGCTTTCCCGCCATCTGCATGACCCAGCACGCCGCGCTGAAATTCTGCGAATGGCTCAGCGCCCAGACCGGCCACTACTACCGCCTCCCCACCGAGGCCGAATGGGAATACGCCGCCCGCGCCGGCAGCACCACCGCCTACTCGTTCGGCGACGACCCGGCCCAACTCGCCGACTATGCCGTCTTCGATCCCGAGCAGACCCGCACCGGCTACGAGAAAGTCGGTACCAAAAAGCCCAACCCCTGGGGCCTGTTCGACATGCACGGCAACGTCCTCGAATGGTGCCTCGACCAATACAGCGACACCGCTTACGAGGGTCGCGCCGGGGTAACCGCCAATCCTTTCGTCCGCCCGACCAAACTCTACCCGCGTGTCGCCCGCGGCGGCTCCTGGTATGACACCCCGGACCTCCTCCGCAGCGCTGCCCGCACCGGGTCGCATCAGGATTGGAAAATCCAGGATCCCCAGTTGCCCAAATCCATCTGGTATCATACCGATGCCACCTGGCTCGGCTTCCGTCTCGTCCGCCCCCTCGAAGTGCCCGATGCCGAGACCATGCACGACATCTGGAGCCAGGGCACCCGCGACGAGGAGTGATCCTTCCTCCCCAGTTTCCCCCCTGATGTTGCTTTCCATCAGGCTTCCCGAAAGAGGCGAGTTCCGAGAGGATCTCGCCTCTTTCCCTTTTCGGGAGTTTCCGCTAGGCTGACCCGCGATGGAAGCCCTCAAGCCTTTCCTCCACCCCATCCAACAGGGTTGGGTCCGTCACCTGACCCTGTTGAGTCTCGCGCCATGTCCCGCCGTGGCGTCACCGCAGGATTCGCTCCCATCCAAGGAGAAAAAGGAGCGGGAGCTGGTGCGGATGATTCGGGACAAAATCCAGGCGACCGCGACCGCCACCGTGCGGGACACGGAGGTGATGGAGGACTACGAGAATGCGATCCCCATGACGGGCGTTCCCTACCACATGGTCGCGATCGAAGGCGGCAGCTTTCTCATGGGCAGCCCGACTGGCGAACCCGGGCGCAAGGACGATGAGGGACCGCAACGGGAAATGGCGGTGGCGCCGTTCTGGATGGGAAAATTCGAAATCACCTGGGAACAGTTCGAGCCGTTCATGATCACCATTGTCGCCCGCCACAAGGACGGCTCTCCCGTTCAAACGCTGGACGATGCGCGTCCCGTCGAACTCGTATCGATGCCGACGACGCCCTATGTGGAGATGAGCTTCGGCATGGGAAAGGGCAGACATCCCGCCATCTGCATGACTCAGCACGCCGCCAGCAAGTTCTGCCAGTGGCTTAGCGCCCAGACGGGTCACTACTACCGCCTGCCGACCGAGGCGGAGTGGGAGTACGCGTGCCGCGCCGGGACAACCACCGCCTACCACTTCGGCGACGACCCCGCGAAACTCGGCGAGTATGAATGGTTCTGGACCGAGGGAGGCCTCGACCGCTACGAGGAAGTCGGACAGAAAAAGCCCAATCCCTGGGGCCTCCACGACATGCATGGCAACGTCATGGAGTGGTGCCTCGACCAGTACTTTGCCGACGGCTATGCCACGAACCGTGAGACGATCCCCGCGACGAAACTCTACCCGCGCGTCGCGCGCGGGGGCTCCTGGTATGACGATCCCGAACTGCTGAGATCGGCGGCGCGCACCGCATCGAGCAGAGATTGGAAAACCCAGGACCCGGAACTTCCCAAGTCCCTCTGGTATCACACCGACGCCACCTGGCTCGGATTCCGCATCGTGCGTCCGCTGGCGATTCCTTCGGAAGAAATCATGTATCAGTTGTGGAACAGCGCCACCGGCATGACCGATCCGAGATGACCTCAGTTTTGTCATTTTTCAGGAAGCATCGCGCAGGCTACCAATCGGACCATGCGAAAGGAGGGGCGACAATCCTGTCGCCCTTGTCATTCTTTTGTGTCGATTTGCCATGGGCGACAGGATTGTCGCCCCTCCTTTCCATTCCCCCTGCTTTCTGCGCAGCTTGCATTCTTTGTCTCGCCTCCTGTGATCGCAGCAATGAACCGGCTGCCGTCTCCCCTCCCAAGTCTCCTGCCGAGACTTCCGCTCCCTCCCTGCTCACCTTTCAGGAGGCCCACATGGGCACCCAGTTCTCCCTCCGGATCTGGGCCACGCCGGAGGAAACCGCAGCCGCCAAAGCCGCGGCCGACGCCGCCTTCGACAGGATCGCGGCTCTGGAGCGGGTCTTTTCGGACTATCAGGTCGACTCGGAAATCACCCTGCTGACCACCCACCCCCCGGGAGAAAAGATCCCGATTTCCGCCGACCTCTTTCAGATTCTCGTGAAGACGGAAAATCTGTCCCGCGAGACGGACGGAGCCTTCGACATCACCCTCGGCCCCATGATTCGTCTCTGGCGACAGGCGCGAAAAAACCATCGACTCCCCACCGCCGAGCGCATCGCCCAGGCGCGCGAGCGCTCCGGTTGGCAAAAGCTCGAACTCGACCGTGAGACGCCGGCGGTCACCCTCACCGCGCTCCACATGCAACTCGATTTCGGCGGCATTGTGAAAGGCTACTCGGCCGACGAAGCCCTCGCCATCCTCAAACAACGCGGCTTTACCCGTTCTCTCGTCGCCGCAAGCGGCGACATCGTGGTCGGCGATCCCCCCCCCGGCGAGGACGCCTGGCGCATCGGCATCCGCTCCCTCGACGCCGTCCTCGCCAACGATCCGAAACATCCCCTCACCGGCGCGGCTCCGCTGGCGAACGCCGCCATCTCCACCAGCGGCGACACCCAGCAGGCGGTGACCATCGATGGTGTCCGCTACTCCCACATCGTCGACCCGAAAACCGCCCTCGGACTGACCCATCGCATCGCGGTGACGGTGATCGGGCCGGACGCCACCACCACCGACAGCCTCGCCACCACCGTGAGCGTGCTGGGGCGTGAGCGCGGCTTGGCCTTCGTCGAGGCGAGGCCCGGGGTGGAATGCCTCATCCTCGAATCCGACACCAATGGCGACATCATCGAGACGCGCTCCAGCGGATTTCCCACTATCACGGCCAGCGAAATCCCGTGACAACCAGCCCCCGTCAGGCCCCTTACAAGGAGGGGCGCTTTTTTCAGTCGCCCGCCAAGGCACGCCCGTGGCATGGGCTTCCAGCCCATGGAACCTAGCCAATCGCCAAACCTTCAAGCCGCCATGCCCGTAACGTATTCCAGCGTATCCAGCGGACTCCGCACCCCCAGGCCATTCGCCCCCAGGATCACATGCAGGAAGACCTCCGTGGTGGAGCCGAGGAGCGCGCGGCGGGCGCTCCGAATCAGCCAGCAGACAGGCTGCCCGAAGGGGGGCGATGTGCGGGAGTACGGAAGCCGCAAATGATCTCATGCCTCATCAATTCCTGGATCTTGCGAAGATCCATGCCGTCCTCCAATAAGTGCGTGGCGAAACTATGACGCGGTGAAGTGGCGCTCCCGATAGCCGGTGCCACACCTCGACGTTGACGCCCTCCCGCGCCTTGGGGGAAAGGCTTTCAAAGAGTTCGAGCGCCCATTTCCACGGTGCGCCCCTCGACGACTTCGATGACACGGCCACGATCAAGATCACAGAGGCGGGTGATGTAGCGGTGGCGGGCGCGGAAGCTCTTTTCATCCATGCCGATGCGCTCTAGATCCTCGGCCTCTCTACGCTCCATTCCTCTCTCGACGGCGCGCTTCATGATGGTGTCGGCAGTAATCCAACCGATCTTCAACAGATTGCAGGCCTGGGTCCTGTCCAGCCTGGCATCGTTGCCACCGTGGCCTATTGGATGGGAGCCGTCAGGTACGAGGCTCGCGACATCGCCTTGAACCAGGTCGGCTTCTCCGCGACCTCATCGCTCGTCATGAGTCTGGACTTGGCGAAGTCCGCGTCGAACATCTTCGCCACTTCCGACACGAAAGCTTCATCAATGACAAGGGCCGTCACCTCGAAATTCAGGCGAAAAGAGCGGTTGTCGAAATTGGCGGTCCCGATCCCGGCCAATCGGTCATCCACGAGAAAGGCCTTCTGGTGCATGAATCCGGGCTCGTAACGGTAGATCTCGATTCCTGAATCCAGCAACTCACCGACGAAAGCGTATGCCGAGTAGTAGACCAGCTTGCTGTCCGGCATCTCGGGAATGATGATCCGCACATCCACACCCCTGAGCTCGGCCAGATGCAGCGCCGACATCACCCCGTGATCGGGGACGAAATAGGGGCTCGCGATCCAGATCCGTTCCTTGGCCGAATGGATGGCCTGTTGGAACATCAGGCTACACGACTCGAGTCTGTCGGCGGGCCCGGTGGGCACGATCAGTACGGTGGCACCTTCCCCGGCGCCGAGCCACTCGCGCCGCCCGGACTTCCACGGGAAACCCATCACCTCGTCCGTCGCCCAGCGCCAGTCCTCGACGAAGCAAAGCTGCAACTGGAGGACCACCGGGCCGGTGATCTTCAGGTGGGTATCGCGCCAGTTGGGATAGGCGGGATCCTTGCCCAGGTACTCGTCGCCAACATTATGGCCGCCGATCCAGCCCCACGTCCCGTCCACCACGACGATCTTGCGGTGGTTTCGGAAATTGAGCTGAAACCGGTTGCCACTGCCGCGTGTCGATTGGAAGGCGTTGGCCGATACGCCCGCCTCTCGCAGCTCCGCGACATAGGAACCGAGCTTGCCGCTGCCGACCTCATCGTAGAGGAACCAGACCTTGACTCCCTCCTTTGCCTTCTCGATCAGCTTCTCCTTGAGCCGTTTGCCGAGTTCGTCGTCCCGCACGATGTAGAACTGGATCAGGACATACTCCTGCGCCTGGTCGATTCCGGCCAGGATGCTATCGAAGGTGGCTTCCCCGTCGATGAGGAGTTCGACGGAGTTTCCGTTCATGAACGGTAGCCGCGTACCCGCCGCCGCGGCCCGCTCTGGAGCGCCCGCCTCGTCGAACCTGGCCACGTAGCCCTGCAATCGTTTCAGAAGCTCCAGGCCTCGCTCGTCGTTCGTCGACTCGATCTCGCGGCGGATGGTCACGTAGCCTTGGAACTTGTTGCGTCCGAGGACCCAATAGGCCGGAACGGAAACGAGGGGAACGGTGTTGAGGGAGAGTATCCAGGCGATGGCGCCCTGCGGGGTGCGGGTGCTCATCAGCGCGTCGAAGGATGAAGCGACCCCGAGGAGATGGGCGATCAGGATAATGGTCGCAACCAGCTTGCGGCGTTTCCGCTTTCCCCGCTTCTCTGGACCATTCTTTGGCTCGGAGTCTGCGGGGGGCGAAGATGCCGTCATACCGACAATCTAGCGCCAGAATCGGGAACCTGCCGCCAGGAAATCGTCTATTCATCCTCGCCGGTTATTAACACCCGCCCTTGATGCCTTTGGGAGTGCTGGCAGCGGCCGCCTCTGCCAATTCATCTCCGACGAAGGTGAACTCGCTGGCGGTGTGCTCCGCTGGCTGAGGAACCTCGACTACCTCGCAACTTTCGGGGATCCCGCCCTGGCCCGGCTAGATGAAATTAAAGGGCTGAGTTTTCCGCACCGTTGATTTCCTCCAAATTCTGAATTTGCCCCCCTCCAACCCGGCCCCAAGAGCGGCGGGAAAACGGAGAGGATGCATATGAGAATTCCTAGCAGCCCCCCTCCCGGCCGGGGCCGGGGAAAGACATGGGTGAAACT
>CAYTNL010000122.1:0-12634 GCA_964439145.1 uncultured Verrucomicrobiales bacterium
CTTTTCAAATCGTTAATAATTAGCGTGTTGCGATTTTAAGGTTTACGCGAATGGGGTCAAGTCTCCGACCCAACCCTGTTCCATGAGGGAAAAACACCGCCATCCGATTGACGGCTCCGTGCGCCACCCCTACGCCGTAACGCCGTTGACCAGTCGCTCTCCACACCCCACATTCCCCGGCCATGACGAAATCCCCCCTCCTCTACGCACTCGGTTCCGCGACCGCGCTGGCGTTCACTTTCGCCCTCTTGGCGAAGGAAGAGAATCCGAAAACGCCCGCCAATCCCCACGCCGCCACCGCCGATGACGCGCCCGACCCGGCCAAAGAGGCCCTGCTGCTGAGCAGCACCCGCCAGCTCACCTTCGAGGGCAAGCGCGCCGGTGAGGGCTACTTTTCCGCCGACGGCACCAAGCTGGTCTTCCAATCGGAACGCGAGGAGGACAATCCCTTTTACCAGATCTACCTCCTCGATCTGGAAACCGGCGACACCGAACGCGTCTCGCCCGGAATCGGCAAGACTACCTGCGCCTGGATCCATCCGGACGGGAAGAGAATTCTCTTCGCCTCCACTCAGGACGATCCCGAGGCGCGGAAGAAGCAGGGGGAGGAAATCGATTTCCGCGAGTCGGGGCAGGCGCGAAAATACAGCTGGGACTACGACGGCGAATTCGAGATCTACGAATACGATCTCGAGACCAGAGAATACACCAACCTGACCAGGACCGAGGGCTACGACGCGGAGGGCGCCTACTCGCCGGATGGAAAGCACATCGTCTTCGCCTCCAACCGCCAGGCCTACGACGGCTCGATGAGCGAGGAGGACCGGAAATTTTTCAAGCTCGACCAGAAGTTTCCCATGGAGCTCTACCTCATGGACGCCGACGGCTCGGATGTGAAACGTCTGACGACGGCGGATGGCTACGACGGCGGCCCCTTTTTCAGCGCCGACGGAAAGAAGATCTGCTGGCGCCGTTTCGACCGCAAGGGACTGACGGCCGAGATCTTCACCATGAACACCGACGGCACCGATGAGAAACAACTCACCATGATCGGAGCGATGTCGTGGGCGCCGTTCTTTCACCCCAGCGGCGAATACCTGATCTTCACCACCAACAAGCACGGTTTCGACAACTTCGAACTCTATCTCGTCGATTCCGCCGGCGAGAAGGAACCACAACGCGTCACCCACACCACCGGCTTCGACGGATTGCCGGCCTTTTCGCCCGACGGGAACAAGCTCGCCTGGACCAGCAACCGGACCGCCTCGGGACAATCGCAGATCTTCCTCGCGAACTGGGATCACGCCGCCGCCCGCGCCCTGCTCGGTCTCGACGCCGCGAAAGGCGGCGCACCCGCTCCCACCGCCAAGGAAGCGGCGCCCGCTCCCGCCAACCGACCCGATTTTTCCACCACCGAAGCCGACATCACCATCGACGATCTGCGCCAGCACATCGAATACCTCGCCTCCGACGAGTTGAAGGGACGCCTCACGGGAACCCCGGGCGAGATCGAGGCCACCGCCTACGTGGCTTCCGTCTTTGAAAAGATCGGCCTCGAGCCCGCCGGCGACGACGGCTCGTGGTTTCAGCCCTTCGAATTCACCGCCGGCGTCAATGTCGGCGAGGACAACGCGCTCGAACTCACCCTCGACGGAAAGCCGGTCGACGACATCAAGGTGGACGAGGACTGGCGCCCGATCTCGTTTTCCAAAACCGGGAAGATCGACGCCGCCGACATCGTCTTCGCCGGATACGGGCTGGAGATTCCCAACAAGGACGGCAACGACGACACCCCGGCCTACACCAGCTACTTCCATCTCGACGTGAAAGGCAAGTGGGTGATGGTCTTCCGCTATTTCCCCGAGGACGCGCCGAAAGAGATGCGGGAGGAGATGCAGCGCTTCTCGCGGCTCCGTCACAAGGCCATGATCGCCCGGCGCAAGTTCGCCTCCGGCATCATCTTCGTGGCCGGTCCCAACTCGAAGGTCAACGAGGAACTGGTCCCAATGCAGTACGACGCCTCGCTGGCCGACTCCGGCATTCCCGCCATCTCCATCACCACGGAACTCGCCGAGAAGATCGTCGCCGCCGCCGGAAAGAATCTCGCCGATCTCCAGACCGAACTCGACAAGGGCGAGATGGTCGCGGGTTTCCCCGTGCCGGAGACGAAGCTCTCCGCCGAGATCGATGTCGCCCAGGAGACCCGCACCGGACGCAACGTGCTCGCCCGCCTGCCCGCCGACACGCCGGAGGAACGCAAACGGCCCGCCGTAATCATCGGTGCCCACATCGATCACCTCGGCGACCAATCCGGCCCTGGTTCACTCGCCAAGGAGCACGAAAAGAACGAGGTTCACCACGGCGCCGACGACAATGCCTCTGGTGTGGCGGGCCTCATCGAGATGGCCCAGTATCTGGCCGCGCAGAAAGCGGACGGTAAGATGGACCCCGTGCGCGACGTCATGTTCGCCGCCTGGTCGGGCGAGGAACTCGGGCTCATCGGTTCATCCTGGTTCGTGAAACAGGCCGGTCACGGCGCGGAAACGCCCAACCCGCACGCTTCCGCCACCGCCGGAGCGGGCGCGAATCCCCACGCCGTCGACCAGAAAGCCAAGCCCGCCAATCCGCACGCCCTTCCCCGGGAGGACGGCGGACTTTCCGATCATTTTGCGGCTTATCTCAATATGGATATGATCGGCCGTCTCGATGAAAAGGTCATGCTGCAGGGCATCGGTTCCAGCGACTACTGGACGGGCGCCATCGAGCGGCGCAACGCCCCCATCGGTCTGCCCATCCAGCCGCAGAAGGACGTCTACCTGCCCACCGACGCCACCACCTTCTACCTGCGCCAGGTCCCGATTCTCAGCGCCTTCACCGGCGCCCACGAGGACTACCACACTCCCCGCGACACCGCCGACAAGGTGAACTGGGAAGGCACCCGCGACATCGCGAAACTCATGACCCTGATCGCCCGCGGCCTCGCCACCGAGGAGGATGAGCCCGCCTACGTGAAGGTCGAGCCGCCCAAGAACCAGGGCGCGCGCGGTTTCCGCGTCTATCTCGGCACCGTCCCCGACTACGCCCAGGGCGACATCAAGGGCGTGAAGCTCAGCGGCGTCGCCAGCGACGGCCCGAGCGCCAAGGCCGGAGTCCAGAGTGGCGACATCATCATCGGCCTCGCCGGCAAGGAAATTCTCAACATCTACGACTACACCGCCGTCCTCGCCGAGCTGAAAGTCGGCGAGGAAACGACCATCAAAGTGAAGCGCGGCGACGAGGAACTGACCTTGAAACTGGTGCCGGGGTCGCGGGATTGAGGGAGCCGGGACTTAGAACGGGCCCGAAGACCCGTTCTACCTTCCAATCTCCACCGCCTTCCCCGTCTCCGCTGCCTCATACCCGGCGAATACCGTCCGCAGCACCCGCAATCCTTCGCGTCCCGTGATCGGCGGCCCCTGCAATCCCGCCGCGGCACGGACGCAGGCCCGCAGGCAGGGCGTGTAGCCGCGCGGTTCGAGGGGCCCCTCGTACTTCGCGACGCCGTCGGTCTCGTGACCGGGCGCGGTCGAATACCAGGTCAGCGGATTCGGCGCCCGATCGGTGCCGAGCCACTCGGCATACTCGATCCAGCCCCGGCTCCCCCAGAGTCTCAGGTGGGAATGGTAGCCCTTGTCGAGATAGTAGGCCGAGGTCATCGTCCCCAGCGCGCCGTTGTCGTAGCGAAGCGCCAGGACGGCGGCGTCCTCGATCTTCAGCGGTTGCCCGCCGACGTTCGCGGTGAAACCGGTCACTTCACGGATCTCCCGCCCGGTGAGATGCATCGACAGATCCAGCCAGTGAATGCCCAACCAGGCGAGATGACCGCCCCCGGCCCTCGCCCGGTCGGCGAACCAGCTTCGCTGATAACTTTCTCTCGTCAGTCGCGTCTGATCGGCCACGAGATGGATCTCCGCCCCGTAGAGTTCCCCGATGACACCATCGGCCACGAGTTTTTTCGCCGCCTGAACCGAAGGCGTGATCCGGTTCGCTAGGGCCAGCATGAGGTGGCGCTCCTTGGACTCCGTCAGTGTCACGAGCGACTCGAAATCGGCCGCCCGCACGCAGGCCGGCTTCTCGGCGAACACGTGGCAGCCCGCCTCCAGCACGCGACGGATCACCGGCGGCGAGTTCACCGCCTCCATGCTGACCACTGCCAGCTCCGGCTTCGCCTCGGCCAGCAGCTTGCCCGCATCCTGGAAGACCGCCGCCAGCTTTTCTCCCAATGCCTTGCGAGCCGCGTTGAACGACTCGCCACTCGGATCGCAGACCACGACGTTCTCGCATTCCTCGATCTCCGAGAGCGCGGCGAAATAGGCGTCGAGATGCGCCCCCCCGGCCTCGGTGAAAACTCCCACGTGTATGCTTTTTTCTGCCATGATGCATAGCCTCGCAAATGGCCCGGCGCCTAGTCAACGGCCCGCCTACCCGTGTTCGCGGCTCGGATTCCCGCTTGATGACACGCCCCCAAACCGGTAGCAAACGGGGATGACTTTCCGCCTGCCGTTCTTTTTTCTTCTCCTCTTCGGAATCGTCGGCTCGTCCGGCATTCAGTTGATCGCCGCCGACAAACCGAACGTCCTCTGGATCATGTCCGAGGACAATTCGAAGCATTATCTCAAGCTGTTCGACGAGAACGGTGCTCCGGCCCCGAACATCGAGAAACTCGCCGCCCACGGGCTGGCCTTCGATCACGCGTTCTCCAACGCCCCGGTCTGCTCGGTCGCCCGCACCACCCTGATCACGAGCTGCTACGCCCCGCGTATCGGCACCCAATTTCATCGTCGTTCGACGCCCGCCGCCATGCCGGAGGGGCTGAAAATGTTTCCCGCCTATCTTCGCGAAGCCGGCTATCACACCACCAACAACTCGAAAAAAGACTACAACGCCATCGAGTCGGAAAATGTCTGGGACACCTCCTCGAACAAGGCCCACTGGCGTGATCGACCCGACCCGGCCCAGCCATTCTTCCACGTCCAGACCTACACGATGTCGCATGAAAGCTCGCTCCATTTTCCGGAACAGCTCATGACCGATGAAAAGACCGCCACCGATCCCGCTTCGCTCCGGTTGGCCCCGATCCATCCCGACACCCCGACCTTCCGCTACACCCTCGCCCGCTATCATGATCGCATGGGCGTGATCGATGACGCCGTCGGCAAACTGGTCGCCCAGCTCGAGGAAGACGGTCTGCTCGAGGATACCTTCATCTTCTACTTCGGCGATCACGGCGGCGTCCTGCCCGGCAGCAAGGGCTATCCCTATGAGCGCGGGCTCCACGTTCCCCTCGTGGTACGGGTGCCGGACAACTGGAAACACCTCGTCGATGCCCCGATCGGCTCCCGGGTGGATGGATTCGTCAGCTTCATCGACTTCGGTCCCACCGTGCTCCAACTCGCCGGAGTGAAGATTCCCGATCAAGTCGATGGCCGGCCATTCCTCGGCAAAGAGGTCAGCCTCGCGGAAGTGAACCAGAGGAGTGAGTCATTTGGTCATGCCGACCGGATGGACGAGCGCTACGAAATGGTCCGCACCCTCCGAAAAGGGAAATTCAAATACATCCGCAACTACGAGGGCTTCTATCCCGACGCGCTGCAGAACAACTACCGCTACAACATGCTGGCCTGGGAGGATTGGCGAAAGCAGTATCGTGCCGGCAAGCTCGATGCTGTCCAGAGTCGTTTTTTCAAACCAAAAACCGCCGAGTCGCTCTACGATGTCGAGGCCGATCCCTGGGAAACCAACAACCTCGCCAACGATCCCGAGCACGCCGTCACCCTCGAGTCGCTCCGAGAGAATCTGCGCGCCCGGGTCAAAGGCATGCCCGATCTCAGCTTTTTCCCGGAGAACGTGCTGGTGGAAGAGGCGATGCACGACCCGGTCGCCTTCGGCCAGACCCACGCCGAGGAGATCGCGAAACTCGTCGACACCGCCGACCTCGCCCTTCTGCCTTTCGACCAGGCTTCGCCGAAAATCGTGGAGGCTCTCGATTCCGAAAATCCATGGGTTCGCTACTGGGCGCTGACCGCGCTCTGCCAGTTCGGTGAGGAGGCCAAGTCCATTGCGGCCGGAGTCCGCAAATCGCTCGCCGACAGCGAACGTCTCAATCGGATTCGTGCCGCTACCTTCCTCGCCCTCGTTGACGAGGAGGACCCCGCCGCCACTTTCAAGGAGGCGCTGAAGACCTCCGAGTCGGATGTGGAGACGCTCATCATCATGAACATGGTCGTCCTCCTTCGCGACCACGGACCGAAGATGGACATGGGAATCGGTCGCGACGACGTCAGCCGGTCAGGCGGGGAAGTCGAGCGCCGGCTCTGGTACCTGACCGGTGAAGGCAATTCCAAGGGCCGGAAAGGCAAAGCGAAGCAATGAAACGCGGCGCGCCATGGACGAACTTTCCCCCGAAATCGATCGCCGGAGCCTGTTCAAACAGCTCGCCTTCACTCCGACCCTGACGGGACTGACAGCCCTCACTCCCGTCTCGACTCAAGCCGCCGCCATGAACCCTGACGCCCTGCGCGAGAAACTCCAGGAATGCCTCGGCGGTTCCTGGCCGGAGCCCGCCCCGCTCACACCCGTTCATCGGGAGACGATTCGAAAGGACGGCTACCGCATCGAGTCGCTCACCTACGAGGCCGAGTCCGGCGACACCATTCCCGCGTTGCTGCTCGTGCCCGACGGCGTCGACGCGGATCATCCCGCTCCGGCGGTGGCGGTCTGGCATCAGCATGCCGGGCAGTATCACCTCGGCAAAAGCGAGCCCGCCGGTCTCGACGGTGATCCCATGCACCACACCGGCGCTGCGCTCGCCAGGCTCGGCTACGTGGTGCTCTGTCCCGATGCCCTCTGCTTCGAGGAACGGCAGGATCCGACAGGCAAGCTTCAGAAAGGCAACTTCGAGCGCTTCGAGTTCCTCCGCCAGGTGGTCGCCGGTCGATCAATGGCGTGGAAGAACATACTCGACATGCGAAGGGCGATCGATTTTCTCGAATCCCGTCCAGAAGTCCGCGCCGACCGCATCGGCTGCTACGGCCACTCCATGGGCTCAACCCACGCCTGGCTGGTCGGCCCCTTCGAGCCGCGACTGAAAGCCATCGTCGGCAACTGCTGCCTGCCCACCTATTCCGCCATCCACGAGCATCACCTGCTCCACTGTTTCCCCAACTTCGTCCCCGGCTGGCTCGAATACGGCGACACCCCCGAGATCGCCTCGCTCATCGCTCCCCGCGCCCTCCATCTCAATCTCGGCGAAACCGACAGTGGAAGTCCCATCGACCATGCCCGAGCGGGAATCGAGCGCATCGCCTCCGCCTACGAGAAGGCCAGCGCGCCCGACATGTTCACCCACTTCATCGAACCCGACACCGGCCACATCCTTTCCGAAGCGATGTGGGAAAAGACCCGGGCTTTTTTCTCGAAACACTTGCTGTCGCCATGAGAGCCCCGTCGCCAGCCTCAGCCCGTAGCATGGCTTGCAAAATCGTGCCTGTCCGGACAGAACTCCGATTCCGTCCCCCGAAGCCCATGCGACACGCGGGATGGAATTCCACGAGGACATGCACGGGCTGAAATCCCATGCTACAGGAAACAATTCCCAGCCCCTCGCCCCAAGCTCCCCGCTCCCTTCCCATGAAACTCACCAACAAAATCGCCCTCGTCACCGGTGCCGGCCGCGGTATCGGCAAAGGCTGCGCCCTCTCCCTCGCGGAGGCCGGCGCCGACATCGTCCTCAACGACCGCCCCGGCAGTCCCGACATCGCCGCCACTGCGGAAGAAATCCGCGATCTCGGTCGCCATTGCTGGGCGATCGAATCCGACGTCTTCAGCCGCACGGGATGCGAATCGCTCGTCGCCGCAGCCCTCGCTGAAGCCGAGCGCATCGACATCCTCGTCAGCAATCCCGCTTTCAGCCGCCGCGATCACTTTCTCGACTACGCCCCCGAACTCTTCGACCGCACCCTGCAAGGCGCTCTGTCCAGCGGCTTCCACATGAGCCAGCTCGTCGCCCGCCATCTCGTCGAACGCGGCGAGGGAGGCAAGATCGTCTTCATTTCCTCGGTCCACGGCGTCATGCCTTTCCCCCGCGCCGTCGCCTACAACGCGGCCAAGGCGGGGCTCGATCACATGATGCGCACCATCGCGGGCGAACTCATTCGGCATCGCATCAACGTCAATACCGTCGCTCCGGGCTGGATCGACACCCCCGGCGAGCGGGAGTCCTTTTCCGAGGACGTCATCGCCGGAGCCGGCAAGGAAATTCCCTGGGGTCGTCTCGGTCTGCCCGGGGACATCGGCAGGGCGACCGTCTTCCTCTGCTCGGACGACGCCGACTACATCACCGGGGAAATCCTCACCGTCGATGGTGGCATCCGGCTCAAGGGCTATCTCGATCACCAGCCGCCCCCGAGCGAGCAGGAAAGGAAATCGTCATGAGCATCGAGCTTCAGCGCCGGGAATTCACCGGCTCCGCCAAGGGTCCGCGGCTCCTCGTCACCGGCGGAGTGCATGGTGACGAGTTCGAGCCAATGGCGGCGATCCGAAGACTGATCCGCCATTTCGAGCGTTTCGATGGCAAACTTCGCGGCAGCCTGACCCTCGTGCCCGTCGTCAACAAGGCCGCCTTTCTCGCCGGCCACCGCTGCGCCCCCGAGGACGGGCTCGATCTCGCCCGCACCTGCCCCGGTCGGGCCGACGGTACCGTCACCCAACAGGTCGCCCATTCACTGTCACAGCTCATTCGCCAGTCCGACCTCTACATCGATCTCCACACCGGCGGCACCGACCTGGCGGTCGCCCCGCTTTCCGGTTACATGATGGTCGATGATCCCGCCGTTCTAGACACCCAGCGCCGACTCGCCCGGGCCCTGAATCTTCCGATCATCTGGGGCACCTCCGCCGATCTCGACGGTCGCTCCCTGTCCGTGGCCCGCGATGCGGGCGTTCCCGCCATCTACGCCGAGTATCTCGGATCGGCGTCCTGTTCCCCAAACGGGGTCGAGGCCTATACCGAAGGCGTGCTCAATGTCATGGCCGAATTCGAGATGATCGACCGCATTCTCCTGCCCAACGAAGTGCGCCATACCATCGAGGATACCCGCCCCGGCTCGGGTCACATGCAGGTCTGCCACCCCGCTCCCATCAACGGCTGCTTCGAGCCGGCGATCGCCCTCGGTGAGCGAGTCGCGGAAGGCGAACCTCTCGGTGAAGTCGTTGATCTTCTCGGCGAAAAGAGCCATCCCATCCCCGCCGAAGATAGCGGCCTCGTCATCGTTCTCCGCAGCTTTCCCCGGGTCCGCATCGGCGATTCCGTCGGCGTGGTGATGCCGCTCGGGGATTGAGAAAAATCGATACGCTTCCTCGTTATTCCCGTTTCGCGTGTACATGTGATCGGCAAGTCTGAAAACTGAAGTCTGAAATCTGAAAACGCCCTCTCCATCTGCCGGCCTCTGGCGCTGGGCCGACCGACTCGGCAATGCTCCGCCGCCCGAACACCGCCTCACCCTCGGCGAAGGCGACACCCCACTCGTGCGCTCGCGTCGCATCGGCCCGGCGGCCGGACTACCGAACCTGTTCTTCAAACTCGAATCCGCCAACCCGACCGGTTCCTACAAGGATCGCTTCGCCGTCGCCGCGATTTCGCATCTCCTTGCGGCGGGAAAGACTCACTGCCTCGCCACCTCCAGCGGCAATACCGGCTCCGCCCTGGCCGCCGCCTGTGCCGCCGCCGATCTGCCCTGCCTGCTCGCCATCGTGGAACCGGCCCCCTCCGGCAAGCTCAGACAGATGCTCGCCCACGGCGCCGATCTCTTCCGCATTCGCGGCTTCGGCCTCGATCCCGACATCACCGCCCGCACCTTTTCCCGTCTCCGTGAACTCGGACACCGCTCCGGCTGGTCGCTCGAAGTCAGCGCCTTCGCCGTCAGTCCCGACGGCATGAGCGGCGTGGAATCCATCGCCTTCGAACTCGAGGAAGCGCTCGGCCCGGACCTCGCGCACCTCTTCGTTCCCGCCGGGGGCGGAGGTCTCTGCCTCGCCATTGCGCGAGGATTTGATAAAAGTGAAACCGTCTCTCCCGCCGTTCATTGCGTCCAGCCCTCGGGCAACGACACCATGGCCGGACCGCTCCGCGAAGGCCGCGACCACGGGCGGAAGGCCGATCCCTGCACCACCACCATCAGCGGTCTCCAGGTGCCGAACCTGCTCGACGCCAACGAAGTCATCGCCGCCTGTCGGCGCAGCGGGGGAAACGGTCACCTGGTCGAAGATGATTTCATTCACGAGTGCCAGAGGCGCCTCGCCCGTGAGGAGGGTATTTTCTCCGAACCCGCCGGAGCCGTCGCCCTCGCCGGAGCGCTCCAAGCCGCCGAACGCGGCGAGATCGAGCGCGACGGATTGATTGTCTGTCTCGTCACGGGAACCGGCTTCAAGGACGACGCGTCCCTCGACCGCATGATCGCCGATGCCGAGGCGCCGCTGATCGCGTTGGAAGACTTTGGTTGAGCACAGAGGGGCAGATTTTCAATCTGCCTTCAAAGCCATCTCCTCGGCAGATGGAAAATCTGCCCCAAATATTACCCCAACTCCCGAGGCGTCACCGTCAACTGCCGCACACCTTCCGCGGTAACCAGGTAGTTCTCCTCGATCCGGATCCCGGCCTTCAGCCCATCGTAGTAAAGTCCCGGTTCCACGGTAAAAACTTCCCCTTCCTGAAAAACATCATCCCAAGCCGGGTTCAAGTGCGGGGCCTCGTGCGGATAGAGTCCGATCCCGTGTCCGAGATGATGCCAGAACGATCCACTCGGGTCAGCCTCGTCGAGCCGGGCCTTGCAGCGATCATAGAGTTCGCGGCACGACGCCCCCGGCTTCACTATTTCCTCGACCAGTTCGAAGATCGACACGATCACCTCCCAGGCCTTTCGCTGTTCCGGGGTCGGCTGACCATTCACGGCAAAAGCGCGGCAGTTGTCGGCGTAGTAGCCGCGATAACCCGGGCCGAGATCGAGGATGTAGAGTTCGCCGTCGGCCGCCACCCGGCCCGCGCGCGCGGGACCGCCGGGAGAATTGCACTGAAAATCGTTCCCGAGCCCCGTGAGGGCCTCGCCAGCCTCCAGCACGGCGGCGGCATGGAGCTGGTTGAAGACCTCCAGCTCCGAGATACCGGGCTGAATGATCTCCCGTGCCCGCCGATACATCGCATCGGTGCAGTCGATCGCCTTCTGGATCATCGCGACCTCGTCCACGTCCTTGATCCGGCGCATCTCCCAGAGCACCGGATCGAGATCCGCCGCCGGATCACCGCCGAGGGCCGCCGCGGCGTGGGAAAAACAGGCGGTGAATTCGCCGCCCCACCGCGACACCGGCCGGTCGTTTTCCAGGCGATGCAGCACCTCGCCGATGGCCTCGCGCTGTTCCTGTCTCAAGGTCGCGTTCCACTGCGCCTCGAAAGTTTCCACCCGGTCGGCGGCGTGAAAATCCGGCACCGCGTTCGGCGCCACCAGCACGCAATCGCCTTCCAGATCCAGCACTGCCGCGGCATGCATCAGCCAGTGGGGACGGAATCCGGTCAGATACTGCACATGCTCCGGCGTGACCACCACACCTCGCTCGATACCGATGGCGTCCATCTTTTGGCGAAGTCGCCGCTGTCGGGCGCGACAACCATCGACGGTGAGTTGGGGCTTTTCTTTCATCTTTCCAACATTCCAGTATCGCTCGCGAATTCACCACGCCGTCCAGCCGCCGTCCACGAGCAGGTTCTGGCCCGTGATGTAGCTGCTGGCTTCGCTGGCGAGAAAAACCACCGCGCCCTTCAGTTCTTCCGGACGTCCCATCCGACCCATCGGCGACTTCGCTATCAACCGCTCGACCATCTCGGGGTTCGCCTTGGGACCGGGAAAGGGACCGGGAGACAGGCAGTTCACTCGCACCCCGTCCCTCGCCCAATAGACCGCGAGATGCCGGGTCATGTGGACGATGCCGCCCTTCAGTGTGTGATAGGCCACCGGGCTCGCCGGCACCACGTCGGCGTAGGCGTCCGGATAGGAACCGACGACGCCGTACATCGAACCGATCAGGACGATGCTCCCCCCACCTCCGCGCTCGACGGCATGATCGTGAAAGCGCCGCGCCAGGTCGAACCAGCCCGTGGCGTTCTCCAGCGTGCGGTTGAATTCTTCCCGCGTCACCGTGGTCAGGTCCGACGCGTTGCCTTCGTGCCCGTTGTTGACGAGAATGTCGATCCGACCCGTGCATTCGAGCGCCTTGGCGAAACCGAGCGCGGTGGAATCGCCGTCCATCTGGTCCAGTTCGATCCCGAAATGGCGGACGCCGTCTCCCGACGGGAGTTTATTCGCTGCTTCCCCGGCCTTTTCGCCGTCCCGGCTGGTCACAATCACGCTCGCGCCCGCTTCCGCCAGCGCCTCCGCCATCGCCCCCCCCAGCCAGCCGCTCGCGCCACTGATGAGGGCCGTTCTTCCAGAAAGATTGAAGAGGTTCATGGGAAAAAAGGAGGGGCGACAATCCTGTCGCCCTTATTTCTAGACTAGCAGCCTGTCGGACTTGAGTCCATTATTTCGCCGATTTGTCGGCGTTTCGC
>CAYTNL010000123.1:0-12534 GCA_964439145.1 uncultured Verrucomicrobiales bacterium
ATTGTTGATGTCGCCCTGTCCGAAGGGAGTGCGGCCGAATTCCCCGCCCCAGATGACCAGGGTGTCGTCGAGCAGCCCCCGTTGTTTCAGATCGGTCACCAGCGCCGCGGATGGCTGATCGGTGTCGCGGCATTGGATCTCCAACTGGGTGGGGAGATTGTTGTGCTGATCCCAGCCCGCGTGCATCAACTGGATGAAACCCACGCCGCGCTCGGCCAGTCGTCGGGCGATGAGGCAATTACGCGCGAAGCTCCCCTTCCTCTCCACATCGGGGCCGTAGAGATCGAGGATGTGTTTCGGCTCCGAGGAAATGTCGGTCAGTTCCGGCACTGAGGCCTGCATGCGAAAGGCCATCTCATACTGCGAGATGCGGGTCTGGATCTCGGGATCGCCGTGTTCCTCGTGCTTCATGCGGTTCATCGCCGCCAGATCATCGAGCACCGAGCGCCGCAGTTCGCGACTGACGCCCGCCGGGTTGGAGAGATAGAGCACCGGATCTCCCTCGCCGCGGAATCGCACTCCCTGATGTTTCGAGGGGATGAAACCGCTGCCCCAGTAGTAGTCGAAAAACAACTGCCCACAGGAGTTCTCCCGATCCCGCGAGGTCATGACCACGAACGCGGGCAGATTTTCACTGCCCGATCCAAGTCCGTAGTCCAGCCAGGCCCCCATGCTCGGGCGGCCCGGTATCTGCGAACCGGTGAGGAAAAAAGTCACCGCCGGCGCGTGATTGATGGCTTCGGTGTGCATCGAATTCACCACGCAGATGTCATCGGCGATGGCTCCCGTATGGCGGATCAACGGCGAGAGCATGCGACCGCACTCGCCGAAACGCTCGAAACGACGGATCGCCGGCAACATGGGCAGCGCCGCCTGGTTCGCCGTCATCGTCGTGAGCCGCTGTCCCATGCGCACGGAGTCCGGGAGCTGCTCGCCGTGCATGGCGTAGAGTCCCGGCTTCCAGTCGAGCAGATCCACATGAGAGGGCGCGCCCCCCTGCATCAGGTAAATCACCCGCTTGGCCTTCGGCGCAAAGTTGGGAAAACCCGGCAAGCCGCCCGCGTTGGACCCGTTTGCCGCCCAACCCGGCTCCCGCGCCAGGAGGGTGGCCAGCGCGGCGGACCCCACCCCGGCAGCGCCACGCCCCAAAAACTGGCGCCGCGTCTGGTCCGGATGGGTATCGAAGGGGAAATTCATGGCGGGATTCTTCTGATGCAGACAGCGTGTCCGGAGAGGCGGGTCTGTCTCCGAAAGTCGGCGGAAATTTACCGGCACCAACGAGGCCGGTCAATGTCGTCGCCCCCCGTTATCGCGGGTCGCCGGCGCATCCGGCACAACCCATCTCCGGGGATTCAAGGTTGACGGCCCTCCGATCTTCCCTGTAGCATGGATTCAGGAGCCTCCGCTCCACCGTCCTCCCGCCGGGTCTCCCCCTCTCGCAGCCACATCGTCCGCCTTCTTCCGGACCCTTTGTATCTGAACGATGATTACGCCACTCGCGCATCCACTCGCCTTCTCACGCCTGCTCGCGGTCGCCTGCTGTGCCGCCGCCACCCTCCTGCCCGCCCAGGAGACCGGCATCACCTCCCTCCCCCTGGCTCCATCGCCAACCCCGGCTGACGGACAACCCCTCTTCCGCCTGCTGCCACCGGAGGAGACCGGCATCTCGATGACCATCCCGGTCGATATCGATCACCCCATGCGCCGCGCCTACTATTCCAGCTCCGCCTGCGGTGGCGTGGCTGTGGGAGATGTGAATCTCGACGGTCGTCCCGACGTCTTCGCCGCCAACGGCCCCGGTGCCAACGCCCTCTACCTCCAGACGGGCGATCTCGTGTTTGAAAACGCGGCCATGGAGTTGGGACTGGACGGCGGGGAACGCTGGGGCGTCCACGGGGTGCTGGTGGATATCGACAATGACGGCGATCTCGATCTCTACGTGACGAACTACGACCAGCCCAACGAGCTTTACATCAATCTGCTCATCGATGGCGGGGAGAAAGGTGACACCCTCCGCTTCGAGGAACGCGCCGCCGAGTGCGGACTCGATGTCACCGACGGCTCTGTGGTGGCGGCCTTCGCCGACTATGATCGTGACGGACACCTCGACCTCTATCTGCTCACCCATCAGATCTATCGGGAAGGGGGACGGCCGAACGAACCCATCAAGCTGCTGATGGAAAACGGCGTCGTGAACGTGGAGGAAAAATGGCGCCGCTGGTTCCGGGTCGAGCAAAACAAGCGGGGCGAGGAGGGCGAGTTTCTCTACACCGAGGCCCCCAGACCCGACCGGCTATATCGCAACAATGGCGACGGCACCTTTTCCGAAACCACCGCCGCCGCGGGCATCACCCCGGACCCCCACTGGGGCAACTCGGCCACCTGGTGGGATCACAACAACGACGGCTGGCCCGACCTCTATGTGGGCAACGATTTCAAGAGCCCGGACTTCCTCTACCGCAACAACGGTGACGGGACTTTCACCGAAATCTCGAAATCCCTCTTCCGCCACACCTCGTGGAACTCCATGGGCGCCGCCCAGGCGGACTTCAACAACCGGGGACTCTTCGATTTCGTCATCGCCGACATGCTGCCGCGGAATCACTACATGCAGAAGGCCTCCTTCGGTTCCATGGCCCAGCGGAAACGTGAGCTGGCCAATATCGACGGCGTGAACCAGATCATGCGCAACGCCTTCCACATCCACAGCGGCACCGACAGCTTCCTCGAGGGCGCCTGGATGGCCGACGTCGCCCATACCGATTGGACCTGGGCCATCCGGGCCGCCGATCTCGACAGCGACGGCTGGGTCGATCTTTTCTTCTGCAACGGCGTGCCCGGCCAGTTCAACCACTCCGATCTGCCTCCGCTCAATCACCAGGATCTGGTGGGCAAGAATCACTTCGATCACTTCATCGAAACCCCGCGTCGGCGGGAACCCAACTTCGCCTTTCGCAACCGGGGGGATTTCCAGTTCGACGAAGTCTCCGCCGAATGGGGCCTGGCCCACGTCGGCATGTCATACGGCGCCTCGCTCGGCGATCTCAATGGCGATGGACGGCTCGATCTCCTCGTCGGCAATCTCGACGACCCGCTCGGCATCTACCTCAACACCGGGGACACCGGCAACCGGATCGTCGTGGAACTGCGTGGCACCCGGAGCAATCGCAACGGTCTCGGCGCCCTCGTCACCGCCGAAACGCCCGACGGCGTCACCCGCGGACGCCAGTTTTTCCCCACCGGCGGCTACCTCGACGCCGATCAACCTCTCGTCCAGATCGGCCTCGGGGAAAACGAACGCCTCAACTCCCTCCGTGTCGCCTGGCCCAGCGGACACGTGCAGACTTTCAAGGATCTCGCCGTCAATCACCGCCACATCATCACCGAACCCGACACGCCCGCGACCAGGGCGCCGGCCATCGAGAGCATGAATCCGACGGAACCGACCCGCTTCCGCCCATCCGACACCCTCGCCGGCTTCCGTCATGTGGAGGAGGAATACGACGACTTCGCCCGCCAGCCCCTGCTCACCTTCAAGCTTTCCCAACTCGGTCCCGGACAGGCCTGGGGAGACATCGATGGCGATGGCGATCCCGATCTCTTCCTCGGCGGAGGTGCCGGCCAGCCGAGCCAGCTCTTCAGCAACGAAACCGCCGCCGGATCTGACGAAATCCGGCTCGCCCCCCTGCCCTGCCCCGCGTTTTCCCTCGACTCCGCCATGGAAGACATGGGCGCCGCCTTCATCGACGCCAACGCCGACGGCCACTTGGACCTCTACGTCTCCAGCGGGGGCGTGGAAGGTAACTCCGATGATCCCATCCTGCGGGACCGGCTCTATCTCAACGATGGCAAAGGCAACTTCACCCGAGCCGATGATGACGCTCTACCCGATCTGCGTCTCAGCTCCGGAGTCGTCGCGGCGGCGGATCTCAACCGCGACGGCTCTCTGGAAATCTTCGTCGGCTCCCGCTCCATTCCCGGCGACTATCCCTCGACACCCCGCAGCGTCCTACTGCGTTGGGACGGCGGGAGCTACCGGGACGTCACCAAGGAGCTGGCTCCCGGATTGGAATACGGCGGCCTCGTTACCGGCGCCGTGTGGAGCGATGTCAACAACGACGCCTGGCCGGACCTGCTCGTGACCACCGACTGGGGCCCCGTGCGCCTGTTTCTCAATCGCGAAGGACATCTCGAGGACGCCACCGAGGCGGCCGGACTGATCGGCGAGGGCCTTGAAATGCTCGGCTGGTGGACCGGAATCGACGCCCGCGACATCGATGGAGACGGGGACATCGACTTCGTCGCCGCCAACATGGGCCGCAACACCCAGTATCAGCCCTCCCTCCTTTCCCCCGAGCTGCTCTTCTACCAGGACTTCGACGACTCCGGCATCGCCAACATCGTCGAGGCCCATTTCGTGAAGGAAGGCGGCGCCGAACCCCGGCTCGTGCCCCGCGCCACCTTTCACGACGCCGAATTCGCCATGCCGCTCATCGGCAATCAGCTCCAGACCTACCACAACTACGCCAGCCGCGAGCTGACCGCGATCTACGATTTCCGAAAGCTCCAGGAAGCCAGACAGCTGAAGGCCAACTGCATGGACAGCTCCGTCTTTCTCAACGACGGCGACGGCACCTTCACCCGCCAGCCCCTGCCCCGCATGGCCCAGATCTCACCCGGCTTCGGCATCGTGCTCCGCGATGTGAATCTCGACGGCCGCCCCGATTGCTACCTCGTCCACAACCACTACACCCCCACTCAGGAGATCGGCGAGATGGCTTCCGGGCTCGGTCTCCTGCTCCTCGGCACCGGCGATCCCGCGAAACCCTTCGAGGCGGAATGGTCCTCCCACAGCGGACTCGAAGTTCCCGGGGATGCCAAAAGCCTCGGCGCCGTGGATATCAATCGCGACGGACTCACCGACTTCCTCGTCGGGGTCAACAACGAGGATCCCGCGGTCTTCATCAACCAGGGCAAGCCCGCCGGGGATCACGCCCCGCTCCGTGTCCAGCTCACCGGGCAACCCGGCAATCCCCAGGCCGCGGGAGCGCGCGTCACTTTCCGCGCGGAAGGCCTCCCCGATCAGACCGCCGAGATCACCGTCGGCGGCAGCTACCTGACCCATTCCGACACCACCCTCATCTTCGCCACCCCCGGCGGCGGCGCCCCCGGCCGACTGACCGTCCGCTGGCCCGATGGCGAAACCCGGGAAGAAACCGTCCCCGTCGGCGAAACCACCGTAACCCTGTCCCGGAACTAACCCTCTCAGGTCGCCCACCCAACCCTGTTCAGTCCATGAAAAAGAGATCGTCGTTTCCCATCCCGACCTGGCCCCTCGGCGTGCTCCTGCTGGGGGTCTGTGGCCAACTGCATCACCTGCCCGCCGCCGACCCCGATTCCGTGGCGGCCCTCCGCGACCTGCTCGCCACCGCCAAAGTCACCCCGCTGGATCCCCCGCCGCCCCGCGACGAGGCCAGGATCAAACTCGGCCAGGCTCTGTTTTTCGATCCCGTCCTCGGGGGCAACCTCGATGTCTCCTGCGCCACCTGTCACCACCCGTCCACCGGCACCGCCGACGGTCGCACCCGCGCGGTCGGCACCCTCGCCTACGTGGCCGGAGATCGCCGTCTGCCCGTGGGCTTCAGCCTCGTCGAGGTCGCCGACGGGGAGAAAGTCCTCACCGGTTTCAAGAAAGGCGGGGCCGCCCATCCCTTCACGCCGAGGAATTCCCCGGACGCTTTCAACCGCGGAGACTCCGCCTGGACCAACATGTTCTGGGACAGCCGGGTCCATCGCAAAGCCGACGGCGGTTTCGCCGTCAACGCCATGCGTATCGCTCCCACCCCCGGCCTCTATCAGGTGGAGCTGCCGCCCATCGTGGAAAATCTCGCCGCCGCCCAGGCCATGATGCCGGTGCTGTCCAACGACGAGATGCGCGGCACCAAGGGAGAGACCGGCGCCACCGGGGATCATAACGAAATCGGCCAGATCCAGGGCCAGGACGAGGAGAAAATCTGGGCCGCCCTCATGGACCGGCTCCTCGAGTTCGATGGCTACCGTGAACTCTTCGCCGCCGCCTATCCCGACCAATCGCTCGACGATCTCCACTTCGCCCACGCCGCCAACGCCATTGCCGCGTTCGAGATCGATTCCTTCACCCTGCTCGACAGTCCCTTCGACCGCTTCCTCGCCGGAGACGACTCCGCCCTCGACGACCGGGCGCTCGCGGGCGCCCGCCTTTTCTACGGCAAAGCCCGCTGCGCCGATTGCCACTCCGGCAAACTCCTCACCGATCAACTGGCGCACAACATCGGCGTCATCCCCATCGGCCCCGGCCCCGATCCCGTGGAAATCACCGACTTCGGTATCGCCCACCGCAGCAACGCGGGTCTCGACCAGAAATACGCCTTCCGCACCCCGCCCCTGCGCAACGTGGAGCTGACCGCCCCCTACATGCACAACGGCGCCTACGCCACCCTCGATGCCGCCATCCGCCATCACCTCGACCCCATGCGGGCCCTGACACGCTATGACAAAAGCCAACTCGAACCCGAGTTCCGCGGCGCCGTCCACGACGATCCCCTCATCCTCCGCGAGGTGAAACGCACCCTCTCCCCGCTCATCGAACCGCGCCCGCGCCTCGACGATGCCGAGATCGACTCACTCGTCGCCTTTCTCCACGCCCTCACCGCCCCGAGCGCGCGGGATCTGGATCATACCATTCCCGAGAGCGTCCCCAGCGGCCTGGCTCTGGTGAATCCTTTCCCGGAAAAGACCGATTGAGGCCCGCCCCGGATCGCCGATCAAGGCATCGGCCTATCCACCCCATCCCGCGTCTTGGGTCATCAGGGCGCCTTGGGCGCCTCCGCGCCCGCCGGTTGGGGCGCGGTGATCATCGGCCAGTCGTCGGTGCGGAACGGCACCACCGGCAGATTTTCCCGGCTCCGCAGGGTCGCCACCGGATTGTCGGACCACGCGTAGCGCACCGCCACCGGATCGGCCACCGCGTCGCTCCAGACCTCCACCTTGTCCCTGCCCACCAGCTTCGCCTGCGCCCAGTGCCACTGGCGATCCTCCCCCGCGATGGCGAAACCCTTCGGCGCCGCGTCATCAAAGGCGTAGAGCGTCGAGCCCACATTCTCGAAACTCAGCGTGATCTTGCCCTCCCCCTTTGCCATCGACTGATAGGTCGGGCTCAGGTGGGGTATCGCGTGACCGTAATCCTTCGCCAACGCCAGCCGCGCCAGCCGCTTGGCCACGTTCTGCTTGTCGCGGGGATGAATGTCGCGCCCCTCCCCGAGATCGTAGATCACCGCCTGCCCCGTGTTCGGCAGGGCCAGAGTCTTCGTCTGCGATTCCCTCAGCTCCGCCCAGTCGCTGTCACCCGGCGTCGCCGTCTCGGCCTTGAAATCCGCCAACTGCACCCAGTAGAACGGGAAATCCCCCTGGCCCCATTCATCGCGCCAGTGCTGGATCATCAGCGGGAACAGATCCGCGTATTTCGCCGCGCGGGCCGAGTTGCTCTCGCCCTGATACCAGATCGCGCCCCGGATCCCGTAGCCGATGGTGGGATGCAGCACTCCCGCGTAGAGATTGCCCGGACGATGCTGGCCACCGAGCTGATCGCGGGGAGCGCGCGGGGCGGGCTTGCCCTCCGCCTTGGCCTTTTCCACCGCCGCCTTCCATTTCTCCATCTCCGCCTGGTAGTCGAAGGTCGTCTCGATCCGCTCCCACTCGGCGATGTAGTCGGCGAAACGACCGTCTTTCTCCAACACATCCCGGCGCACCCAGGCCTCGGCCGCCGAGCCGCCCCAGGCGTTGTCGATCAGCCCGATCGGCACCCCCAGCGTCTCGTGCAGCTGACGACCGAAGAAATAACCCACCGCCGAGAAATCCCCCACCGACTCCGGCGTGCAGACTTCCCACTGACCCGCGAAATCATCCTGGATCTCCTGGGTTCCCACCTGCGGCACCGTGATGAGACGGATCTCGGGATGGTTCGCCGTGAGCTTTTCCAAATCGGGATCATAGGCGGAATTCACCGGCCACTGCATGTTCGACTGGCCCGAGCAGACCCACACCTCGCCCACCAGGATGTTGGTCAGCACCCGGCGCTCCGCCCCCGCCGTGATCGTCATCCGCAGCGGATGCGACGAGGTCGCCAGCGGCGCCAGCTTCACTTCCCACCGCCCCTTCTCATCGGCCGTGCCCGTGAGCTGCTGTCCCGCGATCTGCACCGTCACCGCCTGCCCGGCCGTCGCCCACCCCCAGATCGGCAGTTCCAGATCGCGCTGCAGCACCATCTGATCGCCGACGATGGCCGGCAGCCTGAGTTCCGCTCGCAGCGAGGAGGGAGTTGCCACCATCGCCACAGCGGCGGTGGCGAGAGCCAGGGAGAGAAAGGGACGCATTTGCATAGGTCGCACATTCCAGCCCGTGGCGACCTCGGCGTCAATGCCCGAGCCCGGCGTCTTTGCGTGAAAAAATCTCCCGCCCCAGCCCTCTTTCGACCATTTTTTGCTTGAGGTTAGGATTTACTTTGTAGTTACATGGAATCTGCCATGAAACTACACACCGCTCGCCGTCGGCGCACCGCCTTCACCCTGCTTGAGCTGATGATTGTCATGCTCGTGCTCGCCATCCTCGCCTCCATCGCCATTCCCGGCACCAAGCATCTCATCGATCGTGCCCGCCGGGCCGCCGCCGAGAACGACGCCCTCAACCTGAAAAACGCCATCGCCAGCTACTACACCGAATACCGCCGCTACCCCATCCGCCAGGTCGGTCCCGAGGACGCCGCCTCCCCGCTGCTCTCCGACCACGCTCTGATGGACATCCTCCTCGCCTCCGAACGCGAGACCGGCCCCGGCGGCCTCAGTCCCCGGCGCCACGTCACCTTCACCGCGCGCAACGCCGTCCCGCTGGGCGGTGGCCGCTACCGCTCCGGCGTGGTCCTCGACGACGATGGCGGCGGCACGCTCTGGGATCCGTGGGGAAACCACTACCGCGTCCTCATGGATCTCAACGGCGACGCCCGCGTGCCCGCCCCCGGCTTCGTCACCGGCGCCAGCCACTTCGCCCAATCGGTCATCGTCTGGAGCCCCGGCAAGGATGGTCTTGACGCCGAGTCCGACGACAATATCGACACCTGGTGATCCCGCCCCGCCCGCTCCCGCCATGCTCACCTACCGCACCGGCCCAGGCCTCAGTCCCGCCGAGTTCCGCGACCTCCTCGTCCGCTCCACCCTCGGCGCCCGCCGTCCCGTCGACGATGCCGCCTGCCTCGCCGCCATGCTCGAGCACGCCGACCTGCTCGTCACCTGCTACGATGGTCATCGGCCCGTCGGCGTGGCCCGCTCCGTCACCGATTTCGCCTACTGCTGCTACCTCTCCGACCTCGCCGTGGATCTCGACTACCAGGGACGCGGCATCGGCAAGACCCTCATCGACCACACCCGGAAATCCCTGGGAGCAAACTGCCGCCTCATCCTGCTGGCCGCCCCCGCCGCCGCCAGCTATTACCCCCACCTCGGCTTCCAGCGCCACGACTCCGCCTGGACCTACCCGCCCCTCGCCCAGGTATCCTGATCCGCGTGGCGCGTGAGCATGTCGCCCCCTTCCTCCGAGATCGACACGCGCACAACACGGACGCCTCGGCGAGGCGTCCCTACCCACCATCGCATCCCATCTCAGCACCCGATTAATCTTGCACCCCCATACCCTCACCTCCTAGGCTGGGATCGTCATTGCATGAACGATTCCCAACCTAGAAAACCCATGAAAAAGATACTCACGCTTCTTGTCCTTACCCCCACACTCTGCTTGGCGGAGAACCTAGTGAAGGATGGCACCATGGACAGCTCCACCGCATGGAAAGGCGACCGCAAGTACGAAGAATTCGAGAACAATCGGGTACTCAGCATCGAGGCGAAGGACAATCGCGTCATTATCGTCTCTCAAGAAGTGAACACTCGTGAACTGACCGATCTGAACTACAAGTTTCGGTACCGTAGCGAAAACTACAAAGGACGAGGCCTACGCTTTCGCGGTACCCGGCTTGATGGATCCTCCACTCATCGAACCATTGAAATCGAGTCCGATGGCAAGTGGCATGAATACTCAGCGACATTCACCTCCATCAGGGGTAGCAAAGAGGTCACTTTCTCCTTCGAACTGCTTGAGGGCGAGGGAACCCTGCAAATCGACGATGTGATCATCGAGGGGAAATCCTGAGGCCACGACTCGCCTCTGTCATCGGCCTATTATTCAGTAGCCCGTCATTGTCTTCCAACCCAATGATCGAGGAGTCAGCCGCCCTGACACCGGCGAGACTGGCCGATGAACCCGGTCACCCTACCGAGGCGCTGTCAGCCACGACAGCCCGAGGAGGAAGGGGCATTTTAAGAACGCTTACGCGTGATGGCATAATCTCACGCCTGACCTGCTCGTCACAGGCAAGGGAATGAAAAAGAAACTGTCAAGAAATCCTGCCCCGTTTCGGCAGAGCCGAACCTCTGTAGAGAGTCAACACGACGTCGAAAGAGGGATTTGGGAGAAAACCACCCCCTTTTCGACGTCGAAAGGGCAGATTTCGCCACAAAAGTCCTTCTCTAGACGTCTAGATCGCCATTGTTGCCACAAAAGTTCCTCTCTAGACGTCTAGATGGCCATTGTTGCCACAAAATGCCCTCTCTAGACGTCTCGACGCACGCTATCGCACCGAAAGCGCCCCCCTCGCCTCCCATTCGTCCACCATTCGCCACCAAGATCCCTTCCCGGAGCCTGCCCAAGCCCCCGGAGCCCCCGAAAATCGGCCCATTCAACAGGGTATCGTCCCCCATCCAACCCTCTATGGTGCCGTTCACCTCGCCTCCCACGCGCCCACCGGGCCGGCCCGGACGGAGGATGATATCCAGCAAGGAATCCCGCCCCCGAAACGCCCGACAAGATCCCCCTGATAGACGCACCCATTTCAGAAAATTCCTTGTCGGGACGGGGCTTTTCGGGGATTCTCGACACTGACCGACTTGCGTGATATCACTTCGGGCGGTCATACGAATAAAGACTGTTAGCCGAAGAAAAACCAAATCCCATGCCCAAAATCATCAGCGTCATAAATCTCAAGGGCGGCGTCGCCAAGACGACCACAACGGTCCAACTCGCCGAGTGCTTGGTAAGCGCGTTCAGCAAGCGGGTTCTCGTTATTGACCTTGATCCGCAGACGAACTCCACGATTAGCCTCATTTCCGAGGAGCAGTGGGAGGAGTTGGATTCGCGAGGCCAGACGTTATTTCAGCTATTTAACGACAAGCTACAGAAGACGAATACTTTTGACATTACAGCAGCACTCCAACGCAAGGTCTCCAACCTGCAGCTCGACAACCTCCACCTATTGCCCTCCAGCATCAGGTTTATCGACATTCAAGACCGCATATCGGAGATTCCCGCGATGACTGGCTACGCAATAAATCCAATGGAGATTCTCAAGAACGCCGTCCATTCGCTCCTTCCAGCTTACGATTATGTCTTGATTGATTGCCCTCCCAATCTCGGCTTCATCACTCGGAACGGCATTGAGATAAGCGACTATTACCTCATTCCGTCCATTCCTGACACGCTTTCGACTTACGGCATTCCTCAGATTGTCCGCACCATCCACAAGTTCACCACAGAACGTCCACTGACGATTTCTTGCTTGGGTTTGGTCATCACAAAGTTCGACAGCCGCTCTAATGCGCATGCTCGCGGCAAGCGCAATTTACCTGTCCGATTCAGCAAGATTTTCGAGGATTTGGGGCTTCCTCAGTCACCGATTTTCAATACTGTCATGCCGCAAGCGAATGCCACATCCGAAGCCATGGAATTTACCAATACTCCCTCCAACTTCCGCCAGAAGTATGGAAGGTCGCGGTCTGGCGACCGCTACCTTTACGAGTATGTCGAAGATCTAACCCGCGAATTTATCTCCCATGCCCAGTAATACCGAAAAGGAAGCAATTCATTCACGCCTGAAGGCTCTGCTGGATGCCGTCTATGAAGAAGCTTTGCGTAGTCCGGACTTTTTTAACCGAATCGAACGCATCCTGCTCTCGCCAGAGGCTCGGCTTGCTGTGCAGAAGCCGACTTCCACACCGAGTCGCAAGTCTATTAACATTGTCGAGATTCTTCATCAGGACGGCGAAGCAGGTTTGCAGTCAGCTTTGAGTGGTCATACGAACGAAGATTTGACGCGCCTCTGTGTTCAGGAGGGGATCAAGAAGATGAAAGATGCCAAGAGCCTCGACCGCGACGCGCTAATCGATGCCCTTATGCAGACCGCCAGCAGCAGACTGAAGCAGGGCGAATCATTCACCAAAAAGAACGGCTAACAACACGGTGGTGGACAACCGGCTACCCGCCCCGAGTCGAAGTGACCCTCTTGATTGCAACCCTTGACCCTGTTGCGGAGTGGCGCCCCCGGTAGCCGGTGCCACACCTCGACGTTGTGCGCCGAGCGAAGCGAGGCGCTTCTTGTGGTGTGAAAGTCACCATGCC
>CAYTNL010000124.1:0-12465 GCA_964439145.1 uncultured Verrucomicrobiales bacterium
CATCGCCCCAGTCGACCGGGGCGGGCGAGACGCCCGCGCTCCCAGTGAGATTCAGTCCAACTCGACCGTTTCAATCACGAATTTCCGGAACGCCACCGGACCGTGGTCGCCCTGGATGCGGAAGGGGCCCTTGGCGACTTCGTTGGCGGCACCGCCGCGGGTCGGGCCGGTGCATTCGACGTTCTCGTGAATGACTTTTCCGTTGTGCTCGACCTTCACGAAACGGGCGTTCTCCGTTTTCTTCCCCTCGGCATCGAAACGGGGAGCCCGGAAAATGATGTGGAAGGTCTGCCACTCGCCCGGCGCCTTGCTGGCGTTGGTCTTCGGCAAGGTTCCCTCGTAGCCCTTGGGATCGCGACTTTCGTCCCAGCGCTCGTAGATGGCGCCGCAATCGTGAACCGAGATCTCGTCGTCGGACTTCCCGTAGCTGTCGAGAATCTGCACTTCGTAGCATTCCTGGAAATAGATCCCGGAATTCGATCCCTGGGGAATCATGAACTCGATCTCCACCTCGACATCGCCGAATTCTCCCTTCGTCACCAGGTTACCGGTCTTGCCCTCGCGACCGTTGATGAGCAGGCCGGTGCCGGGTTCGACGGTCTTCCACTTCTTCTTCTCTTCCTTGTCATCGGTGACCGACTTCACGATCTGCCACTCGTGCGACTCGCGGAAGTCATCGAGGCTCGTGAAATCGAGCGAGGCATCGTCAGCCCGGACGACGGAAGCTTGCAACAGAACGACTAGGGACAACAAGGAGGTCAGGTTTTTCATGATCGGAAAAGGTCAAGCGACCGGGATGGTGTTGAGAGCTTCGAAGGGCACCTCGTGCGGGAGCACTTTTTCCCTCGCGGCCACGGCACATGTGACTCCAGCGGCCTCGCCCATGGCGACGGAATTTCCCGTCACCCGATAGCTGCTGTGGGCGATGAATCCGCCGCTGATGCAACGTCCGGCCACCATCAGTCCATCGACATCGGCGGCCATGAGCGAGCGAAGCGGAATGTCGTAGGGCTGCGACTTGAAGGGCTTGCTCTCGATGGCCTTGGTCTTGTCGGGATCGGTGGAGTGAACGTCGATGGGAAAGGTGACCCGGCAGATGCCGTCGTCGAAACGGGCGCCGTTTTTCAGATCATCATCGGTGACAGTATAGCGCCCATGTATGCGCCGCGCCTCGCGGGTGCCGATCTGCTCGGCGGTGCAGACGATCTCCACATTCTTCCACGGACCGCCGAGTTTCCTCAGGGCGGCGATGAGGGCGTGGTTTTCGCGGCGCGCCTCCAGGGTGGCGCGGGTGACGTCGTCGGCGTCGATGGCGGAGACGTTGTACTGGTGATTGGCCATCATGGTGTAGAGGCCGTCGTGAATCTCGAAGATGGAGGGGCCTCCGTAGGAGGGATCGATCCCGCCGCGGCGCAGTTCGGCGAGGAAATTCTCCTTGCCGCGTCCCAGCCCGCGCTCTTCGGCCAAGTGATTCACGAAAGGCGCGATCTCATCGGTCTTCACGCCGTGAAAGAGCGCCATCATGCTCATGGGCTGGGTCACACCGTCGCCGGGACGACCGAAATCGAACGCGCAACCCACGTGGGCCGCGAGATCCCCGTCGCCGCTGGCGTCGATGAAAGTCTTCGCCGTCCAGACTTCGCGTCCGGACTTCGATTCGGTCAGAATCGCGGCGAGACGGTTCTTGTCGTCATTCACCGCGCCGACGACGCGGGTGAAAAGGCGGACCTTTACCCCGGCTTCGAGCAGCATGTCCTCGAGCATCAGTTTCATCGGGTCCGGATGATAGACCCACGCGCTTTTCACGCGCTTCCCATTCTGCTCAGCCTCGAGTCGCGTGATCAGCTCGGCCATGATGCCCGGCTTGTTGAAACCGTCGAGAATCCACGAGAGCATTCCCGCCGTCCAGATGCCGCCGACGCAGCCGTGCACCTCGATGAGCGCGGTCTTCGCCCCGCTGCGCGCGGCGGCGATGGCGGCGGCGAATCCGGCGGGGCCGCCGCCGCAGACGATGACATCGAAATCGCCGGCCACGGGCAGATCCCGCGCTTCCTCGTGAAACCAGCCGTCGCCCCGCAGGGTGCCCGCGGTGCGCAGGTGCATCCGCTCGTTCGTGCCGAAGGTCACCCCCTCCGGTATCGTCGCGCCGCGTCGCGGAGGCAGGGGACGATTGTCGGGATTGACCCGTTCCTGGCCGGGAGCGAGGGCGGCTCCAGAAGCGAGGACACCCGCGCCGGCGGCGAGGCGTTTGGCGAACTGGCGGCGATCGAGGGGAGAGGATGAAGACATGGCAAGCGGAGGGGTGAAGGGTTGAAACAGGGCGGGCGTATTTCCTCGCACGAAGCGGGGCGGTCACCAAGGACTTTCCCCCATCGGTCGGGTTCAGTCCACGAAGAGAAATTCGTTGCTGCCGAGCAGAGCCTGGGCGTACTCGGTCCAGTCATCGGGTCCCGGGGCATCGCCGAGGAATGCCCGCGCGAGTTCGCGCTCCCGCTCGGCAGGGGCGCGCTGAAACAACAGGTCGTAGGCGGCATCGACGCCTTCCGGTCGCGCGGCCAGAGTGCGTCCGAGCGCCTCGGCGCGCTGTTGCACGAAAGGGCCGTTGAGGGTGAACAGCAGTTGGAGCG
Source organism: uncultured Verrucomicrobiales bacterium (assembly GCA_964439145.1). GTDB lineage: Bacteria > Verrucomicrobiota > Verrucomicrobiia > Verrucomicrobiales > DEV007 > JAEUHH01. Next base: position 2,628 of record CAYTNL010000124.1, read on the forward strand.
GCGTGGTCGTCTCCGGCCGTTTCGGGCTGTGGGCCGTGGGATCGGGGAAATCATGCAGGCGCAACATCTGATCGAGTTCGCGCCGATGGATCTTTCCGTAGAGGGTGCGCCGATGATTGTCGGCGGCATTGAGATCGAGGGCATCTCCGCCGATCACGCGGTCCAGCTCGCCCGTCACCGCCAGCATGGCGTCGCGCCAGGCCTCCACCTCCAGTCGACGCCGGGCCATGCGGGCGTGGTGGCGATTGGTCGGATCGGCGGCCTCGGATTCCGGGGCGATGGCGCTTTGTTGCCAGGCGGCGGAGTTCAGGATCTCGCGGTGCAACCACTTGAGCGACCAACCCTGGGCGATGAAGCGGGCGGCGAGATCGTCGAGCAACTCGGGATGGGTGGGGATGTCTCCGGCATTCCCAAACTCGCTCGGCGTCTCCACCAGGCCCCGGCCGAAATGCTGCCGCCAGACGCGATTCACCATCACTCGCGCGGCCAGGGGCGCGCCCTCCCCGACGATGGCCTCGGCCAGTTCCAGACGTCCGCTGCCCCGCGTGAAGAGGCGCGGCTTTCCGTCGGCGGCGGGAAAGGCGGAGAGAAATCCGCGCGGTACCGTCTCGCCCACCTGATTGGGGTCGCCCCGCAGGTGCATCTCGAGGTCACGCGGCTTGCCCTCGACATATTCCAGCATGGTGCCGTGCTTGCCGTCATCCTTCGGCTTCACATAGAGTGCCGCGTCGACCAGGCCGTTGGCGGTCGGCACATGATAGTGGGGCGTCGCTTTCTGAATCGCGGCGATTTTCTCATCGAGCTTCGCCAGTTGCTCCTTCAGGTCGTCCGGGGCCGGCTTTTTCTTTTTCAGCGACGTCTTTTCCGCCTCCAGCTTCCCCACCTCGGCGCGAGCCTTTGCCACCGGAGCCCAGAGATCCTCGGTGATCGTGGGGCGATCGGAAAATTTCACCGAAGCGAAAACGCCGGCGATGGCATAGTAGTCGCGGGCCGTGACCGGGTCCGACTTGTGGTCGTGGCAGCGGGCGCATCCGAGCGTAAGCCCGAGAAACGTGCGCCCGAGCGCGTCGACATGTTCCTCCCATTCATCGGCCACGGTGCCTTTGATGATTTCCGGCGGGAGCTGGAGCTCTTTCCAATAGGTCGGACTGAGGCCGAAAAATCCCAGAGCCGCGTTCTCCTCCGGCGGCAGACCGGGCATGAGGTCCACCGCCAACTGACGCTTCACAAACTCGTCGTAGGGGAGATCCCCATTGAAAGCCCGCACCACCCAGTCACGATAGAGCCAGGCCGAGGCGGTCGATTCCAGCCAGCTGGCGGTCACGTCGGTGTAGCGGGCGAGATCGAGCCAGTGTCGTGCCCAGCGCTCGCCATAGTGCGGCGACTCCAGCAGCTCCTCCACCAGATCCCGCACCGCCGCCTCGCGATCCCGCGCCGACGCGTCGGCGAATCGCTTCACCTCCTCCGTGGTCGGCGGCAGTCCCACGAGATCGAAATATAGACGCCGAACCAGAACCCGATCATCGGCCGGTGGCGCCGGATTCAGCCCCACCGCTCTCATGTCGGCGAGGAGAAAACGGTCGATCCGGGTCCGCGCCCAGGAGTTCTCTCCCGGCTCCGGCGGTGTCCGCTCTGAAAGCGGGGCGAAAGACCAGGGACGCGCGTGCCCGGTCGCCGACTCGTCTTTCGCGGACACGGGATGGCTCGCCGTGGCCCCGAGTGTCAGGCAGGCGACGGCGGCACCAAGGCGGGAGATCTGCGCACCGGACATCGGGGAGAAGGAAACCGGATTTCTCCCCTTCTGCCAAGACACGCGGTCGCGGCACACCCGGTCGCCCGCCCACGCTTGCCACCCGCCCGGCCATTGTGGGAGGCTGTCACCCTAGCCCCCCTTCATGATAACCCCCGATCCGTCCGCCGCCGCCCGCCTCATCGCCGTCGATTGGGGATCGACCAATTTCCGCGCCTCGCTCCTCATCGGTGGCCGGTTGGCGGACCGCGTCGAGAGCGCCGATGGCATCCGGAACCGCGATGGGCGCGACTACGATGATCTGCTGACCTCGCTCGTCGGCCACTGGCGTCCGGCCCGCGTCGTCATGAGCGGCATGATCGGCAGTCGCGAAGGGTGGCGCGAAATCCCCTACGTGACCGCCCCCGCCGGCATCACCGAGCTGCGGCGCGGCATTCAGGCGGTGGAAAGTCGGCACTTTCCCGAGATCGCCCTCGTCCCCGGTCTCCGCTGGGACGATCCCGTCTCCGGCGCCACCGATGTGATGCGCGGCGAGGAAACGCAGATCGCCGGGCTGCTCCCCACCCTGCCCGCCGACACCCCGACCACCCTTTGCCTGCCCGGCACCCACTCGAAATGGGTCGTCTGCCACGAGGGGAAAATCGCCCGCTTCCGCACCTTCCTCACCGGAGAGGCCTACGAGCGCCTCACCCGCGACAGCCTCATTGCCGGCACCCGCGACACGGCGGCCGATCCCGATTCACCCGCGTTCGCCCGTGGTGTCGCCCTCTCCGCGAGCGCGAGCGGAGGCTTGTTGCATCATCTCTTTCTTGGACGCACCGAGATGCTCACCGGCCGGGTTTCCCCCGAAGACCTGCGCAGCTTCATTTCCGGTATCCTCATCGGGCACGAGTTGCGCGACGCGCGCGCCTTCGCGGAGGGACCCGTCACCGTGATCGGCGATTCCCCGGCCGCCCGGGCCACCCTGGCGGCGGCGCGATTCCAAGGCATCCCCTCTTCACAAAACGTGAGCGACGTTCACCTGGCGGGACTGCTCGGGCTCGCATGAGCGATGACTCACCTCGGCACCGGCCCCAACTCCACGACGTCGAACTTCATTCCCCCCACCCAGGAAGCGATGAGATTGTAGATGGCCGCCCCGATGATCCCCCCGATGAACCCGATCACCCCGTAGAAAATGGGAATCAGAATGATCATGAACAGACCCATGCCACCCATGAGAGCCATCATCTCCCCCGCACCCGGGGCACCGGGAGTGCCTCCGCCCGCCGAGGTGGCCGCCAAGCCTCCCACCGCCCCCACCAGCAGCATGATCCCGCCGTATATCAGCGCGAACACCAGGCCGAGAGCGGCATAGAATACCCCCAGGAACAAGCCCGCCTGGAGCACATGGATACGTTTTACTTCGTGTTGCATGATCGTTGATGGATTGAAAACGCCGAAGGCTACCAAATCCCCGACGCGCAAGCCAAACAGATTCCACTTCCCGCTCCCGAATTCTGAACCGATGGAGAGAGTGCCGCTTGCACTTGCGCCCGCCGCTCCCTTGTCCGAGACTCCGCGCGCATGGCTGACTCCGCCTCCCATACCCTTCCCGATTCCACGAAACCGCTTCTGATTTTCGATTTCGACGGCACCCTTGCGCAGACCCTCGAGACCGGCATCGGCATCTTCAACGAGATCGCCCCCGAGTGGGGACTCAAACCCGTCACCATGGAGGAAGCCCAGGAATTGCGGAAACTCCACACCCGCGCCCTGCTCGACCGCCTCGGCGTGTCCCGGCTCATGGCGGTAAAACTCGCCGCCCACATCCGCCGCATCCTCCACGAGCGCATGGACCAGGTGAAACTCATCCCCCACATCTCCGACGCCATCCGCGAGCTGCGCGGCGAGGGCTTCCGCATGGGCATCCTCAGCTCCAACTCCGCCGACAACGTCCGCATGTTCCTCCAGCGCCACCACCTCGACGAGTGCTTCGGCTTCATCGAGGCCGGTGTCAGTCTGTTCGGCAAAGCCCGCCGCATCCGCAACGTCCTCAAACAAGTCGGCATCCCCACCCGCGAAACCATCTACGTCGGCGACGAAACCCGCGACATGGAAGCCTCGCGCAAAGCCGGCGTCTGCGGACTCGCCGTCTGCTGGGGCGCCAACGGACGCGAGGCCATGATGACCGAAGGCCCCGAGTTCTGCGTCGACACTCCCGCCGAGATGGTCGCCGCCGCCCGCCAGTTCGCCCTGCACGGGCCACCGGTGCACTGAGTCCGGGGACGGCCCGCGCGCCCACTCATCCCGCACCCAAATAAATTCCCCATCCCTTCCGTCATCATGAGCGATAAGCCCCTCATCATCATCACCGGCGCCAGCTCCGGCATCGGCGCCGCCACCGCGAAGCTGTTTTCCGAAAACGGCCATCCCCTGCTGCTGCTGGCCCGGCGGATCGAGCCCATGGAGGCGATGGCCCTGCCCGACACCCTGTGCCGCGCGGTCGATGTCTGCGACCTCAACAGCTTCCAACTCGCCATTTCGGAAGCCGAGGAGCGCTTCGGAAAAGCGGACTGCCTCGTCAACAATGCCGGCGTGATGTTCTGCGCCGATCCCGCAACCCAGAGCGTCGACGAATGGCAGACCATGCTCGATGTGAACGTGCGCGGCCTGCTCAACGGCATCCACCTCGTCCTCGCCGACATGATCGCCCGGAAGACCGGCACCATCGTGAATCTCGGCTCCATCGCCGGGGTGAAAACTTTCCCCAAGCACGCCGTCTACTGCGGCACCAAGTTCGCCGTCCACGCCATTTCCGAAACCATCCGCCAGGAAGTCAGCGGCAGTGACGTGCGGCTCGTGACCATCGCCCCCGGCATGGTCGAGACCGATCTGGTAAACGCCTCCACCGACGAGGCCGCCCGTGACGGCTGGTGGGACTACGCACGGCAGATCGGCGGCGCCCTCCAGCCCGAATCCATCGCCCAGAGCATCCTCTTCGCCTACCAGATGCCCCAGAGCGTCTGTGTCCGGGAAATGGTCGTCTGCCCGACCCGCCAGGAGCCTTGAAAATCGCTCACTGTTCGGTGAATTGGAAGAATCTCGCGGCAATCGAGACCAACAGAAGGGCTATGGATGCGAAACCGAGGCTCGGACGACTTTGGGTGAGGACTCGTCAGGTTGCTGTAAGTAGAGCAAATAGGTGTTTCTGCGGCTCTGTTCGTGTCGAAAGATGAAGCTTTCAGCGGGGCGACTCGCCTTGAACCTCCGCACCGTTTCAAACCATTCGGGTTCCTTGCTTTCCAGATCGATCAGCTGGATCTCCCAGAGGCCTGATCGATCGTTGACCCCGGCGATGACATTGTGGGAAACCTTCAGCTTGCTCCAGCTGGTTCGGAACTCTTTGGGCTTAGCCTCCTCATCTCCGTTCCACAGGTAGACCCTGCCTTGGTCGTTCAGCAATGCCAGCTGATTCGACCCCACTGAAGCGACTTGGCGGATTCGGCGGCTGACCTCCCTGGGAGATTCTTCAATTCGTCCCCGGTCTTTCTGCCAGAATACCGGATCGCCGGATTCCGGTAGCGCGGCATACAAGCTGCCGGAAGAGGCGATCGACCGAATACCTCTCCGGGCACCCTCCGGAGTTTCCACGAAGGCCTGGTTGCCCGCCGCCCAGTTCTTCAACTCGCCGTTCTTCAGGAGTATGAGCCCATTGGTCCCCGGTATGAAGTCTCGAGCCTCGAAAAGATCCCAGGATTCCTCGGGTTCGCTATTGGAGTAATGAGTGCGCCCGATGCCATTGGCCTCAACGAAGCCGAAATCGCCCAACAGCGAATCGAAGACGTTCCTTACATTCTCGATGGTCCGGATCTCCGCCGTTCCCAAGCCTTCAATCAGCACTCCATTCCGGCGAAGAGCGCGGGCGCCATCTCTAGAGATACTGAGTTTCACAACATCCCCCAGGCGGCTCACGGGGGCCAGATCGACGATGCCCCCCTCGATGATTCCCACTCCCTCGACTTTTCCGGCGAACTCCAGGTCGTCATCCGCCATTCGATCACCAACGGTGGGTTCCAGAGGGTCAGGCAAGGAGGGAGCGGGCTCGTCCCTGGGCAAACGAATCGCCTTTTTCGAGGGTTCGGTCGGTGCTGGAGCGGAGACCTCCGCCGCGGACGCGGACGAGGCCTTGGGCGTGGACTCCATCGGCGGCATCTCAGGCGAGGCTCCCTCCTTCACCTTTTCTCGCATCGCGAGATCGGCACGGGTTCTTTCCGCCTTCGATTCCAACTTCGATAGCATCTCGGCGAGAGCGGCGACAGCCGTCGTACCCTCGGCGGATTCGTTGGACGAGCGGATCTGGTCTTCCACCAGCGACAGGGAATCGGCAAGCGATTGAGTCAGGCGGGCCTCCAGTCTCTTCGCTTCCTCCTCCCAGATGCTGCGTAGTTTGGCCAATTCCGCGGGTGACGAGTCCTCGGCTGGCGCCAGCGAGGGAAAGTTCAGGATGTAGACCGAGAGGTTCACGGTCGCGTGCTCGAATCCCAGGCTGGCCACCAGCTCTTCGACCCGATCCTGCTCGTTCCTGATGGCGGCATCGAGAGCGGTGTCTCCTTCGGCCGCGGTCCGGCTTCGCTCCAACGCTTCCGTGTATTTCTCGGCCAGTCCCCGAAGTTCCGATACGCGAGTTTCCAGGTACTCCTCGATCTTGGACTGGAAGTCCCGGTTTCGATCCAGCTCGGGAATGCCGGTGATCAAGAGGGAGGCCTTCTGCGGCCGGCTGGGTGACGGAATCGATTTCTCCGGCGAGTCCTCGAGCGGACTTGTCGTAGCTCCCGTATTGACGGCGGAACGATCATTAGAAGCGACGTTCAAGGGGCGAACTTTCTCGGGATCTGTTCTGGAGGAATCTGTCGCTGCCGTGCTTTCGCGGGGGGAGCTCTCACGCGCTTCGATGAACTCTCCCGGTCGATTGTTCTCCGGGTCGGTGGCGCCGTTGTTCCCGTGGTCGGACTCCAGCATTGAATCGGCGGTTTTCGTCAGAGTCAGCTTCGGGTGGAAGGTCGAGGCAGCGGCCGCGACGGTCTTCTCCAAGTCCAACTTCTGAGAGGAAGCGGTCGCCTCCGCTTCCGTTTCTTGATCCGGTTCGCGATTCAACAGGAACCCGGCACCGATCAGGATCACTCCGGTGGCCACCGTGGTGAGAATGATCGTTCTGGCGCCCGGCTCGTTTGATCGCCGACTTCTCCCTGGCGCGGACGCACGCCCAGTTCCCCTGCGATGGTTGGCCACCGCGCCGGTTTGTCCGGTGCCTGTGTCCCTGGAATCGAACGCCGCGATAAATTCTTCCGCTGATTGGAACCGTTTCCCGGGATCGGCTTCCATCGCCTGCATCACGATCTCGTCCAAATCGGCACCAGTTCCCTCCACGACTTCGGAAGGAAGGGAAAAATTTCCCACCGGCATGGCGCCGACGATCAAACGATAGAGCATGATCCCCACTGCGTAGAGATCTGCCCGATGATCGATCACCCCTTCCCCACAGAGGGCCTCCGGAGCGACGTATCCCGGAGTACCCATGGTGACATTCGTCAAGGTCAGTGCCTCGTGATCGAGGTAGCCGGGCTGATCGGGACCGAAACTCTTCGCCAATCCGAAATCTCCCACCTTGATGTCCCCGTCCTCCGTGACGAGGATGTTGGCCGGCTTGATGTCCCGGTGAATGATTCCCTTCTTGTGAGCATGAGCCAACCCGGAGAGAACGGATCGTATCACCCATACCGCGGTCTCGGGCGGCAGGCTCCCGCCATGGGTTCCAAGGTAGGCGGCCAGATCGGTGCCTTGGATGAACTCCATCACGAAGAAGCAATGCCCCCCGCTCGTTTCCCCGAACTCAAAAACACGAACGATATTCGAATGATCCAGTCGGGCCATGGCTTGGGCTTCGCGCTTGAACCGCTCCGCGAACTGGTGCCCTGATTCGACGTCGGCGAGCGACTCCGGCAGCAACTTGATCGCGACCGGTCGATTGAGCGCCGCTTGCCTGCCCCGGTAGACCGCTCCCATCCCGCCACGACCGATAAGAGATTCTATCTCGTACTGGGGGAGCAGGGAATGTATTACGTCAACGGCGGGCGGCTCCCAATCACTCCCGCTGCTTGATTGTCGTGAAGGCTTCGAAGCGAACGACGGTCCCGTCTCGATTTCCCCGTCATTGGGTTCCGTCGCCTCCAAGGCCAGACGATACAGCTCACGTCCGCGCTGATCGGCGCAATGATTACACCCGGTGTTTTCGGGAGACATCGCTCCGCCGCATTTTGGGCAGCACGTAGGCGAGGCGTCGCCATCAATCGGATTCGGACTGCAGTCGGAGCTATCCACTGGAATTAGGTGTTTGATACAGGATGCGTTTCTGACAAACCTCGCCAGCATTCATCCGTGGGGAATGCCGGAAATCCGGAGTTGGGCCAGCATTCCTCGCGAGTTCCTTGGAGAAAGCGGTTCCTGATCGGATGGCTTGGGGAAAATCGGCGGAAGGCATGGAAAGAGCGGGGAACCACCCGTTTCTGGTGAAGAATTAGGAAAAAGAACGGCCAGAGCAAGCCGATTTCATGGAGGCTCACTTGGACGAGCCACGCGTTTACCGGGATACTCCGACCATAAGACACCCTTTTCATGGGCTATGGGATAGTGACGAGTTGGGCAGAGTAAGCGGAAGGATCAGGCGAATCAGGAGACATGAGCTTTCCTCGATTTGCCGGACCCCGGAGGGACCGGATCCGGGGCAAATGCCGGGACCTTCCATAGTTTCAGCCAGGCTTCATGAAGGGGGATTCGCTGGTAGCGATCAGGGTGGTGTTCTTCGAGCCAGCGCGAAACGTGGGGAAAGTAACGGGGGCGAAGGGTCGGAAAAAGATGATGCTCGGTGTGATAGGAGAAGTGGGAGTGCATCCGATCCATCCATCTCGGAACCGCGACACTGGTGCAGCCGCCCAGCGGATCGACCTTCTCCGTGATCTCGTTGAGGTGATGATTGGTGAAGATATACATCATCGAAAAGGCGGAGGTCGTGAAGTAGGTTGCAAGCAGAAACGCCCCGAATCGAGCCGGCGACAAATCGGCCAGGAAATACCAGGCAACGAAGTTTCCCGTCATCAGGACCAGGTCGATCAGGATGCGAAACCGGTCTCCCCACCCGTAGTTCGGTGGCGCGGGCAGAAAACCGAGATTCCGGCTTCGCGGAACGAACGCGGCGGCAATCGTTCTCGCGATGTAGCCGATGAACTGCACGAAAACCAACGGGTTTCCCGGAATCGTCTCTCGATGCGGATAGAGAAGCCGGGTGTACCACTCGGAGAAGCGATTCCTTTCGGTCTCCAGATACTGTCGATCAGGGTCGCGATCGGTGGCGTAGTGGCGATGATGCGTTTCGTTGTGCGTCCGTTTCCAGACGGTGGCGCTGACGAGATTGAGCGACCAGAACCAATGCTCCAGGGCGCCGCGAAGCCGGGATTTCCTGAGAAGGGAGCCATGACTGAGATCATGGGTCAACAGGCCCAGACACAAAAGGGAATGACTGCCGATCAAGATCGGAATCGGCCAGAGGAAAAGGGAGACATGGGAGGCAGTCCAGACGCAACCCGAAGCGATGGCGACATGCAGAAAGAGCCAGGCGAGCCGGAGAGGCTCCGGTCGGAATGCGTCGTCGGGCAGGGTCGCCCTCAGGCTGGCAAGATCGAGCGAATCGACGGCGGCGGAGTCGGGATCAGATTGCATGTGTTCGGACGGCTTCCTCGGTGATCGGACCAATACCAAAGGGCCGGACCGCCAGATCGCTCTGGCCGCGATAGACCGTGACCACTTCGTGGGGCCGCAGGCCCGTGTTTTCGAGTGCCCCGCGAAACTCGTCGGTGTCGTGAAGCCAGAACCGGCCCTCCATCTGTTGCTGCCGAATCTGCTGGTTTGCCCGCGCGACCGGCCCGGCGTGCCGCCGAAAGAGATGGATGGTCCGTCTCCAGCCCTGTTCCTTGATATTCTCGGCGAAGAGGTAGAATCGCTAGCAGCCTGTCGGACTTAGGCGAGTGACAATTGCAGGTGAAAAGGTAACCT
>CAYTNL010000125.1:0-12210 GCA_964439145.1 uncultured Verrucomicrobiales bacterium
GACAGTGGGCCAAGAGCCAGCGCCAGGACTGAATGGTCCGAGTGAGACGTTTACTTTTGAGCGATACCACAATTCGCATCCGGTTTACCTCTCCCAACTGATCGGTGAAGCAAGGCGAACACTCCGAGAATTCGGGCGCTGGGCGATCCATCACGCGAGGGATTCGGTAATGCTCCGACACGGGCAAGCACCGGAACGGTCGTTCCTTCCAGCATACGCTCGCAAGATCGAGGCTGAATGCCCTGACTTACGGGACAAATGCGTGACCCGCGCCAGCAAATTCGACCGATGACAACCATTGAACGTGCCAGGCGCTACCTGGAAAAGCTCCCGCCGGCGATCAGCGGGGCCGGCGGCCATGACGCCACCTTTCGCGCTGCCGCTTGCCTGGTGCATGGCTTCGCACTGTCGGAAGGTGAGGCGTTCGCGGTGCTGAGCGGATGGAACGGGAGCCATTGCTCCCCACCATGGAGCGAGGCGGAACTCCGCCACAAGATCGCGTCCGCCCTCGCGAAACCGCCGGAGAAGCCACGCGGCCACTTGCTCGGAAACGATCACCCCTTGCAATCGCACCATGCGCCCCCGAGATCGCCGGCGGGAGCCGTCCCAACATGGCCCGCTCTCGATCGCGAGGCGCTACGCGGCATCCTCCGAGACGGGCAAGGGCTGGCGGACCTGTGGCACCTGTCGCCGGATGATCCCGAGGGCATCACCTCCGAGGACTTCATCGAGGCGCTTTTCCCCGGCAATCCGTGGCTCTGTGTGGGGCGGGATCAGCGACGGGCGGAAACGGATCGCCGGGAGGCATTCCGGGACCGGCTCGGAGAGCTGCAATTCATCGTCCCGAATCCCATGACCGGCCCCGAGGGAAAGACGCAAACGGGTAAGCCATCGGCCCGTTGTCTCGAGAATACCGGCCCCCGGCGGTTTCTCGTTGTGGAATGCGATTTCCGCCCCGAGGACACGGAAGGACGGGGGACGGTGGCAGACCTGTGCGGCGGCGTCCTGCTTCATCTGGCCCGGTTCGCTCCCCTGGTGATGGCGGTTCATTCGGGCGGGAAATCCCTCCACGGCTGGTTCACCTGCGAGGGCCGGAGCGAGGACAAGCTCCGGCGGTTCATGCGCTACGCGGTATCGCTCGGGGCGGATCGGGCCACCTGGACGCGGTGCCAGTTCGTGAGGATGCCCGAGGGCCGGCGGGCGACCGGAGAACGGCAAACGGTCTATTTCTGGAATCCAACCCTGTTGAAGCCATGAGCGAACCCTCTTCAAGCTCCGAACCGCTCGCGAACGGCTGGCGTGACGACCTCCCCGAGATCGAGGCGGCAACGTCCTGTGACGTGGACATGCACTACAAAGACTTCCCGCCGTGCGGCTACTTTCGTCGGGACGCGAACGGTCGATATATCCATGCGAACATGGCCAGTGCCAGGCGCTACCTGCGGACGCTGGGCTACTCCGCCAAGGGAATCGACGGGCAACTCTCCGAAGTGGACCGCCAGCTTGAACTCATCGAGACGCGGCAAAATTGCGAATACGCGGCCCCCCTCGCTGGCCACAAGGCGGGCCTCTACCTGATGCAAGGGCGGCGAATTCTGGTGACTTCAAGCCCGCGCCTCATCACCCCGGCTCCGGGATCATGGGAGACGTTGAAGGCGGTTTTTCACGGCCTGCTCGGAGAGGATCAATGCACCTGGTTCTTTCTGTGGCTCAAGATCGCCGTGGAAGCGGTGAAGCACTCCCGCCACCGTCGAGGGCAAGCCCTCATTATCGCCGGCCCTCCGAATTGCGGGAAATCGCTCTGCCAGGCGATCATTACCGAAATCCTCGGGGGCCGGGTGGCCAGTCCCTTCGCGTTTCTCTGCGGGCGAACTGAATTCAACTCGGAAACTTTCGCGGCGGAACATCTGACCATTGAGGATCAGGCGGCAAGCTCTGACCCTAGAGTTAGGAAGAAATTCGGAGCGGAGATCAAGGGGCTTGTGGCGAACCAAGTTCAGCGGCACCACGCGAAGAATCGGGAAGCCCTGAACCTGAAACCGATCTGGCGGCTATCCATCACCTTGAATGATGACGCGGCGAGCCTGCTTGTTCTGCCGCAATGGGAGGAAGGACTCAAGGACAAGCTCATGCTCTTCCATGCGCGGGCCTTCAAGTTGCCCGTGGATACTTCCACCCCGGCGGGCGAGGAAATGCTCTGGCGGCAACTGAGGGGCGAACTACCGGCCTTCTTGGATCATCTGGAAGGGCTGACCATTCCCGAAGATCGGCGGCATTCTCGTTTCGGCGTGAAGGCGTTTCACAATCCGGACCTGCTCGAAATGATGGACGCGGCCAGTGACGAAATGAAGCTCCTCGAAATGATCGACGTGAAACTGTTCAACGATCCGCAAACGGACGCCTGGGACGGCTTCGCCCGAGAGCTTGAAGAAGAACTCGCCGGCGTCTCAGGCTTGCGGCAACTCCTGAGCTTCGGGAACACCTGCGGGAGCCTGCTTGGCATCCTGAGCCGGAAAACGAGTCGCGTGGAGAAACTGCCGAAACTCCACGGCGTCCAACGGTGGAAGATCAATCCGCCGGCGTGAGGCTGGTAAAAAAGTCTAAAACCGTTAATAGGTTTGAAGAATGCTCGCAAAAAGTTTTCCACGACCCTACCCTGCATCACTACGTCGTTTAGATGAAATCGTTTAGAATTCTCCTATCATTTCTACCGATCTTCGCCAGTTGCTCTTCACCGGAAGCGTGGACGTTGCATTCTCGGAAAAGCTCGATGCCAGAAGGTGCTGAACTTGGACGGCAGCTCAGGCTAGCCCATGAGCGAAGAATGGCTGAAAGTGACGCTCGCTTCGAGAGACTAATGGCAAAGAACCGGGAGGATTTCGAGGAATATAAGCGAAATCATGATTTGAGGAGGGAAGAGCTGCGTCAATCGGATAGGGAATGGGCGGCATTGATGGCAGAGGCAATTAGGTCTGGCGATTACAACCCGACATACCAAGGAGGGGATGGTTACGTTTCCGGTCATCATCGGTCTGGAACATGGGTGGACTCCTACACTCGCAGCGACGGAACCCACGTCCGGGGCCATTATCGGCGTGGCTCCTATGTCGATGGGCATTCACGAGAGTAGTTTGGATTTATTCTTGGGAACGACTGAGGGTTAAAGCCCCGCTCCCCGCCTGCTAGGTTCGCGGCCCACCTTGGCCACCTTGGCCACCTTGGCCACCTGTCGCGTGTCGTTTTGGGTGTAGGGTGTGGCTCTTTCTGACTCTATCAAGATTCAAGAAATGGGAAGGAAGCCCGATAAATCAAGGGATCGGGACCGCCGGCCCTCCGAAATTCTCTGCCAGGCGGAACAGTGCCCCACCCTCCACCCGGCGGGTTTTTCCTGAGAGTAAGGAATCTTTTTCTCTCCCTGGAATCCGAATCAGGTAAACCGGTCCCTTCGGAGAAAAAGCACGCGACCGAATGTTTTTTTTCGATCCCTGTTCCGGTCCCTACTCCCATCGAGGGGCCGAAACTTGCGAAGGGCTCCCCCCTGGGTAAGGAATCTTTTCCGGGGGCCGGCGGTCCCTGCGGATCGCCTGTCCTTCACCGTTTCCGAGATCGGACGCGACAAGCCGAATGCGTCACGGGATTTGCGCCAAATCGTTGTCGTCTGTCGGATCGAGGGCGAAAAGTGGGGCAAGTGCCGCCTTGGACTGCATCACCGGGGAAAGGGCAGATGCAAAGGGCCGGCGGGCCACCCGTGCACCGGCTCATTGCACGGGTGGGAATCTCCGGCCCACCCTTTCGCCGGAGAACCGCGCCCGAGACGATCACAAGGGAAGGACAGCCCGCCGGCGGTGACGGGCTGAGAATCGCCCTGAACGGCCTACCCGTGCAATGGACCGTTGCACGTGTGCCGGAGACGGAGCCGGCCCGAGATCGAGGCACCCGCCAGCCTGGAATGCCCGTCCGATAGGCGTTTCAGGCGGTCCCGAAATTTTACCCGTGCAACAACCCGTGCAATAGAACGTGCATAAACAGGGTATTTCGGTGCATTTCCCTGCATTTCGCGCCTGACCGAAGGAATAAAGAAAAACCCCGTAAGGCGTTGACCTTACGGGGTTTAAATTGGTTGCGGGAGCCGGATTTGAACCGACGACCTTCAGGTTATGAGCCTGACGAGCTACCAGGCTGCTCCATCCCGCGTCTGGTCAGTCCCTTTCGGGATCGAGCGCGGAATATGCGGGCGATCCTGAAATGGCGCAAGTGTTTCTTTCCTTTTCTTTCCCGGTCGCTCCGGCCGTCCCGATCACGCCATCCGATTTGTGTTGAGCGCCCATTTTTCTCTGCGAGAATCCGTAAGGTTGGCGCCGTCTCCAGCGACTCTTGGGACGAACCCAATCCCAAACCATAACCTCCACATTAGAAGACCAAATATGAAGAAAATCCTGACCACCCTCGCTTGCGCCGCTGTCGCCCTGGCCACCTCCGCCATCGGCGGTGAATACCCGGACATCAGCATCTCCGAGCTGAAGGAAGCCATCTCCAAGGGCAAAGTCACCGTGATCGACGTGAACGGATCGAAGTCCTACGAAAAGGGCCACATCCCCACCGCGATCGATTTCGGCACCACCAAGGACCTCGCCGCCGTGCTTCCCAAGGAGAAGGACGCGCTCATCGTCGCCTATTGCGGCGGCCCCTCCTGCTCCGCCTACAAGCGCGCCGCCACCAAGGCCGAAGAGCTGGGCTACACCAACGTGAAGCACCTCTCCGCCGGTATCTCCGGCTGGCTGCAGGCCGGTGAATCCACCGACAAGAAGGGCTGATCCCCTCCGCTCAAAGAGAATACCTCATTTCTCACGAGATCGGGCGTTCCGGATTGCCGGGACGCCCGATTTTCTTTTCCCCGCCGTGGCGCCGCTCGCGCCCGGCTCACGCCAGCAGCCCGCCGACGGTGTGATGGCCGACTTCGTTGAATGACTCGATCTCCAGGTCCATGGCACGGGCCAGGGTCAGCAGGAGATCGGAATGGGGGGTGCCCTTTTCGGCCACGAGGTGCCGCCCCTGCCGCAAGGCGCCTGCTCCACGACCGGCAACGATCAGGGGCAGGTCGTCTTTCACATGACCATTGCCGTCCTTCATCCCCGAGCCGTAGAGGACCACGGCATGGTCAAGCAAGGATCCGTCGCCCTCGTCGATCTGTTTCATCCGCTCCAGCAGGTAGGCGAACTGCTCGATATACCAGGTGCTGACGCGGGTGTACTCGGCGATGGCGTCGGGCTGGTTCTTGTGGTGCGACATGCCGTGATGATCGCTGGAGACGCCGTCGAGAAAGGAGAAATTCTGCCGGCTGAAACCGTGCGCGGTCATCAGGGTGCCGACCCGTGTGGTGTCGGTCCAGAAAGCCAGGAGCATCAGATCCATCATCAGGCGGAGATGCTCGTCCCGCCGTCTGGGAATGCCGGGAGCGGGACGCCGCATATTTTCCTCGCCCGGCGCGGTGGGCGGGGGCCAATCGCGCTCGGGGGGATTGAGTGTCTTCTCCACCCGCACCTCGACGCCCCGCACGGCCTCGAGGTATTCGTCGAGTTTCTGTTGATCGTATCCGCTGGCGCGTTTCCTGAGAGATTTGGCGTCGTCGAGTACCAGGTCGATGACGCTGCGCCGATGACGCGCGCGACGCTCGGCCTCGGGTCCGCTGTGGTCGCGAAACAGGCGGTCGAAGGCGACGCGGGGATTGATCTCCGGCGACACGCGAGTGGTTTCGCCGCTCCACGAGACGGTGTTCGCGTAGGCGATGGGCTCGCCGCTGGCGTTACCCTGCCGGGGAGGCTCCGTCCCGAGTTCGAGCGATGGCAGCGGGGTCAGGTGACCGAATCGCCGAGCCACCTGCTGGTCGAGGGACACCCCGTTTTTTTTGTCCGTGATGGTCCGCCCGGTGAGAAAGGAGCCCGTGAGCTGGACATGGCCGCGGCCGACGTTGTCGAGGCCGGACAGGATCGAGAAATCCCCCATCAGCCCCCGCAACGGGGAGAGGATGGGGGAAAGCTCGAAACCATCCCCGGCCAGGTCTTCCACATCCCAGGCTTTCGGGTAGACCCCGTTGGGTTGGAAGACGGTAAGCAGTCGCTTCGGCGCGCGAGCGAGCGCCGCCCGTCCCAGAGCCGGGTGCATGATCTCCAGCGATGGCAGCGCGAGCGAGGCGCCGAGCCCGCGTAGCAGGGTGCGGCGGGAAAGGGGTCGGGAGATCGAGATCATGGTGGATCGGTGAACCGTTCGGGTCCGGAATGTTGAATGAGAGAAGGATAACTGAGGCCGACGGCCTATACCATCTTTTGGACGGCGGGCTCGCCGCAAACCTTCAATTCGCGACCGGGCACGAAGCCGAGCAGCCGCTTATCGAGAGCCTCGGGCCGCGACCATTCCCGTGCCCTATTCCGGGATAAATTTCTCACGCGGAAAAAAATTCTCATTCTTGCCCTGAAAAAACATTGACCTCGAAGCGCAAAATTCGGTAAACAGCTCTTTGTCATCACGGATGTGGTTGACCGATTTTTTTTTAGGGAGGGGAAGCCCCGCCGGAAACGGCGGGGCTTTTATTTTCAGAGGGTTGGCGAATGGGCCGGTATCTGGTGTTTCATTGACCGCCCTCCGCCTGATAGCGAAAGGCTTCGCTGTCCACCACCGCCCGCACCAGCTCCCGGGCGGAGCCGCCCGCGGCCTCGACGCGATCCACCACGGTCTCGATGGTGGATCGATCATACCACTCCAGTTTTCTCCCCAGCGCGAAGGCGAGCAGGCGACGGGCGAGATTTTCCGTGATCTCCCGGCGATGCCCGGCAAGGAGCACCTCCTTCAACTCCACCGGTCCCGAGAATTCGCTCCCGCCGGGCAACTTGCCGCGCGCGTCCACAGGCCGCCCCGCCTCCAGATCGCGCCAACGACCCGTGGCGTCGAAGTTCTGGAGACCGAAACCAAGGGGATCGATGCGATCGTGACAGCGGGCGCAATCGGCCCGGGTGCGGTGCCGCTCCAGCTCCTCGCGCAGGGTGAGTCCGCGCGCCTCGCCCGCGTTCCCGGGCAACACCCCGGCGGACGGGAGTGCCTCACCGGGATCCTCACCCAAGAGCCGCTCCATCACCCACGCGCCGCGCCGAACCGGGTTCGTCCTGCTTGGCGATGAGGTGACCACCAGCACGCTGCCCAGGCCCAACACTCCGCCGCGACGGGAATCATCAAGCGCGACCGGCCTCAACGCCCCCCCCGTCACTCCGGGGATGCCGTAGTGCGTCGCCAGCGTCTCGTTCAGATAGGCGACCGGGGCGTCGATGAAGGCGGACACCGGCTGATCCTCGCGGAAAACCGAAGCGACAAAGGCCACCGACTCGGCTTTCATCGCCTCCGCCAGATCGGGTGAGAAGGCCGGAAATCGTGAGGGATCGGGCGCGATCCCCCGCCCCAACTCCCGGATGCCCAACCAATCGAGAGTGAAAGTCTCGAAAAATCCCCCGGCACGAGGATCGCCCAACAGGCGATCCGTCTGCGCGGCGAGCGTCACGGGATCACCCAGCAACCCGGAGGCTGCCAGATCGAACAACTCGTCATCCGGCATCGTCTGCCAGAGAAAATACGACAGCCGCGAAGCCATCGCCCAGTCATCCACCACGCCGCCGTCACCGACGCTCTGTTCGCGGTAGAGAAACGACGGCGAGGTGAGGATGGCGGTCAGGGCGACGGTCAGGGCCGCCTCGCGACCTTCCTCCTCCCGTTGCGCCCTGCGCAACAGCGTGAGATGGCGCTGGATTTCCTCCTCCTTCACCGGTCGACGAAAGGCGCGCGGCAGCAGTTCGCGAATCAACGACTCGGGATTCGCGTCCGGAGCCCGCAGCGCGCCGACAAGCGTCCATCCGGTACCGACCGCGCCAGCCGGGTCGGGCATCACGGGCCCGGAGATTTCCAGTCGGTCCATGAAAAGTCTCCCCTGATAGCGGGTCCAGTCTTCCCACTTCACCTCCGCGACCGAAGCGAGAACTTCCGCGTGATCCGCCAAGGCCTCCGTGTTCTGACTCCGCCACGCGCGCTCGATCTCCTCCGCCGACCGTCCGGAAAGCGCGGCCAAGCGATCGCGCAGATCCCGCCACTGGGCGGCTCGCTCCTCGAAATAGACGCGACGCAGATCGATCTTCCGTGAATCGCCATCCGGCCCGAGAAAGCGCAACCATTCGATCGATTCCTGCATCCCCACGGCCTTGGTGTTGAGTCCCTCGCGGGCCTCGCTAACCGACGCCGATTCCTTCTCAGTCAACTGAGCCAGACGAGGGGCGCGGTCCCGCGCGCGTTCATCGATGAGGCGCACGATGTCGGGCGGTTCCGGAGTCTGCGGGACCAGGTTGCGGCTGCGCAGGGAGAGCGAGCGTTGACCCGCGCGCACGAATGCGGTCATCTCGTGGAGGCGCGCGCGCCGCGTCTCCGCCGGCTCCACCCGCGCAGCGGCCACCAGCTCCCCATCCACCAGCACCTCCGCGACGCAGCCCTCGTCGCCAACCACCGCCGCGTGTATCTGGAAACGATACCAGCCATCCGCGGGGAACAACACCTCGCCGGTGACCTCGTGATCGGGATGCACCAGGAGAACACCACTCGGTTGCGGCTTCAGTTTTTCCGGGCTCCGGGTCATGGCCTCGGCCTCGAAGCCCTGTCGCCAGGGCGGGCGCGCCAGGGCGAACACCCCCGCGATCGCCCGTTCGGCGGAGGCGAAAAAAAGCTCCATCTCCGAGGAGGTCAGGGACAAGCCGTCGCGATCATTGGTGAACCCGCTCTCCCCTTCCCCGTCCTCGGGCAAGTCCACTCCCGCGTGGAGATCCACGCCGAGGAGATCCCGCAGGGTGCGCCGGTATTCCGCCTTGGTCAGGCGCGGGAGAGTGACCCGACCCGGAGAATGATAGAGCGACCAGTCCACCTCCGCGAACCGCGCTCGCAGCCAGCGCGTCAGGGCCTCCCGTTCGGCTCCGGTCGGATGCGGCCCCTTGGTCGGCATCTCCTCGGTGTCGATCTGCTCGATCACCGACTCCCACAATTCACGGTTGGCCACCAGATCCGCCTCGGATTGCAGGCCGGTGAGATCCACCCCGCCCTCGATCTCCTCTTCGCCATGGCAGCGAAGGCAGTATTCACTCAGCAGCGGCCGGATCTCGGCGGCAAAGTCCCCGGTCTCCCCCGGAGCGGCACTCAACAGGGTCAAGCCCGTGACCCAACAGGGTACGATGGGGGAAAAATATCGCGCTGAGGTGGTCGGTCTCATGGAGCCCCGTAAACCTACGGGCGCCGCGGCCACCCCGCAAATCAGCCTTTCTGCAGTCCGGGCAGACTCCCGTAGCCGACCAGCCGTCCGCCGGTAATCTCGGGTTTGAATTCGAAGATATCGACCCCGTTCCCGTTGAGTCCTCTCGTCTTCTTGCCGCGGGCGCCAAACACGAAATGGGTCCCGGCGGGGCTGCGACCGAGATAGACCATGACGTGCGAGACTTTGTGACCGCTGTCATAGGTGCCTCCCCAGAAAATCAGGTCGCCGGGCCGGAAATCGCTGATCGCCCGTTCCGGACTGCGGAAAAAGCCCACTTTCCGCAATGTTCCCAGGCTTTGAAGCCATTCATACTGGGCGTGGGAAGTTCGGGGAATGTCCGAGTAGCCGATGGATTTCAGCAGAAACTGCATGGTGCCGGAACAGTCCATGCCGCCCTCCGTGGGATGATCGCCTCCGAACTTGTAGGACAGCCCCCGTGTGGCGAGGAACTCGGCGCGACGACGCAACTCGGACACGGTGGCGGGTCCGCGCGGTCCGGGAGCGAAAGCGGGGCTCGATGGCTGCGCGACAGCGGTCACGGGCCGCATCCGTGCCGATCGCGACGCCTCCGCGGGTGAGGCCTGGTGCTTCATCCAACCAAAGACCGTGAAACGATCATCATCGGCGTGCGACATCGAGACGCTGACAAACAGAATCAGGGCAGCCATCACCAACCGAATCCGGAAGGAATCGGTGGCGGCATACGGGAAGCGCGAAAGGGTCTGTTGTTTCATGGGGAGACAAAAAACAGCCAAGGCCGGGCAAACGATAAAATATTATCATTTTTTTAAAAATTATTCAACCTCTCAGAATTATCTAAAACTTCTGATAGTTGTCCCGACATTCCCCCTCTTCCCCGCTTGCCGTTGTGGAGCCCCACCTACTCAACGCAGCACTTGGAAGAGGCTGCTGTAGTGATCGGTCCAATGGATAGGAGCCTGATCCTGATCCGACCACGGGGTGAGCGCCCTCGTCAGTTCGGGCGATGCCAAGGCGCCCGCTTCGGGACTTACCAGCACCCAATGACTGTGCAGGATGAATTCCTCCGGCAATTCGTCGGTCGGCGGGGTCTGATGCCAGATCTGGATCGCCTCCGCCTCGATGGCCTTGGCCGAGCCCCGGATCACGGGCGCGAGGTCGAGGTGGCGGTTGGAAAGGTGCACCGCGATGACACCGCCCTCGGCGAGGTGGGCGCGGTAGAGCGCGAAACATTCCTCGGTGAGCAGGTGCACGGGAACGGCGTCGCTGCTGAAGGCGTCGAGCACGAGGAGATCGAAGCGGCGCGGTCCCTCGGCGATGAGTTGCCTTTCGAGGACGATGCGGGCGTCGCCCAGGCGCACGGCCACTTCGGCACCGCGATTTTCGGCGTCGGACAGGTAGGTGAAATACTCTCGGGCGAAACGCTCCACATTGGGATCGATCTCGTAGAATTCGAGGAAGTCCCCGGCATTGCCATAGGCGGCCAGGGTGCCGACGCCCAGGCCAATGAGGCCCACCCGCATCGGCTCCCCGGCGAGTCTTTTCGGATGGTGGCGCAGGGCCACGCCAACCCCGGAGCCTGGCTGGTAGTAGCCGGTGGGTTCGGCGCGGCGCTCGGCGGCGTCGAACTGGAAACCGTGGGTGGTGTTTCCGTGGGTGAAGGCGTTGATCGTCGTTCCGGCATCGCCGGCGGCGCGGCGTTGCACGGAGACGATGCCGTAAAAATTTCGATCCCGCGCAATGGTGTCAAGATCGCCAGTAAGCCCGGCCCAGCGGGTCACGATCGCCGCGCTGACGACCAGCAGGGCGAGCCCCCCCCCCGCGAGGAGAGTGGCTTTGACACTGCGGCGCAGTTCCGGGCCATCAAGGGTGGACCAGAGTTCGCGGCGCAGGACCAGCAACATGGCCAACCCGCTGCCGAAGAGGCCCACGTAAAACTCGTGGTAATGATCGAACACCACCGGGGCGACGAGCGAGACAAACACCCCGCCGAGCGCGCCACCGACGGAGAGGAGGAAGAAATAGAGCGTGAGGCGCCGCGGCTCCGGCTTGAGTCGGGCGAGTTCGCCATGGCACACCATGCAACAGACGAAAATGATGAAGCAGTAGAGCGACACATGCCCCACCAGCGAGAGGTCGGCGCCCAAGGCCGCCCACAGACCCAGCCCCAGAGCCGCGAGCCAGCCGAGGGTGAAAAGCCCGCGTCGATACCAGCCATCGCTCTCAAAGCAGAGGATGAAGGTTGCCAGGTAGAGCCCGAGCGGCAGCACCCAGAGAAAGGGCACGGCGGCGACGTTCTGGCAGAGCTGATTGGTCACTGAGAGTAAGACCACCGATCCGCACGCGCTCAGGGTCAGCCACAGCAACAGGTCAAAGCTTCGCATCGCGGTCGGCGGCGTTTCTTCCGGGATCCCTTCCTCTCGCCCGATCTCCGGTTCCGGCTTTTCTCCAACCGCCCGTCGGCTGGCCCACCATCCCGTGCCCACGCAGAGCGCGGCAAAGACTCCATACCCGATGGACCAGGCCCAGGTCTGCGCCGGCAGCCGCAGGAGCGGCTCGACGACAAAGGGATAGGCAAACAGGCCCAGGAGCGAGCCCACATTCGACAAGGCGTAGAGGCGATAGGGCGAGCGATCCGGAAACACCCGGCTGAACCAGCTCTGCAACAGTGGGGCAGTGGATGAGACGATGAGAAAGGGACCACCGACGCAGGCAAGCAGCACCAGCAGCACTCTCGCCGCCGGCCAGGAGGCGTCCGTCGGCTTCAGGCTTTCCGAGGGAGTGATCGGTAGCCACCATAGCGTCACCGCCAGCGCCGCCGCGTGGATGATGACTTGTCGCCTTAGAGTAAGCGGAGTAAACGCGCCCCTCTTGACAGGGACCATCACGCAGCGTGACGG
>CAYTNL010000126.1:0-11847 GCA_964439145.1 uncultured Verrucomicrobiales bacterium
AGCGGAGAGCGGAGAGCGGAGAAGATGTCATGGGACGAAAGGGTTGGCTCGCTCGGTTCCGTTTTGCTTTTATCAAGCAAGGTGGTTATGCGGCAAGGTTTTTTTCGCTGCTGAGGATTTTTTTTTCAGGAAGGCGATCCTCGCCGCGGATTGAACCCTGTCAGGTCGCGGACTCAACAGGGTTGACTCCGTGATCGCGCCAGCCTGACCGCGCCAGCATTCATCCGCCCGAACCACCACTTGCGGGATGGCATCCTCATGGGCGACTGTCCTCCGATGACAAACGGCGCCACGTCAGCACGAGAAGCCTCCCTCTCCGTCTGATTTTCCCGGAATCGACTCTGGAATTTCCTTTTGCATCGATTCGTCACGCAACCTATCCTCACACCAATCAACAACCCCAACCTTATCTGATTTATGGGACCTATCGGCTTACAGGAGATGATCGTCATCTTCCTCATCATTCTGCTACTCTTCGGCGCCAAGAAAATTCCCGAGCTGGCACGCGGCATCGGCAAAGGCATGGGAGAGTTCAAGAAAGCGAAGGAAGATTTCGAGAGCGAAATCAAGGCGGGCGAAGTGGAAGGCAAATCGGAGTGGGAGAAACCCTCCTCCGACAAGCCCAAGCCGGTCGCCGCGCCCGGAGAGGACTCGGCAAAGTCCGACCACTAATCTCAGCGGATCGTCTGGTTGTTCATTCGCCCTCGACGATTTGATTTCCGCCAGGGGTGGAGCCGCTTCGGCTTCGCCTTTCTGGCGGTTTCGCTTATCTCGGCCAGTCCGGCGCGCGCCGACGAGACCGAGCCGGCGCCGGTGAGTTTCGTCGCGTGGAATCTGAAGAACTATCTCGGCATGGAGCGGCGCGTGGGGGGCGAAGTCGTAGCCGACGCCCCCAAGCCCGATGACGAGATCGCCGCCGTCGTCCGGACCCTGGCCGAGGCTAGGCCCGATATCCTTGGAGTTTGCGAATTGGGAGACGCCGGTCATCTGGCGGACTTCCAGAAAAGACTACGCGACGCGGGGCTGGATCTGCCACACACCGAACTGGTGATCTCCGCCGACGGCTGGAATCGGAATCTCGCCCTGCTCTCCCGCTACCCGATCGTGGCGCGAGACTCGCGGAGAGACCTCACCTATCTGCTCGGCGCCGAGCGTTTCCCCATCCAGCGGGGCTTCCTCGATGTCACCCTCGCCATTGGCGACAGCTACCGCCTGCGCTGCCTCGGCCTGCACCTCAAATCCAAACGGGAGATCCCCGAGGGCGATCAGGCGGAGATGCGGCGCAACGAAGCCCACCTCGTTCGCGAGCACATCGACACTCTGCTCACGAAAGCGCCCGGCACCAATCTGCTCGTCTACGGCGATTTCAACGACACGCCGAACGAGACCCCGGTGCGGTCCCTCAAGGGGCGGTTCGGGGGGGAGCGCTATCTGACCGATCTGCGTCCCACCGATCCATTCGGCTTTCGCTGGACCCACTATTGGAGCTTTGCGGACACCTATGCCCGTTTGGATTATCTGCTGGTGAACGATGCCCTGCTGCCGGAGATTGACCGGGATTCCGCCGCCATCCTCCATCCGGAGGACTGGGACAAGGCCAGTGATCACCGCCCTTTGCGGGTGCGTTTGACTCCGCGGGATCGGGCAAAGCGCTGATTTCAGCGCGATAGACCGGGAATATCGAAGGGAGCCAACTTCATTCCGGCCTAACCAGAACGATCGAGTTTCGCCCCGAGGAGGCGAGTTTCTCCAAGCGACCGGCTGGCAGGAACGAGGTGTCAACGCAGCGTTGGTAACCCTGTTTTTCGAAGAAACCCATCGCCTGGGTGGATACCGCGTAGGCTTTCAATCCCGCCTTGGCGGCCCGCTTTTCCGCCTCCTTGATCAGGAAGCCACCGTAGCCGAGTCCCTCGTGCGAACGTTTCACATGGAGGCAAGCGATCTCGGCCACCCCGGCTTTCGGATCGGGATGCACGGCCACGCAGCCAACCACATTGGCGTCGATCTCGATGATCAGGTAGTCGGAAAGTTTCGCGTGAATTTCCTGCCGGGAACGCTCCACCAGCATCTCATCCTCCACCGCACGCCTCATCATCAGCAGCATCTCGTCGACATCGGCCTCCGTGGCGCCGCGGATCTGGCGATAGGAATCGGAAAACACCATGGTACCGATGCCCTCGTTGCTGAACAGTTCGGCGAGGATGGCGTCGTCCCGGTTCCCATTGATGAGATGAACCCGCGGCACCCCCTCCCGGCAAGCGCGGATCGCGTGTTTCAATTTGGAGCGAAGACCCGGTGGTTGGGCATCCCCCACCCGCTTCCGCAATTCCTCGGCCTCATCCTCCGCCAGTTGCCGGGACACTTGGGTGGGCAGCCCGAAGTCGGGCTCCTCCGGCAGGACAAAGATGATCTTCGCCGCTTTCATCGCTACCGCCGTCTCCAGCGCCACCGCGTCCGAATTTACCCGCAGAGTACGCCCCGCCGCGTCATAGGCCAACGGCGGCAGCACGGGCAGGATCTCCTGGGCCAGAAAGCCCTCCAAAGCGCTGGTGTCGACCCGCTCGATAGTTCCCGTGTGCCCTTGATCCTGTCCCGATACGATTCCCGCCGGGTGGGCGATGATGGCGTTGGAAGTCGCCGCGCGAATCCGCAGCGTGGTGAGGCTCTGCATGACCGCGCTGTTCAGCCGGGTGATCGCGTCGAGGCTCACCTCCAGCGTGGTCTCATCGGTGATGCCGGTGCCATCGGAATTGGAGAGACCCACCCCCCGTTTCTCTGCCAGTTCCCGAATCTGCATGGCCGCACCATGGACCAGCACCACTCGCACGTTCAGTGATCGCAACACCGCCAGATCCAGGAGGATGTTGGAAAAATTCTCGGAACTCACGATCGCCCCGTCCAACGCCACCACGAAGGTGCGCCCACGGAACTGGGGCACATACTGAAGAATACCTCTGAGATCGCCGAACTTCATGGAATTGAGACAGATGGGGCGCGGACCGGTCAAGCACACGCCGGCACAATGATACCGCTATTTCTCCGAAGCTCCACCCCGGCCTGAGGGACCGGGAGGCGGCCGCGAACTCACCCACCTCCGACACACACCAGATCGCCCCTCGAATTCCTGGCGTAGATCCTGCCGCCGGACAATGCGGGCGGGGGCCAGCAACGGCCGCCGAGTATCTGGCCTCTACTTTCTATCCGAAAGGCCTCGGGGGAAGCTCCCGCGACAACGAGTTCCCCTCGCTCCGTGAGAATGACCAGCTTGCCGTCACTTGTGGCGATCAGCGATCCACAGCCCAGTCCCTCGTCCGGGGGCACGCGCCACCGCTCTCCGCCACTCTCGAACTCAAGACAGACAAACTCGGTGGGGCGCCCCCGATGCGCGGTACCGTCGAAGCCGAACAGATAACCACCCAACAATACGGAATTGTTCATGTGATTACAGAGCGCTCGACTCTCGTAACGTCTCACCAGACGGCGGCCATCAAATTGAAACAGCGCGCATCCCCTGTCGTAGCCTGTCGAAATAAAGAGAGAATCGCCCCGAACTATGGGAGTTGTCGCGTTGGTGTCGAAAGGCGTCTCCCATGCCTCAAAGGCCAACGTCCCTCCGGTGTCGGCGTCCAACACCACCAACCCGTCAGTCTTCAGGATCGCCAAATGCGCCGCGCCACCCGCTGCCCGCATCACCGCGGCGGAACCATAGGCGGGGCGGAAAGGCTGGCTCCTCCATCGGATCTCGCCCGAGCGCGCATCCATGCCCAAGGTCATCCCGGACTCGATCACCACCAGTTCCCCCACCCTGACCGGCGAAGCCGAGAATCCCCATTCGGGAGGTGATACCATCCCGGTGTCGGCGATCAGATCACGCCGCCAGAGGACGTCCCCCTTTTCCAAATCGCAGGCCACGAACTGCCCCGTTTTTCCCACCGCGTAGACTCGTCCATCATCGATCAACGGTGTGCCGGAGGGACCGCCCTCATGGAGATTGTCCAACAAGGGCGCCTCCCAACTTTGGGACCAGACCACCGCTCCTGTATCAGCCTCCAGACACCAAAGCGTCTCCCGCCCCACTCCATCATCACCGGTCACATAGCCCAGAGTGACGACCTTTCCGTCGGAAACCGCGATGCTGGAGTATCCCACCCCGATCTTGGCGGTCCAAAGAACCGCCTCGGGATCAAAATCCGCGGGCAGCGGCTCATCGGCAATGCCGTCACCGGACGGGCCGCGCCATCCCGGCCAATCGCCCCCCTTCACATCGATCATGAAGAGGGCGCAGATCGCCCCCATCAGGCGGAGGTCGATTTCATCGCAAACCAGTGGTAAGCGGGAACCTGACAACAATCGGGAAAAGGTTTTCACCCCTCTTTCATATCGGCAACCGCCGCACTTTGCAAAACTTCCCCATCGGGCCAGCAGGCCCCTTGCCGTATCCATTCCCCGATCAGATTTTTTTCCTCAAGTGTCAGACCATGACCCAGAGGCGGCATGGCGGCACCGGACTTCTCATCCAGATAGAGGACATCAAGAAAACGGCTCTTTTCCGGCTCGCCGGGAACGATGAGTGGCGGCTTTCTGCCCGGATCATAGGCGTCCCTGGAGGTCCGGAAGTCGGGAATCACCGCGCCCAGATAATCGCCCTGATGGCAGGGCAGACAACGGGCTTCCAGGGTCGGTTTGACCTGATCAAATCCGACCTCCTGATACATGGGCAAGTTTGCGACTCCCATGCTTTGGCAACCGACAAATCCCAAGGTCAAACTCACCACCGCCACGCACACCCCAATCCCTTTCGCGATGAATTGAACCTGTCTCATGATGGTAATCTATCACCCGCCACGATCCCTGGCACGGCATGGATTGCCCACCGGGGCGCGGGACTTGTCCCATCCAACAGAGTTCCCCCAAAAAAACGGGGATCACCGGCTCCGATGCCGATGATCCCCGCCGGAAATCAGGCCTGGCCAAATCTCATCAGCCCAGCAAGGGCACCAGATTGTCACGGCACCATTGACCGTTCTGGATGGTCACCCCGTCGGGATCATCGATCGCCTCGTGGGCCTCATCTTCGCAGATGATCCAGCCCTCGTAGCCTCTCTGCACGAGAAACTCGGTGATTTTATGAAAGTCCAGCTTGCCGGTGCCCATCTTGGCCCAAGGCTCGGGTCCATTGCCGCTGAAATCCTTGTAGTGGATGTGGTTGATGAGATGCTGCCACTTCGAGAGCGTCTCGATCACATCCATTCCGCCCCGGATGATGTGGCCCACGTCCGGGGTCCATCCCGTCACGGAGGGATCAAGGCTGCTCAGGACCACATCGTAGTCCTCCTGCGTGCGCACCAGAGACGCCGGGGGGCTGTTCGGGTGATAGGAACACTTGATGCCCAGATCCGCGGCCCTCTTTGAAACCGCGTTGACATTGCGCGCCACGTTCAGGCGTCGACGCTGCAGGTCGCTGGCCCGTCCGCTCGGCAAGGTCACCGTTCCCAGCATGGCGCCGGGAAAATGTTTCAACAAATCGAGCGTGAAATCCGCCGCCTCCCGCTCGTTGGGCGCCTCGCCGTCTCCGTCCCACGCGCAAACCAACGCGAGACCGGCCAGCTCCATCTGGTGCTCCTGAAGGGTGTCCTTGAGCCGGACGGGATCACAAAAGTCTCCCAGCCAATATTTTCCGCACCCGAGCGCGCTCTCGGAAATCTCCAGCACCATGGGTTCGATCCCGGTGAACCCGGCTTCCGCCGCCACCTTGATCATGTGGTCGAGTTTGTTGTCGTAGCCCTTGCCCGTGCCCTGCATGAACCAGGTGTAGACTTCCGAACCGAATTTGATGTTTGCTGCCATGTGTCTAAGGATGTTGATTGTACTTGGTTTGAAATCGTTCCGGGGCCTCAATGCTCCCCCAACCAGGTTCGCACCCGGGGATTGAAATCATCCATCACCTCCCAGTGGAAGGCGTGTCCCGCGTTGTCATAGAGATGCAACTCGCTGTTGGGTATCCCCGCCGCCACTTCCTCCGCCATCCAGCGGGGAGTAAAAATGTCGTCCTTGCCCCCGATCACCAGGCAGGGCGCCTGGATTTCGCCCAGTCTGGAGGCCACATCATGATTCACACAGGCAGCCGCCTGTCCTTTGAGCCCATGCAAAGGCTGCGGGGCGGGATCGCCGTCCGCGCCCGCGCGACCCTCCAGCAGGCTCTGATAAGCCTCGTCGTTGTCCCAGAATGGTTTGGTGAATATCAGCAGTTGGATCCACTCCATGAACTCGGAGGGAGTCAGGCGCGCCTTGCAATCCGCCATGTGCTTGAAGACTGATTTCGCGTAGCGGTCGCAACGCGCCCACGGGCACATCAGTACAGCGCTGCGCACTTTCTCCGGATGACGCAGGGCCAGTTGCTGCGCGATGATGCTGCCCATCGATACCCCCACGATGCGCGCCCGCTCGATGCCGAGTGCGTCCATCAGGCCGGCGTAGTCGTCAGCGAACATCTCACTCGTGTAATCGCCAACAGGTTTGTCGCTTTGTCCCACTCCGCGGTTGTCAGGCATGATGCAGCGAAATTGCTGGGACCAATCGGCGGCGTGGGCTTCCCATACCGCGCCGGGTGCGGTGATCCCCATGATCATGATCACCGGATCTCCGGAGCCCTGCTCCTCATAATACATCCTGATTCCGTTGGTATCTACGTGTGGCATGTTGTTGGGTGGGTGGGTGTTTTATCTGGTCCAGTTGTCTAGCTCAGAACCCGCCGCGTTCCAAGAAAAACCTGCTTCCGAATACGCGTCACTGACGCACCGCTCCGATCATCGCGGGCAATCAAAAGGCGAGTTCCCCTTCGGAAACTCGCCTGATGCGCAAGCGATGTCGGCCCACAGACCTGAGCCGCCCGTCAGAAGTTCGCCGTGGCGCCGATGTGGAGTCGGCCATTGTCATCAATCCCCTCGGTCTGGTGGCTACCAACCGGATGACCATAGTCGAGACGCAGGCGGAACCAGTCACTGTATCGCCAGCGGAGACCCACGCCCACGCTCTGGAGTTCCTGCTGGTTCGGCTCGCCCTCGAGGCGATTCACATTGGTAAGACCGGCGTGATCGTAGAAGGCGAGAAAGCGGAGTTCATCCGTTTCGTTTTCCCATGCCATGATGCGGCCCAGAGAGATGGGGGGGGTGTAGATCTCCGCCGAGGCGAAAAAGCCCTCATCACCGCGGATGACGCGTTGCTCATAACCACGAACCGAATCGTAACCACCCGCGCCCAATTGCTCGCTGGCCTGCAGATTGGCGTTCGAAATCTGTCCCTGGGCACGGAGGCGGGCGGACCATTCCTCCGGAAGGCGCTGCTGACGCTCGATGCCGATGCTGGCGTAGAGATAGTCGGCTGTGGAACCCGCCCGCGCCTGATCGAACACGGCGTCGCTGTTCTGCGGCGTCCATTCGCCCGGGCTATAGAACCCGCGAAGATCCAGGCTGGTGGTGCCGCTCTTGTCGGAGAGCATCATGTCGTAGCCCGCCATGAACTGGAAGATCTCCGTGGTGGTGTCGAACACCTGCTCGCCGCCAAACTCGAGATTGTTGTTGCTCGATTTGTAGTCGAAACCGAACTGCATCTCACGCACCTGGCCGCTGGGCGCATTGAGCGGGATGCCGTAGCGCAGACTGCCCTGAGTGCTCTCACCACCGGAGGTAACGAAGGTGCCGTCACCCGCCGGAATCTCGGCGTCAACAGTGACATAGGACCCGAGGATCGTGAGCCAGTGACGCCACGGCAGGGCGCCTTGATAGACCAATGAGTGTCCCACCACGGCGGAAAATTCCGCGTCAGTGGTCAACTGATAGCTGAGGCCGCGGTCCGGCCCGAACATATCTCCCCAGTTGAACCCGAGCAGGAAGCGGTCCTCGCCGAGCACCTCGGTGCCGGAGTTCTCATAGCCGAGGTAATACCAGAAAGGGTTGGCATCCACCACGCGGAGAATGATGTCCGTCTCCCCAAACTCATAACCGGGAGCGTAGATGAGGTCGACTTTCCGGTAGGGGCTCTTGTTGAGCCAGTTCAAGTCCTGCTGAATCTGCTGGGACCGAATCTCGTCCCCTTTCTTGATCGACATCTGCCGACGGAGATACTCCTCATACTCGGCGTCCACGCCCTCCACACGGATGCGGCTCAGTTCCCCCTCGATGACCACCAACTGGACCACTCCGGGAGTGATGTCCTGCTCGGGCAACAACACGTCCACCACCGGGCGACCGGAATCGCGATAGGCGCGGATCACGTCGCGGACCATCACATCAAGCGAGGCCAGTGAAACCGGAGTGCCGATATAGGCGTTCAGCGTCTCCCCGACTTTCGGCGGGAAATCGTCGAAGTCATGCCAGATGCCCTCGATGCCGGCCCACCCCTCGGCCCGGACATCACCGGGACGCGGCACGATGACCACGCCACGCAGGTAATCGACCAGAATCTCATCGCTCAGCCCGCCGCTGCCCATCTCGGGGTTCAGGTAGAACTGACCGTCGGTATTGACCTTCAACGGCCCTTGGCCGATGCCAGCTTCCAGGTTCTGCTGGGTCTCGAACACTTGCGCCTGGGTGCTCGGCGGCAAGGCGTCTACCAGGAATTCCGTGCCATCAGCCGTCATCACGGTCTGTTGGGCATTGACGCAAATAGGCGTCACCACCACCAAAGTTGCGGCTGTTAGGACTGTTTTGAATGCGACTCTCATTACTGAGTGGGATTGAAAATCTGATCGAAGGCTCCGACGAAACCACCCGATTAACACAGAGTTCCGTAGATTAAAAAGCCTTTTTTTGAAATTCTTCACCGCATCAGAAGCAAAACGAACGCCACGGTCAAGAATCAATTCACTTTCCCGAGACATTTTCTCCGGCCGAAACCGCCTCCTCCACCCTGATTGACAGCGCGTCCAGAGCCGATTCCTCGAAACCTTCGGGCGACTCGAACCAACCCGACTCCACGGCGCCCCCGTCCACCTTGAGGAGTTCCAACAGAACGCGAGGTGTCGCCGCCTGCTCGTCGTTCGTCTCCTCGCCATCCTCCTCGGCCACGACGCGGCCGAGGATCATTCCCTCCGTGGTCAGCATGCCCAGTTGACCCATTTGGGCCTGGAGCGCGTTGGGCAAGCCTTTGACAAGTTCTCCGAAATACGCCCCAAAAGCCCTCAGCGTCTCCTCATCCCCCTCTTCGATGCCCAGTGTCCCGGGATTGAGCACCCACCCCGTCCCCACGGGGCGCGCTCCCTCCCGAATCCGAGTCTCCCGCGCCGGTTTCCCCAGAATCTCTCCCGTCTTGCCGGTTTCCTCATAGCTCCGCGGCTCCGGTGCCCGGACGGCATCCGGCTCGCTGGCGGCATGCAGTTCATCCATCACCCGGCGCAGCGCTTCCCGCTCTTCGACCGGCAGATTGCGGAGTCGATTCTCCATGTCGGCCAGGACCTGCCTCTGAGTCTCCACCAGATTCGCCGCCATCTTTTCCAATCCCGAGCGATCCAGCACCGCCACCCTCCGCGTGGCGTGATCCACCACCCTGGCCTCGCCGGCGGAGGCGTCAAAAATCAGCAAGCGCTTGTCCCTGGCATTGGCGATGGACAGTTGTCCCTCGCGAACGTGCACCTGGTGTGTCGGCGCCGGGGTTCCCCCGCCCTCCGGCTCGGCGCCATAGACCAAGGTGACATCGCCCAACAGGGATGAGGTCGCCCCGTCGATTGCCAAGAAGGCCAGTGCCACGATCCCATATCCGCGAAACCTATTCATCATCAGATACCCAGCCATGTCGATTCCATGGTGATACCAGAATCTCCCCCCGCCCGCAAGCCACAAGCCGCACCGGTTGGCTTCGATTTTACTTCCCTGCCTGATGGCAACTGCTACCTTTCCCGGCAGCGCAACGTAACCCAAGCCACCCATTGCCATGATCTTCAAAACCATCCTCATCATCGTCGGCGTCATTTTCGCCCTCGTCATCCTGCTCATCCTGATGAAATTTCTCGGGATCTGGGTGCGGGCACGGGTGGCGAACGCGCCTGTCGGCCTCCTCACCCTCGTGGCCATGTGGCTGCGGAATGTGCCCCCGGCCCTGATTGTCGACACCCGGATCACCGCGGCCAAGGCCGGGCTGGAGTACACCACCGACATGCTGGAGGCCCACTACCTCGCCGGCGGCAAGATCGACCAAGTCGTCCTCGCCCTCATCGCCGCCGACAAAGCCGGCATTCCCCTGCCCTTTGATCGCGCCTGCGCCATCGATCTCGCCGTCAAAGGCACCTCCAAGACCGTTCTCGAAGCCGTCCGCACCTCCATCAACCCCGCCGTCATCGACTGCCCCGGCGGCGGTGGAAAAATCGACGCTGTGGCCCGCGACGGCATCCAGCTTCGCGCCCGCGCCAGGGTGACCGTGCGCACCAATCTCGATCGCTTCGTCGGCGGCGCCACCGAGGAGACCATCATCGCCCGAGTCAACGAGGGCATCGTCACCTCCATCGGCTCCGCCCAGAGCCACAAGGACGTGCTGGAAAACCCCGACCACATCTCCAAGCGCGTGCTTGAAAAAGGTCTCGACGCCAACACCGCCTTCGAGATTCTCTCCATCGACATCGCCGACATCGACGTCGGGGAGAACATCGGCGCCACCCTCCAGAAAAGTCAGGCCGAAGCCGACAAACACGTCGCCCAAGCCAAGGCCGAAGTCCGCCGAGCCGCCGCCGTGGCGACCGAGCAGGAAATGTCCGCCCGCACCCAGGAGATGCGCGCCAAGGTGGTCGAAGCCGAATCCCAGATCCCCATGGCCATCGCCGAGGCCTTCCGCAGCGGCAACCTGGGCATCATGGACTACATGCGCTATCGCAACGTCATGGCCGACACCGAGATGCGCGAGAGCATCGCCAGCGAGGGAGACGACGAGAAAACCCAGTAACCCCCCCGGCCCTCGACCTGACAGGGTCAGGTCCGGGACTCAACCCTCTTTGATCCAGCGATCATGAATCAGGACGTGCCGTGGCTCTATGTGGCGATGATCGCCATCGCCTTCATTTCCTGGATTTTCAACCGCATCCAGGAAGCTACCGCGGAGCGGCAGCGGGCGAGGGAACTGAAACGGCAGCGGGAATCGGCGCGCCAGGAGCCGGCATCCCCGCCCCAGCGCGGACCAGACGCCCCGCCACCGCTCCCCACCCCGCGGGAGGAACCCGAGGACTTGCTCAAGGATTTGTTCGAGGCCCTGGGCGGACGACCGGTCGCGCCCGTGCCGTCGAAGCGCCAGGAACGCCCCCCGGAAAAGCCCGTGGCCCGCAAGCCTCCCAAAGCCGCCAAGTCGAGCGAGAGGGTGTCACTCTCGGCGGCGGAGCGCGCCGCCTTGGAGCGGGTCCAGGCGCGGGAAGCCGCGAGACTCACCCCCGACACCGTGCCCACGGTGATTCGACGTGGCCGTTCCGGCAAGCAACTGCGTCAATTGCTGGGATCCCAGAGCGGCCTACGCCAAGCCGTGGTCCTCAAGGAAGTCCTCGACTCACCGGTTTCGTTGAGAGACGAGAGGCGCGTTGGCTGAGCCTCGATTGGAATCTTCGCTCTTGGTCCTTGAATTTCCCGCCTCGCGAGCGTATAGCCTTCGCCTCGATCAGGTGCCGGTGTGGCGGAATGGTAGACGCGCGCGATTCAAAATCGCGTTCCTTCGGGAGTGAGGGTTCGAGTCCCTCCGCCGGTATTTCTGGTATCCCCATCATCTCGGGTCGCCCGCGGCCCCACCGCTTTTTTCGCCTCCCCGCCCGTGCTCTGGGATGAGCCTAGCAGCCTGTCGGACTTGAGTCCATTATTTCGCCGATTTGTCGGCGTTTCG
>CAYTNL010000127.1:0-11697 GCA_964439145.1 uncultured Verrucomicrobiales bacterium
GAAACGCCGACAAATCGGCGAAATAATGGACTCAAGTCCGACAGGCTGCTAGGCGCCGGATCTCGTCGAGATCGGGACCATAGACCTTGATCGCCAGCTTGGCCGACACTCCGCTGAGCATGTGACCGATCCGATCCGCCAGAGGCCCGCTCATCGCGCTAAAGGTACCGGGAATCGTCCGCATTTTCTCCCGGATATCGTCGATCACCTCGGAGCGTTCCCTGCCCCCCGGTTCCCGTTTGAAATCAATGTCGAACTCCACCGTCGACACCGGCACCACATGATCCCCGCGCTCGGCCCGGCCAACGCGCCTGCCCACCGACCTGACCTCCGGTATCGAGAGCAACAACCGGTCCGCCGCGTCGGCCACCTCGTTCACCTGACTCAGCGAAGTCCCCGGCGCGGTCGTCATCGCCACCAGCGCCGTCTCCTCCTGGAAAGGCGGGAGAAACTCTTTCCCCATGCCCGGATAGAGTGCCAACGCGCCGGCCAGGAGCATCCCCGCCACCGCCAACACCAGCCACGGAGCGTCCAGTGCCAGCCGCAGCCAGGTCCGCCTCAACAACGCCTTCAGAAATCGGACCAGCCGACCGTCGGCGTGCTTCCCTCCCGATTTCGGATTCAGCAGCAGCGAGCCCAGCACCGGGATCACCGTCAGCGACACCAGAAATGACGCCGCCATGCTCACCATGGTGGCGATCGCGATCGGGGTGAACAGCCTCCCCTCCACCCCCGTCAGCCCCAGCAGGGGCAGGAAGACCAGAATGATGAACAACGTGGCGTAGAGAATCGAATTCCGCACCTCGGCCGAGGCGGAGGCGATCACCTCCAGTTTGGGTCTGGGCTCGGCATTGCGCGCGTTTTCCCTCAATCGACGGTAGACATTTTCCACATCCACGATGGCGTCATCGACCACCATCCCGATCGCCACCGCGAGACCACCGAGGGTCATGGAGTTCACGCTGATGTCGAACAGGCGGAAGACAAGCAGCGTGATGCCGAACGAAAGCGGGATCGCCGTCAAGGTGATGAAAGTGGTGCGAAAATTCAGCAGGAAGAGAAACAGCACGATCACGACCATGATCGCCCCGTCCCGGATGGCCTCCTTCAGATTGCCGACCGCGTGTTCGATGAAATCGGCCTGTCGAAAAAGCGGCTGGATCTCCACCCCCTCCGGCAGGGTTCTCCGCAGTTCCTTGATCGCCTCCTCGACCGCCGCCGTCAGCTTCAGGGTGTCGAATCCCGGCGACTTCGTCACACTGAGGATGACCCCGCGATCCCCGTTCACCGCCGCGTCTCCCCGCATCGGTTCCACATCCCAGACCACATCCGCCACATCGGCCAGAGTCACCGGCCGGTCGTTGACATGCTTCACCACCGTCCGGGCGATATCGCCCAACTCGGTGGTCATGGCGAGATTTCTCACCATGATCTCCCGGGGGCCGGAGGTCAGAAACCCGCCCGTGGTGTTCAGCGCCGCCTCCGAGGCCGCCTCCCGCAACTCCTCGAAGCCCACGCCATGCGCCAGCATTCGCTCGGGGTCGGGCTGGATCTGGAGCTGCTTGATGCCCCCGCCCATTCCCAGCACCTCGGCCACGCCGGGGATACTTTGAAAGCGCCGCCTCACCGTCCAGTCTCCGATCGTCCGCAGATCCCTCGCCTCCACCACGCCCCCCGGACTGCTCAGACCCACGAGCATGATCTCGCCCATCAGCGAGGCCACCGGCGTGAGATACGGGGGATCCACCCCCTCCGGCAGGGTCTCCGCCACCACCTGCAGCCTCTCGAAGACAAACTGACGTGCCTGGTAAATATCGGTTCCCCATTCGAACTCGACGTATATCAGCGACAAGGCCACGTCCGAGGTGCTTCGCAGGCGCGTCAGCCCCGGCACGCCCATGAGCGTGTTTTCCAACGGCACCGTCACCAGCGTCTCCACCTCCTCCGGCGCCAGACCGGGCGCCTCGGTGAGAATGGTCACTGTCGGCTTGGTCAGATCCGGCAGCACCTCCACCGGCAGGCGCGTGGCGGTGCGTAGCCCCGACACCAGCACCACGACGGCGATGATCAGGATCAGCGCGCGATTCGCCAGGGAAAATCGGATGAGTCGATTGAGCATGACTTCACGCGGATTTGACCCGACCGGCACCGCGCCGGGTGGTCACACTCAGTATCACGAGCAGCAGCAACACCCCGCTGGTGATCCCCAGAAACAGGGTCAACGCCGGGGGCGCCCCGCCAACCGCTCCGCCCGGCTTCACCGCCGCCGCCGCCTTCTGCTCGGCGGTCATTTCCGAACCATCCTCGTTGTGTTCATGCCCGTGCGCCGCGTCGAGCGCCTCTTTCAGGGACAATCCCCCGCCTCCGGAAAATCCGAGGAGGTAGGAGCCCGTGGTCACCACGTCATCGCCCGCGAAGAGACCGCC
This sequence comes from uncultured Verrucomicrobiales bacterium, assembly GCA_964439145.1. Lineage (GTDB taxonomy): Bacteria > Verrucomicrobiota > Verrucomicrobiia > Verrucomicrobiales > DEV007 > JAEUHH01. The sequence continues at coordinate 2,427 of CAYTNL010000127.1, forward strand.
CGTCACCTCCACAAAGCGGTCATTCTGGCTGCCCAGGCTCACCGGCGCCCGCACGAACGCGTTCGGCAGATCGAAATCCTTCACGTAAACCACCCGGTTCCCCGGATCGCCCTGAATCGCCGATTTCGGCACCGCCATCACATTTTCACGCAGCTCCGTGACCACGGAAAATTCCGCCCGCATCCCCGGCCGCATCCGCACCCCCGGATTCGGCACTTCGAAGATCGCGTCCACCGTGCCACTCTCCCGATCCGCATAGGTGCCGAAACGCAGCAGGGTGCCGTCGAGCGTGGCTTCGCCCAAGGCCGGCACCCGTATGTGCGCCCGCGTTTTTCCCGCCTCCAATCCCGGCGCCAGATCCTCGGGGATCCTCGCCACCGCCCAGACCCGGGAAAGATCCAGAATGTCCAGCAACTCGGAGTCCGGCTCCACCGGCTCCCCCAGACGAACGTGGGAATCGACGATCAAGCCGCTGATCGGCGCCTCCAGGGCGATCACCGGCGGCGGGTCACCCGGTTGTCGCGACTCCACCCTCACCAACTCCCGGCCAGCCTCCACCTGATCCCCTTCATAGGCCGAAATACCCACCACCCGGCCCGCGATCCGACTGCTGAGCACCGCGTGCTTTTGGGGAATCTCCTCGATCCGCCCGATCGCGAAAAACGCCTCCTCGAAATCGGCCTCCATCACCGTCACCGTCTCGATCCCGAGATTCCTGATCCCGGCCTCGTCCAGGATCACCGTGTTGGCCGCCCGCTCGGGATTGATCGGTCCCTCCCCCTCGGCTCGCGCGCCCGGGAGGAGCGGACAAAGCCACGCCAGCATCGCCGACAGCCATCGTTTTCGGGTGATTGTTCTCATCGGTTGGAAAATTCCTGATTACTTCGTTTCGATACCTTTTCCGTCGATTCCCGGATGGGAGGCGGCCGCCTCCCGTAGATCGATCTCGGCCGCGTGATACATCGCCCTGGCGTTCAACGCGCCGTGGCGGGCCTCCAACAGTTGTTCCTGGGCGCGCTGATACTTCACCAGCTCTATCTGCCCATTGGCGTAAGCCTTCGCGATGGCCTCCAGATTCTCCTCAGCCAGACGCAACATTTCCCCGCCCGTGTCCCGGGCCAGTCGCCAGGCATCGTCCCGCGCCCGCGTCGCCGTGGCGATCTCGTTCTCGATTCTCAGCGCCAGCGCCCGGGCACGCTCTTCGGCCCCACCGAGTTTGGCTTCCGGTTCCTCCACCACCCGCTCCCGCCTCAACGGCAACGGAATGGACACTCCCACCCCCAGGAAATGATTGCGCTCCAGTCCCTCCGGCTCGTCCACGGACGCCTCGCGCTCGGCGAACAGGCGCACCACCACATCCTCCCAGCGTCCCGCCTCTGCCAGGGCCAGTTCGGCCCGCGCCTGATCCTCCCTCAACAGCGCGAGCCGGAAATCCGGTCGCCGATTCCGGCCTTCCCCCACATCCGGAGCCCCCGGCGCTGACTCCGGCAGCGTCAGCTCCCCCTGCAGCGCCAGACGGGTGGCGTCAGGCACCCCGAGCAGGGTCTTCATCGCCCCGAGACGCCGATCCGCCTCCGCCATCAACCCCCGCAGACGCTGATCGATCTGCTGACGATCCAATCTCGCCTGATTGACATCCAGATTCGACGCCGCGCCCCGCGCCGCCTGCCGCTCCAAAGTATCCACGAAGCCGCCGAGCAGATCCCTGATCTCCGTGAGCAAGGCCACCTCCTCGGTCGCCGATCTCGCCTCCACGAAGGCCTGCTCCACCTCCGCGATCAACCGCCGCCGGGCCTCATCCACCTCCGCCTCCGCCATCGCCAACTCCACCCGAGACACCGCCTTTTCCCTCGCCAGTCGATCCGTCACCGGAAACCGTTGCGCGATCCCGATCTCCAGCACGGACTCGTCGTCATTCAGGCCCGCGCGATCCGTCGAGGCGGACAACTCGATCTCCGGCGGGGCCAGCCTTCCCGACCACCTGAGACGCGCGCCCGCCTTGCGTATCTCCCATTCGGCGGCCCGCAATTCCAGATTCGCCCCCAGCGCCTGCCGCACCGCCGCCGCGCGGTCCAGAGCCCGCCATTCGACGGATTCCTCGCCCCACGCCCGCGCCAATCCCAACAGGCAGACCACCACACACGCCCACAGGGGTGGTGGAGGACAGAGGGAAGACAGATAGGATTCGTTCGACATGATCGGTGACGGGTGTGAAAAAAATGAACAGGGAAACAGCGTGATGACGCGCAAGGCCCGGCCATTCTCCAACGCCGGGATTGCGAAAACCTGAGGGCCGAAGACGGATCGACGAACGGTCGACCCGGGCATCCGGCTCGCGAAAATGCCATCAAAGACGGAACACGCCGGTCACCGCCGGCGCGGTGCCATCTGATCGGGAGAGGCGCGTCTCATCAGGACATCCCGCCAATGCCGGGGAAAAACTCGAGTATCGCGGCTCGGAAAATCGAAACCCCGACGCCCACTCCGCCAGATCCGAGGCCGGCACCGACGGCAGAGCCACCGCCCCCGCCGTCAACACCCGAAAATCCGTGTGCGCGTGGCCATGCTCCGAATCCTCCGCCGGTTTCTCGCCGTCATTTCCGTGGGAATGCCCGTGGGCACCGTCACACACCACCGCCCCGTGCCCACCACTCACCACCGCCCCGCAGAGGCACATGGGAGACAGCAGCCCGATCACGAGCAGGATGGCGACGAAGGATTTCAACTCGGCAAAACTGGCAGGAAGATCCCGGACTGTCAACCCGGCTCAGTTTCCCGCCGCCTCGGAGCAACTCGGGCAGACCCCGAAAAACTCCAGCTCGTGATCCAGATTCGTGAAACCGGACTTCCGGGCGATCTCGGCCTCCAGAGCCTCCACCGGACAGTCCATCTCCAGTTCCTCGATCGATCCGCAGCGGGTGCAGACGATGTAGTCATCGTGCGTGTGGTCGTGACGGATGGCGTAATGCGCCGCCCGATCACGGAGCCCCAGCCGACGGAGTATCCCGTTCTCCTCCAGCCTGACCAGCAGACGATAGACCGTGGCCGGATCACAGTGTCCTTTCAGGGTAGGCGCCTCCGCGATTTCCCCCGCCGTCATCGGTCGATCAGCCTCCATCAACAGTCGGAGCACACTGTCCAGCGCCTGGGTGCGACGCATCCCGCCGGCGCGACAACGCTGGATGATTTCATCGAGAGTGTGACTGGAACAGGAATCTGACATCGTGTGCGTAAAGCTACCATCGACCGCCAAAACGGCGACTTGGAATTGTCTCACCTCCTCACGATCCACTCGCTGAGGAGCAGCCCGGCGAGAAAATAGATCGGAGTCAACAACGCCAACAACCAGAACTGCCAGCGTAACAGGTCGTCATACACCAGTCTCAAACCCACCGCGGCGGAGAACACCCCCGCCACCCCGGCAAGCACCAGCCGCGCGAGCCCCAACTCGTCACCGCCCAACAATGACATCGACAACCCGATACCGGTAATCGCGCAGAGCAGAAACGAATGGAAGAGACTCGCCTCCGTTCGGTGCCTGGCGATCAGCCAGACTGTCAACTGCGTCAAAAACCACCCCACCAGCAGGATCAGTCGCCCCGCCCCATAGCTCAGCGCGTCAGTCATGTGAGCCACCCCATCCTACCCTGTCAGGTCAGCGACCCAACAGGGTTGACTCAGGCGATGATCTCCCTCACCACCTGTCCGCCCTCGGGTCCGGTGAGACGGTGCTCGCGTCCGGCGTGGCGATAGACGAGTCCGTCGTGGGGCAGACCCAGCAGATGCAGCATGGTGGCGTGGAGATCGCGGAAGTGGACCTTGCCCTCCACGGCGCGGGCGCCGGTCTCGTCGGTCTTCCCATGGACATGGCCGCCTTTCACCCCGCCACCGGCCATCCAGAAAGTGAAGCCGTTGGCGTTGTGCCCGGTCTCATCCTTGTCGTTGCCGGGCGTGAGTCCGGGTCGGCCGAATTCGCCGCCCCAGACCACCAGGGTATCCTCCAGCAGACCGCGCTGCTCGAGATCCGCGAGCAGCGCCGCGATGGGCGCGTCGGTGGCCTCGCAGTTGGCCTTCAGATCGCGCCGATGATTCTTGTGCTGATCCCAACTGCCGTGATTCAGCTCGACGAAACGCACGCCCGCCTCGATGAGCCGGCGCGCCAGCAGGCATTGACGGCCGAAATCACTCTGTTTGCAGGTGCCCTCGGTCCGCTGTTTCCCGACCCGGTAAGCCTCCAGCACGGCGGCGGGTTCGTCGCCGATGTCGAGCAACCCGGGGGCGGCCATCTGCATGCGGTAGCCCAGTTCCATGGACTCGATCACCGACTCCAGGGTCGGGTCCTCGGGCCGCATGGACTGGTGATCGTAGTTCATGGCCCGCACCAGGTCGAGCTGGCGGCGCTTGACCGAGGCGGGCAGGTGATCGCCGCCGATGTTGGCGATGGTGGCCCGGCTCATGTCCTCGCCGTTCACCCCGATGGGCGTGCCCTGGAAGGCCGCGGGCAGGAACTGGCTGGCGTAGACCTGAGGCTTGGAAGTGTTCAGACTGACGAAGCCGGGCAGGTTCTGGTTCTCGGTGCCGAGGCCGTAGCTGACCCAGGATCCCATGCTCGGACGGGGCCGGAGGCGGTCGCCGGTGTGCAGTTGGAGAAAGCTCTGGGCGTGATTGCCGGTGTCGGCGTGCATGCCGTTGATGACGCACAGCTTGTCGGCGTGCTTGGCGGTCTCGGGCAACAGTTCGGAGACGGGCAACCCGCTCTGACCATGCCGGGAGAACTGGAATACCGAGCCGGGATGAGGCTTTTTCCCCACCTGCGGCTTGTAGTCGAAGGTGTCCATCTGGGCGGGGCCACCGCTCATGCACAGAAAGATGACCCGCTTGGCCCGGGGCCGGAACGGTGTGGGCCGGTCGATGAGGGTGGGACCGTGGACGGCGGCGCGCGCGGATTGGGTGAGCGCGGTCAGCGCGAAATAGCCAAAACCGCAGGACGCGGTCTGGAGCATGCGGCGGCGGCTGAAGGGATTCGGGTTCATGGGAAAAACATGCAATCAATCGACATAACGAAATTCATTGGTCGCCAGCAGAGCCTGGCAAAAACTCGCCCAGACGCGCTCGCGACGGTTCGCGGCATCGGGATACTCGCCCGCCAGCTCGCCCTCCACCTCCCCCATCATGGCAAGACCGCGCTCGGCCTCGCCGGAGCGGGGCTCGCGTCCCAGCGCGCGGCGCACCGCGGCCTCGGCGCGCGCGCGGTCGGACTCGGGCGCGGGATCGGCGCTCAGCAGATCACGAGCAAAGGCGAGACTCTGCTCGACGACGAAGGGATTGTTGATGAGAAAGAGCGCCTGGGTCGGCAGCACGGTGACGGGGCGTTTTCCCGCCACCGTGACGGCGTCGGGCAGATCGAAGGCGGATAACGAGGGCGGCGGGGAATTTCTCAACATGCAGAGGTAGACGCTGCGGTGTCGGCTGGGCTGGTGCAGGTTGCCGGCGAGATTGATGAGAATGTCACGGTGACGGATCAGCGATCCCTCGGCCGGAGCCAACTCCAGTTGGCCGCTGGCTTTGAGCATGGCGTCGCGCAGCGACTCCGCGTCTAGCCGGCGCCGTAGATGACGCGCGTGCCAGATATTGCCGGGATCGGCCTCAACGAGGGAAAAGTCGGCGGCGCTGTCGAGCTGATAGACACGGCTCAGCACCACGGCGCGGACGAGCCGTTTCACCGACCAGCCATCGGCGATGAAACGGGTGGCGAGGTGATCGAGCAGTTCCGGATGGGTGGGCCTGTCGCCATAGACACCGAAGTCATCCGGCGTGCCGACGATGGCCTGACCAAAGAGGTGCAGCCAGACGCGATTGACCATGACGCGCGCGGTCAGCGGGTGCTCGGGCCGGGTCAGCCAGCGCGCCAGCTCCAGACGACCGCTGGTCTTCGGATCGATCTTCACCGGCTCCTCCCCGGGCAAGGCGCAGGCGCTCAGAAACCCCCGCGGCACATTGTCGCCGAGCTTCTTCGACTCGCCCTTGAGATTGATCTGGCAATCGGCGGGCTCCTTCGCGTCGCGCACGCCCATGGCCAGCGGGGTGCCGGGCTCCCACTTCGGTTTCGGCGGTGCCTTGGGCTTGCCGGTGTTGGATTCGATCACCAGCACGGTCTCCACCCATCCCGGCGGGGGCGGCACTTTCGGCGCGGCTTTCAGCACATGGAGATCGGTCGGCGGAGCGGTGAGGCTCTCGTTGGCCGCCACTCCCCACATCGTCTCGGTGCTTTTGAAAATGCCGGCCAGCGCGTAGTAATCACGCGTCGGGATGGGATCGTGCTTGTGGTCATGACAACGGGCGCAGGCCACGCTCAGTCCCATGACGCCGGTGCCCACCACGTTGATCTGATCGTCCACCACATCCATGACGAAATTTTCGTTCATCGCCTTGGCCGGCTTGGCGCCGAGAGCCAGGAATCCCGTCGCCACCAGCCGCCGGTCTCGCTGTGCGTCGTCGTCGGAGGTCATGAGGTCACCCGCGATCTGCTCGATGAGAAATTCGTCGTAGGGCAGATCACGGTTGAAGGCGTCGATAACGTAGTCGCGATAGCGCCATGCGTGGGGAAAGGAGGGATTGCGGCTCAGCCCGTCGTTGCCGTTGGATTCCCCGTAGCGGGCCACATCCAGCCAGTGCCGCGCCCAACGTTCGCCGAATTGCGGCGACGCCAGCAGATCGTCCACCCAGCGGGCCACCGCGCGCTGACCATCCCGCTCGAACTCCGCCGAAAACTCCGTCACCTGCCCCGCCGTCGGCGACAGCCCGGTCAGATCCACGAACAGACGACGCAACAAGGTGGCGGGAGGCGCGTCGGCGGCGGGAGAGATCCCCGCGGCCTCGATCCCGGCGAGCACGAAACGGTCGATGGCGTCGCGCGGCCAGTCCTCATCCGCCACCGGCGGCGCTTCCGGAGAGGTGATCGGTTGGAAAGCCCAGTGCGTCCGCGCCAGATCCGCGGGGTCCACCGATGCCGGCTTGGCCGCGGGATCCTCGGAGCGTGGATCGGGCGCGCCCATCGCGATCCAGGTCTCGAAATCGTGAATCACCGTCGGAGACAGCGGCGCATCCGGCGGCATCTCCAGATCGTGCTCCCAGCGCAGCGATTGGATGAGCAGCGAGTCGCCCGGTTTGCCGACCACGATGGGGCTGCCCGACTCCCCGCCGGCCCGCAGCCTCGAGGGCGTGTCGAGCCGCAGTTTACCCCCGAGTTTCTCCGCGCCCTCCGCATGGCATTCGTAGCAATGCGTCACCAGCACCGGCCGGATCTTTGACTCGAAAAAAGCCCGCCCGGCCGCGTCATCCGCCGCCGAGGCCATCCCGGCGCAAAGGCTTGAGATCGAGGCGAGGACAACTGGAATGGCAGACTTCACGGGACGGCGGAAAAAATCCGTCACCAATCTAGCCTTTCCCTCCCTTTCCCGGCAATCATTCCCCGTGGCGCATTCGGGCCAGAGCCGCGACCATCGCGAGCCAGGCCGGGCACCTCACACCCACAGGCCCCGCCCCCCTTTCCACAACAAAACCGCCCACGCCCCCCCCACTCCTTCCCCTCCCCTAGCCGCAACACACACGCCCCCAGGTCCACGGTCTGGCTGCCCGGCTCCGGGAGGAACTCCGGCCGGATGAACTGCAGCCGCTGGTGTATCCCCACGATCCCCACCCCGCGCAGCACCGCCTAATGTTTCGACACCATCGAAGCCGGACGCCCCACCCGCCTAGCAATCTCCAACACCATCATCCGCTCACCCGACGCCATCTCCCACAGGATCGCCCACCGCAACGGCTCGCCCAGCACTCGGCACAGTGCCTCCAGCCCCAGCGCCGCCCGCGCTCCACTCGACGCAGCGAAACCCGCAGCGTGGTGGCGGCTGAGAGCCTTTCAGACTCCTGGCTCTGCAAATGGGTCAGGCTCTGCCGATAGAAGTCAGGCAGAGCCCAAGTGGCGATCACGTGGGCGATCTGGCGATTTACGTCGGGCGTCAGTCAAAAATGGATCGCCGAAGCGTTGGACTTGAAAAGCGCGGCGAACGCCAGTCAGTTGATCCGACGATTTGAGCAAGAACCGGAGAAGAAACCCCCACCAAAGATCAGGAAATGGAAGAAGGAAATGTCAAAAAATGCTGCCTGACCCCTATCGGCAGAGCCTGACCCCTATCGGCAGAGCCAAAAAATGCTGCCTGACCCCTATCGGCAGAGCCTATGGCGAACCACTCAGGGAAGGTTATAACGATATAAACGGAGCCCCTGGGCTTCAAAGCCAAATACTCCCATGAACAGCCTAAATGCATTAATTAAATTGTTCTCATTATTACTGATTCCAACATGCATGGGGTGCCAAATCGCCAATCAATCGGAATTGCTATCCGACAAAACCGAAAGCGCCTTCGTTCCACTAAGTGACAGGACTTATCAACTTTTTGTGGACCTGACTGATAAAAAGAAACTTAACGGAAACCTTTACCCATTATTTCGTCTTTTTGGTAACAAGGGGTATGAATTTTGGTATTGCTCATCAGTCAAATATACCGCTAAACTATCTAGCCATCATGACTCCATATTTGTTTCAGGCCCTTCTGGGTATGTTAGGGAAATTGCGGAGTTGGTTTCCACTATCGAAAGGAACCCTGGGCTCGTTGCGGAAGATTTTGATTTCACAACGCCAACATCCGAAAAATATACAAGCTTATGCAAACGCCTGGGGCTGCTGCGGCGCGCCAATGTGAATTAGAGAGGCCTGCCGGTAGGGGTCAGCAGTATCAGATATTGGCAAGGGCATTTTTTGAACTTTTTTTGACCCGAGATTAGGGCGTGCGGGAGCGTCATCCGCGCCAGAGGCGGCGGGATGGCTGCGTAGTTACCGTTAGCAATCTCGGGAGTATTAAGACAAATCATCGGTGTAGAAAACTTGCCGCAAAAAGACGGATTTGGAGGTGCTTTCCGGCGTTTCCTGCCGCGCTGGTGAAGCCGATTTTTGCAGTATTCAAATCAGTCTCGGCGACCCTCGCGGCCTAACAAATCGCCCTTCCGGGCCATTCATCGCTTGACTGAGGCGTCGAGCCGAAAAATTTTTTCATGGCCTCAGCACAGCACCCCAGCTCTGCCGATAGGGGTCAGCAGCTCTGCCGATAGGGGTCAGGCAGCATTTCTTGACAAGCTCTGCCGATAGGGGTCAGGCAGCATTTCTTGACATTAAGAGACGCCCGAGATAAGCTTGCCCCATGCCACGCCAACG
>CAYTNL010000128.1:0-11394 GCA_964439145.1 uncultured Verrucomicrobiales bacterium
TTTTGGAGATGAGTTCGCTCATGATCATCTGTTCGATCTGCGGCTGGAGCATGGCCTGCTGCTCGGGCGGCATCTGCTGGAACTGGCGGGCGAATCGCGCCATGAAGCGCTCGCGGACGTCGTTCTCGGTGATGGCGGTGCCATCGACGGTGAGCAGGGTTTTGTTGGTCTCTTCGGCGCCGGGGGCCACGGGCAGCGGGAGCGGACGCGGTCCGGAGCTGTCCTGGGCCAGGGTGGCGGCGGGCAGCGCGGCCATGCCGAGCGCGGCGGCCAGAGCGGCAAGGGTGGGGGTGCTGGTTTTCATTTTCAAACTGGAATGGTGGGTGCGGATGATTCCGCGTTACTAGGTGTCTGTGATGTGTTGGCCCCGGAGTGTGACCGCCGATAGGGGCGCGCCGTGCGCGGCCGTTCTCAATCGGCTCCGGCTGGCAGATCTGGGCGATCGCGGCTGGCGGATGGGTATCCGGTATCCGGCCGACGGATAGACAAAGAACCAACGAGAAAAGCTGAAAACGTCGCGGCCAGTCGCCGGGACGCCCGGATTGTCGACGGAAACCGGGGGCGAGACAACCGGAATCTCCGCCCGCGAACACGGGACGACGCGGGGGTGAATCGGGCTTCTCCAGGCGGGCGCGGTCCTGTTAGCGTGGGCGGTATGAAGTCGAACCGACGCCATTTTCTGAAATCCTCGGTGGGGCTCCCCATTCTCGCCGCCGTGGGCACCGGGGAGGCGGGCGCGCAATCGCCCGGCGCCAAACCGAACCTGATTCGGGAGGAAAACGCGAAACCGGGCGCCACGGACTGGCAGTTGACGCGGGTGCGTCTGGATGAGCGGGCCGGCTTTCGCGCCTCGGACATCGAGGGCTACTGCTCGCGTCAATCGGTGGCGGCGGGGGAGGTGCTGGATATTTTCGTCAGCACGAAGCGCGAGGGCGAGTTCACCCTGGAGATTTTCCGCACCGGCTATTACGGCGGCAGCGGGGCGCGTCTGATGAAAACGATCGGTCCGCTGCCGGCAAAACCCCAGCCGACCCCGGAATCGACCCGGGGCGAGCGGCACCTGCACGAATGCCTCTGGGAACCCTCGACGTCGATCACGATTCCCGGGGACTGGCCGAGCGGGGTCTATCTCGGTCGACTGACGACCCCGGATCAGACGGGGCACGGTTACTGGCAGAGTTATGTGGTTTTCATCGTGAAGGACGACCGGCCTGCCGATGTCTGTCTGCAATGCTCGGACAATACCTGGCAGGCCTACAACCGGTGGCCGAACAATTTCTCGGTTTACACCCATCCGAAGGGCAACCAGGGACCGTGGGCGGACGTCAGCTTCGACAGACCCTACGCGAAGTACGCGCAGATCTACGAGAATCCGATGTCAATCGGTTCGGGCGAGTGGCTCTGCTTCGAGTTTCCGATGGCCTACTGGTTGGAGGAGCAGGGTTACGACGTGACCTACTGCTCCAATGCCGACTTGAACGACGCGGCCTACGCGCGGCCGGGGAGGTTCAAGGCCTTTCTCAGCAACGGGCACGACGAATACTGGGACATCCGCGCCTATGAGAACGCGGTGAAGCTGCGCGACACGGGCACGAACCTGATGTTTTTCTCCGGCAACTCGGTCTGTTGGGTCACGCCGATGACTCCGAGTACCGATGGCCGCGCAGACCGCATCATGTTCCGCGGAGGGCCCTACGGCGGCGACTACAAGTATGCCGCGGCCCGCGAGCGCGACGAGGGGCCTTTCCCCCATCGCGGTCCCGACGAGGGCTACCTGATGGGCGCGCGGAATGTTGATCCGGTGAACGGCGGCGGCGACTGGGTCTGCGAGATGCCGGATCACTGGATATTCGAGGGCACGGGAATGAAGCGGGGCGACGCCATTCCCGGTTTGATCGGCTGGGAATACCACGGTGACCCGCCGCCGGACATTGAGGGACTGGAAGTGGTGGCGGCGGGCACGGCGCTGCAGGGCGGGGTGAATCCACAACAATGGACGGCGACGATCTATCCGGGTCCGAAGGGAAACTTCGTGTTCAACGCCTCGACGATCTTCTGGTGCCAGGGCCTGAGTTCACCCCCCGGCCACATGCTCCCGTGGTCGCACTGGTCGCGTCCCCACGGTCCCGACGAACGGGTGCGGCGAATCACGAAAAATCTGATGGATCGCGCCGTGGGGTGAGGAGTGGCCCCGAGTCAGGCATTGGCCGCCTTACTTTTGCAGGTAGGCGATGAGGTCGCGCACGTCGTCGGGGGTCAGGGTGGTGAGCAGGCCCTCGGGCATGAGGGATTGGGGCAGAGTCTCCCGCTTGGCGATCTGTTCGACATTGATGACCTGCTCGTCGGTCAGGGTCTTGAGGGTGACCGTGTATTCGTTTTCCCCCTTCACGTTGCCGCTGAGGATGCCGCCATCCTTGAGCGTGAGGATGGTGAGCTGAAAATCCTGGGGCAGGGTCGCGCTGGGATCGATGATGTTTTCCAGCAGGTAGTAGACCTCGCCGCGATTGGCTCCGGTGAGATCGGGACCGACCTGGCCGCCCTCGGCGTGGAGTGTGTGGCAGGCCATGCAGAGTTGCTGATACTTGGCGTGGCCGTTCTTGAGGTCGGCCTTGGCCAGTACATCGGGCAGGAGCTGATCCTGATATTGCTTGATGAGTTGCTGTTTCTCCGCTGACGACGACTTGGTCGATCCCCAGACTTGGGCGAGCTGTTTTCTGAGATCGTTGTGCTGGTCGCCCTTGAAACTTTGGATCTGGCGGGCGTGGAACGCTGTGACGGCATTCCTGGGGATGGCCCCGGACTCCAGAGCCGAGAGCAAGGCCTTGGCGTAGGCGGGGTTGGTGACTAGGGTGTTGATGGTGGCCAGCCGGCTTTCGCCGCTGAGGCCGGGGTAGGCGTCGATCAGGGAGGGGGCGACCCCGGCTTTCCGGATGGCGCCGAGCGCATCGATGGCTTTGGGATGGATGCCGGTCAGGCTCTGCCGGTCGAGCAGGCCGAGGATGGTGTCCACGCTGTCCTCGTCACGAGCTTCGGCGATCAACTCGAGCGCGAGCGCGATTTGCGGCTCCGTCGAGCCCGCGTCGCCGAGGATGGCGCGCTGGCGATGCAGCGCGGCGGCGCGGTTGAGAGAGAAATCGATGCGATCCGCGAGCGGGCGCAGCGTGGCGTTGGGGGCCAGCGTGGCGTAGAGCGCGGCCCAGCTCTCGGGTGCTTCGAGGTCGGTGACTCCGGCGAGACCGTTCCGCGCGCCCTCCAGGAGGCGGGCGCGGGAATCCGGGTTTTCCCTGGAGGCGATGAGCGTGAAGACCGGGTCGAGATGGCGTTCCTCGGCCAGTCTCCGGGCGATATGGTTTTCCAGCACGGGGATGCGGCTGTGCTCGAGCAGGGCGATCGCATGGTCGGGCGCGGCGGCCACCTGATCCTTGATCCCGTACCAGATCATCAGCGGCAGGTTGTGGTCGTCGGCAATGGCGGGGTCCTGGGCGAGCTGTTTCGCCACCCTCCACCCGATCCCCTCGAAGGTCGCCCGCTGCAGTAGCGAAGCCCAGGCCAGTCGGACCTGGAGCGAGGGATCCTTCGGGTTGAAGGCGATCTGCACGTCGATGTCGTCCGCGTACTCCTCCTCGGTGCAGACACGCACCGCCCAGGTGCGGATGGTCTCGCTCTCGTCGTGGACGAGGTCGTTGAGCGCGTCGTGGGGCAGGGTGCCGGTGGCGTGCAGGGTCAGGAATAGCCGCAGCCGGATCGTGTCGTCGGGGTGAACGGCGAATACCTTGCGCAGGGTTTCCTTGAATTCCCCGGGATTCTCCAGTTCACCCGAGGCGGCCCTCATCTGGAGGATGTGGCGGGCCATGCGGGCGTACCATTCGTTGCCGTGGAGCTGATACTCCACCAACTGGTCCTGGGAGGCGTGGAAAAGATCCGTCTCCGGCTTTGGCGACGGCTGGCCGTGGATGATCTTGTAGATGCGGCCGGAAGTGCGGTGGACGCCATCATTGTCGTGGCATTCGCCGTGGTCGGTCCAGTCGCTGAGGTAGACATCGCCGTCGGGACCGTAGAGCAGTTGCACGCCGCGGAACCAGGGGCTTTCGACATGGAGGAAATCGGGTTCGTGCTTGCCCACGTAGCCTGAGCCTTGTCGCTCGAGGCGGTCCACGTTCACCCGCCGCCCGTGGGTATTGCACATGAACATGCGGCCGTGGTACTGCTCCGGCCACTTGCCGCCGAGGTAGATCATGCCCCCGCAATGCGAGTGGCCGCCGCCGAGTTCCCCGTGGACGCCCTTGCCATCGCGAGTCTTGGTCCAGTCGTCGGTGGAGCCGGCGTGGTGCAGGTGATCGCAGCACATGCCGATGCGGTCATAGACATGGGGGATGAACCGGTCGTCGCGGTTGCCCATGCGGGGGTAGAAGGCGCCGGGAATGGCGTGCCAGAGGTGGCCGTTGACGTTGTTGGTGAAAAAGGTCTCGCCTTTCTCGTTCCAATCCAGTCCCCAGGGATTGGTGGTGCCGCGGCAGAATACCTCGAACGCCTCCGTCCGCGGATGGTAGCGCCAGATCGAGCAGTCGAGCGCGGTGCGCTCCGCCTCCGGGGTGCCGGGCTTGCCGACCAGCGAGGGCGCGGTGATCCCGTGGCGCCCGTAGAGCCAGCCGTCGACACCCCAGGTCAGACCGTTGAAAAAATTGTGCTTCGCCTCGGTGGTCCATCCGTCGAGCACCACCCGGGGTTCCCCGTCGGGCACGTCGTCGCGGTCGTGATCGGGAAGGAAGAGCAGATTGGGCGAATCGCACACCCACACTCCGCCCCAGCCGACCGTCATGCCGGACACATGATCGCCCCCGGTCCAGAACACCTTGCGGGAGTCGTGGACGCCGTCGTTGTCGGTGTCCTCGAACACGAGGATGCGGTCCTCTCCCTTCCTTTCCCACTCGAAATAGGAATACGACTCCGCCACCCAGAGTCTTCCGCGGTCATCGATGGCCATGGCCACGGGCTGGCGGACATCGGGATCGCCGGCGAAGAGTTTCACCTGGAATCCCTCCGGCACGGTGATTCCGGCCACGGTCTCAGCCGGAGTGGGGGGCTCCTCGCCCGGCGCCTGACTGTTGCGCGGCTGGTAGTTGTCGCCCGAGGCGTATGCAAAGAGGGCGACTGTCGCGATGCTGGGGGCGGCGGCGAAACGGGCGGGGCGGAATTGTGGTTGGCAACGCATGTGGCGGGGAGTCTACGAGTCCGGTCCCGCGAAATGAAGTCCGCTTTTGCGCGGCGCGTCGACTTTTTCCACCTCCGTGCAGCCTCAGAATCGCCAGATCACTCCTCCTCTCACGCTCCAGTCCGGGCTGGCGGGAGTCAGGCCCATACCGGCCCCCAGACGCAGGGTCACATGATGGTTGGGCACGGCGAAGGCCCCGAGATTGACTTCGTGGTATCCGTCCTCGGAAAAATCTCCCATCGCTTCGAGGCTGACCGAAAATGCGTGGGTGAGGTTGTGCCGCAGTCCCGCGGCGTAGCCCCAGGCGGCGGTGCCGTCATCGGGCAGGACATTGATCAGGTTCACCACGAGCTTGTTCTTTTCCCCGAGATCGGTCTCCATGATGAAGCGTCCGATGAAGGCGTCCTCACCGTGAATGTGGATGGTGCTGCCGTGACCGTGATGACCCTTGCCCCCGTCTCCGTGGTCATGACCGCCTGCTTCGTCGTCGTGGTCGTGGTCTCCGTCGTCGTGCGAATGTCTGTCATCGCCGTGGTCGTGGGCGCCGCTGTTGCTGTGGGAATGCTGCGCGCCGCTGCCGTGGGAGTGACCGGCGCCGTTGTGCGAGTGGTTGTGCCCGTCGCCCGCGCCTCCGGTGCCGCCTCCACCCGTGCCTCCGGGGGTGGGACAGGGGGGGGCGTCGGGTCCCAGATCCGGACAGGTGGCGGGTGTAGTGGTCGAGGTCGGGGATGGGGTCGGAGCAAGTGAGGCTCCGGTGCCGTAGTCAGCCGGTGCGGCGGCGAGAGCGGCCTCGGCCTGGGGAGCTGGCGCGGACGCCACCGTGGGGGAAGGGGTTCTTTCGAAGAGCGGAGCCATGGCGCCCAGAATGCCGCCTCCTCCGGTGCGAGCGCCGGGGGCGGAAGCGGATCCGCGGCCCGATCCATGGGAGGTGGAGCGGGAAGCGGTCGAGGAGATGCCCTTGTTTGACGAAGTGGAGGTAACCGACGGGGATGACGTTCCGTGGGCATGCCCCGCGTGTTCACGGGCGAATTCATAGCCGGCGGAGATGGCGAAACGGATGGGAAAATCGGAGTCGGGCGGCGTCAGTTGGATGTGTATCGAAGGCATCACCGATTCGTAGGCCCAGCTCATGCCCGTCTGATCGGTGAAGCCGACCGAGACTCCCAGCGCGACCCGTGGCAGGATACCGACGAGAATTTCCGGCTCGATGCCGAACTCGTAGTCGGTGCCGGTGCGGGAGTATTCGAAATTCGTGATCAGTACCCCGTCATCGAGTCCCGGGATGTAGTAGTCCTGCACCAGGAGAAAGTCCCGTCCGTGGTGGGCGGTGACCAGACCGGGTATCACCAGGCAGAACAGGGCGAGCAGACGGGTGGTGAAGGGGCGCATGGTATGGGGAGGGAATGGGGGCGGAGCCGGTCGCGAGGGACCGGCTCCGCCCCTGTGGTAAGTAATTCAAGGGACTCAGGGGACCAGCGGCTCAAGCAACACCTTGCCGGAGAGGATGGGTGAATTTCTCAGGCTGGTAGCCGGTGGACCCGCTTCGGGTAGCCGCGGCAGCAGGAAAAAGCCGTAGAGCTTCGGTCCGCTGCCATCATCGACGATGAGACACTCGAATGACACCGTGCGGGTCAATTCCGCCGCCGGATTGGCGGGATTCGCGTCCATCAGGGTGAACTTGCCGAAGCTGGTCCCGGCAATCCCCGCGCGTGGCATCCGGAATGGCAGCGCTCGGCGAATCACCAGGCTCACGTTGCCGGGATTGGCTGAAACGACGTTCACCGCCTTCCTTTCACCGGAAAGGACCTCGACGATGACATCGAGACGCGTTTCCGCATCCACCAATCCGCCGTCCGAAAAGCTCAGCCGGGCGTTGCCTGCCGGATCGGCCGTGAGACCGAGCGACTTGATGGAGGACAAGGTCGTGTCATGGACTCGGCCGACTACTTCCAGCAGGAGCGGGCCGAAACCATCGCGGTATACGCGATCCCGCGAGGCCGCCGGGACGGCGTTTTTCAGCCAGTCGAATGCCGACAGGCGCAGATCGCCGTCGCCTTGCACTTGGAAGGCGCCGAGCAGCGACCCCCCACCGCGGTAGAGCAGTCGACAGACATCGATGTAGCCGTCCACATTCAGGGGACCCGAGAAAGCCACCGGGCTGCCGTCGGCGAGCCGGATGGTGCCACGGGCGAGACCGCTCGGGCTGATCCGCATGCCGCCGATGGAATATCCACCGGGCACGGTCTCGTTCCCCGCCAGGGCGGGATCGGGAAGCAACGCGAAGGTGTAACCTCCATCATAGCCAGTAGGATCCGTGATCTTCTGGCGCGCGGTGAATGGCAGGGCCACGCTTCCGTCGGTCACTGTCCCGGAGATGACGCCGCTATCACTCTGGATGGTGAACTCCACCGCGACCTGGGGCAGACCCCGGCGGTTGATGGTGAAGCCTCCGGTCGGCGAGTCGCCACCTTGCGGGATGTCGAGCGTGCCGCGCGATCGGTGCGTGGAGCGGCCGAGTTTCAGCAAGGCCGAAAAAGCTCCGCCCGGTGTCGTGCGAATGAGGATGCCCCCTCCCAGTTGATCGTTCAGTAGGGGTGCCCGCTCGATCATGCCCGCGAAGGAGCCGACCGAGTTGTCAGGCATCGGATCCACGGACAGCTGGAATGTCCACGGCGCGCCGCGGCCGGCGGCGTTGATCGCGACGACCCGGACCTGGAAATTTCCGGAGATGGCGGGCGTCCCGGTGATCACTCCGGTGCGGGGATCGTAGCGCAGTCCACGCGGCAGACCGGTCATCACATAGCGGCCGTGTTCCAAGGGATCGAGTGTGTAACCGCCTTGTTGGCCGACGGTGAACTCGGCGGGTACGCCGGGATCGACGATCTCCGGGACGCTGATGACCGTGAGGGTCGCCGGGTCGCTGCGCAACCAGCCGGCGCTGTTTCGGATCTCGGCTACGTACTCACCCGCATCGCCCGGCATGGCCGGGGAAACGATCAGGAGGGGACGGTTGGCACCGGGGATCGGGGAACCGTCCCGCATCCACTGGATGGAGGCGTCCGGTCCCGTGGCGCCGACTTGGAATCGGGCGGTGCCACCCTCCACCACGACGCGGTCGCGCGGTTGGCGGGTCAGGCGGGGCGCCAACCAGCGCGCCGGTGAGGTGCTCCAGGAAAAGGAGAACCCCTGCCGGTCCGTATCGTTGGCGGGTGCATTGCTACCAAGTGCGAGGGTGTAGTGACCGGGTTCGAGAGTCCAGGAGCGGGTCACGGTTTCCGCGGTTGAGTTGTCACAGTGGTCGAGGTAGTCGAGATCCTCCGCCCAGGCGACATTGCCGCGATTGTTGTAGGTGTGGCTATCGCTCCCGTCATTATCCCACCCGCGCCAGAGAGTGAGAGAGGGGTACATCGAGGCGGTGCTGGCCTTGCGGTCGGGGGCGGCGCCGCTCGGCCACGGGACGTCGGCGTCGCGGCTCATCTCGATATCGAGCGTCAGCGGTGCCGTCACCTGCAGGGCCACCCAGCGCGAAGTGTGGGTCCAGCCGACCGGCGGATCGCCGGGGGAGAAGAGGGCGTTGTCCTCCCAACTCCAGGCGCCGACGTGATCCGACAGGTTGCCGGTCTCGCCGGGGGAGACGCTGATGGTCCAGGAGTATCCGATACCGCCAGCGGCTGGATCCTCCTGTTTCACCGGCTCGAAGGCGCTGGCCGCGTAGGTCAGTCGGTAGCCCTGGCGGTTTGGATTCGTCGCCGGGGCGTTGCTGCCCAGTGCCAGAGAGTAGCGACCGGCGGGCAGCCGCCATGTCCGGGTGATGGACTCCTCGGTGGAGTTGTCTACGTGGTCGAGATATCGGAGATCCTCGGCCCATGCGACGTTGCCCCGGTTGTTGTAGGTGTGGTGGTCGCCATCATCGTTGTCCCAGCCGCGATAGACCGTCAGCGAGGGAAACATCGAGGCGGTGTCCGCCTTCCGGTCCGGGGTGGCCGGACTCGGCCAGGGCACGTCCGGATCGCGCTCCATCGTGAGAGTGACGTAACTTTCCTCCTCCACGTTGAGGGCCATCCAGTTCGAGGTGTGGGTCCAGCCGACGCTCGGCTCGCCGGGCGAGAACAGGGCGTTGTCCTCCCAGCTCCAGGCTCCGACGTGCGAGGAAAAGGAACCCGTTTCACCCGGAGCCACCGTCACGGTGCGGGCGTAGCCGACGCCTCCCGGAGTCGCCATCGGATCTGCCGCTATGGCCGGCTGGGTGCTGTAGAAAAAGCGGAATCCCTGCCGCAGCGCGTTGTTCGCCGGGGCATTGCTGCCGAGCGCCAGGCTGTAGTCGCCCGCCGGCAGGAACCAGGTGCGGGTGATGCTCTCTTCGGTGGAGTTGTCCACATGATCGAGGTAGCGCAGGTCTTCGGCCCAGTCGATGTTGCCACGGTTGTTGTAGGTGTGGTTGTCACCGTCGTCATTGTCCCAGCCCTCATAAACCGTCAGCGAGGGAAACATCGACGAGATGTCGGCCAGGCGACCCGGCTCGGCCGGGCTCGGCCAGGGCACGGTGGCGTCTCGCTCCATGGTGACGGTGAAAGTCGTGTCGCGGAGCACGCGCAGGGCGACCCAGCTCGAGGTGTGGGTCCATCCCACCGTGGGGTCTCCCGGAGCGAAGAGGGAGTCGTCCTCCCAACTCCAGGCTCCGACATGCTCGGCGAACTGTCCGGCGTCCACCCGGTCCACGATCACCGTGCGCCGGTAGCCGATGCCGCCGACCGCGGGATCGGTCTCGGAGACCGTGCCGGTGGACAAGCTGATCGCGAAGCCCTGCCTGTCGGAGTCGGTGGCCGGGGCGTTGCTGCCGAGCGCCAGAGTGTAGACCCCGGCGGGCAGTACCCACGAGCGGGTGACGCTTTCCTCCGTGCTGTTGTCGACGTGATCGAGATAACTCAAATCCTCGGCCCACGAGACGTCGCCGCGATTGTTGTAAGTGTGGTTGTCGCCGTCGTCGTTGTCCCATCCACGCCAGATGGTGAGGGAGGGAAACATCGAGGCCACGCTGGCCTTGCGGTCGGGCTGGTCCACACTGGGCCAGGGCACGTCGGCATCGCGGCTCATCGTCACCGTCAGGACGGTGGGAGCCAGCAGATCCAGCGCCACCCAGCGCGAGGTGTGGGTCCAGCCCACGGTGGGTTCGGGCGGGGTAAAGAGGGAGTCATCCTCCCAGCTCCACGCGCCGACGTGATTCGACAGCGACGCGCTGTCATTGGCGTCGAGGGTGACGGTGTGGGCGTAGCCAATGCCGCCGGGGGCGGGATCGGAGTCGTTCACGGTGCCGGCCCGCGCCACGCCGGGCCACGGGACCAGCAGTCCGGCCAGCAACCAGGTCAAGTTCTTCGTTTTCATGACGGAGTTGTCTTTCAGGGTATGGTTTGTTCTTGGGTTAGGGTTCGGGTCAGCAAATTCTGAGGCAGGACGCGCCATCATTCACGGCAGCGGCTCCAGGCGGACGCGTCCGGAGAGGATGGGGGAATTCCGCAAAGTGGTCGGGGGCGGTCCGTCCGAGGGCATTTCCGGCAGCAGGAAAAAGCCGTATCCGCGATGGCCGGCGCCATCATTCACCACCACGCCGCGGAATACCGGGACTCGTCGGCGCGCGGGAGCGCTCGCGAGAGTGGTGTCGGGATCGATGAGGGTGAAGGATCCGGCGAGGGTGCCGGTCACACCGGGAATGAAGCGCGACCCCGAGCCCGGTTGCAGGGCCAGGCGCACGAGGCCGGGATTGTCCACCGAGATGAGGGCGGGAGCCGGGTGGCGGGCGGGAAAAACCGCCTCACTCACATCGATCCGGTTCGCGGGATCGGGAGCTCCCCCATCGCTGAACGCCAGCGACACCCGGTCAAACCCGGCCAGAGTTTCGCCCCGAGGCGGTATGGTGTGGAGACCGCCCCGTGTCTCCAGATCGAGAGGGCCGAATCCTGCCGGATAAACGCGCCCGGAGGCCTGGGGCGCCTTGCTCCAGCTCAGTTCCGAGCCTCCCAGCCGATGCGCGGAGGCGGGGTCGATCCGCATCTCGCCGACCAGCGATCCGGTGCCGCGGTACAGGAGCTGGAAAAGGCGGATTTTTCCGTCCCCTGACACCGGCGCCGCGAAGCGTGCCCGCGAACCATCGGACAGAAAGAGTGCGCCACGAGCCATTCCGCGCG
>CAYTNL010000129.1:0-11276 GCA_964439145.1 uncultured Verrucomicrobiales bacterium
CAAAGTGTAGCGATCACCCATCGCTTCGATAGATGCTGCGTATGAGACGCTTACAAATACTTCACTCCATCCACCAGCTCGGGTTCTGGGTTTCAATGCCAGGCCGTCACTCCGCTTCCTCAAGATGCTGGTAGGAGGTAGATTTACACATCGGCGCACATGCCTCAGAGTGAGCAGATTTACAGCCTTCTCTCCAACTTCTCCCTCTGCTGAAAAAAGTGGTTTTTCTCCTGGCTGGTATTTTGCCAAGTGCTCCGACACCTGATCTCTTTCCTCCATTGATAGCTCGCGCTTATCCTTCCAATCAACAATCTCTGCCGTATAGCAAATATTCTTAAGGTTTTTGGTGGTGGAGACGTAGAGGGAAACTGGCGCATCCTCGCTTGGAGGCGCTTTCTTCAGCATTTGGATGATCGCGCCTTTGTATGGCTGAAGATAATGAGTGCCGCCGCTTCTTGTGAATTGGGAAGCAATGATGTCTTCAATCACAGACTCATAGACTCCGTTGAGAAACAGGGCGGTTTTCATTTCTTGCCAACATTCTTCATCATATCCTTCTCTCGCCATGAAATCCGCGAGGGGAAGGTCCGGGGATATTACGGGGTTTTCCCCTGGGAAGGCAAGGTTTCTCGCGGAGGTTCCGCAGCTTTCCAAGTCTCGGGCGGGGGCGGCTGGGCCGGATGGCGGGGTTTCTTTGCTTGAGGCGTCCGGCCGTCTGGCGTAAAGCATGCCGCATGCCCCGCTACGCTATCGGCCTCGACTACGGCACCAACTCGTGCCGCTCTCTCCTCGTGGATCTGGACTCGGGGGAGGAGCTGGGCTCCATGGTGTTTCCCTATCCCTCGGGCGATCTGGGCATCCTCACCGACGCCTCGGACCCGCATGTGGCCCGGCAGAATCCGCGGGACTACCTCGACGGGCTGGTGGAGATCGTCCGCGGGGCGGTGGCGCGGGCGCGGGAGCGGCGGCCCGATTTTCGACCGGAGGAGGTGATCGGCATCGGGGTGGACACGACGGGCTCGACGCCGATCCCGGTGGACGCGGCGGGCACGCCGCTGGGGCTGTTGCCGGTATATCGGGAGAATCTCAACGCCCAGGTCTGGCTGTGGAAGGATCACACGGCGCACGCGGAGGCGGCGGCGATCACGGAGAGGGCGGCGGCGATGCGTCCCCAGTACCTGGCGAAGTGCGGCGGCATCTATTCGTCGGAGTGGTGGTGGGCGAAGATCTGGCGCTGTCTGAAGGTGGATCCGGATGTCTTCGCGGCGGCGCATTCCTGGGTGGAGCATTGCGACTGGATCCCGGCGGTGCTGACCGGGACTACGGCGCCGGCGACGATGGCGCGGGGCATCTGCGCGGCGGGGCACAAGGCGATGTATGCGGAGGCATGGGGCGGGCTGCCGGACCGGGAATTCCTGGCGGCGCTGGATCCGAAGCTCGCCGATCTCCGCGACCGGCTCTATGACAAGGCGGTGACGGCCGACACCCGGGCGGGTGGACTGACCGCCGAATGGGCCGACAAGCTGGGGCTGGCGCCGGGCACGGCGGTGGCGGTGGGGGCCTTCGACGCGCACATGGGGGCGGTGGGCGCGGGGGTGAGGAAGGGCACGCTGACGAAGATCCTCGGCACGAGCACCTGCGACATCACGGTGTGGCCGGGCTCGGAGGAGTTGGCCGACATTCCCGGGCTCTGCGGCATCGTGGATGGCTCGGTGCTGCCGGGCTGCCACGGGATCGAGGCGGGCCAATCGGCGGTGGGCGATATTTTCCTGTGGTTCGTGAATCACCTGGTCCCGGACAGCTACGGGGCCACGGTGGAGGAGAAATTCGTGAGCATGGAGGCCGAACTGGCGAGGCTGAAACCGGGGGAGACGGGGCTGCTGGCGCTGGATTGGAACAATGGCAACCGCACCATCCTCGTCGATGTGCGCCTGACCGGCATGATCCTCGGCCAGACGCTGCACACCCGGGCGCACGAGATTTACCGGGCGCTGATCGAGGCCACGGCCTTCGGCGCGCTGACCATCATCAAGCGGATGGAGGAGTACGGGGTAGCGGTGGAGGAGGTGGTGAACACCGGCGGGCTGGCGGTGAAGAACGCCACCCTGATGCAGATCTACGCGGATATCCTCGGTCGGCCTCTGAAGGTCGCGGCCAGCGACCAGACCTGCGCGCTGGGGGCGGCCATCTTCGGCGCGGTGGCCAGTGGACAGATCGGCCTTTCCGAGGCGCAGGCGGGGGTCTGCCGGATGCGGGAGCGCGTCTACGAGCCGATCCCGGAGAATCAGGCGATCTACGCCCGCCTCTACACGCTCTACCGCGCGCTGCACGATGCTTTTGGCACTTCGGACTGGACCGGTCGCCTGGATCACGTCATGAAAGACCTGATCGCTCTCCGCCAGGAGCAGCGGGCCAGGAATTGATCTCCGGTTTTCCAAGCTCCAAGCTCCAAGCTCCCCATGCACCTGCTAGATCTGCGTCACCAAGTCCTGGAAGCCAACCTCATGCTGGTGCGGGAAGGTCTCGTGCGCCTGACCTGGGGCAATGTCTCGGGGATCGACCGTGACAAGGGCTGGCTCGTCATCAAGCCCAGCGGGGTGGCCTACGAGGATCTCTCGGTCGACAAGCTGGTGATCGTGGATCTGGAGGGCCGAGTGGTCGAGGGGCATCTCAACCCGTCGTCCGACACGCCGACGCACCGGATTCTCTATCGGGAATTCGAGGCCATCGGTGGTGTCTGCCACACCCACTCGGTCCACGCGACCCAGTTTTCCCAGGCGGGTCGGGAGCTGCCCTGCCACGGCACCACGCACGCCGATCATTTTTTCGGCACCGTGCCCGTGGTGCGGGAGCTGGCGGAGGCGGAGGTGTCGGAGGACTACGAGACGAACACGGGGGTGGCGATCGTGGAGGCGTTCCGCGAGCGCGGGATCGATCCCGTGGAGATGCCGGCCTGTTTCCAGGCATTCCACGCGCCTTTCACCTGGGGAAAGAGCGCCCTCGACGCGGTGAAAAACTCCGTCGCCCTGGAGGTCTGCTGCGAGATGGCGCTGGGCACCTGGCGGCTGAGTCCGGAGCAGCATCCTCTGCCGGAGCATCTGCTGCGGAAGCATTACCTGAGAAAGCACGGCCCCGGCGCCTACTATGGGCAGTGAGGTGGGCTGGGAGGCGTTGATTGGGCGCGTGATACGCGTTTTTAGGTTGCCTGAATTAGCTCGATTGGGCACCATGCACCTGCTCAACGCGTCCTCCAACTCTCATGCCCGCCGCTTCATGCCTCTCTCCCCCGGTCGAGCGACTGGGTGCCTTGCTGGTTTTCCTCTGGCTGTCGATGTTCGGCGACCTGTGGGGAATGCCGGCAAACCCCCTCCCTTTCAAGGAGAAGCAGCCGGATGGCACCGAGATCGAACTGCGCCTCAATGGCAACGAGCACTATCACTGGCTGGAGTCGGACGGCTACACGGTAACCCACCAGTCGGACGGGTGGTATGTCTATTCGGAGTTGAACGATGAGAACACGCTGGTCCCGACCGGCATACGCGTGGGCAAAGCGGATCCCGCATCGGAAGGCCTGGCGAGGGGAATCCTGCCGCCCCCCGAGAAGATCGCCGAACAGAGGCTCAAGACATTGCCGATGTCGGCGCCCCTGCCCGGTGAGGACGGGCCCAGCCGCATCCAGCCTTTTGGCGACATCAGCAATGTCGTGATCTTGATTCGATTCGCCAACCACACCGCGCGCACCATTCCATCACCCGGCGACTTCGACACGATATTCAACGCGGTGGGCGGCGACCCGGTGCTGGCTCCGACGGGTAGTGTGAGGGACTATTATCTGGAGGCCTCATACGGGGCGATGCAGTTGAACTCGACGGTCTTCGGCTGGGTGACCCTGCCCGAGACCGAGGCCTACTATGCTGATGGCAATTCGGGGTTGTCGGAAGTGGTGCGAGAGGCGATCGAAGACGCGCTCGTCCTGGCCGACCCTCTGATCGATTTCTCTCAATTCGACAAGGACAGCGACGGGTTTGTGGATTCGATCGCTTTTGTACACTCGGGATACGCCGCGGAAACCGGAGGCACCGACGCCTACGGCACCCCACAAAGTAGCCGGATCTGGTCTCATCGCTGGACGATCCCCACCTGGAAATCGGCCGAGGGGGTGCGGGTGCGGGATTACCATATCAATCCGGGCCTGTGGGGCACCTCGGGCACGTCGCCCGGGCGGATCGGTGTCATCTGCCACGAGTCGGGACACTTCTTTGGTCTGCCTGATCTGTATGACACCAGCGGAGCGGGTTCGGGTATCGGTTCGTTTGGGCTGATGGCGAACAGTTGGGGTTTTGACAATTCGCAGCAATACCCGCCGCATTTCTCCGCCTGGAGCAAGATCCAACTGGGTTGGATCACTCCCACTGTGATCTCAACGCCCGGGGTATACTCTGTGCCCCAAGCCCAGACAGCCGGAGCGGTCATCTACAAAATCACCGAGGGTTACCCGGCGGGCGAGTATCTCCTGATCGAGAACCGGCAGCCGGTCGGATACGATCAGAAGATCCCCGCGGGGATCGGGGGCGCGGGTGGCCTGGCGATCTGGCATATCGATGAGAACAAACCCGCCAACAATGATCCCGGTTTTCCCGGACAGTCAGGATGGCCGGAGAATGGCCGCCATTATAAAGTGGCGCTGCTGCAAGCGGATGGCTCCTACGGGTTGGAGCGCAGGCAGAATCGTGGTGACAGCGGCGATTTGTATCGGGGAGGTTTTGTGGACCAGATCGGTCCCGCCACGGTGCCTAACACCGATTCCTATCAAGGGGGCGTGATTTATCCGTCCTTGATATCGATCAAAGAGATCTCGGCGACGGACGAGGTGATGTCATTCCGCCTGCATCAGGGCCTGGCGATCAGCAGTCCTCTGCGAGTAACCGGAGCCCCGGGTGTTCCGTTCTCCTACCAGATCGAATCGACGCCGGAAGCCACCTCATACTCGACCGGTTCACGACCCTCATGGCTCAATTTCAATCCCGCCACCGGTCTGCTATCCGGCATCCCCCCAGCGGTGGGCGAGTTCTCCGTCGACATCACCGCCAGCAATGCCACGGATTCCGACACCGCGACACTGGTGATAGCCATCAAACCCGTGGCTGAGCTTCCCTTTTTCGAGGACTTCGAGTCGGGCTCACTCGCGGAGGTATGGGAATCGACCGGCACGGGACCATACCAAAACATCGTCACATCGCTGAATGGGCCCAGAGACAACTTTCACCTGACCATGGATTCGGCCACGAGTCCCGACTATGCGCGCAACGAGCTGACCATGCGGGTAAATCTCGCCTTGAAGCAAGGCGTGGTCCTCCGTTTTTGGGCAAAGGAGTTCCTCGATGAGGATCACGCCCCTTCCTCGAACCCCTTCACCCAGGGTGCCGACTTTGACGGGGTCGCCGTGAGCGAAGACGGTATCGTCTGGTACGAGGTGCAGCCCTTGCGCTCATCCGACACTCAGCCGATCTCCGCCAACTGGCAGGAGTACGTGGTCGATCTCGACGCCGCCATCGCGTCCTTCGGCATCTCCTACACCCCATACTTCGCCATCCGTTTCAATCATTACGACAATTTTCCCATCGCCACCGATGGATTCGCGCTCGACGACATCTCCATCGAGTCCTTCGCGTCATCGACGATCACTCTCAGTTCCGTCAGTGATACGGGCAGGTCCAGTTCAGACCGTGTCACCGCGGAGACCAGGCCAATTTTTACGGGGCTATCGGACCCGTCTGGATTCATCGAGGTATTCAGAAACGAGACCCTATTGATCGCCTCCGGACTTGCCCAACCCACGGGTATCTGGACCCTGGAATCCGGCTCCGATCTGCCCGAGGGCACACACCAAATCCGCGCCCGCAGCAACGGGGGGGCGCTGTCTCCTCCCGTCGAGATCGTGATCGACACCACCGCCCCGGTGGCGCCAGCGACCCCATCACTCACCCCCGTCAGCGACACGGGAGACAGCGCCAGTGACCGGATCACCTTTGACTCACAACCCGAAATCATCGGGCAAGCGGAAACCGACGCCTTGATCGAAGTCCTGATGGATGGGCTCATCGCCGGAACCGATATTGCCGGCCCCACCTATGTCGTCACGGCCTTCCCCGCCGAGGGCGTGAGGGAATTCAACTCCCGTGCCATCGATTTGGCGGGTAATGTGGGGCCGCTCTCTCCGTCGCTCTTCGTGACATTTGACTACACCGTACCCGCGGCACCCGGCATACCGGATCTCCTGCCAGAAGACGATACCGGAGACTCCAATAGCGACAATGTCACCAGCATTTCCACCCCCGCATTCACCGGCAGCGGCTCGGATGGATCGACTCTGAGGCTTTTTGCCGATGGCAATCTGGTGGGCACCACCATCGTCAACGGCACAACCTGGAACATCTCAAACAGTGATCTTCTCGCGGATGGTGATTACCAACTCGTGGCTCGACAATTCGATACCGCCGGAAACAGCAGTACCGACAGTCCCACGCTTCTTCTCAGCATCGACACCGAGCCTCCCGTGCGACCGCTCAACTACCGGCTATCCGCGGTAAGTGATCTTGGAATTTCCGATTCTGATGGCCTGACCAAAGACACCACCCCCACTTTCGAAGCGGTGATCGAAGCGGGGTCGGAATTGAGATTGTTTCGGAATGGCAGCCAGATCGCCACCGCGACCGGCGTGGGTCTGGTTCAGGCAACGACCTCCACGTTGAGCAACGGTTCCCATACCATCACCGCCCGCACCTACGATCCGGCCGGCAATTTCTCCTTTACCGTAAGCGCCGCCATCCAGATCGACTCCCAGCCGCCACTGTCCGTAATAGGACTTCGGCTGAGTGGCGGCAGTGACACAGGGGTATCCAACTCGGATCGTATCACCTCGAACAACACCCCTCAGCTCCTCGGAACCTCCCTGTTCGAAACCGGGGGCACCTGGTTGATCATCGAAGAGAGCGGCGTTCAGTTGGTGCAACAAGCCGTCAACGCGAATTGGCAAACCACCCTCCCCCCGCTCGCGGATGGAGAGCGCACGCTCGTGGCCCGCAACTCGGACGCGGCGGGCAACCTGAGTCCCCCGGTCAACCTCGTGCTCACCATCGACACGACGGCCCCGCCCGCGCCCACGCTGGCGCTCGATCCCGCCAGTGACACCGGCGTTTCGGACTCGGACGGCGTGACCACCCAGGCCTCGCCATTGATCTCGGGGACCGCGGAGCCGGGCGAAGTCTTCCTTTTTCGCGACGGCAACCCCATCGGCAGCACCGTTTCCGACGGCACCTGGAGTTTGCAGGCGAACGATCTCCCGGAAGGCACCACCACTTTCACCGCCAGACAAAGTGATCTCGCGGGAAATGAGGGACCGCTCGGCACGCTCGACATCCTCGTGGACCAGACACCGCCCGAGGCACCGTCCCCTCCCCAACTCGCGCCGGGCAACGACACCGGTGGCGACACCGATGACGGTCTGACGCGGCTTTCCAGCCCCGAATTTACCGGCAGTTCCGAGCCGGGCTTGCGGATCGTCCTGCTCGACGCCAACGACCAGGCCATCGGGGAAGGCGTCGGCAGCCCGTGGAGCATCGCTCTGGATCCGCTGCCGGACGGTCCCCACTCCATCACCGCCATCGGCTTTGACGCGGCGGGCAACGCCAGCCCCCGAAGCGCCGCGAGAGCCATCGAGATCGATAGCCAGGCGCCAACCGTGACGATCAATCAGGCGCCCTCGCAGTCCGATCCCGCCATTGGCGACCCCATCCGATTCACCGCCCTGTTCTCGGAGCCCGTCACCGGATTCGACGACGGGGACGTCAGCCTGACGGGTCCCGTCACCGGCGGCACCACCACGGTAACCGAGGGCGATCAGCCCGGACGGGCCTATGACATCGCCCTCTCAGGCCTGGTGGGAGAGGGCGCCGTGGTCGCCACGATCACCGCCGCCGCCGCCATGGACGCGGCGGGAAATCCCAGCGTCGCCAGCACGAGCACCGATGACACGGTCACCCGGAAGGAGATTCCCGGGCCCGTGGGCGGAGTCAGCGCCACGGACGGCGATTTTCCGGACAAAGTCCGCATTACCTGGGTCGATTCCGGCGCCACGACCTATCGCGTCTATCGTCACCCATTCCTCAATCCCGGCGCCGCGACCGAAATCGCCAGCGTCGGCGCCGGGACCGCCGCGTTCGAGGATCTCACGCCGCCCGCCGATCTTGCCCACTACTATTGGGTGCGGGCGGAGGATGAGGACGGCGTCGGCTCTCCCGGAGTTCCGGATACCGGATTCGCCGACAGCGGGGTGCCGACTCGCCGCGCCATGACACCGCTCGGGGAGGTGCCCGGCGTTGAGGCCTCTCCCATCGCGTGGGCGCAAAGCACCGGTGCCGGTGTCTTTGACGGTCTGCTCCGTGACGAAGGCGACGAACTGACCATTCTCGGCGCGGTTTCTCGCCTGGCCATTTCACCGACGCGGGCGGTCTCCGGCGCCCTGAGTCTGGGCGCGCGAGCCGGTGTCATCCGGGGCACGCTGGATGCCGGGGGCCGCCTGGTCGCCGAGATCCGCCAGAGTGATGGCTCCATTCTCAGCGTGGATCTGCAACTCACCCGGGGCACCGACCCGCCCGCGGGCGAGCGTCTGCGCGGCACGATCCGATGGGGCGCGCTCTCCGTCGTCGCCGACCTCCCGAAAGCGGCTTATCATCCCAGAAACGCGCCCGCACCGCCGGAACGGAGAGGTATTTTCACCCTCCTGCTGCCAAAACTGCCAAGCTGGGAAGCGACCGACCCCGGAGGTGATGGCTGGGGCACGGCGGTCATCAGCCCAGGCGGCGCGGTGTTGATCAAAGGCGTACTCGGCGACGGCACGCCGTTCAGTGAAAGCGGCGCGCTCTCCGCGGAGGGAGAGTTCACCCTCTACCGCTGGCTGTATCGGCCCACCACCAACGAGCGGGGCTTCATCGGCGCCCGGCTGGTTTTCCGGGATGATCAGCCGGACGTCAGCCACCTCGACGGTGTGGCGCAATGGGCCAAGCCAGCGGATCCCCGCGAGCCCCGCTTTCCCGACGGATTCAGCCTCGAACTCTGGGCTCTCGGCAGTCGCTATGAACGCCAACCGCGCGGTCAGCGAGCCCTCACCAATCTCACCGATCAATACCACAACGCCGGACTGATACTCTCCGGGACCCGGGCGCCGGATGGCGGCTGGATGGAGCGGGCCGTCACCTGGATGGGCAATGACCGCATCGCCTACTACGGTCCCGAGAAATGCGCCGCCCAAGTGATCGCCGCCGACGGACGGGTCGCGGGCTACTGGCAGAACGGACTCCCCGCCACCCGTCTGGCCTACACCGGTGTCGTCTTTCAGGCCCAGCAAATCGTGAGCGGTCACTTCAAATCGGGCGCCACCACCGGCTGGCTCCACGTGCGCGCCTCCACCGACACGCCCTACCCGGGCAGCGAAGACGCCGGCGCCTGGGATCGGATGGAACTCCCCCCCACTCCCGCCACCCCACCGGACCTCAGCGCGATCAACTGGATTCGCGACGCCGCCGGCGCCTACCTCGGAGCCACCACCGGTGACGGGGTTTCCGGCGGACTACTCAGCCTGACCGTGCTCCCCAGCGGCGCGCTCAGCGGACAGTTGGAGATCGACGGCGAACGGCGAGTCATCCGGGGAGTCGTCAATCCCGACGGAAGCATCAATCTCACCGCCAGCGGCGCGGCCGGCGGCAACCCCTGGCAGGTGACGCTGCAACTCCGCCACGCCGACACCCTGATCTCGGATGGCTACCACATCGACGGCTCCATCCATGTCGATGGCACCGATCATCAGCTCGACGCGCAGCGACGCCCCGTCTACCGGCTCCCCGACCGCAGCCCCCACGAGGGCCTTTACACTCTCATAATGCGGGCTCCGGACGGCGTCGATCCCCTCGTGGCTCCCGCCGGGGACGGCGGCGGATCCCTGAAGATCGCCTTCAATGGATCGGCCACCGGACTGTTCGCCCTCCCCGACAATACCCGCACCCCCTTGTCGGGCCACGTCAGCCGGAGCGGTGAATGGTCGCTCTACCGCTCCCTCTATGGCGGCCGGGGGCGCGGCTATCTGGCCGGAAAAATGACCTTTCGCGGACAGGCCTCCGATCCCACCCAGATCGACGGTGAATGGCGCTGGCTCAAGTTGTCGGGCGTCTCCCCGATCAGTTATCCCGGCGGCGTCGATTCGACCCGCGGCATGGCCGGCAACCGTTGGACCCCGCCCACCCGCGGGATTCGCGCGCTCCCGGGATTGGACGACAGCCATGCCAACGCTTGGGCGCGATTCCTCGGAACCGGACTCGGTGTCGAGCCGTTCGCCGATTTCGCCGTCACCTGGCAGGATTCCAACCGGGTGATCTATCACGGCCCCGAACGTCTCATTATCGTGATCAACCCCCGGAACGGCCTTGTCTCCGGCAGCCTGCGGGATGTTCCCCAGTCCATCAACCTGCCTTTTCAGGGCGTCATCCTGCCCCACCAGGAGATCGTGGGAGGCGCCTATCAGGATGGCGGTCGCTCGGGCCTCTTCGGTATCGAGAAACGGACCTCACCCTGACATTGGAGTGAATTTGGAAAAATCCAGAAATTGAGGAGATTTCTATTGCGTCGAAAACTTTACATTCCCTAAATTGTTTCCGTGCGCTCCTTTGCGACAGAGTCAGGGATGATGATGCCTAATGCGGATGTCCTTCTCTTTGTCTGTT
Organism: uncultured Verrucomicrobiales bacterium; assembly: GCA_964439145.1. Taxonomy (GTDB): domain Bacteria; phylum Verrucomicrobiota; class Verrucomicrobiia; order Verrucomicrobiales; family DEV007; genus JAEUHH01. Next base: position 10,776 of record CAYTNL010000129.1, read on the forward strand.
CCGGGAATTTCTATCGCAGCCGCTTCGCCGAGGCGGTCTTCAATCATGGGGCGCTCCTTCGCGGACTGACCTGGCGGGCCGAGTCCCGGGGCTTCTCGCCTCATCTGGCCACCGACGATCTCTCGCCCTGGGCCCGGGACGCGCTGGAACTGCGCAACATCCCCCTGGCGCTGACCCGGAGAAAGCCGGGCCGGCTTTCCGCCGCCGATCTCCAGGCAGCGAGCCGCGTCGTTTGCGTCAACGAGGCCGAGCACCGGCCCGCCCTGCGCCGGATCCATCCGGAGTGGGAGCATCGGGTGGACTACTGGCATATCCACGACATCGATGTCGAGCCACCCGGCACTGCCCTCCCCACCTTGGAACAGAACGTGCTGAGTCTGTTGCATCAACTCGATCAATCCCCCGAACTCGCGCCCCGCCCCGCCATTGCCACCGCTTCACTGGAGTTCTAGCAGCCTGTCGGACTTGAGTCCATTATTTCGCCGATTTGTCGGCGTTTCG
>CAYTNL010000130.1:0-10951 GCA_964439145.1 uncultured Verrucomicrobiales bacterium
ACTACCGCGAGGCATGTGCGAGAACGAGCTTTCGCCAGACTTGGCGGACGACGGCGATCCGATTCCTAATCTTTTTGGCGGAAAAAATCGCCACCATGAAATCATGAGAGCCCAAAGCAAAACGGACCGCTGCCCGCAAGGGAGGGTAGAGGACTCTGGCGCACAGCTCCGCGCGGTATTTCTCATGTCCATTTCTTGGCAGAACACTTATTCAGGGACAGATGTCCCATAATTCGGAACCATGAATCCGAAGCAACTGGCTCACAAGGAACGAGAACTGGCGAAACTCTCCGCCAAAATCCGGGTGAAGGGTTTCTCGCTGCGAACGGAACAATCCTACGTGCCGGCCGTGGCGAAGTTCATCGATTACATCTGCGCCCGGCGCTGGGCGGAGGGCGCCACCTCCGAACAAAAGTTCGAGCATTTCCTGACCTACCAGGCCGTCGAGCGTGACATCTCAGCCTCGACGCAAATGGTGCTGTTTCACGCGGTCTGCTTCTACTATCGAGAGGTTCGCAACGCTCCACTCCAGAATGTGGATGCCTTGCGAGCCAAGCGCGGTGAGCAGGTCCGTCAGGCGCCCTCGCGCGAGGACACGCGCAAGATCCTGATGGCGGTGGCCGATTCCGGCCCCTACCCGACCCGCCTGATCTGCCATCTGATTTGCGCCTGCGGGCTGCGCCTGGAGGAGACACTATCGATCCGCCTGAAGGACCTGGACCTCGAGGCCGTGAAACTCACGATCATCGCGGGGAAAGGAAAGAAGGACCGCTTCATCAACCTGCCGCCCTCGCTGATCGAGCGACTGCGCACGCAGGTCAGGGAAGCGGAGGCGGTGCACCACCGGGCGGTGCAGATGGGGGTGCCGGTGAAGTTGCCGCACCGCTATGCGGAGAAGAATCGGCAGTCGGCCCATCAGCGCCGATGGTTTTGGCTGTTCCCCCAGATGCAACCCTGCGACGATCCGCGCGGCGGGGGACGTGTCTGGTGGCACTGCCTCGACAAGACGGTGCAGCGGGCCTTGAGAACGGCGAATCGCCGGGCCGGCACCGAGGGAATCACCCCGCACTCGCTGCGCCACGCTTGGGCGACGCAGGCGCACGCGAACGGCGCCCACGTCCGCGACATTCAAGAGGTGATGGGCCACAAGGACATCGAGACGACAATGCGATACCTGAGGCCAGATCCCGAGCGGGTGCCGAGCCCGTTCGAGGCGCTCGGTATCGTTGCCTGAAGATGCCGCCACCGACCCGATCCGCTCAATCCGTCACGCTCTCATGCCCACCCTCGCGACTGTATCCCACGTAGTGCTGGTAGGTGACGTCGATGTCGTCGCCGAGTTCGCGGGCGATGGTGGTCATCGGCGTGCCGGCCAGTGCGTGCAGGGTGGCGAATGTGTGGCGCATGGTGTGAAATGTCACCCAGCCCAGACCCTGCGACGCGACGTGGCTCCTGAACGATTTCTTCGGGTCGAATCGGTAGCGCCATCGGCGTCCGCTCTCATCCTCGCCCGGCCGGATCAGGTAGTCGTCGGCCGCGAGATCGCGGTGACCGGGCCGCCGCAGGTAGCTCTTGAGAAACACGGCGAGCCGGCGGCTGAGCCGGATCATGCGGTGCCGCTTGTCTTTCGTGGTGAAGGTGTCGGTGTTCCGCACGTGCAGCACCCCGGCTCGCAGGTCGACCCAGTCGCGGCGCGCCTCGAGGATCTCCGCCTTTCTCAGCCCGGCGAAAAAGCCGAGCCACAGGCACAGCGCCAGGTCAGGCCGCTTTTTCGGCGCGCTGCGCACCAGCCGGTCGCGCTCGGCGCGGGTGCAGTATCGCTCGGATCGGGTCCGCACGGTGCGCGGGTAGTGGATGCCGGTGCAGGGGTTCGCGTCGATCTCGCCGTGGGTCTTCGCCCAGGTGAAGAAGGCGGACAGCCGTCCCATCTCGCTGCGGATCGTCGCCGCCGCCAGGCCGCGTGTCACCATGGCCTGCTGGAAGGCGCGCACCTGTGCGGTCGTCACCGCGCGCACCGGGCAATTCTGCACATGATCGGCGAACTGGCCCAGCAGTCGCTCGCTTTCCTTGCTCGTGCGCGGCGTGTGGGCCGCGTGGCGGAGTCGCTCGGCCAGGAAGGCGGCGGCCTCCATCCTGACGGATCCGCCGGAAAAGACCCGGGCCGCGTCGGCGACGGTCTCGTGGTATTTCTGGACCGCGACGACCTCCGATTTCGTCTCGAGGGAGATGGCCGGCGGGCGCACCCCCTTCACCTGGGGCGGCTGATAATACCACATCCCGGTATTTCCGCGCTGGTAGAGGCCCGGCAATTTCATGCCGATCATGACAGCAGATCCTGCCAGCAGAATCAACCCCAAACGACGGCAGATCTAGGCAAGATCAGGGCTGTGGTTCTCCGCCTGCTGTCGGCATTTTCGGCCATCGAGGCCCCTCGGAAACTCCTTCCAACCCTTATATTTCAAAGGCTGGAAGGAGTCGGGACGACTGGATTCGAACCAGCGACCCCCACAACCCCATGATGGAGGTTTTTAACTAGTCGAAAAACAGCACTTGGTGACAGCAGTTTTGACCCTTTTTTACGGATGAAGAGCACGTTCGATGCGGAGGAGGCGGGATGGGAGGACGGCCAACGGGTGCCGCTGGCAGGGGACTGGAGACGGGGGCCCTGGGGGGTCGCGCGCGGGGACGGCTCGAGGGCAAACTCGGAACACGATGCGGAGCTGTGGGGGGATGAGGGGCTGGGGGGCTCGGATGGGACGCGGGTCGGCGGCGGGGGCTGGTGGCCGTCGGAGGAGGTGCCGATGGTGGAGCTGGCGGTGCTGTCTCGGGAGGAGGCGGGATCGGTGAGCGCGGGGGCGCGGGAGGGGATGTTCTTGTGGATGGCGGGGGCGGGGCTGCACCCGACGGAGGTGCTGGCGCGCTATGCGCTGGGCTGTGCGCGGCTGCGCCCGGGCGCGGGGCTGGTGGGGGAGATGTTGCGCTCGGGGCTGCGGGGCCCGGCCTGGGAACGGTGGGTGATGGAGGGAATGTTCCCGGGACGAAACTGGAGGCGGAGCTGGAACGGGGTGCAGGATGTGCTGCGGACGCTGGCGCGGCAGGGGCGGTACCAGGTGCTGCGGGATGACCGGTCGCTGGAGGAGGTGATGGACTGGGTGGCGGGGGAGTCGGGGGAGTGGGGTGCGTCGGGGGAGGCGGAGGCGCGGGTGGTGGCTGTTTTGGCGATGGGGGGGCTGCTGGACTGGCTGGGGGAGGACGGGGGCGGGGTGCTGCAGGTGGTGCAGCGGTTTTACGGGCTGCTTTTCGAACGGTATCAGGGGAGCCTGGGGGTGGATCTGAGCGGGTCGGATCTGATGGGGCTGACGGGGCAGGTGCGGGCGACTTTCTGCGAGCTGACGAACCGGTTGTTTGAGGAGCCGCTGGAGGTGCGGCTGGGGTATCGGCCGAAGGTGTCGGGCCAGAAGTGTGCGGAGGCGTCGGAGGCGTATGCGGAGAACGCGCGCCGGCACAAGCCGCGGCGGCAGCTGGGTGGCGGTGCGGGCCTGGAGGGGGAGGAGGGCCGGGCGCTGGCAGGCCACGAGCAGGCGGCCCGGGAGGCGGCGGCGCTGGCTCGGCTGGAGAAGGATCGGGTGGCGGCGGAGAAGCGACGGGTGGAGCGGGAGGCGCGGGAGATGGAGGAGCTGGCGCGAAGGAATGCGGAGCGGGCGCGGGCTCGGCGTCGGGAGAAGGGGGGATTTTCGGAATGAGGGGAAACCGGGAGAACGGGCTGGAGCTGGTGATGCGCTCGGAGGCGCCGCTGGCGGTGCGGCTGCTGGTGGCGCTGGCGGTGGACCAGGTGCAGTCGCTGGGATGGCTGCGGTCGCGGGGCTGCTGGCGGCGGTCGCCGGCGGAGATCGGGGACTGGCTGCGGGGGCAGTTCGAGGATCGGGTGGAGGGCCGGAAGAGGGACGGTTTTCTGATGGAGACGGCGATGGAGGAGTGGCGGCTGTGGGGGGCGGCGACGGATGTGCTGCTGGCGCGTCTGGAGGGGACGGCGGGGATCTCGCTGGACCGGGACCGGATGGTGGCCCTGGCGCGGGAGGTGGCGGAGGGGACGTGGGACTGCCCTCGTCGGACGGCGCGGGGTGTGTGATTTTTTTGGATGAGAACAAGGTGAATGATCAAGATGAAAGCGAGTAAGTATATCGAGTGCGGGAAGCTGCGGGCGGAGTTCGTGCAGACTTCGAAGGAGATGGTGACGGAGTGGCTGGGGTCGATGCCTCCGTTCCAGCGGAATCTGAAGCGGCGCCGCCTGAAGATGATGATTCGCGCGGCGAGGGAGGGCCGGTGGAATGATACTGGGGAGGCGTTCATGTTCGACTCGGAGGGGCGACTGGTGAACGGGCAGCACCGCTGCAATGTGTTCCTGGCGGCGAATTTTTTCCCGGTGGTGCTGGTGGTCCATGGCTGCGATTTCTATGGGGACCTGGACAAGGGCACACCGAGGACGATCGCGGATTCGTTCAAGGAGGCGGGGATCGCGAACTATGTGCGGGTATCGTCGGTCTCGGCGCGTCACGCGGGGTCGATCGAGTGGGCGAACCGGAAGTGGGTGGACCTGGAGCACATCATGAGCCCGACGAACCGCTGGTATGTGGCGGCGCGGATGCAGGAAGTGTTCGGCGAGGCGGTGACGACGAAATTCTTTGATGGGCTGTCTTCGGGGATCTGCCCGCAGGTGGTGGGGCTGCTGCGGAAGCGGCTGGTGGCGGAGGCGAACAGGGGCCGCGGCCGGATGGGGGCGCGGGAGCAGCTGGCGATCGTGATCAAGGCTGCGAATGCGTTCGCGGCTGGGCGCTCGCTCTCGGTTTTGAAGTGGGTGATGGGCGAGACGTTCCCGAAGTTTGAGGCACCTGAAAACAAGGAGTCGAAGGCTGCATGATTTTTTTCAATCCTAACAATCGAATAAAGAACTGATGAAGATGCCTGTGATCGAGATGGTGCCGCTGACGGAGATCCGGATGCGGGGGAATGCGCGGACGGTGTTCGACGCGATGGAGTTGGAGGAGCTGGCGGCTTCGATTCGGGACTCGGACGGGGCGCTGCAGCTGCCGGTGGGTCACCGGGCGGGGGACGGGATGGTGGAGTTGATCTGCGGGGAGCGCCGGCTGCGGGCGCAGTCGCTGCTGCGGGAGCGGGAGGGCCGCCGATGGGAGGCGATGGCGGTGCGGATGATGGAGGAGCCGACGGAGGCGGATTTTTTGAAGTGGTCGCTGGCGGAGAATGTGCAGCGGGTGAACCTGCGCCCGAGTGAGACGGGGGGATGGCTGGCGCGGATGATGGCGCTGGAGGACGGCCTGACGGGCCGGGGGCTGTGGACGCTGTCGAGCCTGGCGGAGGAGATCGGGAAGCCGGAGCGGTGGGTGTCGTCGGTGTTGGCGGCGATCCGGGCGCCGGAGGGGGTGGTGCGGGCGATGGATGAGGGGCGCTGTTCGCCGGAGGTGGCGGGGCTGATCGGGGGGCTGCCGGAGAGGATGCGGGAGGCGGCGGCGCGGGAGGTGGTGCTGGGACCGCTGGGCCCGATGCACCGGGATGCGGCACGGCAGTGGATCGGGGAGCGGTATCGGCGGGATCTGCGGCAGGGGGATTTCGACGTGGCGGTGGAGGACTATGGTCCGGGGCTGCCGGCGTGCTCGAGGTGTGAGTGGTGGGGGGGGAATCGGGAGGATGTGGCGGGGCTGTCGCGGTCGACGACGTGCCTGAATCCGGGGTGTTTTGCGGAGAAGCAGAGGGCGCACGCGGAGCGGGAGGCGGCGCGCTCGGGGGGATCGGTGCGGTGGCTGTCGCCGGAGGAGGGGGAGGGGATGTTCGAGGGGCACTCGGGGCAGCTGGCGGTGGATTGTGGCTATGTGGACCTGGCGGGGAAGCCGGAGGCGGGACTGCTGGTGGACGGGAATCTGAACCGGGACGGGGTGCCGACGTGGAGGAAGATCCTGGCGGAGGAGGGGCTGGCGCCGGTGGCGGTGATGGATGGTCGGGGCCGTCGCCGGGATCTGGTGGAGGCGGAGGCGGCGATCCGGGCGGCGGTGGGGGGTCGGTATGGCTCGCTGTTCCGCCCGGGGGCGGGGGAGGGGCTGTTGTCGCAGGAGGAGAAGGCGCTGAAGCGGGCGGTGGACGGGGCGGTGGAGCGTGAGGGCCGGGCGGTGGCGGTGGAGGGGATGCGGGGATGGCTGGAGGGCTGGAGCAAGGGGGATCTGGGACCGGGGGGGCTGCTGGACCTGGTGGAGGTGGCGGTGGGGTCGCTGTGCAAGCCGGATGATGTGGCGGCGCTGTGTGAGGTGCTGGAGCCGGAGGGGCGGGACCGGACGGGGCGCCGTCTGGTGGAGCTGGCGGGGACGATGCTGGACGGGGAGGGGCTGGCGGGGCTGCTGGGTCTGGTGCTGGTGGTGCGGGTGGTGCGGTATCGGGGTTTCGAGCCGATGGTGGAGGATGGGCCGCTGGGGAGGCTGTGCGAGGGGCTGGGCTTCGACGCGGCGGAGTGGCACCGGGTGTGGAAGCGCCGCCGGGGGGCGGCGGAGCGCCGGGCTCGGGAGGAGGGGGAACGGTCGGCGCAGGAGGCGCTGGAGCGGGAGGATGCGAAGCGCCGGGCGGTGCGGGGGTGAGGGGTGGGGGAATTTGTCAACGATGGAGGTGCTGATGAGTGTGAATCGGAAAGGATGCGAGGAGTTGGGGGAGTCGGAGATCGCGAGGGCGGCTGAGGAGTCGCTGGAGGCGGTGCTGGCTCGCCCGGGGATGAATGAGTGGCGGGCGCTGTTCGTGGCGCTGGGGATGATCGGGGAGGTGATGGACCGGACGGGGGCGCGGGTGGCGGTGGGACACGCGGCGGTGGAGGTGATCCGGGACCTGGCGGGCCGGGAGGCGATGGAGGGCCTGCGGATGACGCAGCGGAAGGCGTTCGCGGCAAAGAGGCGGCGGTGGGAGGGGGAGTTTTGAGGAACATGAAATCGGCAACCGATAAGGGGCAGCGGGGCTGCAATCGGGCCGGAATGAAGGAAAAAATGAACGAATCGGGAGATATGCCTCCGATCGGTGGCGAACACCAGTGTCGTTCTGCGCCCCGAATTTCAAATTGAACCCAAAAACAGAAAACCATGACAGTTGAAATCAACGCAGAGACAGCTTGGACCTTAGTCTTTTTCTTCATCGTGTGCGGCATCGCATCGGTCTCGATGTGGGGATGTCACCAAAGCGAGGAAACAACGCGCGAGAAGATCCGCGCCGGGCTGGTGCAGAAGGAAATCCCGAACACCTACACGACGATTTGGGCGAAGCCTGAGTGAGCATCAACGCTGAGATGAGGGACCGCCCTGGGAGCGGCGGCCCGCAACACCAGAAGGGAAACTAACCAATGAAACGATCCGAAACAAAGCCGCTGAGGGCGGTTCCTCTCCATCGTCTTATTGGCCGTTCGCGGCCAGTATGCAAGGTGTGTGGAACGCCGGGATGCATCGAAATGCGGGGGCCTGACTTCCACGAAGGGAGACGCTTCGGCAGCAAGAAATGCGACTACACCGGAACGCCGCCATTCGCGGACGCCGAGTGGGCTGGGCCGGAAAACGACGCGCTGCCCAATCCCTACCGGATGTGCGAATGGTGCGCGGGAACTGGACACCCCTACGGCGACGAAAGCTACGGGATGTGCGAATGCCCGGCACTTCATTCGGCCAACGCTTATTCACCGAACGGGGGTCACGATAACCGGTGACCCAGTTTCCCCTCGGCAGGTTGCGCGCGCGCAACCTCGCCCTCCCGAACCACCTCGATGACGGAACGCTCTTTTTACGATCTGGACCGGATCCGGGAGGGGATCTCGATGGTGGATCTCTACAGCCGCGAGGTGGGGTCTCCGCGCCGGGCGGGCTCGGCCTGGGTGGGGCTGTGCCCTTTCCACGAGGAGCGGAGCGGGTCTTTCTCGATGCGCATGGCGCGGGATGGCTGGCGGGGCCATTGTTTCGGCTGTGGGTGGGATGGGTCGGTGTTCGACCTGGTGATGGGGCTGCGGGGCTGCGATTTCGCGGGGGCGGTGGAGGTGCTGGGGGGGATGCTGGGGCTGCCGCGGGAGGCGGTGCCACGGATCTCGTCGGGTGGGGTGGTGCGGCGACCTCGGGAGGCGGAGGTGCGGAGGAAGCCGTGGCTGCCGCGACTGGAGGTGCCGACGGCGGCGGAGCTGGAGCAGCTGGCGGGGCTGCGGGGGCTGCAGGTGGCTGGCCTGAAGGCGGCGGTAGGGACGGGGGTGCTGTGGGCGACGGACTGGCCGTGGCGGTGGGATGGGACGGCTCGCCGGCATGTGCGGGCGGCGGATGCGGTGCGCTCGTGGGTGGTGACGGATGACTCGAGGTGGACGGCGCAGTATCGGCGGCTGGACGGTGGGCTCTACGAGATCGGGGGGGATGGCGGTGAGGCGCGGCGGTCGAAGAGCTGGAGCACGCGAAATGTGGCGTGGCCGGTGGGCTGCGGGAATCTGGGGTCGGTGGGCCGGGTGGTGCTGGTGGAGGGGTCGCCGGATGTGCTGGCGGCGTTCCATTTCCTGCGGGGATGGGGGCTGCTGGGGTCGGTGGGTGTGTGCGGGGTGCTGGGGGCGTCGAATCGGCTGGCGGAGGAGGCGATGGGGTGTTTCAAGGATCGGGAGGTGCGGATTTTCGCGCACGCGGATGTGGCGCGGGATGGCCGACGGTCTGGCTGGGAGGGTGGGCTGCGCTGGCAGTCGCAGCTGGCGGAGGCGGGGGCGTCGGTGTCGGTGGCGAATCTGGAGGGGCTGGTGCGCCGATCGGGGGAGCGGGTGAAGGATGTGAATGACCTGGCGTGGTGCGATCCGGAGGTGCTGGAGGAGGTGGTGCGACCGCTGTTCGCGGAGTGGGGTCTTTGACGCGGGGTTTTGTAGGCGGGTGATTTTTTATGGATGCGATTTTTTTGAGTTCACGGAGGCGGTGCCGGCGGAAGCGGGCGGAGGGGGCTCCTCGAAAGAGGGGGAAGGGATCGCCCAGGATCGGGCGGCTGGTGGCGTCGTCGCCGGATGGACCGGCGGTGTTCGCGGAGGAGGGGGAACCTCCGGCGCGGGCTTTCGACGAGGCGAAGGTGGCGGAGGAGATGGGGCTGTGGTGGAAGAGCGGGGGCGGTAATTCGTTCATTCTCGGACGGCCGGGTGAGGGCTGGTCGGTGTGGCCTGAGCAGGGGGTGATCGACCTGATGCGTCAGGAGCACTGTGTGGCGATCAAGGCGCGGGAGGATGAGCGGCTGAGCGAGTCGAAGCGGGTTTTTCTGTGGACGCGCCGGAACCGGTGCCTGGATGAGGTGTTCCCGTCGCTGGCGGGCTATGGGTCGGGGGTGCACCGGCTGGACAGCGGGGAGCGGGTGCTGGTGAAGAGCCAGGCGTCGCTGCTGTCACCGGTGAAGGGGGAGTGGGGGACGATCCGGGCGCTGGTGGAGGGGCTGCTGGGGACGGGCCGTCCGGCGGGGACGGATCAGACGGATTTTTTCTACTCGTGGTGCAAGGTGGCTTATGAGTCGCTGCGGGACGGGGATCCTGGGAACTGGCGCCCGGGGCACGCGATGATCCTGGCGGGGCCTCGAGGCTCGGGGAAGTCGCTGCTGCAGACGAAGCTGGTGACGCCGCTGCTGGGTGGCCGGGAGGCGGATCCGCAGAAGTTTCTGTTCGGTTCGGATGATTTCAACGGGGACTGTTTCGCGGCGGAGCACCTGAATCTGGGTGAGGTGCCGAGCTCGCAGAAGACGGTGGACCGGATTGCTCTGGCGGAGACGATCAAGCAGATCGTGGCGACGCCGCTGGCGCGGATGCGGCTGATGCGGACGGAGCCATGGTCGGTGCACCCTTTCTGGCGGTTGACGATCTCGCTCAACGATGACCCGGACAAGCTGCGAAGCCTGCCTCCGATCTCGTCGGACTACGGGGATAAGGTGCTGATTTTCCACACGAAGAAGGTGCCGCTGCCGATGCCGACGCGGACGCTGGAGGAGCGCCGGGCTTTTTCGGAAACGCTGGCGGGGGAGATGCCGCATTTTGTGGAATGGCTGCTGAATGAGTGGGTGATCCCGGAGGCGCTGCTGTGCTACGAGGACGGGAGCGATGCCACGAGGTTCGGATTCCGGGAGTTTCACCACCCGATGGTGCGGGACGGGCTGTTTGACGAGACGCCAGCGGCTGAGCTGATGCACCTGGTGGATATGGCGGAGTTCGAGCATGAGGGGGCGAAGGGCCTAAAGCTGTGGGATCTGCCCTCGGCGAAGGGTGCAAATGCCTCTGTGGCTGGCCGTAGCTGGCACGGTCCGGCGGTGATGCTGGAGCGTGTGCTGCTGGGGCAGGAGGGTTTTCCCTGCTCGGTAGATGCCCAGGTGCGTGATCTGCTGCGGCATAACCGGCTGACGACGCTGCTACAGAGACTGAACGCGCACCCTGACCTGGGGGATGGGAAGCGGGTGGCGAAGGCGGACACGAAGCACTGGCGGGGCTGGCTGATCGGTGCCCCGGCGAGGTGATCGAGCGAGCCGGAAAAGCGGCTTGGTGACGGTGCTTTGGCGCCAAGGTGACGGGCAAAGTGTCACCGTCTATCTCTTATAGGATAAGGGTTTTCGGCTGTGGTGACACTGTGACGGCTGGGATGGGTGCGTTCAAGCGTGCTTTCTGCACAGGGGGTGGTGTCCTGTAGTGAGAGATTGAGAGAGAAAGGCAATGAAAGGATGTGTCACAGTGTCACCATCGGCTGGAATGTAGCAATGGAGCGGCCGGGATGGTGACGCTTCGAATGTCACGGGTTGTCGCTAGGCGCGTAGTCAGTAGATCGGTTTCTAATTCTGTGTGGTGGGCGTTGAATACTGTGTGTGGGCCGTCCAGGTATCCGGGTTATTTTTTTCTAGGAGACTTCTACAATTATCTCAAGGGCGAGCGGTTAGGGCGTCG
>CAYTNL010000131.1:0-10867 GCA_964439145.1 uncultured Verrucomicrobiales bacterium
GTAGCCCAACTCGTCATCAAGCGGCTGAGAGAGATAGGGGAACCAGAAAATCGGGGTGTCACCGCTGTAAAATTTCACCCCTTTCATGACGACTTTGTCGCCGGGGTAGATCCGCATGGATTTGGCTCGGATACGGAAATTGGGATTGGCGGCGTCGTGAGTGGTGAAGAAGGATTCACCCATCTCGATCATGTCGGTATCCTCGGTCGGGACCTTCACATCACCGGACTCGTAATAGAGCGGCGCCAGGGCACTACGGAGATCCGTGGCGGTCATCTCTCCGGTGTTGGTGTCGTAGATGATCTCCTGACCGGTAAAAATCGAACCGTCTTTGTAAACCCGGACATCGTCGCGGGCGAACACTTTGCCCGTCGACTGGTGAAACTCGGCCTGCTCGGCCTCGATCACCACCTGCCCGTAGCGGATGCGGACGTTTCCGGATGCCCTGGCCACGCCCATGGCCTCATCAAAAGTCGTCTCATTACTCTCGATCTGCAGGTCCTGAACGGCTTGCGCGGCGGCGCCCAGTAGATTGCCGTCCTGCGCGTGGAGCGGGCAAGCGGATCCAATGATCAGGACACCAAGCGAAGCCCGTGCCAGCCTCAAAAGCGGCGAACGAAAAAGAGCGGTCATCTCCCTGTATGCAGTCTTAGGCAACTTATACCAATTATGAAGATTCGTAAAAGTCTTTCGGATGAAAAACTCTACCTTCGAACCCGGATCATTAGCAACTTCTTGGGAAAACACCAACAGAAATTTGAGGATTTTCTCATCGGCGCGTCTGGCTCATTCTTCGTTTCTGGCTCCGCGTCGTGTTTGCAGGCACACTCCCCGATGCGATTCCGCCCGGAAAAAATCGATGAACTGACGGGCGTGACCTATCCAGTCCCGTCCGTCGGCCTCCGCCATGGCCTGGGTCAGATTGAGCCCGTGACAGTAGATCAGGTCGAACGCTTCCTTGATGCTGGCGCGGACTTCCCGTTCGATGCCGGCCCGTTTGAGACCCACGATATTGATTCCGGCGACCCGGTTGGTGCCTGCCGCGATGACGAATGGCGGGATATCCTGCCCCAGCGCCGTCAGGCCCTGCACCATCACCAGATCTCCGATGCGCATGAATTGATGATAGACCGAGCCTCCTCCGAGGAAGCAGCGGTCGCCCACGGTCACGTGGCCGGCGAGGAGGCAATTGTTGGCAATGACGTTCTGATTTCCCAGGCGGACGTCGTGCCCCAGATGAGCCCCCGTCATCAGGAAATTATCATCTCCCAGCCGGGTATGCTCGCCCTCGAACAGGCTGCGATGAATGGTCACGTACTCCCGGATACGGTTGCGCGCCCCGATGATCACCCCGCTGGGAATCCGGGCATCGAAGCCCACGCTCTGGGGATCGGCGCCCAGAATGGCTCCGGTGCCGACGGTGCAGCCCTCGCCCAGCTCGATCTGGCCCATGAGATGCGCGTGAGGGCCGATCCGGCATCCGGGTCCGATTCGGGCTCCCGCCTCGATCACGGAGTAGGGGCCGATCTCGACATCGTCGGCGATCTGGGCATCCGGGGCGATCACGGCGGTGGCGTGGGCTTTCATGAAATGGAGGGCGGGGATGAATCCGGGTAGCGAGAGTCAACAGGGTTTGGTCGCGGAGTCAACCCTGTCAGGTGGCGCAAATTTGTCTTCGTGGGGCTACTGCTCAGATGAGTCCGGATTCTCGGAAGCTGTAATAGGGCTGTCCATCGGGGGAGAGGGAGGGGGAGCCGATGATGACGTGGTCGTGCATTTCGATCTTGAGTAGTTCCGCCGCGTCGCGGAGTTGACGGGTGAGCCGGATGTCCGCCTGGCTGGGTGAGGGATTTCCCGAGGGATGATTGTGGGCGATGATGAAGGAGGCGGCCGACCAGGCGATGGCGACCCGGAAAATGTCCCGCGGATGGGCGATGCATTCGTTGAGGGTGCCGCGGGTGATCTCGGTGACGTGGAGGAGGTTGGCGCGGTTATCCAGAAGGATGAGCCGGACGGATTCCTGATTGAGGCCGCGGAGTTCGGCGCCGAGCAGATCGTAGACGGCCTCGGGGGTGTCGATGGGCAACTCCTGATAACGCTCGCGCGCGAGTCGACGGCCAAACTCGAAGACGGCGGCCAGTTGGGCGGCTTTGGCGGGGCCGATGCCGGGGACCTGGCTCAACTCTTCGATCGAGCGGCGGGTGATGGACTGGAGGGAGCCGAAGCGCCGGAGTAGATCTCGCCCCAGATCCACCGCGCTGAGTCCGCGTCGACCGGTGCCGAAAAAGATCGCCAGCAATTCGGCATTGGTGAGCGCGGCGGGACCGCGAGCCGCGAGTTTCTCCCTGGGCCGGTCGGCGATGGGCAGGTCTCGGATGCGCGGGGAGTTGGGCGGGATTTCTTCCACGACTATGCCTCAGTTACCTTGGCGGCTGAACATCGCAAGCGGGCACTGAAAAAAAATGCTTCGACAGGGCTTGTTTCGCGGGGAGAATCGTCGATTCTGAGAGGGTGTTGCTTTCGCAATAATTGGAAAAATTCTGGTCAAACGCGCCTGACGCTGATTAGATTTTTGACTTCTTTCCCGATTTTGCGTAGCGGTGTGGACGAAAATTTTTCAGATCCGAATTTTCAATGATGAGAAAATTTCTGGGAATACTGGTTTTGATGTTTGCCCTCCCGTGGTCGGATCTGGCTTCGGTGGAGGCCTATCCGCTCACCCTCGCGCAGCGGGATCATCTCAAGACCTATCTCCCCCGCACTTTCCTCAAGCTGGACAATCAGCGGTCGGTGCACATCGTGGCTCTGGGGGACTCGGTCACGTGGATGTACACGCGCGATGACAACAATGGGAATTGGTTGCTCTCGTATCTGGGAAATTTCAGCACCCACCTGGCGCGCGAGTTTTTCTTTCCCGGCGGAGTCAGGGCGCTGAACCCGGAACAGGGGCATCCCGCGAAGTTGAAGGACCATCTGGGCAAGGAAATTTTCATCGAGAACCTGGCCATCCCGGGCCGATGCGCCATCGACGCGCTGCAGCGGGTCTCGACAGACGCTTTCGTGAATGATCCGGATCTCATCGTGATCGATTTCGGCATCAATGACGCGGTGCGCGGTCATTCGCTGGATTCCTACCGGCAGGCCTTGCAGCGAACCATCGATGCTTGTCGCGCACATGGCACGGATGTGATCCTACTGGCTCCGAGCATCATTCGGGCCTCGACGGGACCGACGGGCTGGGGGCTGACCCGGCCCTACGCGACGGTGGCCAGGGAGGTGGCGGCCAGGAATCAGGTGTTGTTCGTGGATCTGGGCGCTTCGTTGGCGCCCTTGGGCGGTGGTATCCCCTCCGGGGTGGAGCCGGAGGCGGCGGTGTTGACCATGGCGGATCGTCTGGGGCGGATTTTCGAGTTCGAGCCCATGCCGGAGACTCCGGAAACGCTTCATCCGAATGAGCAGGCCCACGAGATCATGGGGCGCGCCATGTTCGAGGCGCTGATGACGCCGGAACCAGAGGCGGCACCCTATGAGCTGTCGGGCCGGGCCGAGATCGCCGGAAACGATCTGGTGAAGGTGAAGGTGAACCTCAAGAACGTGGGCGATTCCGTGAAGAGTGGATACCTCGGGGCGCTGATGATGGGCCAGGCACTGACCCCCAAGGAGCCCTATCAGGCCTTTTCCATAGAGCCGGGACGCACGGCGGAAATCGAGTTCGACTACGAGCGGGTCAGCTCCGCCATCGCCGTGGGCGGGCGGGCGGCGCTCGATATCGCCGATCCGAATCTGCGGTTGAGCTATTTCGTGGTGGATGAGGAACGCTCGAGGTTGATGGATGTGGTGACCCGCTTGCAGCCCGTGTCGGTGGAGTGGACGCAACAGACTTTCGACGGATTGGTGAAGGATATTCGGTTCGAGTGGCGCTTCGTGAACGGGGCGGCGGGGGATACTCGAGGGCGATACCGCATCGGAATGGGCGAGGCGGTGAGCGGATGGGTGTCGTTCGAGTTGCCGGGATTGGGAGCGAAGAAATTCGAGGCGACCTTCCCCTTTGCCGTGCCGGAGGGCGCGGCCAGGTACAAGACCGGCGTCTTTGTCGAGGTGGAGGTGGACGGCAAGAGCTTTGTCTATCCCAGGGTGTTGGAAGCGGTCCGTGATGTGGGGCTCGGGCAAAGGATCGCGCTGACGAACTACGTGGGATACGGAGACGCCCAGGATTTGCCGAAAGCTTCGCCGGACGCGCTCGAGCCTGGCGCCGGTGGAGTGGTGATGCGGGTGGACGCGGATCAGGATTTTCTCTACTTCGCTTTCGATTTCTCCGATGTGGGCTTCACTCCGGTGCCTGACGCGCCCTCACTGACGCTCGATATCTCGCTGGATGCCCGGCCCATCGCCGAGGTGGGGCAGTTCGGATTCGTCGACAAGGTACGGGTGAACTGTCCCGTCGTGGAGGGGCCTGTGGAAGTGGTGCGTCCCCAACTGGCGGCTTTTGGCGATGGCGCAGGGAATGACATGGTGATTCCCTCCGGGGGCATCCGGGCGGAGTTGAAAAGCTCGACCAATGCCGGCGGTAGGCGGCTGGAAGTCCAGCTGCCGATGGCTTACTTGCTGCGTTTCGATGGGAGGGTGGGGGATCCCGCCTCGCTGCTCGGCCTGAACGCCAGTCTGTCGTTCGCGGCGGTAGGGGACAACGGTCAGGTGACTTATCCCAATGAAAAACGGCATGTGCATGCGTCGCCCTACGGTGGCCCGGCGCAGACGATGTATTCGCGCGATCCTCGCGGCTTCGGCAGGTTGCGCCTTGTCACTGACACGCCACGCACCTGGTCGGCGCATCTTTATTGAGCGGGAGCGCCACAGCCTGTGGCGGCGGCATTGCGAAGGGGTCGGATCGAGCGGAGAGATTTTCCCTATTTTTGTGAACAAAACATTGCAATGATGGTCTGAGGTAGGGAGGCCTTCCGCGGGGTGGCTCTCAATGAATAGCAATCATACTTCCTCCCGCGAATAAATACCGCATCCGCAATCACCATGAATATCAATCAGTTCACGCTCAAACTCCAAGAGGCGCTCCAGGCCGCCCAGTCACTCACCATGGAGAAGGGACACGCCGAAATGGGCAGCGCCCATGTGTTGTCCGCCCTGCTGGAGCAGACCGAGGGCATCACGCGTCCCGTGCTTTCGAAGATCGGGGCCGATCCCGACACCGTGGAGGCCAGGATCGGCGCCTGGTTGGATCGCCAACCCAGCGTGGAGGGCGCCTCGAGCCAGCCCCATCTCAGCGGAGAACTGAGGGAGGTGCTCAACGAGGCGGAGAAACAGAAGAAGGCCCTCAAGGATGAGTACACCAGCGTCGAGCATTTCCTCCTCGGCATGGCCAAGTCGGGCAGATCCGAGGCGGCGCGAATCCTGAAGGAGACGGGCGCGGACGAGAAATCGTTGCTGTCCGCCATTTCCTCCATCCGGGGCAGTCAGCGGGTCACGGATCAGGATCCCGAGGGCAAATACCAGGCGCTCGAAAAATACGGCACCGATCTGACGGCGATCGCCCGGCGCGGCGATATCGATCCCATCATCGGTCGCGACGAGGAGATCCGCCGGGTCATGCAGATCCTGAGCCGACGGACCAAGAACAATCCCGTCCTCATCGGCGAACCCGGCACGGGCAAGACCGCCATCGCCGAGGGGCTGGCACGTCGCATCGTCAGTGGGGATGTGCCGGAGTCCCTGAAAAACAAGCGGCTCATCTCCATGGACATCGGTGCCATGATCGCCGGTGCCAAGTATCGCGGCGAGTTCGAGGATCGGCTCAAGGCTTTCCTCAAAGAGGTCACCGACAGCGAGGGCGAGATCATTCTTTTCATCGATGAGCTCCACACCATCGTCGGTGCCGGCGCGAGTGAGGGTGCGGTCGACGCGTCGAACATGCTCAAGCCCCAACTCGCCCGCGGCCAGTTGCGCTGTGTCGGCGCCACCACGCTGGATGAATACCGGAAATACATCGAGAAAGACGCCGCCCTGGAGCGCCGCTTCCAGCCCGTCTCCGTGGATGAACCGAGCGTGGAGGACACCATCGCCATTCTCCGCGGCATCAAGGAGCGCTACGAGGTGCATCATGGGGTCCGCATCCAGGACAGCGCCATTGTCGCCGCCGCCACGCTGAGCGATCGCTACATCTCGGATCGCTTCCTGCCCGACAAGGCGGTGGATCTCATCGACGAGGCGGCATCGAGATTGAAGATCGAACTCGACAGTCTGCCCACCGAGATCGACCAGCTGGATCGCCAGGCCATGCAGCTGGAAATGGAGCGGCAGGCGCTGGCCAAGGAGAAAGATGCCGCCAGCAAGGAGCGGCTCGAGAAAGTCGAGAAAGAGATCGCCGACATCAAGGAGGAGGCCGACGCTCTCCGGGCTCGTTGGTTGAACGAAAAGGCCGTCATCGACGAAGCCAACGCGGTACAGGAGGAGATCGAGGCCGCCAAGACGGAACTGGAGCGCGCCCAACGCGAGGGCGATCTCGGGCGCGCCAGCGAGGTCCAGTATGGGCGACTGCCGGAGTTGGAGAAACGACTCGCCACCGCCACCGCCAAGTTGGGCGATATGCAGGGCGCCAGTCGTCTGCTGAAGGAGGAGGTCACCGAGGAAGACATCGCCCAAGTCGTCAGCTCCTGGACCCACATTCCCGTCAGTCGTCTCCAGGAGGGCGAAAAGGAAAAGCTCGTCCACATGGAGGATCGGCTCGGGGAACGCGTCATCGGCCAACGCGACGCCGTCAAGGCGGTGTCCAACGCGGTGCGCCGCGCGCGGGCGGGCCTGCAGGATGAGAACCGCCCCATCGGCAGCTTCCTTTTCCTCGGCCCCACCGGGGTGGGGAAGACTGAACTCTCCCGCGCTCTGGCGGAATTTCTCTTCGACGACGAGGGCGCCATGGTGCGCATCGACATGAGCGAGTACATGGAAAAGCACGCCGTCGCCCGGCTCATCGGGGCGCCTCCCGGCTACGTGGGCTACGAGGAGGGCGGCCAATTGAGTGAAACCGTGCGGAGGAAACCCTATTCGGTGGTGCTATTCGATGAGATCGAAAAAGCTCATCCCGATGTCTTCAATGTCCTCCTGCAAGTCCTCGACGACGGGCGGATCACCGATGGCCAGGGACGCACGGTCGATTTCAAGAACACCGTCATCATCATGACCAGCAACATCGGCTCGGAGCACATCCTCACCGAATCCAACCCCGAACAGCGGGAGGCCCTGGTACTCCAGGCATTGCGCGGTCATTTCCGTCCCGAGTTTCTCAACCGGGTGGACGAGACCATCATCTTCGACCGTCTCACGGAGGAGGATCTCCGGCGCATCGTCGAGATCCAGCTCGCCCGTGTCCGCCGCCGCCTGGAGCGCCAGGGCCTGACGTTGGAGCTGAGCGACGCCGCCCTGTCGCTGATCGCCACCGAGGGCTACGATCCCGCCTACGGGGCGCGTCCACTCAAGCGTGTGGTGCAGCGGCGCCTGCTCGATCCACTCAGTCTCGATCTGCTGGAGGGCCGATTCCTCGACGGGGACACCGTCATCGCCGAAGTCGAGGGCGGCGCGGTCGTCTTCCGGAATAAGTCCTGAGGTCGCCAGCTTAGCTCGGGCGTTTCCCCACCAACTCCGCCAGCCGGGCACGCAGGGCGTCCAGTCCCTGCCCGGTGTCGGCGGAGATGGGCAGGATCTCCTGGCGGGGGAAACGGCTTCGCAGAAAGCCGAAGTTTTCCGTCGCCTCCTTCAGATCCATCTTGTTGGCCACGATCAGCCAGGGGCGTTTGGAGAGTTCCTCGTCGTATAGCTTGATCTCGGTGCGGAGATTCTGGAGATCGGAGATGGGATCGCGCTGGTCCACGGCGGCCGTGTCCACCACGAAGAGCAGCAGCCGACAACGGGTGATGTGACGGAGAAACTCGTGCCCGAGCCCCACATTTGCGTGGGCGCCCTCGATGAGCCCGGGGATGTCGGCCATGGTGGCGCGTTGGAAACCTCCGAACTCGATCACGCCGACCATCGGCTTGAGAGTCGTGAAAGGATAAGCCGCCACCTTGGGCGTGGCGTTGGAGAGGGCGCGCAGCAGGGTGGACTTGCCCGCGTTGGGAAAGCCCACCAGACCCACATCGGCGATTTGGCGCAGCTCCAGAAAAAACCAGCCCTCCTCGCCCGGCTCAGATGGCGAGCTTTCGATCGGCGCCTGATTGGTCGGAGTGGCGAAATGCTGATTGCCCAGGCCGCCCTTGCCTCCCAGGCAGAGTATGAACTTCTGCCCCACCTCGGTCAGGTCGGCCACCATCTCCGGGGTTGGCTCGTCGCCGTCCAGTTCCTCGTCATCCTCCTGCTCTTCCTCGCCGGACCATTCATCCTCATCCAGCCCGTCGATCTCCTCCATCAGGGCCGCCTCGGTCTCGGGAAAGCGTTCGCCCTCCTCGTCCTCGACCACGAACTCCGTCTCCGGCATGTCCTCGTGGGCCAGGCCCGGCGCGTCGGGAGGCGGGATGCGATAGACGCGGGTGCCGGGCGGCACTTTCAGGGTGATGGCTTTGCCCGATTTGCCCGTCTTCTTGTGGCCCATGCCGTGCTGGCCCCGCTCGGCCTTGTAGTGCTGGCGGTAAAAGAGCGCCCGCAGGCTGTCGGTGTGCGGATCGACCTCCAGGATCACATCGCCGCCCTTGCCGCCGTCACCGCCATCGGGACCGCCTTTGGGCACGAATTTCTCCCGCCGGAAGGACACGCAGCCATCGCCGCCATCGCCGGCTTTGGCATAAATTTTGAGATGATCGACAAACACGGGAGCTGGGGCGCTGAGGTGGTGGGGGGGGAAAGCCGCCACCATGCAGCCGGAACGGGGGGAACTCAACCCCGTTCCACGCGCGACCCAACCCTGTTGCCTGAAGTCCGTGCCTCGCGGGGCAGGAGCCATCCCGGCACCCACCTCGCCTCCTAGCATTTTCGAGGTTCCTCTACTACTGGCTAAAGTCAGAAGTTCAGGAAAGTCCGCGAATCTTACAAACCACCACAACTGCGTATGTGAACAGTATGGTTAAGCGGAGGAATAAGTGTTCTAAAAAACACTTATGCCCTCCATCTACAGACCACGCCGTCCTCGCGCCTCGCCACTCTGGCACATCGTTCACCACGCCTGGGCCGAGTTCGAGTCCGGCTACGAGCGCCGCCATCGCCCCATCCACGGTCCCTTGCGGCCCGATGCCGTGGAGGTCGTGCGCCAGTTCTACCGCTGCGGCGACCTCGCTGCCGGGTTCACCCGACTCCAGTGCCCCGACTGCGGCCATGAAAAGCTCCTCGCCTTCACCTGCAAGACCCGGCATTTCTGCCCCAGTTGCCATCAGCGGCGCGTCCGCGCCCTGGGAGATTGGATCGCCCGTGAGTTGTGCTTTGACGTGCCGCATCGCCAGTTCGTCTTCACCATGCCAAAGCCCCTGCGCGGCATCTTTCGCAAACGCCGCAGGCTGCTCGACCATCTCTTCCGAGTCAGCATCGAGTGCCTGCGCGACTGGATGCGCGCCCGGCTAGATTTGCCGGAAGGAAAGCTCGCCGCCGTCGCCGCCGTGCAGACCTTTGGCGATTATCTGAACTTCCATCCGCATCTCCACGTCCTCGCCGCCACCGGGCTGGTGGATCGGGACGGACGCTTTCACCTCATGCCGGTGGAGAGTATCGAGCCGCTGACCGAACTGTTCCGCCACCGCTTCATCGAGGCACTGCTGGGGGAAAAGCTCATCAGTGAAAAGAAAGCCCGCCAGCTTCTCGCCTGGACCCACAGCGGCTTCAGCCTCGACGCCGGAGAAAAACCCGTCGCCTCGCACGATGTCGAGGGCCGCCGGAGACTGGCCGAGTATCTCTTGCGCGCCCCGTTTTCCCTCGAAAAAATCACCTGGAACCCCAACGCCGAGAAAGTCGTTTACCGCTCCAAGCGCAGTTGGCACACCAAGAAAAACTACCAGGTCTTCACCGCGCCCGACTTCCTTGCCGCCCTCGTCGAGCACATCCCGCCCAAAAGCCAGCACACCGTCCGCTACTACGGTCTCTATTCCAACAAAAGCCGGGGGCTCGACGCCAAAGCCGGCCGGCACCGCCCCGTCATGCCGCCTGCGCAGGCGGAGCGCCGTCCGGAACTGCTTCCCGCCACCGCGCCCACCCTGTTCGTCCTGCCCCCTGTCGAGCCAAAGAGCGCCCGCGCCCTGCGGCCCTTGTGGCGCGATCTCATCAAGCGGGTCTGGGGCGAGGACCCGCTCATCTGCCCCTGTTGCCGGGGAACCATGAAGAATGTAGGCACGATGATCCGAAGAAGTGAAGTCGAATTCTTCCTGAAACTCCATGGCCTATGGGAAGGGATCATTGCGTTGCCACCGCCCCCAAGTCCCCCCTTCGACATCGACACGTTGGAGCCCCTCGATGTGCCACCCCAGTGGGGCTGGAGCGATGACATTGAGCCACCGCCACCGGATTGGTGGTTGGGTGACATGGTAGATCCCGTGTGGCAGGAACCGGAGTTCGATTTCGGAGATGCCCGTTTCCTGACCGTCGATGTCGTAGATCCCTTTCCGCCGGACGACGTGCCCGTCTTCCGCTGGGATTGAGGAATCAAGACAGCGGCTGGAAGGCCCGGATCGTTTCGCAGAATTCGATCCGGGGCGTTTCCTCGTGCCCAAATTTCACGAGAAAGGACCATTTCCCTTCCGCAAATCAGTCAGTCTGAGGAAACCGGTTGACCGAGGCACCAAATTCAGAGCAAAATGCCTCGAAATGAGCCCCATTTTACCCTTCCTCCCCCTGCACCCCCTTCAACCCGGCCCCAAGGGCGGCGAGAGAACGGAGGGGTCGAAAA
>CAYTNL010000132.1:0-10330 GCA_964439145.1 uncultured Verrucomicrobiales bacterium
GAAACGCCGACAAATCGGCGAAATAATGGACTCAAGTCCGACAGGCTGCTAGCCGCGAGGAACATCGGTCTCAAGCGCCCGCCAAAAATCGGAAAGAAAAAACGACCGGCATCTCTGCCGGCCGCTTCAGGCAAAAATGAATGCGCTATGGACTAGCGGCTCACTCCTCCTCCCCCGACTTGTCGGGCGTGGACTCGACCTCCTCGGCCGCGGCTTGCGGAGCCTCTTCCTTGGGAGCCTCTTTCTTGGCCGGGGCCTTCTTGGCGGCGGCTTTCTTCTTGGCCGGAGCCTTCTTGGCGGCGGCCTTCTTCTTGGCCGGAGCTTTTTTCTCGACCCCGGCGGCTACGTCCGTTGCCGCATCCGCATCCGCTTTGGAGGCGCCGGCCGCGGCTTTGGCCCCTTTTTTGGCCTTGGGAGCCACCTTCTTCAAGGCGATGGTCGCTTTGGCTCTCTCTGCACGACGTTTCAGGTAACTCTGACGGCGGCGGCGCTTGATCTCTTTATTGTACTGTTTGCCCATGACAAAATAGCCGCCAATCCGGCGGCGAAGCGGTAGTTAATGACACAATCCCCCCGACGCAAGCGGAAATCGAAGACGAGCATCGGGGAGATTTTTCCGAAAAATTGGTTGCGACGCCTTCGGAAACTGAGATACGTTCACACAACCACGGGAGTTGGGCGCACCGCGATTCGCGGCAGGTCCCATGAAGAGGTTCATCGGATTCCCCTCTCCCGCGGCTTCGCCGGTGACGTTCCTTTGATCGGCGAGTTTCGGCAGGCAGGCGCCACTCGTCACCTCCCCTTCGCACGAGTCCACGCCCCCATGTCGGATTCTTTTTGGATTTCCTGACTATCAACCGCGTAACATCCCCAGCGATCAGGCCCGTCACGCCGCCATCCCGCTTCGCGAGCGAGCCACGCCCCCTTTCACACCTCCCCCAGCCCCCTCGCCGGCATTCCATTTCCTCCGGCGTCAAAAAACTCTCCTCCCATTCCCCAATTTCATGAGCGAAACCGACTCCCCCACGCCCCCGCCGCCGGCCGAGAGCGCTGACAACGTCAACCAGCGGAAGGAACGCGCGCCCAGAAAGCGCGCCAGCCGGAAAACTTCGCCCGCTCCCAAAGCCGACCACGCCAACGAGGACCATCCAAAGCCCGCCAAGACGCCAAGACCCCGCGCCAAAGGGTCCCGCCCCCCGCGCGACAAAGACGCCTCCGACCACCACACCGACAAGCCTTCCGCCGCCGAAACGGCCGCTGGAAATCCCCCGCCCGCCCGGGAATATCCCCCCCCGACCAACCGCGAAGCCGGCGACGAGGGGGAATCAACCCCCCGCGAGCGCAATCCCCGGACGGATGACGCTCCCGGACA
Source organism: uncultured Verrucomicrobiales bacterium (assembly GCA_964439145.1). Taxonomy (GTDB): domain Bacteria; phylum Verrucomicrobiota; class Verrucomicrobiia; order Verrucomicrobiales; family DEV007; genus JAEUHH01. The sequence continues at coordinate 1,373 of CAYTNL010000132.1, forward strand.
GCGCTCCGGCGGCGATTACAGCTCGGAGCATGACCGGCGCGACAACCGGAAACGCTTTCGCAAAAGCCGCAAAGAGCGACGCAAAGAACAGCGTGATCGCGAGCGCGAACGCGAAGCCACCCTCCTCGACAACGCGCCCGCTGTCGAAGTCGAGGGCCTCACCGAGATCTCTCCCAAAGGCTTCGGTTTCCTGCGCCAGAGGAATCGCGGATACCAGCAGCATCCCGACGACGTCTTCATCACCCCGGAGGTGGTTCGCATCCACGGGCTCAGGGACGGCCTCCTCATCAAATGCCTCGCCAAGCAGGGCGCCCGCGGCCCCCAACTCACCGAGTTGCTCTCCATCAACGGCAAAAACCCGGAGGCCTATCACAACCTCCCCTACTTCGAGGAGCTGACCGCCATCAACCCGAACAAGCGGCTCGCCCTCGAAACCCGGCCCGACCGACTCACCACCCGCGTCATCGACATGATGACCCCCATCGGACGCGGCCAGCGCGGCCTCATCGTGGCCCCGCCCCGCACCGGGAAGACCACCTTTCTCGAGCACATCGCCGAGGGCATTCTGGAGAACTACGAAGACCAGATGCACCTCATCGTCATGCTCATCGACGAGCGGCCCGAAGAGGTGACCAACTTCCAGCGCCTCTTTCCCCAGGCCGATCTGTTCGCCAGCTCCAACGACTCCGATGTGAAAAACCACACCCGGATGGCCCAGCTCGCCATCGAGAGAGCCAAACGCCTCGTTGAAGCCGGAGAGCATGTCTTCATCCTCCTCGACTCCATCACCCGTCTCGCCCGCGCCTTCAACAACGCCATCAGCGGCGGCAAAAATCGCGGCACCCAGTCCGGCGGCATCGCCGTGGGAGCACTGGAGATCCCCCGCAAACTCTTCGCCGCCGCCCGCAACACCCGCGAGGGCGGCTCCCTCACCATCATCGCCACCGCCCTCATCCAGACCAATTTCAAAATGGACGAGGCCATCTTCCAGGAATTCAAAGGCACCGGAAACATGGAGCTGGTCCTCGACCGCCAGCTCGCGCAGAACTACATCTACCCCGCCGTGGACATCAACCGCTCCGGCACCCGACGCGAGGAACTGCTCCTGCCCACCCACATGTTGGAGAAAATCTACGTCATCCGACGCGGACTTTCCGGCTACAAGCCCGCCGACGCCATGGAATGGCTCATCAGGTGCATGCAGCGCTACCCCGGCAACGCCCAGATGCTGATGGACATCAAGACCAGCGCCCTGGCCTGATCCCCCATTCCCCCTCCCCCCATCAGCCCCCTCCGGAGCCAGTGACCGACCCGCAGGAGACCGTCCACGCGCCCGACGACACGGCCCCGCCGACTCCGCCGGCCACCGCCACCCTTGAGGACGACGGCGGCGAACCCGATTCCATCAGGGACGCCCTCCAGCGAAAAGCCCGCACCTCCCGCATCATCGCCTGGCTGCTGGACGAGTGCATCTCCATCCCCGGCACCAAGATCCGCATCGGGCTCGACCCCATCCTCGGACTCATCCCCGGAGGCGGCGAGACCGTCTCCAGCATCGTCGGCGCCTTCCTGCTCGCCGACGCCAGCCGACGCGGCATCCCCTTCCGCACCCTGCTCAAAATGGGCGGCAACATCATCGTCAACGCCGGCATCGGCGCCATCCCCGGAGTCGGCGACTTTTTCTCCGCCTGGTTCAAATCCAACTCCCGCAACTTCGCCCTCATGCGCCACTACATCGAGAGCCCCGATGGCGCCCAGGCCGGAGGCGGCTGGGGACCACTCCTGTTCGTCATCAGCCTCATCGTCATCGTTATGGCCATTGTGGGGGGCCTCAACATTGCCATCTGGGTCCTGATCTGGAATCTCTTCCAATCCTGAGCACGACAACCGGGGCCACCCGCCAGCGAAAAACCGGCCCAAACCACATCTTGTGGCGGTTTTTCCTTTGACACCCCAACATCTTGTTTGTATGTCTCGACTTTGAGACGCAAAAATGCGCTGCCTAAAATGCAACAGCCTTGAGGACAAGGTCATCGATTCCCGGATGAGCAAGGATGGATTGTCCATCCGCCGCCGCCGGGAATGCCTGGAGTGCGGCCATCGCTTCACCACCTACGAGCAACTGGAGCACAGCGAGTTGCGCGTCATCAAACGCGACGGCACCCGCGAACCCTTCAAGCGGGAAAAACTCCTCGACGGCATGGTGCGCGCCTGTGAAAAACGCCCCGTCTCCATCGTGACCCTCGAACATTCCGCCGACGAGATCGCCAACGACCTCGCCACCGAGGGCCTCAAAGAAGTCCCCACCCGCCTCATCGGGCCCAAAGTCATGGCCAAACTGCAAGAGATCGATCCCGTCGCCTTCGTGCGCTACGCCTCCGTCTACCGCCAGTTCCAGGATGTGGGCGAATTCATCGACGAGATCCAGTCACTCGAGCGCCAGCCCATCGATCCCGCCCTCCAGCCCGAGCTGTTCGAGTCCAAAATCCGCTAGCCCCCCACCCATCGTCCGAGACCTGCCCGTCCCATGATCGCCCTGCCAGCCGAGTTGCCCCTCATCCGCCTCAGCCGGGAAAACCTCGCCCTCTGCGAGCCCGCCTGGCTTCAAGAGACTCTCAAACACGCCGCCTGCGCCGCCGAAGTCCCCGAATGGCTCGCCGAAGACGTCAGCAAAGGCGTCGAGTGCTACCTCAAAAACCACTACCCCGGCACCGTCATCGAAGTCTCCGACCTCTTCGACCGCATCCGTTCCACCCTCAAGAACCTCGGACTCACCGACCTGGCCAGCCATCTCAACGACGCCCCGCCGCCGATCCGCATCTCGCTGACAGAACTGGCCCGAAAAGCCGGGCCCGGCTTCGAACTCGGATTCTTCCAGCTCCTGAGTAGGCAATTCCGCTCCGCCGCCGACTGCGGCGCACGCCAGTTGGTCTGCTACGGCCTGAAACCCTGCGTCAAAAAACTGGCCACCGCCGAAAAATGGAGCCCCCGCTGCCGCCGACTCGAAGCCGAGATCCGCGACTTCCTCCTCTGCGAACACCGCGCCTTGTGCGACGACATTCCCGACCTGCGCTTGGCCATTAACTGAGCCCCCCCTTTTTTCGGAATGACCCTTTTCGAGAAAATCATCGCCCGCGAAATCCCCGCCGACATCGTCTACGAGGATGAGCACGCGCTCGCCTTTCGGGACATCAACCCCCAGGCGCCCACCCACCTGCTGATCATACCGAAAAAGCCCATCCCCCGGATCGGCGAAGCGGACCCCAGCGACCAGGCCCTGCTGGGGCATCTCCTGCTCGTGGTCGGCAAAGTCGCCGCCGACCTGGGCATCCTCCCCACCGATCAGGGCTTTCGGCTCGTGATCAATCACGGAGCCAACGGCGGCGAAGCCGTCCCCCACCTCCACATCCACCTCCTCGCCAGTCGCCCCCTGCGGTGGCCACCGGGTTGAGCCAGCAGAGCCTCGACCCAACAGACAGGTTCGTTGATCGAACAGGGTCAAGTCGCGGACCCAACAGAGTCAAACTGGTGGGCCGCGAATTCTCGCGTCACGCCATTTTGGGGGAAATTCAGCTTTTCCCAATCATCAGCCTATGGTAGAGCCTACGGGATGAGCCGAGAAATTTCACCCTACCTCCCTCTCGCGGGGCTTCCTCTCGTGGCCGCCCTTACCACGGGCTGCCTCTTCAACCGGGCGCCCGACCCGATCGAGCCGGCCCCCGTCGCGCAGGCGCCCGCGTCCGCCGAGACCACCCCGGCAGCGGCCCCCGCGCCGGAACCCTTTGCTTTGAAAGCCGACGAGCAGTTGGTGCCGCACAAGGTGGCCAAGGGTGATTCCCTGTGGGAGCTGGCGCAGAAATATCAGACGCGGGTGTCCCGCATCAAAGCCGCCAACAATCTGCAGAGCGACATGATCGTGGAAGGCCGCACGCTCCAGATACCGACCACCATGGGTGGCGGTGCCGTAGCCGCCCCGGCGACCACCGCGCCCGCACCGCCGGCGGTGACGGAACCGGCCGCCGCTCCGCGGATCTCGCTGCCGATGACTCCGGCCACCACTCCCGCTCCGGCCGCGCCGGCGCCGACTCCTCCCGCTCCGGCGCCCACCCCGGCTCCGGCACCCGCGCCTTCTCTGAATTTCGGCACTCAGCCAACACCCCCGGCCCCTAGTGGTGGGGGCGCATTGCAGATTCAGGACTGAGTTTCCCGATCCCCGTCAGGCGGGGGTGGGATCGCCCTCGCCAGCCTCGGTGTCCCCGGTGGCTCGGCGTCTTTTTTCGACTTGGGCTTCGGAGGCTTTTTTTCCGGCCGCGTGGCCTTCCTCCCAGCCGTGGTTGACCGAGTCGGGCGCCAATTCCCGGATCAGACCGGCCCCGAAGCTGGCCACGTAGGCCACGCCCCAGGCAAGATCGTGCAGGCCGCGGTGAAATTCTTCACGCGCCCGGGGCACGGCATCTTCGGCGGCGCGCCGGGCATCCCGGGAGCCGCTTTCCCAGAGTCGCTTCACGGCGTCTCCCAGATCATCGAGAGCTTGGCGCGTCTCGACTGGTTCTTGTTCTTCGCTCGGATCGTCGGTGGTATTCATGTGCGATGGATTTGGGTTGGCGTGGTGACTATCCTGCTCGCCATAGCCGGAGAACGACAGTATAATCTCGCGGGAAAATTGTAGGGACGGTGAAGCTTTCAGGCTTGCCTGACCGGCTCCTGATGAGGAGCTTGGAGCCAGTGCCCCGTCCACCCGACCGCCCATGACCCCCGCCCAGGCCAAACTGATCGCGTGGCTGCGCGAGCGCGCCGCCGCCGAGACGTCGATCGGCAACCGTCGCCGGGCCCTGCGCCTGAGCCTCGGCGCGGCGGACGCCGCCCGCCGCCAGGTGAACCTGGAAGATGGCGAGGGGCGGCATCTCTTTCCCGCGCTGATGGACGTCGGCATTTCGCTGATGCACGCGGGCAGAACGGCGGAGGCCTCGGCTGTCCTGCGGGAGGCCTTGGAGCTGGACGGCGCGCCGGGAGTCACCCTCACCGTGGAGGAGCAGGCGGAAGCGCGCCAGCGCCTGGCGGCGGCGCTGGATCGCGAGGGCGATGAGGAGGCGGCCGCGGAGGAGTACGCGCGCAGTCTCGAACTGCTGGCCGAGCGCGATCCCCCGCCGCTGGAAACGATCGCGCACCTGGCCAACAATCTGGGCATGATCCGCCGCAACCAGGGCGCCAACGAGGAGGCCGCCGCTCTCTATCGGCGGGCGCAGGAGATTTTCGAGGGGTTCGGGGAAAGTCACGCCACCGATCTCGCCACCATCTGCAACAATCAGGGTTCGCTTTTCTGGGCGTGGAATCAGCCTGAGCTGGCGCGGGATTTTCATCTGGCGGCCCTGAAACTTCGACGCGATCACCTGCCGGATCAGCACCCGGACATCGGGCAGTCCGCCTGCAACCTGGCGGCGGTCTACCACGATCTGGGCGAAGTCGAGAAAGCGGCGCGCAACTACGAGCGAGCCCTGAGCATCCTGAAATCCAGCCTCGCCGATGATCCCGACACCTACGAGATCGTTGCCAGCAATTTCGCCACCCTGTTGGATGAAACCGGTCAGCCGGGCAAGGCTTCGCGCCTGCGTCAACAGACCGCCAAGCGGGTGGCAAAAGCGCGGCGCCGTCTGGGAGATGACGCCTGAGGCGGGCTTCAGGCGCCGAACTCTTCCTCGTAATCGTCGATGGCGGCGCGTATGACTTCCTCGGCTCTCTCCCGTCCGTAGGCGGGTCCGATGGACACGTCGGCCTCGCGACCGGGGATCAGTTTGTAGGTCAGGAAATAATGTCGCAAACGCTCGACGAGCACCGGCGGCAGTTCGGCGATGTCCTGGGTGTCGCGCCAGACGGTGTCATTGAGCAGCACGGCGATGATCTTGTCGTCCGCCTCGCCGCCATCGAGCATGGGCAGCCCGCCGACGACCCGGGCGCCCACGATGATCTCGCCGCGCGAAATCGGACGCTCGGAGAGCACGCAGATATCAAGGGGATCGCCGTCGCCTCCCCTGGCGCCCTCCATGAGAGAGCCGACGCGCTTGCCGCAGTAGGTGCGGGGAATGAAACCGTAGAGTGAGGGAGGCTGGGAGGAGGTACGCTGGGGCCGATCCACCCGGATGTAGCCCGTTTCCTTGTCGATCTCGTATTTCACGAGATCGAACGGTGTCAACTCGATGTAGGCGTGAACTTCCGAGGGCGGGTTGGAACCGATTTCCAGCCCGTGCCAAGGATGCGGACGCCATCGGTAGAAGGGAGAGGGAAAACTGCTCATGAATCGACGGCTTGGGACCGTGGGTCCCAGTTCTTCTCCCAACCCGAAAGGAAAAGCAAGCCCGGTCTGCCGACCGCCGCGTTCCGTGGGGCGCGGGGGCGCTTACGCTATGGCGAGGCGTCTCTTCCAGCGGCGGCTGGGGCAAGGGGGCGCTGTGTGCTGCGAGTTCCCTTTTTTTACCCGATGGAAGGGGGCGGGAGGGTCTCTATTACTATCCGGCCCGCTCCGCGCGATGCGCGGCGTTGCCAATCGACCCGCATCCCGGGAATCTCTCATTTACGGGTCGCTGCCCGCAGCCGGGTGGCGACGCCTAGGAGCCTGTCGGACTTTGAACAACTCAAAAAAATCAGTAAAGTCGGACCATGAGCGCACGAGTGATTCGGTGGACCGAGAGACGCCGATGTTGTTGCCGCCTGATCTTCGGGGCTGGGTGCCTGAGGACGACTTGGTGTATTTGTGATTGAGGCAGTGGCTCGACTCCGATTGGAGCAGTTTCGCGTCAATCACCGTGGCACTGGAGACGCTCAGTATCCGCCCAAAATGATGCTGACGCTGCTTATTTACTGTGATGCCAACGGGATCTTTTTTTTCGCGCAGGATCGAGCGGGCCACCTATCGGGACGTGGCGGCGCGCTACCTGACGGCCGGCACTCATCCCGACCATGACATCATCTGTAAATTTCGGCGCGAAAACCTCAAGGACTTCCGCGAGAGCTTCGTCGATGTGCTGGAACTGTAGTGGGAGCTGGAGCTGCTCAAGCTCGGGACTGTCTCCATCGACGGGACCTATATCAAGATCGATCTCAACTTCGCCGAATTCACCGTCAAGGGTCGAAGCGCCCAAGGCAACATCGTCACCAAGCACTTGGTCATCGCGTCTCGCGCATTCCTGAGGCCGAGCAGGAAGAGATTGCCACAACAGGCTGATTTAACAGGGTTAGGTCGCTGACTCAACCCTGTTGAATGAGGATTCCAGCAGGGAGCTCTTCTCAGTCCGGTCGATCAAAAGGTGACAGCGTCATCAGACCGGTTTGACCGTCGAGGAAATACCAGAAACCTGCTCCGAGTTCCTGTTTCTGGAAAAGCGCTCCGCGGAAATTGACTCGCGTGCTGGTGTTCCCGCGATCAAACCAGAAATCTGTGACGAGGCCGGAGCTGGCGTTCACATTGACACGAACCAGTTCGCGATCTTCCGGGGTGTAGAAGATGCGATTCCGATCATCCCAATCGCAGAGGAATGACTCGTCCGCGCCGTTTCCGGTCAGGGCCAGTTCGACATTCGGTGAAGTTGCGATGAGGCTCGATAGAGCAAACTCAGCACGAGCTGGCGGAGTGTAGAAGCTCGCGATAACCGGTTGGCGAAAATCGAACCCTTCTGCAAGTACCGGTGAGCGCGAGTTCGCGCTACGTCGCCAGAAGAATTCGCCGTCAAGATCGCTGATGTCGATCACGTCGCGGAAGGTCAGCACTCCTGCGATCAGGCTGGGTTCCGGTCGGGCCTGATCGAGCGTTTTGTAAATGTTGATCTGACCATCGTCGCCAACACGGCCAGACCAGACCAGTCGAGTGTTGTCGGGCAGATAGACAAGCAAGCGAATGAGTCCTGATGTGGCGCCTGGTCGCGTTTCACCAACCGCAGGCAGGTCTCCAGCTACACCGGTCTCTGTCTGCGGAATCGAGCCTAGGGCCGGAGGCGAGATGGACGTAGCGAAGCGTAGCCCGAAGGGTGTCCGAGTGAGCGGAGCGAGGGCATCAAACACAGCAGTGGCGGCAAGCACCGGGGAGACAGCGTCAGCAAGAAGGGCAACCCGAGAGTGCGGGCTATGCTCGTGGAGATGGTCTGGCGGATGATGCGCTGGCAACCCGACTACCACGGACTGAAGTAGTGGATGCCGGTGCTGGCCGATCCCGGCCGCAGCGCCGCCGCCCGCAAGAAGGCCGTTGTGGCCATCGCCCGGCAACTCGCCGTCGATCTGTGGCGGCTCTTCACCGGACAGACCACGGCGGACAAACTCGGGATGATCTACCTGCCCGATGCCGCCTGAGCAGCGAGGCACCCATTCGCACGCAGTCATCCATCATGAACCACTGAGTTTGAACCCACTTCTACTTTGTCGCGAATGTCGCGCGTCTGGGAAATTCCTTCGGCGCTTCGTCCCGATCCGTCCGTCTGCTAGATGAGACCGCCTATTTTTTTTCCCGGCCCGAATCGGGCAACTGGCGCTTTGCCAACCCTTCGGCAAACGCATGGATAGCAGGCTGCGTCGCGGGAGACCGAAGATGTTTGCCTGGGAAAAAAAGACACTCGTGAGAAGAATCTGACCGATCACCCTCAACGCTCTTTTGGAGAGATCAATCCGATGATGAACCCCCAACCCTGGCGGAAATTTCCACTGCCCCACTTGACCAACCCCATGGAAGCGATTCGCTTTTTCAACCCCGCCGCCCCGTCACCGCGCATTGCCCCGGGTTGGAGGGGGTGCAGTTCTTCGGCCATGAGCGCGGCGCCTTCACCGGTGCCATCGCCAAGCGCGAGGGCCGCTTCGCCCCCGCCGACGGCGGCACCATTTTTCTGACGAGGTCGGGTAGCTGCAGTCCAAGCTGCTTCGCGTCCTCTAGCAGCCTGTCGGACTTAGGCGAGTGACAATTGCAGGTGAAAAGGTAAC
>CAYTNL010000133.1:0-9174 GCA_964439145.1 uncultured Verrucomicrobiales bacterium
ATGCGCCCCATGAAATCCCCGCATGTCTCCTCGCTCGCCCTCCTGTGCCTGTCCGTGGCCACGCTCGCCGTCGCGGAACCGAAGGTGAAACTACAGCCGCTCTATCAGAGTCTGGAGGTGTCGCGCCCGGTGGCGTTGATCGTGCCCCCGGATGGGTCGAACCGCCGTTTCCTCGTGGAGCAGACGGGGAAAATCCGCCTTCTCCCCGGGGACGAGTCCGCGTCGGAGGCGCCAACTTTCCTCGATCTCACCGACCGGATGGGGGTGGAAAAAGACTTCGAGGAGGGCCTGCTGGGCCTGGCCTTTCATCCCAAATACGCGGAGAACGGAAAATTCTACGTCTGCTACTCGAAACAGGGGCCGAAGCGCACGGTGCTGAGCGAGTTCCAGGTGGCGAAAGGCGACGCCAACGCCGCCGACCCGGCCTCGGAGCGCATTCTCATGGAAATCCAGCAGCCGGAGTGGAATCACAACTCGGGCAACTTGCTGTTCGATCCCGCGACCGGCTTCCTCTACGTGTGCGTCGGCGATGGCGGCCTCAAAAACGGCGTCTTCATGCTGCCGCAGAAGCTCACCAGTTGGAGCGGCAAGGTGTTGCGCATCGATGTCGACGGTCGCTCGCCGGGCCGCGAGTATGCCATTCCGGCGGACAATCCGTTCGTCGGAGTGCCGAACGCCAGCGAGGAAATCTGGGCACTGGGTCTGCGCAATCCCTGGGGCGTGTCCATCGATACGGAGACGGGACTTTTCTGGCTGGCGGATGTCGGGCAGGATCTGTTCGAGGAGGTCAACCTGATCGAGAAAGGCGGCAATTACGGTTGGGAACACCGCGAGGGCATGGTGGAGCAGCCGGGGCGCCTGGCTTTCATGGAGGCGCTGGGCATGGGCAAGCGGATGGACCCGCCGCGCGGCACGCAGTTCATCGATCCGGTCCATGTCTACCCCCACGGCGAGGGGCTCAGCATCACGGGCGGCTTTGTCTATCGCGGCTCGGCGGTGCCGTCACTGGCGGGGCATTATGTGTTTGGCGACTGGAAATACGGCGCGCTCTGGGGGCTGGACTACGATGTGGCGGCGAAGTCGGCGCGCGGCAATCACGTGCTCCACAAGCCCGAAAATCCGGCCGAACCGGTGGTGCAGCCGACCGGCATCTATCCCGACGAAAAAGGCGAGGTGATCGTGCTCGGCTGGCGCGGGAAGATTTTCCGGCTTACTTCGACGGATTGATCGGGGAGGCGGGTGGCGTGGTCAGCAGGGCCCGCAGCAGGACGAAGCCCATCTCGTCCACCGCGTCGTCCGAGCTGTTGCCGAGCACCACGACCCCGAGCTTCGGCTCGGGAAACCAGAGAGTGATGGCGCGGAAGCCGCCGGTGGCGCCGTTGTGCCAGACGATGGGGGCTTTCTCGCCCCGCAGATGCCAGCCCATGCCCATGCCCGAGCCACGCTCCCGCCATTGCGGCGTCGAGATCAGTGTGACGGCCTCGCCCAGCGTTCCCGCGGGCGGATCGAGCTGCGCCTCCAGCCAGGTGAGCTGATCGGCCACCGATGACACCAGGCTGCCCGCTCCCTGGATGAGCGCGCCGCCATTGTGCCAATGCCCGACGCGGAGGCCCCGGTTGTGCCCGGTGGCGAGTCGCTCGCGAGCGTCGTCGGGCAGGGTGAACCAGGTGTTGGTGAGGCCGAGACGGGAGAACAGGTCCGCGTGCAGATCGGCCAGCGACCGTCCCCGGGCGCGGGCCACGCTGTGGGCCAGGAGGGAGAAGCCGAGATTCGAGTAGGCGTAGGGGCGCGGGGAGGGCGCGCCATGATCGAGCGCGGAGACGGCGGCAAAGAGATCGTACTCGGAGTAGTCGGCGTAGGGATTGGCGGCAAACTGGCGCATGACTCCGAGATTTTCCGGCATCTTGGGAAAGCCCGCGCGGTGGGTGGCCAGATCGAGAAAGGTCACCGGCGGCGGACTCGCCGCGTCGCCGAGGATCTCCGACACCGGCTGGTCCAGGCGGATGACGCCGTCAAGCGACGCCTCGGCCGCCAGCAGGGCGGTGAAGGTCTTTGACACCGAGCCGATCTCGAAAAGCGTGTCGGCCGTCATCGGTATCGGCTTCCCTTTCCGGCTCAGCGTGCCGCGGGCGACGAAGGCGCGCGGCCGGCCGCGACCGCGGGTGACGCCTATCGCCAGCCCGGCGTTGGCCGGGTTCGCCAGGTAGGCGTCGGCGAGACGGTCGAGTTGGGTGACGATCTCCGGCGTCGTCGAGTCGCGATGCAGGGGGAGTTCATCCGGGATGGGGGTGGCGGCGGTGGGCGGGAGCATGGCGAGCACGCGCAGGATGGCCCAGCCGCCCAGCCCCAAAGCCAGTGTGGCGACGGTCCCGGCCACGGCGAGGGCGATTTTCATCCGCCGACGACCGGAGGTGGAGTGATCACCGAAGCGGGCGCGGATCTCGGGATGTCTCAGCAGTCCGGATAGGACGCCCGCCACGAGAAAGCCCAGCGACTCCAGCAGATCCGCCCAGCCCGCCTCGCTCGCCACGGGCAGGAAGAGGAATCCGCCCGCCCAGAGCCCCAGTCCCGCCCACCAGAGAGGTCGCGCGAACCGGGCGTGGAAGGTCATCCCGGCGAGCGCGGTGAGCAGCAGGACGATCCTCAGCATTCCCACCCCGAACTGCCAGACCGTGCTGTCGAGATGCGCCATCGCCTGTTGCTGGGAGTATTCCTGGATCGGCCGCGGCAGACCGTCGAAGGAAAGCGTGGAACCCAGCGGGTGGGCGATCACGAGCAGCGCCTCCACGAGCAGGAGGAGGCGGAACAGACGAGGGACGGGCATGGATCGGGGACTCGGGGAGGAAAGGCGACGGGGCGGTCACATCAGGTTGAAGATGAGGTCCCGCACGGGAGCGGCGAGCGTGAGGCGCGTCCACACCAGGAAAATCATCATCATCACGCAGAGGCAGAGCATCACGAACACCGGCAGCGCGGGTCGCTCGCGCTCCAGCCACAGCCAGATCATGGAGCCGATGGGGAGCAGGGAGATGCAGAGCAGTACGACAAAGGAGTCGCCGATCCGCAACGTGATCTGTGTCGCCAATGGCAGCGGCTTGCCGCCCAACATGGTTTCGAACAGCGTCGTGTGACTGGAGATCGCGAAAAAGGTCTGCACATTTATCACCGTGAGAAACACCAGCGTCATCACCAGCACGGCCAGCACGAGCCGCCGCAGGTTGCGGACCTCGTGCGCCAGTCGGGCGATGTCGGTGTCGGAGAAATCGTGGGCGTTCACTCCCCCATGCTGAGCCGCGCCGGGAGTCGCGTCAATCCCCGCATGAGGACGACCTTACCCTTTGATCGAGTCCGTGCTTCTCGGATATCCAACCCAACACGAGGCGATACAGGAACCGAAGGGAAGATTGGGAGGTAGGCTTTCCAAACTTCTGAACCTTTTTTTCAAAAATCAGTTTCTTGTTTTCCGGCTCCTCGCTAGCATGGAAACACGTATGTCTTCCAGGCAATCGGAAATGGCTTCCAACCATGGTTATACCGAGATTCGCTTCGTGGGTTTACGGCGCAGCGGAACGCACGCGGTGCAAAACTGGCTCATCAGTCTCTTCGATGGGCCGGTCTGCTACCTGAATGACGTGACGAGAAAGGGCGCCCTGAGACCGGATCAACCCAGTGACGATTTGCCCGCCATGCGGACGCCCGGGAAAGCGGCAAGGCTTGATGACGGTGACAAAGTCTTGTTGCTCTACGCGATGGAAGATAGGCGATTGCAGTTCCTGCGCGATTACCACTTTCCCTATCCGGCGGGCCGTCTCTCTCCGGCTCGTGTGGTGGATGTGCTACTACTTCGAGATCCCTACAACACCATTGCCAGTCGACTGAAGATCGGACGCGACCGGGCGGACAACGGTTTTTTTCGCGATATGTTTCTGCGTGGAGCGGACGGGAAAGCGCACTTTCCAAAATTGTGGATCAACTATGCGCGGGAGTATCTGGGAGAGCTGAATTGCCTTCGAGAGGACAAAATCGGCATTCTTCACCATCGATGGACGGGAGACGCGGATTATCGAGACGAGATCGGTCGCCGACTTGGGGTGGATGCGGCGGCGCGGGCTCGGGCGGAGTATGCGGTGGGGGAAGTGCCGGGCTGGGGGTTTGGCAGTTCATTTGACGCGACGCAGTATCATGGCAAGGCGCAGGAGATGGATCTGTTGAATCGCTGGCGGCGGTACGAGGATGACCCGGAGTTTCAGGAACTGACGGCCGATGCGGAGTTGCGCGAACTGGCGAAACGGATTTTCGGCATGGTGCTGAGCACCTAGCTGATTGTTTCAGATGGGTCGCCGCCAAAGTGATCAACCTCTACCCATGAACTGCCGTGAACGACCGACTACACAAAGCCGCGATGCGAATCCGAGACCAAGGGATCTTCCTCGGAGGCACGATAGGCACTTTCGAGAGCCATGGACGCGACCAATTTATCAGGCTGTTGCGCCACGGACTGAATCCCGACTCGCTGCTACTGGATATCGGGTGCGGCTGTCTCAGGGGTGGATATTGGACGATACGATTTCTGGATGCGGGGTGCTATTTCGGCATCGAACCAAACGCGAAAATGCTGGAGGCGGGACAGAAGGAAGTCCTGGGGATGGAGCGGGTGGCGGAGAAAGTTGCCAAATTCGACACGAATGATCGCTACGATTTTTCGGTCTTCGGGGTTAAGGCCTTTGATTTCGTGATGGCGGGTTCCATTTGGACGCACGCGCCGCGAGGTGACATCGACGTGATGATGGCCCAGTTTCGGCGGCACAGTCATCCGGCGAGTGTCTTCCTGGGATCTTTCGTTCGCACAGATGGAGAGGGATACGCGGGCACTACCTGGGTGGGGAAAAGTCACCAGTCCGACGACGCGGGGTTGGTCAGCCATCGCTTCGACGTTCTCTGCGCGATGGCCGCCGTTCACGGTCTGGCTTTGACCCACCTGGAGCCAATGAAACGAAATGGCATTTCCTGGCTGAAGATGACGCGAGCGTGAAGAAACGAGCTGATGCCGGAGCGGGCGGAACAATGTCCGCCCAGCCCTGGCTACCGGAGGATTCGCCCCACCGACCGAATCACATCGTCCGCCGTGATCTCGTGCAGACAGCGTGGCAGCTTCGATTCCTTCACCGGGTCCACACACAGACTCTGGTCCGACGGTACCCCGTCACCCAGCGGATAGACCCGCGACTTCCAGCAGCCGCCATCATCACAGCACGGCAGCGTGCCCACCGAGTGCAGGTATTGGTGATGCGGATACGCCTCCCAATGGGGCGGCTCCCGACCACCGGCTATCACCACCGCCGGGCGGTTCTTCGGTGGTTGCCGGTCGGGTCGCATGGGCACCGCCGCCGCCAGGTGCATCAGCAGCGTGACCGGGCAGATCACGCCCGAGCTGTGGTAAACCAAGCGCACCAGTTGCCGCAGGTCCGTCTTGCCCCGCAGATCCAGCACCTCGCGCAGTGGCGGGTGGTGATGCCCGCCCTCACCCACCTGGACAAAGCGCATCCGCCTCTTGTAGCGATCCACCACCCGTTGCATCCGCTCCGCCTGCCACCACTTCGCCGTGAAATCAAGCTTCCCCCCGCTCACCACGATCCAGAATGGCTCATCCACGCCCACGATCTCCTGCACCTGGCTCATCCAACCGCGCTCCTCCTCCGAGAGATGGATGTCTCCGTGAAAAGCGGTTGGATGCAGGTGCGGCAGGTCCAACCTCTCCGCCAAATAGTGCCCGAACGCGTGGAGGAAATGCCACGGCTCCTGGTTGCTCCGATGGATCAACGGATAGAGACACTCGATCGTCTCCGCTTCCGGGTCGTCATCGTCGATGGGAGTGATCCATGGGTTGTTTTCCCACAGGTGACCACAGGGCGTGCGCACATCCGTCACAAAGGCGCCGGGATAGTGCGCGTGCAGATCGCGGACCGCCGCCGTGAGCATCACGATGTCGCCCGGCGACTGGGAGTTACGGAGGATTAGTTTCTTGGGCAATTTACTGATCGGCAACAAGGATTCTGATGGGTGGGGCGAAAGTGGCACCTTGGACACGGTTCATGTTCACCCGCGAAGCCATGCGATCATGCTTCATCGCATTCGGGGATTGCCAGCAAAACCTTGCTGGCAACGATCAAGCAAATCCCCGCTGAAAATAGCAGTGACAGCATGGTTGAGGAAAATACCAATGTAAACACATCCACGTCACGCGGGTCGTCGGGAGTCATCACTGAAGTGTAAACTGGAATGGAGAAGCAAAGTCCCCCCAGTAAAATCGCCCTCCCGAATTTCCTGAGATCATCCACCAGTGTCTGCCTCTCCATTCGGTTCGTCCTTGCCTGGTGGAAGCGTTTATCGGAAAATTGATTCATTGTAGGTTATTCACGGATTTGAATTCCTTCCGCGATCGTGATGGTTCCCGACCAAGTTGAAAATCGCTTGGAAAACTCCTCTGATACCGAGTAGTAGACATCAAACTTTGTTGCTTCCGGGTCGTCCTTAGTGAGGGGGACTCGAATGACAACATACTCATTTTTTCCGAGCAAATCCACCATTCGGAAATCGTCCGCGGACGGTACAATTATTACTTCAGGGCCGTCAGGATCACTAAGGGAGAGCACGCGGAAGGCAACAGAAATCTTTCGATATCCGTAGGGGAATTTCATGGCGCCGAATTGATCGGCATTAGTGGGCACGCGAACCGGAATGCCATCAGGATCCCCCCATATCTGAAAAAAAAGATACCCGTCATTGACCCAATATTCACCGAGTCTGATTGTACCGGACTTGAATTGCTTCGGCGTCAACATCAACCACGCAATCGAGGCGATGATCGCCGTCGTGGAGACCCAGGCAATTGTCCGCCATTTCACGAGGCGCATCATGGTATTGTGTCGATGGTTTTAAAGGGAATATTATTCCCCATTGGAGGCACTTTGCCGGTGTTGGTTTCAACTTTTCTGGCGGTCTTCTTTTCAATGGTGTGTCCTTGAACTTTGTATTCAATATCTACAGTGGAAAGGCCGCCTCCGCCCGCATCAATGGCCGAATTGGTTGTGCCGCCCCTTCCGTCGGGAATATTAAGTGTGCCATTTATCCACTTCTCTTGCTGCTCGGGTGTAAGTGCGCCGGGTTGGGGATCTGGGTTAGACATAACCTCCACCAAATCGGCAATCTCACCATTGGTCAACGTGCCCGTCGGAAGATTGATTGGGCCACTATTCTCCCAAGCATAATCGGGGACTGGGTTGCTGAAGTTTTCCTCGACTACCATGTTACCATTGTAAATCTCGGTGAGGCGGTTTCCGTATTGATCGTAAAATGTAAGAGTTATTATTTGATAGTATGTAGTCGTAACTATAAATTGATCCAATGTTGCATTATAAGAATATTCATTGGTATAATTTGGTGCATTAGACGTGGCGGTGTGGTACTTGGGTATGACTACCCGCACATCAACGGTCGCTTCTTGTCCGTCAATCTCGGCTTTTAGTTTCAAAGGATTATTGGCGGCCGGCGTTTCCTTCAGCCCCTTGACAGTTATCGCAAGGGTGCCATCGGAATCGTTTGGTGTGCCTTCTACGATCTCGATATACCCTGAATTGTCTTCAATCGAAACTGTCATTTCATTTATTTTTTCTGGAGGACTAACGGTTACTGTCACATTCGCCGAAATTGGAGTATTACCGTTCGGGGATTTAATGAAGCCCGTTTTCACGATGTCTTTGTTCCACCATACGGTAGTCGGTGCCGCAGACGATGAGCTGCTACTGGAGCTGCTGCTGCTACTAGTAGGTCCATGATGCGAGGAGGAGCTGCTCGAAGATGACGAACTGCTGCTCGACGAGGAGGAGCTGGGGGGCGGCGAACTGCTGGAAGAGCTGCTGCTGCTGGAAGACGAGGAACTGGATGAAGATGGCATGGGATTGATGGGTGTGTTCGGTCGATTTTTTTTAGTTGTTTTGCGGGAAGAAAGCCGATGGGCGAAAGGTCGCCCCCCGGCACAAAGAGTGGCAGCGAGGCGCCGCCGCCCGGCTCAGAGGGAGCCGGAGCTGCTGCTACTGGATGAGCTGGAAGATGAGGAAGAGGAAGAACTCGGCGGGGGTGGGGAGGAGGATGACGAAGAGGAAGAGGATGACGAAGACGAGGTGCCTGATGAACTGGAGGAGGATGAGGGATCGCCACCGCCCCCATTACCTGGGTCTCCGCCTCCTCCGTCGCCGCCATCCCCGGCTCCGGAGGGTTCCGGGATGCCGAGCAGGGTCTGGTTGCAATAGAGGCGCATTTTGTCGGGCTGCCGGGGGAACAGATCCGCGATGGCCATGATGTTGCGATACAGCTCCCAGGCCAGGTCGGCGCGGGCGGCCTGTTTGGATTGTTCGGTGGCAATCTTCGCCCCGGTGCTCAGTTCGCTCGCTTCGTAGACGGCGTCCCAGCTATCGCGCAGGGCGGTGGCCCTGGCGGTGAGCGCCGCGCCGAGGGTGGCCTCCAGCGCCGTCACCCCATCGACCAGGGTTTGCAGGTGATCCTGGAGCCGGTCGTCCCGCGCTTCGGAGAAGACGGTGCGTCCCTGGGGCACCACCGAGAGCAGCTGGGGCGAGTCGCTGCCGTACTCGGCGATCACGGCGGCGACGATCTTCTCCGCTTCCCTGGTCAGGTCGTTGCGGAAGTTCGTCTTCACCAGTTTGGCGCCCTTGCGGAGGCCCAACTGGGACTGGTCCGAGTCCAGCGTATCGTGGAAGGCGCTGATGGCGGTCGCGGTGGCCGCGATGCGGGCCGACAGCGCGGTGCCATCGGGATTGTTGGCGCTCATGCGCTGGTAATGATCGGAGGCGTAGGCCGCCAACTCATCATAGGAGATGCTCTGATCGTCGAGCGGGGACAGTGCGAATCGATAGAGTGCTATCATGGCAAGTCGATGCTAGTGAACGCCTACTCGACAAGTAAAGAAAAAAATGCCGGTTAGGCACCTGTTTCTCCCTGCCCCTTTGGGTAGGCCCGGGAGAGCGGCGTCGAAGCGTCGAAAGGCACTCGCGAAAAGTCACGACCGGTTTCCGACGCTTCGGAAGGCACCCATGAAAAGTCATGACCGGCTTCCGACGCTTCGGAAGGCACCCATGAAAAGTCATGACCGGCTTCCGA
>CAYTNL010000134.1:0-8983 GCA_964439145.1 uncultured Verrucomicrobiales bacterium
GCTTGGTGACGGCGCTGGATTTTGGTCCCATGGGTAAGGCGACCTCGGATTGGACCCTGAAGCCCGCCGAGGACGGCGGTACGGAGGTGGTCTGGGGGATGGTGTCGCACAATGGCTATCATCCCGGATTTCGTCTCTTCGGCTTGTTCATGGATGGCCTCCTCGGTCCACAATTTGAGAAAGGGCTCGCCAATCTGAAGGCATTGGTTGAGGAAAAGGCGCCCTGATCACCCGCCCGTCTCTCCGACCCATGCGCCGCCACGTGCTGGCCCTCGATCAGGGCACCACCAGTTCCCGGGCCATCGTTTTCGATGACGCCGGGCAGATCCGCGCGATCGCCCAGCGGGAATTTCGCCAGATTTTCCCCCAACCCGGATGGGTGGAGCATGATCCCCGGGAAATCTGGGAATCCCAACTCGCCACCGCGCGGGAGGCGCTCGATCTGGCCGGCCTATCCGCCACCGACATCGCCGGCATCGGCATCACCAACCAGCGCGAAACGACGCTGATCTGGGATCGACGCACCGGCGAGCCGGTGATGAACGCCATCGTCTGGCAGGATCGACGCACGGCCGATTTCTGTGAGGAGTTGAGTCGCGGACCCGACGCGGAAAAAATTCGCGAGACGACGGGACTGGTGATCGACGCCTACTTCTCCGGGTCGAAGATCCGCTGGATGTTGGATCATGTGGACGGCGTCCGTGATCGGGCGGAGGCCGGCGAGTTGGCTTTCGGCACGGTGGACAGCTGGCTGGTTTGGCAGCTCACCGGCGGCGGCACCCACCTGACGGATGTGTCCAATGCCAGTCGCACCCTGCTGCTCGATCTCCGATCCCTGACCTGGGATGAGGAAATGCTGCGCCTGTTTGGCATCCCCCGCTCCCTGCTGCCCGGGCTGTGCTCCAACAGCGGTATCATCGCCGAGACTTCGCCCGAACTGTTCGGCTCGCCCATCCCCATCGCGGGCATGGCGGGCGACCAGCATGCCGCTCTTTTTGGCCAGGCCTGCCACTCGCCCGGCATGGCCAAGAACACCTACGGCACCGGATGTTTCCTGCTCATGAACACCGGCGCCGAACCCGTGCGATCCCGTCACCAGCTCCTCTCCACCCTTGCCTGGCAAATCGGCAAGGAGGTGGAATACGCCCTTGAGGGCAGCATTTTCATCGCCGGCGCCGTGGTGCAGTGGCTGCGCGATCAACTGGGCATCATCCAACACGCGAGCGAAATCGAATCGCTCGCCGCCGGCGTGTCCGACAGTGGCGGAGTCTGTTTCGTCCCCGCCTTCGCCGGACTCGGCGCCCCGCATTGGGATCCCCATGCCCGCGGCACCATCACGGGACTCACCCGCGGCACCTCCAGAGCCCATCTGGCGCGGGCTGCGCTGGAGGGCATCGCCTTTCAGGTCAACGATGTGCTGGAAGCCATGGTGGCAGACTCCGGGATCGATCTCGCCGAGCTTCGCGTCGATGGGGGCGCGTCCATGAACGGCCTGCTCATGCAGATCCAGGCCGACATTCTTGGCGTGCCCGTGGTGCGTCCGACCATCTCCGAGACCACCGCCCTCGGCGCGGCCTACCTTGCCGGACTCGCAACCGGCGTCTGGAAAAACCGCTCCGAGATCGCCGCGAAATGGGTGGTCGATGCCAGGTTCGCCCCTTCCAGAAGCCGCGAGGAAATGCTGCCCCTGCTCGACCGTTGGCGGAACGCTGTCGCCAGAACCAAATCCTGACCTACCGTGCGGAGCGGGTCAGCCCCAGGCTTCCAACAGCGGGCCGGTCGGGCCGAACACCGGATCGCTCATCGGTCGCGGCACCGACAAAATCATTTCCCGCCGCGCCGGAAGTTCAGAGATTTCGTCAGCACGACACATGTCCGGAGCCTGACCCGCCGGGTAAGCCCCGACCACGGAGAAATCATCGCTGGCGTCCACCCGCCGATGCCCCACTCCGGCCGGAATCACCACCGCGTCGCCCGCCACGATGCGCACGGTCTCGCCGGACTCGCCTCCCATTCTCACCTCCGCCCAACCACTCACGCATCCCAACACCTCGTGCGCCTCGGCATGGTAGTGGTGGTAGTCGTAGACTCCGTTCACCCAGCAACCGTCCCAGCCATGTTGGCGGAATTTCGCCGCCACCGCGGCGGCATCGAGCCCCATCAACACCGCCGGGTAGAGCAGCAGCGGCCAACGGGGATGATTCGGGATGCGGCCATCGTCATCAAATCGCAGGATGATCATCGCTTTCCGCCATCCTTTCCCATCGGGATGGGAAATCAAAGCCCAAAAAGCGGCGCCGGCACCAGGAAAGCGTGCTGCTCAAGCAGACTGAGCGACCCGTGCCAGCTCAGATATTGCGTCAGCCAGACAAACATCACGTAGGCGACCGCCACCGGCAACGCCGCCAGGCGCCCCAACCAACGCATCGACCAATGCCGCGGCAGCTCCCGCACCTCGCCACGATACAGGGCCCACCCCACCACCAGCCGGGCGGGAAATATGAAGGCGACAAACAACAAGGCCGGCATCCAGGCCACCTCCCTCGGGGTCAACTCGATCTTCAGGAGATAGAGCGGCATCGCAAAGAGCAGAGTCACCAAGAGGGAAATCCAGAATGCTATCGGCGCGCGACCAAAGAAATCACGCACCCGGCCGACCTGAAACATCGAGCCAAACTGCTGGGTTCTCGCGAAATACGCCTGCAAAAAGGGCAGATACAGCACCACCACCGTCAGCATCGCGGCGCCCACGAGTCCAATCACCACCGCGAGCCCGGGCTGACGCAGCTGATTCGCCCCGATGAGGATCGCCACCGGCACCGCCAACCAAATCGCCGCCGCCACCAATCCCCGGAGTCCGAGCCAGAAATAATGCGGCAATCGCAGACTCGAAACCCAGGCCCCCACCCCGTCGCCGATCTCGGGTATGCGTCCCCATCGGGGCTCGCGCAGAGCCCGGAGTGCCCTCCCGGGTGCCGGCCACAGAAAATGTCTCAACCTGCCCCCGCGCAGGCCCGCCCAGAGGATTTGTGCCAAGCCTCCCACCGTCAACACCACCAGCGCCAGCCGCCACCCTTTCGCCGCGGAACCCCCGGGGGCGATCAGTTCCGCGTCATTCCACAACCCCGCCGCGAAACGTGCCGGCAACAACACGAGCCAGGCTCCGATGACCAGGCTGCCGAGAATCGAGGCTTTGCGGATGCCCACGAACCCGTCCCGAAACCTCCCGGTGCGCGCCACCCGGCCACTGGCCTCCAGCAGGTAGCCGAGACTGAGACAATTCAGCACCGGGATCACCGATAGCACGGCCAGCCCCACCATCACCGCCGCGCAGCCAAAGAGCCAGTCCAGTGCCGACGCCACCCGACGCATGGCCCGACGCAAAAACGACACGCCTTCGACAGATGAAACCGATTCGATGGGCGTATCGGGCGCGGACAGGGACATGAGCGAAGCGGGCGGCATGCAACGAGCTAGACGATCCCCCTCGCGCTCCGGTTACACCCGGGTCGGGTCTGTCACTTCACGAAATGGCGGTCCGCGAAGTCCAGATAGCGCTTCCAGTCAAAATCGGTCACGTCGTGTTTTCCGGTTCGGATGTGATAGCTGATGGTTTCCCCCACCGGCTTGTCCACGGCCGGCATCTCCTCCACACCCACGCCTTCTTTGCCGAAAAGTTCCCACGCCGGCCCGGCCAGCTTTGCCGAAAGAAACTCACCCCTGGGATCCGCCCACTCATCCTCGACCGCGCTGGCCACACACACCGGACGCGGCGCCATCAGTGCGATCAACTGGTGCTGATCCACCGGCAGCGAGGCAAGATTGTCATTGTAAGCGGGAAACCGATCATTGAACCAGTGGGGAAAACTGGTGTTGATCCTCCTCACCGTCTCCCCGAATTCCCGTCTACTCAACGCGGCTCCCCCGCAGCCCGAATCGTTCGAGATCACCATCGCGAAGCGCTCATCCCGCGCTCCCGCCCACAGCGAGGTCTTACCCAGCCGCGAATGCCCCAGCACCGCCACTCTGGAGCCATCGATTTGGGCGTCCAGTTCCAAATAATCGAGCGCCCGACTCAATCCCCACGCCCAGGCGCCGATGGATCCCCATTCATTCTCCTTGGGCGCGCCAAACACCGCGTGGATGCCGTTCTCAAAGCCATCGTCGAAATCCGGGTCGATGTCGCCGTAGTACATCGTCGCCAGCGCGTAGCCGCGATCCACGATCATCTCCACCGGCCAACGTCCCGCAGAGGCGCCGCGGGATTTCTCCGTGGCGCGATGATCCACCACCCGCCCGTCGGCGTCCGGCCGCATCCAGCTCTCCGAGAGCGTGATCCTCGTATCCGGGTGGATGGTGTGGTTGCCCCGGAAATTCAACCCGAGAAAGGCCGGCACCGGCTCACCCATCGCCTTTTTCGGGGCGATCACCAACAGGTGCAGCGCCGGGCCGTCCGCCATATCCGGAAAACTCAGCCGCACCTCTTTCATCGACGCTTTCCCGCCGAGAAAATCCGTCACCGCCAGAGTCACATCCACCTTGAGCCGGGTTGATTCCGCCTTCTCCGGGGTGTGTCCGTAGACATGCTCGGCGAAGAGATCGAGCAACTCCCGCCGCCGCTTGGGCCACTGCTCCGCCGTGCGCACCGGCGTGCCGTCCTCAAACTTCAGCAGCTCCGGCAGTTCGTAGGCCGGCACCTTCGATTCGTCGTAATTGGCCTCCTGTCCCCGCAAATCTCCCGACCCGGCGACGAACGCCGCGAGGCACGACAACGCCAAAATCCCCAAGGAATTGATTTTCATCCCCCAACCTTAGCAGGGGGGCGTGAGGCCTTCGAATAAAAAATAGGAACTGTCCCCCATCCACATTTCGTCTCAGAGCCCGGTGACGAACTCATCGAGGTTCTCACACCGAATCGCGGAACGAAGACATGCCCGCAGCGCCTCCTCATCTCGGATCTCTCTTATCCTCTCCGCGAGGCCATCCGGCACCAGACCGAATCGAACTGCCAGCGCCTCCAACACATCGTCCTGCCGACCGGCCATACGGCCTTCCTGGCGGCCTTCCTGTTGATAACGTTGAGCGAGAGTCATGGCGTCTTCCCGGATTTCAGGATCTGACAACTCCCTCAGCCTACTTTCGAAGCCCGCCTTGTCAACGTCCGTCCCCAGGATGTAGCGTAGCACTAGTTGAAACACCCAGCGAGGCGCCTGAAGTATCAACTCCTGATCCCAGACCACCTCATCAAGGAGAAGCCCCGCCCGTTGGGCTTTCATCGCCCGCAACACCAGGATTCCCGAAGGGGTGCCCGGTATGCTGTCGAACCCCATCTCGGCGAGCTGCACATGCCGATAGGAAAAATCCGGCACATAAGGCAGCATCTCGGCGTGTGTGGATGCCGGGAGTTCGAGTAACTCGGCCAGCCTCGTCGGCTGATCCCACCGCTCATCGTTCTGGGACAACACCACCGGCAGAATGACAGGCAACAGACTTCCGGGGATTCTCTCCCGACTCTTGACGAGACTTTCCCAGATCCGCGACATGTAACGCAACAGACGCAATGGCAACCATCGGTCCGGACTGCTCTGATGCTCGAACAACACATAGATCAGCGCCTCGGAATCCCGCATCGGAGCAGAAAACAGCAGATCAGTGTGGGAACGTCGATATTGCGAATCGACAAAGGAACCCGGTAAAGGCCTCAACCCGGACCAATCAATGACCTCCGCTATCTCAACAGGCAACTCCGCGCGCAAGAGAGCGGCGGCATTCTCCGGCACCCCGAATGTGATGGTGAAAAGCTTGTCGTTGGGCTGATGCAGATCGTCCGCTTGATCGTCAGGCATGATCCCTCGAAGTCTTGGCAAGAATGCCGAAATGGTCAACCGCCACGTTTCTTTCGACGCGCCGACTCACACGATCCCTTCGACGATGCCAACCGCAATCCGCTTGCTTCCCCGTCCCGTCAGTCGTTTGATAGGTCTCTCGGATACCCCCCCCTTTCACCCGGTCGATGAATACATCCCCCACACCCCGTCTCGGCACCCACCTGCTTCTGGCTAGCCTCTTGCTTCTCCCCCACTCCCCGGCGCTCGCCCACAAGGTCTCGGCTGTGTCCGTGGTGGCGGATTTCAATACCGAGACGCGCGCCTTCAAAGTCGAATTGGCCATGGACGTTGATCCCACGGGCGATCCGACCATCGACGATCAAATCCCCCCCGAGGAGGCCGCCCGCGGATTCGCCACGGAATCCCTGGCGATCTATTTCGACGATCAAGTCATGAAGCCGGAGCCATCCATCCGTGTGGTGACCGCCTCGGACGAGGATACCCCGACCGAATTGGAGCGGAAAAAAGTCATCGGCACACTCACGGGCCAGATCCCCGAAGGCGCGGAGAATTTCCTGCTCCATGTCAACGAAACCACCGAAGCCGCCGTGGTGATGGTTACGGTCAAAGACGGCAAACCGGCCCGTCGCCTGCAAGTCCTCTACCCCGGCGAGTTCAGCAACCCCGTCAGCATGGAGCCGGTGATGGAGGGCGATCCTTTTCCCGCGACCGAGAAGGCCCCGACCGCGGATCCCGCACCCGTCCCGGCGAATGACAGCGCTGACGATCTCGATGCGGCCGCGGCCCAGCCGGGCATCGGTCACTGGTTGATGCGCGGTTTTCGGGCGGTGCTGCCTGGCGGTGTCGATTTCTGGGCTTTCATGTTGGCGATGTTTCTGCTCAGCCTGCGCGCCAAGCCTCTGGGTTGGCAAGTGGGACTCTACACCGTCGCCCATTCGCTGGCTCTGGCGCTCGGAGCCTTTCAGTTGGTGACACTATCCACTCCTCTCGTCATCGCCGTGGTCGCCATCAGCGCGCTCTACCCCGCCATCGAAAATCTCTTCGTCAACGAACTCAAACCCTGGCGTGGCGCCGCCGTTGCCGTCTTCGGCCTGTTCCACGGCCTGGCCTTTTCCCTGATCCTCGGGGCGGAAGACCCGCGCGTCAGCGGTCTGCTCTCGGCCCTCATCGGGTTCAATCTTGGTATCGAGCTGGCTCAGTTGACCGTTCTCATCATCGCCTCGCTGGTGGCCGTCGCCTTGGCGGGACGGCCCTGGTTCCGCCATCGGGTGGTGGTGCCTCTCTGCGTGGTGGTCGCGGGGATCGCCCTCTTCCGGTTCATCGACGTCATGTGGCTCGCGTGATCCCGCGGCACGGTGTAACCCCTCCACACCGCCGCCCGTCTATCGGATTATCCCCATGCATAGACACACCCGCCTGTCGCTCCTCGCGCTCATCACTCTCCTCGGACATCCATTCGCGTTGCTCGGCGACGAGAATAAAGGCCCATCGCTCGAGGGATCCTGGAACGGTGTCATCACCCTGCCGGGTCAGGAACTGCCGCTGGTATTCGAATTTGCTCCCGACTCCAGGGACGGATGGAAAGGCCACCTGCTGAGCCCCTCCCAGACCGATCAGCAGATCCCGCTCACTTCCGTGCTGCTGAGGGGTCGTGAACTCAGCATCACCGTAGAGAGCGTCGGGGGAACCTACCGGGGAAAACTCACCGCCACCGGCCGATCCCTGAAGGGAGAGTGGAGCCAGGGAGCTTTCAAAACCCCGCTCGACCTCGACCACAGCGACAAGCCATTCGCCTACGACCGCCCGCAAACGCCCAAAGCCCCGTTCCCCTATGCCTCCGAGGAAGTGCGTTTTCCCCATCCCCATGACGGGCACGTACTCGCCGGAACCCTGACTCTGCCAAACAATCCCGCCCGTCCCCTCGCCGCCGTGGTTCTCATCTCCGGATCCGGCCCCCAGGATCGCGACGAAACCATCGCCGGCCACCGGCCTTTCGCCGTCATCGCCGACTACCTCACCCGCCGCGGTCACGCGGTGCTGCGCTACGATGATCGCGGCGTCGGCCGCTCCACCGGCAGCTTTGAAAACGGCACCACCCTGGACTTCGCCTCCGACGCGGGTGCGGCGGTGGATTATCTCAAGACCCGCCCCGATATCGATCCCGCCCGCATCGGTCTGCTCGGCCATAGCGAGGGTGGACTCATCGGCCCCATCGTGGCCAGCCAGCGACCGGATGACATCGCCTTTCTCATCCTGTTGGCCGGGCCCGGGCTGCGTGGCGATCAGATCCTGCTCACCCAATCCAAGGCTATCGGCGAAGCCAGTGGCGTCAGCCCCGCCATCCTCACCCTGACTCAGCAGTTCTCCAAAGCCCTCTACGAAGTCCTGACCCGGCCCAACCCCGACACCGCGCGGGTGGGCGAACTCGGTCAGCGTTTCGGGGAAGAAGTCAAGAAACTCGCCCCCGACGACCTCAAGGCGATGGAAAACATCGGGACCATCATCGAACAACAACTCAAGCAGGTCGAGTCGCCCTGGTTTTCCAACTTCCTCGTCCTCGATCCCGCCGAGTACTTGCGCAAAGTACGCTGCCCGGTGCTGGCACTGAACGGGAAAAAGGATCTCCAGGTGCTAGCGGATCTGAACCTCCCCGCCATCGAGGCCGCGCTGCCGGCGGATCTCCGCACCACCCACGCGCTCCCGGGCCTCAACCACCTTTTCCAAAAAGCCGACACCGGTCTCCCGACGGAATACCCGACACTCGACGAAACGATCTCTCCCACAGTGCTGAAACTCATCGGCGACTGGATGGACGACCGAAAATAGGGTAAGTCAAGAAAGGGCTCGATATAGTTCAGTGTGTCGCGAGCCAAGCCATGACTGATAGCGGTGCGCGAAGCGATGTGCCGAACCTGCTTGAAAGAAAGTCAGCCAGCCGAAATATATAAATGACCCGTCCCTTTCTCTCTACACGGCATGATAATGGCCATCGCCCGCGTAGATGGCGAAGCCGTCGAGTTCTCGAATGGAAGCGAAGGGATCGCTCAGCGAAGCGGTTATCAAGGGGGCGAGTCCGGCATTGATCGAGGTGAGGTTTTTCAGGCGCCGCTTGCTTTGGATCGCTTTGAAAAAGT
>CAYTNL010000135.1:0-8825 GCA_964439145.1 uncultured Verrucomicrobiales bacterium
AACGGTTTCAGACTCCGTGAAATCTTTCTGTTACACTCCCCCTTGTCCGGTGGGGTCCGCCGAAACGGGTCAGGCAACAGCCCGATGCTGACCCGTTTCGGCAGAACCACCAGTTTCGGAACCTTGTCGTTGGCGAAAACTCTTTCTCCGAATTAAACAAAACCGAATCCGAGCTGCGTCGGCTATGATGAAGGCACCTTTGTCATGCAGCGGAGTGAACTGGAACGAATATACGACGAACACGCGGCGTGCGCGTTCTCGATCTTCCGGCGCTTCGCGAGCTGCGATGCCGACGCGCGGGATCTCCTGCAGGACTGGCTGGTAAAGCTGGCGCGCGGGGTCGATACCCTCGATTCCGTCGACAACGAACGCGCTTACCTCATGCGGATCGCCTACCGCCACGCGGTCGATTGGACCCGGCGAGTCAGGACGCGGAGGAACACCCAGCACGCCGCGGCCGGGGAGAACCAGATCGAACAGATCTTCAAATCGACACCGGATCCCGACCGCGAGTTTCTGAGACAATCCCTCGAATCGTGCCTCATCGATCTTCCCCCTGACCAGCAGATCGCCGTGCAGTTGCGTCTTTGGGAAGGTCTTTCTTTCGCCGAAATCGGAGACGTCACCGGCACCTCCACCAACACCGCCGCGAGCCGCTATCGCTACGGGATCGAGAAACTGCGGGAAACGCTCCGTCCTGTTTACGAAGAATTCACCAAATAGATCGCCATGAAATCGAAGCCAGAATTCGAGACTCCGTTCGAAGACTCACTTGCCGAGTTCGAGGTGTCTCAGCTGCCTGCAGAATGGAAAGCGGAACTGATCGACAACGCCCTGTCCGAATCTGCCCGGGGCAAAGGTTCGCAGTTCTCGTCCTTCGGCAAATTCGCGTTCGGCGGTCTCGCGGCCTGTTGGGTGGCGATCGCGATTCTGCACATCACGACCCCGAGGGATTCGGGTTTGGGTGATGAGGCGATCGCCCGTCATTCCGAAATCGACTCTGACGATCTGCCTCTGCTCATGGCCTACTTCGGTCGACGGCACGCCGTTGATACCAACCTCTGAGCCCGTATTACGATGAAAAAAACACTCATAAAATCTGCCAAAACCCTCGGCTTTCTTCTCTTCGCTGCGGTCACCTTGTTTGCCCTTTGGGCCGCATGGGAAAACTGGGCGGGTGCGAGAGAGTGGAAGAAAACGCGGGAAATGCTCGTCGCCGAAGGGATCGAACTCGATTCCGAAAAACTCCTGCCAACCATGCCGCCCGAGGACCGGAACTTCGCAAGAACGCCGTTGATCGCTGCGGTGACAGATTTCACAACCGGCTCGCCCAATGATCGGATCTACTACGACAATCCTGACCTGGCCGAGCGATTCCGTGAGATCCGTTTGCCCGATCTCGGTGAATTGAAACCGACGCCCTCGTGGGAAACCGGAACGCCCGCGAAACTCGATGAGGTTCGAAAAGTGATTGCTGGGGAAACCGGGGGCGACGGAGACATTCTGGCCTGGATGGAGCAGTTCAAAGCCGAACTGGCCGAGATCGATGCCGCCGCCCTACGGCCCGAGAACCAGCTTCCGGTTCCCATCGGCGACAACTTCGTGGATTTGGTCACCATCACGCTACCGTATTTGCAGGACCTCCACCATTTCCAGGAGCTACAGCTCGTCCGAATTTGCGCTGCCCTTCATGCGGGTGACGCCGAACAGGCGCGCGCTGCATTGCTCGCTTCCTTACAGCTCCAGCGAGCCTGCACCTCGCACTCGACCCTGGTTGGCTATCTCATCGGTCGAGCGATGCTCGAACGGGTGCTATCGGTCGTTTGGGAAGGGCTGGAGGCCGATCTCTGGACCGAGGACGATCTGCGATGGATTCGGGATCAGCTTGCTACCGTGGACACCCTGTCGCGACTGGAAGAATCGATGGTTTTCGAAATGGTCGCGTTTCAAATCGCTGCGGCGAGTTCCCTGAAATCCATCAGCGTGAGCGATGCCCGGCAGTTGGTGCATTCTATCGGCGAGTTGGGTGGCCCTTCCTCGGTGCCCACTTCATGGGGATTGCTCGCATTGATCATCCCCGACGGTATCTGGGATTACAACCTCGCCTACGGAGCACGCGCCATGTTCGAGGAAAGCATTCTGCCCGTCCGCGAGCGCCGGTTGCCCGACCCCAAGCGATCCCGTCGCACAACCGAGAGCCGGAATCTCCACAATTTTTTCGCCTACCTCACCCTGCCTGCCTATTCCCGCATCATCGCCAACAGCTTCGAGACTACCGTGACCGTGGACCTCGCCCGGATCGCCTGCGCCGCTGAACTCTACCGGATCGAACACGGCGACTACCCGCCTTCGGCCGACGCTCTAGTTCCCGACTTTCTCGACAAAATTCCCGAAGATATCTTCGATCCCGGCAAGCCGTTGAAATACAAGAAAGGCGCCCAGGGCGACCGTTACCGGATTTACTCGATAGGAAAAAATGCAACCGACGATGGTGGCGAAGTCGTCTTCCTATCCGGCGACGGCAAGTCGAAACGCGATCTCGAAAAAGGCGACTGGGCGTGGGGCTATACGTTTTGAACTGTGGGTTCGGGTCAGGTTCTGACGAAACGGGTCAGGCAAGAATGGCACTGCGTTAAGCGTAGTCGTCGATGCTCCATCCCTTACGAACACTGACTTCAGTATCCTGCGCACGGCCTTCGAGTCCCGTAATTACAAGTATCCCAGCTGTTGCTTACAGAATCTTTTGACGGGGTGGAGGGGATCATTTTATCGAAACATGCGCTTAATGGAGCGCCATTCGGGTCAGGCAACAAATCTTGACACTTTCCCGGTTCTCCTGATCTGTGCGCAGCCTTGCCGAAGCGTTGCCGAAACGGGTCAGGCAAAAAATTTTGACATCCTATTTCCCCATTCCTTGAGTTCACTGCTCAGACATTGTGCCTTCGCATGCTCAAATCGTCGAATCAACTGGCTGACAGGATGCGGGGTTGCCGGAATTTGTTGCGAGTCAATCGGCCCGCCATCGCTACTTTACTCCTCCGTCCCATCGACGCGAACGGTGGCTCACACCCCCGCCCCGGCCATTTCGTCTTTGCGGCCCACGGTGGTTTCCTCGCGGCTGTCGTCGCGGGTGAACTTGACGCTGACTGTCTTGGAGACGCCGAACTCCTCCATGGACACGCCATACATCACGTCGGCGCGGGACATGGTGCGTTTGCTGTGGGTGACGATGATGAACTGACTGTCGCCGATGAAGCGGTCGAGCACGCGGATAAAGCGGCCGATGTTGGAGTCGTCGAGCGGCGCGTCCAACTCGTCGAGCACGCAGAAGGGCGACGGCTTGACCATGTAGATCGCGAAGAGCAGGGCCACGGCGGTCATGGAGCGCTCGCCGCCGGATAGCAGGCTGATGGATTGGAGCTTTTTCCCGGGCGGCTTGGCGATGACGTCGATGCCGCTCTCAAGGGGGTCGCCATCGTCCATGAGGATGAGGTCGGACTTGGCCTGGGGGCCGAAGAGTTCCTTGAACATGTCCTGGAAGTTGACCCGGATCTTTTCAAAGGTCTCACCGAACATCTTGCGGGTATCGCGATTGATGCGGGCGATCATCCGCATCAGTTCCTCCTTGGAATTCTCCAGGTCGCGCATCTGTTGGACGTTGAACTGGTAGTGCTGTTCGAGTTCCTCGAACTCCTCGATGGCGTCGATGTTGACCGGCCCCATGGAGTCGAGCCGACCGCGCAGTTGGGCGACCACCTCTTCGACGAATTCCCAATCGGGCTCGGCGGGATCGGGGAAGGCGACGACGTTGTCGGCTTCCGGTTCCTCGACCATGGGCGGCTCGTCGGACACGGACTCGTCGTCCGCGCCCTCGGCGAACTCGTCCCCGGACGCGTTCCCGGCGAGGGTGGCCCGACGGCGGTCGTTGCGATCCTGGGCCTGGCGCTGGCTGTCGATGACGGCGAGGAGAGCGTGGCTGTCGGGCTCGAATCGATCGAGATCGACCTGGTAGCGCTCGCGGGCGCTGCTCTCGATCTGCTCCAGGCGGATGCCGATCTGGGCGGCGCGCACTTCCTCCTGTCCGCGCTGACTGGCGAGGCGCTGGATGAGTCGGCGCTCCTCGGTCATTTTCCCCTCGCCGGCCTCGATGGTGTCGGTGTGCTGTTTGCGCTCGGACTTGACCCTGTCGAGTTCCTCACCCAACCCTGTTGACTCGTCCCGGGCGGCGGCGATCTGGTCGCGCAGGGTGGCGGATTCGGCCTCGGCGGTGGCGATGCGCTGCTGGTAGCTGTCGATCTCGGCGTTGCGACGGGCGATGAGGTCCTCGAGTTCCACGAGCCGACCGGCCATGGGCTCGCGTTGGCTGAGGAGGGATTCGCGGGCCTGGCGCTCGACGGCGAGGGAGGTCTTCACCTCGTTGAGCCGTTCGGCGGCCTCTTCCTCGCCGCGCGCGGCGGCGTCGAGCTGATGGCCGAGGGAGGTGGTCTCCTCGCCGATGGCTTCGATGCGGGCGAGGGTGCCGCTTCTCTCGGTCTGGGCGGTGCCGAGTTGCTCGTCGAGATCGTCCTGTCGCTGGGCGACCTCCTTCTGCTCCCAGCGGAGGCTTTCGAGTTTGTTTTCGAGCTGCTGGAGATCGCGTTCGACGACGGCCAACTGACCTTCCTGGGTGGAGCAGGAGACACGGCGCTGTTGGAGGCGATCCCGGTAAGCCACGAGTTGTCCCTCCAGTTTCTCGACGCGCTCGTGGAGGTTGTCGCGCCGATCCTCGAGGCGATCCAGGGCTTTGGCGAGAGTCTCGGTGGCGAGTTCCAGCTCGCGGATGTCGGACTGGCGCTGAAGGAAGGAGCCGCTCTCGTCGCCGCTGACGCCGCCATGGATGACGCCCTCGGTGGAGACGAAATCGCCATCGAGGGTGGCGAAGGCGACGCCGGGCATTTCGCGATGGAGTCTGAGGGCGGTGGGTAGATCGGAGACGATGAGGACATTGTCGAGGAGCCGATCCACGAGGGAGCGGACTTTCTCGTCGCAATCGATCTGATCCAGCGCCCAGCCGACGGCCCCGGCGGGAATGGTGAGCAACTGGCGGTCGGTGGCGGGGTGGACGGACTCTTCGGAGACGAGGGTGGCCTTGCCGAGTTTTCCCCGGCGCAGGGCCTCGATCATGTTCTCCGCCATGAGGGTGTCGGCCACGACGATGGTCTGGAGGTGGCGCCCGAGGGCGGCCTCGATGGCGATGACAAACTCGCGGTCGACATCGATGAACGACGCGAGAGCGCCGCGGACGGCTTTCTGGAACAGGTCCGGCTGATCGAGTCCCTTGAGCACGGCCTGGGTGCCTTTTTCAAAGCCCTCGCCCTCGGCGACGAGCTGGCGCAGCACGTCGAGGCGGGAGGATTTCTCGGCGTAGACGCGGTGGAATTCGGAGAGATCGTTCTGGAGGCCTTCGAGGACGCGGCGGGCGTCGTGATACTGGTCTTCCTTGGCGCTGAGACCATCCTCGAGTTCGTCGATTTTCTCGCGATCCTTCTCGATGCGTTTGCGGATGGTGTCGGCGTCGCGGTTGCGGGCCTGTTCGTCTTTCTGGAGCCGGGCCAGTTCGTCGTTGAGCTGGACGAAACGCTGCTGATCGGACTCCAACTGGCGTTTGTGGTTCTCAATGCGGGCATCAAGGGTGGCGACGCGGCTTTCGAGCCCGTTGCGCTCGCGGCGCAGTTCCTCAAGCCGGGCGCCGATCTCTCCGCGCCGCAGCCGGGCGCCGCGCGCGCTTTCCTCATACTCGCGGAGCCGCGCCTCGCATTGGGCGATCTTTTCATCGACCGAATGGAGCATGTGATCGGCCTCCTGGAGGTCGGCCTGCTGTTGGTTGAGTTTCCCGGAGGTGGACTCGATATCGGCCTGATTCTGGCGGATGAGAACGGAAAGCTCGTGGGCGCGCTCGCTGTTGAATTCGATGCGGTTGGTGGCGGCTTGGATGGTGCTTTCCTTTTCCTGAAGTTCGCGCTGGAGCTGGGAGATGCGGGTCTCGATGGCCTGGTAGGCCTGGCGGGCCTCGATGATGGCGCCCTGCTCCGCCTCGACATCGATCTCGAGGCCACCCTGCTGCTCGCGCAGGGCGGCGATGGAGGTCTCGAGCTCGGATTTCTCGGCTCGCTGCTCACGCCAGAGTTTGTGGCTGTAGTGGAGATCGAGCACCTTGACGTCGCGGTGCAGAGTCTGGTAGCGACGGGCTTTGCCGGCCTGACGCTGGAGGCTGCGCATCTGTCGCTCGACCTCCTCGACGATGTCACGGAGGCGGACGAGGTTCGCCTCGGTGTAGTCGAGCTTGCGGAGAGCCTCCTTCTTCTGGGATTTGAATTTGGTGATGCCGGCGGCCTCTTCGAACACGGCGCGTCTGTCCTCGGGGCGGGAGCTGAGGAGCTGATCGATCTTTCCCTGCTCCATGATGGAGTAGCTGGACCGGCCGATACCGGTGTCCATGAGCAGGTTATGGATGTCCTTGAGCCGGCAGGGCTGCTTGTTGAGCAGGTATTCGCCGCGTCCGTCGCGGTAGACCCGCCGCCCGAGCGAGACTTCATCGAACTCCGTGTCGAGCACGCCGGCGCAGCCGGACAGGGTGAGAGTTACCTCGGCCATGCCGAGGGGTTGGCGGCGGTCGGTGCCGTTGAAGATGACGTCGGCCATCTCCCCGCCGCGCAGAGCCTTGGCCGAAGTCTCCCCGAGGACCCAGCGGATGGAGTCGACGATGTTCGATTTCCCGCAGCCGTTGGGACCAACGATGCCGGTGACGCCTTCGTCGAATTCGATCTTGGTCTTGTCCGCGAAGGACTTGAACCCGTGGATTTCGAGGGATTTGAGGAACATTGTGTTTCGCGAAAGAGGCGGGTTTCGGACGCCTGTGAACAACTGAAATCAACTCCTCTAGCATTTTCACTTTTGCGACGCATCGCAAGCTCTTTTCGCGGCAATGTCCAGATATTGGGGTGTGAAAGCCGAAATTCCCACAAGATACCGACATTTTTTCGGTAAAGTTGACGATATATCGAGCCGAATGATCTGGTCGGGACTGTGAACAACCCGTGAGCATGCCGTGACTGGGCGGGGACGTGAGGCCAACAAAGGGGGGAGATAGCGGATGGGATTGGACCTTTCCCCCGAGTTCTCTAAAGTGTCCGACAATGCCTCATCTGTTCCGATTTTTCTCCTATCGCCCGCTTTTTTTCGGACTGTCGCTGGCGGCGGCTTTCCCCGGCCAAGCCAGGGAGATCACCGGTCGGATCGTGGATTCCGCCACCGGCGAAGCGATCGAGGCGCGCCTGTCCATCGTGTCGTCTGACGGGAAAACCCATCATCTCGCGGAATCCACGGGCCGTGAGGGACTCGGCGCGGCGGTGCCCTATGAGAAGCGGC
Source organism: uncultured Verrucomicrobiales bacterium (assembly GCA_964439145.1). Lineage (GTDB taxonomy): Bacteria > Verrucomicrobiota > Verrucomicrobiia > Verrucomicrobiales > DEV007 > JAEUHH01. The sequence goes on from CAYTNL010000135.1 coordinate 7,408, forward strand.
GCGGCGAAGAGAGTGTGGAAGTGCACACCGCGCTGTCGGCGGACCCGTTTCGCGCGGATCTGCCGCCGGGGCGCTATCGGCTGATCGCCTCGCGAGGACACGAATACCGCCCGGCGAGCGCGGAGATCGAGGTGACCGAAGATTCGGCGGCGATGGCACAGGTGGAACTGAAGTTGGAGCGCTGGATCGATCTGAATGCGCGGGGCTGGTTCAGCGGAGATGTGCATTGCCACCTCCCGCGAGAGGGGCTGGAAACTGTCCTGCGCGCCGCGGATCTGAACGTGACCTTTCCCCTCTCCGCCTGGGTGACCGATACCGCGCATCGGCCTGATGTGGACAACAAGGTGAGCGAGGAGCCACCCCGCCCCCACCCCATCCTGGCGGGCGCGAATCGCCTCATCTGGCCGGTGAACACCGAGTATGAGCTCTTTACCCGGGAGGGCGAAAAACATCCGCTGGGCGCCTTGCTGGTGTTGCGACACCGGGAGCCGCTGGATCTGACAGTGCCTCCGGTGGCTCCGATGATCGAACAGGCGCGGAAACAGGGCGCGGTGTTCGATCTGGACAAGCACAACTGGCCGTGGTCGATGATGTTGCCGGCCATCGGCGCGGTCGATCTTTTCGAACTGAGCAACAATCACGTCTGGGAAACCGCCTTCGGCGTGACGAACTGGCACACCGAGTATGTGCCCGACTACGCCGGCATCCCGGTATCCGAGGATGGTCATCTCGACGAGCGCGGCTGGCTGGAGTTCGGCTTTCAGAACTGGTACGCGCTGTTGAACTGCGGGCTGCGCATCGCGCCCAGCGCCGGCACGGGATCGGGGGTGCACCCGGTGGCGCTGGGATTTGGCCGGGTCTATGTTCGATTGCCGGGAGGTGAAATGGATATCGACGCATGGATCGACGGACTCAAGGCGGGCCACTCCTTCGTGACCACGGGGCCGATGCTCTTTGTGACCGTGAACGAATCGCATCCCGGAGCCAGCGTGGAGTGGCAACCCACCGGGAAAAAGGACGCGGATGAGGAGGATCGCGGCCTCCCGGTGATGGTCCGGGTGGAGAGCGAGCAACGCATTACGGCGCTGGAACTGATCGTGAACGGTGATCGGATTCCGCTGGAAATCGGCGGCTCCATCGGGGCGCGGGCGGCCTATTCCGCCATGGCCCAAGCGCGGGTGCCCATGGAGCGGAGCGGTTGGATCGCGGCCCGCGTGTTCGCGGAGACAGCGGACGGACGCCCCCGTTTCGCCCACACCGCGCCGGTTTGGGTGGAGGTGAAAGACAAGCCCGCCCTTCCGAAACTGGCGGAAATCGACTACCTGCTGGGTCGGGTGGAGGCGGAAATCGAACGCCACCGGGACCAGGGCCTACGCATGAATAGCAGGAGAAAAAGTTAAGAATCCTGAATTTTTAAC
>CAYTNL010000136.1:0-8814 GCA_964439145.1 uncultured Verrucomicrobiales bacterium
AAACGCCGACAAATCGGCGAAATAATGGACTCAAGTCCGACAGGCTGCTAGGCGGCACCCACACGGTGAAAGTCGATGTCCACATCGGCTCCGCCACCCATCGGAACCTCCACACCGCCGCGGTGCTGGCCACATCGCTGTTCGGGGTGAGCCATCCTGACTGGTTCGGCAGCATCGGTCGCAGCCTCTACTCGCTCTTTCAGATCATGACCCTCGAGAGCTGGTCCATGGGCATCGTGCGGCCGGTGATGGAGGTGCATCCGTGGGCGTGGGCTTTCTTCGTGCCCTTCATCATGATCGCCACGTTCACGATCCTGAACCTTTTCATCGGGATCATCGTCTCGACCATGCAGGAGCTGTCCATGCTGCCCGAGCCCGACGCGCCCAACGCGGCCACGCTCGAGTTGCTCAGTCGCATCGAGCAGGATCTCGCCGAGATTCGGCGCCAGATTCGCAAGGAACCCCGCTAGATCGTTCTCTCATTCCACACCGGCAGCAGCCACAGACAGATGCGCTGGCGTTTCCACCAGTCGCCGGTCTCGCGCCGCTCCGACGGGATCGTGAATTCATAGCCCTAAAAGCACGCCCCACACGTGGTGCGGCGGATTTTCGGGTAAGGGGTTCGCCTCAAAAAAACTCAGCGCCACCGCGTCGTTGGCCAGCATCCCGCGCACCAGACCCGACATCCAGCCAGCGTTGCGGCTCCGCGGGTCGTAGCCCGGCTCCAGGGCGGCATACCACATCTGCCAGGCCAGCCGCGGCTGATGCGGCGCGACGAAAGGCGGCACCTCGTCAAGCCGGTCGGGTCTCCAGCGCCGATCATACTTCCGCCACTCGAACCCGTCCGGACTGCCCTCGAAGACAATCTCCAGCCGCTCGGTCGTCATGGTCCGAAAACAGGCCATAGCGGTAGAGGTCAGTCGGTGAATGTTGATTTTTTGAACATTGCAATCCGCGCTTCGTATCCTTCGATCACCAAACCACCTACGACTATCATCCCGGGTCCTCCCTCATCGAGACCATCGACCACGGCGAAGGCGAAGGCGCGCTGGTAGCCTCCCGGAACTACGGAGGGCTGGAGCGGATGCAATCCATCGGGCTCTGCCGATAGGCGCAGCATTTCTTGACACACGCTCGAAAGCTCCCGCACTCTCGGCCTTGGTGAAAACCGCTTCCCAAGCCTGTTTCGTCCCCGACTTGACACTCTACCCTCTCTCTCATCCGCCGCCTGCCAGATCGTGGTGGATAATTACGTTGATCACCTGCCCCACTACCGGCAGTTGGCGCGGTTTTGGGCGTTGCCATCGGGCAGAACTCAGCCACCAGACGATCAACCAGTGGACTCACGCCATGGACCGGCGTCTTGCGCCCATCGTCGAGGCCATCAGGGGCGAGTCGACCGAGGCGTCCGTGTTGCAGGTGGATGAAAAGCTGATCGATTATCCGAGTCCCGGTCACTGGCGGGCTCGGACCGGCTACCTGTGGGTGGACTCTGCCGATAGGGATCAGGCAGAGTCCAATTGGCAGAGCCTAAGTGGTGACGCCGGGCTGGACGCTTTCCTACCGGGGCAAACAGAACAAGCAGATCTGCGAGCCCGATGCGTCGCCGCTTTCCTGCGCCAGATGCCCGGTGAACCGCCCGAGTCGCGCCGGTCACGAATCATCACCGCGCTGGATGAACATTGCCGTGATCTCGGTTTCGAGCGGACGGACAATTTCCTGTCCCACTTCGCGCACCATTTGGCACCGACCAGTGATCCCATCGCTTGCCGGGCCCGTGATTGGAAGGTTGATGCCCAAGCCGTCTAAAACAACCGCCCATCGCACCCCCACCGGCCTCGGGGGATGTCGTGGAAGTTGATGAAGATGCGGTCGCCGGGAAGACCCAGGTGCTGGACGGTGAGCGCGTGGAGGGCCGCGTAGAGGGCGGGTAGGCGACTGTCGTCCATCGCGAGGATGGACAGCTCGATCATGGCGCAGGGGGTGTCCACTCCACCGAGACTCATCACCTGTGGCTGCTGGATGGAGGTCATGACGACGGACTCGGGCTTCTCGAGCCGCTCGGCCACCACTTTGGAGGCGGCGTGGAGGTATTCCTTGGCGTGCCAACCGCCGATGGCTTTGGTGGTGGTGACGGAAAGATAGGGCATCCGGCAAGGTCGCACGGTCCGGCCCGCTTCGCGAATAGAACCCCAGATCCCAGATCCCAAAACGCAGATCCCGTTTGAACCCATCCCGAACGGATGCTCCATTCGGGTTTCCCTTCTCGTATCTCCGCACCCTGTTCCCCACCCCATGAAATCCCTCTGGTCCGACAAAGAAGCCAAGCAATTCAAAGGCGACCTCGGCATGCGCGTTTATACGTCGCGACTGCTGGGAGCTGATCCGGAACTGGTTCTGCACGGAGGCGGGAACACTTCGGTGAAGGTGCGGGAAAAGGATTTCTTTGGAGACGAGGTCGATGTCCTCTACGTGAAAGGTTCCGGCTGGGACCTGGGCACCATCGAGGCCCCCGGCTTCGCCCCGGTGCGGATGGAGGCCCTGCTGAAAATGGCGGCGCTCAAGGAGCTGTCCGACGCCGAAATGGTGAAACAACAGCGCGCCGCCATGCTCGACCCCGGCGCGCCGAATCCGTCGATCGAGGCCATTCTCCATGCGGTCATCCCCCGGAAATTCGTCGATCACACTCACGCCAACGCCGTGGTCGCCCTGACCAATCACAAGGGGGGACGCCAGACCATCGAGGAGGTCTACGGAGATCGCATGGTGGTGATTCCCTACGTGATGCCCGGATTCGTGCTGGCTCTGGAAGTGGCCAAAGCGTTGCAAAAAGTCGATCCCCTCGCCATCGACGGGCTGATCCTGATGAATCACGGGATTTTCACCTTCCACAATGACGCGAGGCGCAGCTACGAGCTGATGATCGAGCATGTGACCCGGGCGGAGGAGCATCTGGCGAAAAAATGCGGGAAGAAATTTTTCTTGCCCGTGGCGAAGCCAGTCGAGGATCTGGCCGGTCTCGCCGAGATCCGCAACCGGGTGTCCCGACTGCGCGGCGTTCCCGTGATCGCCCAACTGGATCAGTCGCCGGAGGCGGTGGGTTTTTCGAACCGGAAAGACGTGGCCAGTCTCGCCACCCGCGGACCGCTGACGCCGGACCACACCATCCGCACCAAGCGAATCCCGGCGGTGATCGGACCCGATATCGAGAAGTCGCTCGCCAGGTTCGCCGACGATTACGCGAAGTATTTCGGGAAGCATCAGCAAGGCGAGACCATGCTGCCGCCCGATCCGCGCTGGGCGGTGTGGCCGGGCAAGGGCGTGATCAGCTTCGGCGCCACAGAAAAGGAGGCGGGCGTGATCCGCGACATCGTCACCCACACCTGGCGGACGATTCAACTGACGGAGGCCGCTTTCGACGGTGGCTGGAAGGCCCTGCCGGCCGGGAAGTTGTTCGAAATCGAATACTGGGAGCTGGAGCAGGCCAAACTCAAGAAGGGAGGGTCAGCGCCGACCCATCAGGGTAAAGTCGCGGTGGTGACAGGGTCCGCCGCGGGCATCGGTTTCGCCTGCGCGGAAACGCTGGCCGAGCAGGGCGCCAAGGTGATCGGGCTGGATCTCAGCCCCGACATCGGCGAGCAGATGGACTCCATCGGCGGCGTTGGCAAGGTGGTGAACCTGACCGATGACGAGGCCACCCTGGCCGCCATCGAGGAAACCGTCCGCCTCTACGGCGGGATCGACATCGTGGTCAGCAACGCCGGCATTTTCACCGCCGGGGCTTATCTGGAGAGCCTGGAGCAATCGAACTGGGACAAGTCGATGGCCGTGAATCTGACCAGCCACCAGAAGCTGCTGAAATACACCATCCCTTTCCTGAAACAGGGCGCCGGCGAACCGGCCATCGTGCTGGTCGGCTCGCGCAACGTCAACGCCCCCGGCGCCGGGGCGGCCAGCTACTCCTGCGCCAAGGCGGGCCTGACCCAGCTCTGCCGGGTGGCGGCGCTGGAGCTGGCGCCTTTCCAGGTGCGCTGCAACATCATCCACCCCGACGCGGTCTTCGACACCAAGCTCTGGACGCCGGAAAACCTGAAACGCTCCGCCGAGCGCTACGGGATGACGGTGGAGGAATACAAGACCCGCAACCTGATGAAGACGGAGATCAAGTCCAAGGACATCGGTCGCATGGTGGCCGCGATGGCCTCTCCGCTATTCGGGAAGACGACCGGGGCCCAGATACCGGTGGATGGCGGGAATGACCGGGTGATCTGATTCCCCCCCAGCCTCCCGCGGGCCATGCCCTACCTATCCCACCTCGAGCTGAGCTTCGACGACGAGGCACCAGAGGCGGATCGGTATCCTTTCAACCTGCCCGCCATTCGCAGCCTAGGCGGACGTTTGGATTTTCACCCGCGATGCACTTTTTTTGTCGGGGAGAACGGGATGGGAAAGTCCACGCTCTTGGAGGCAATTGCCGTCCGATGGGGTTTCACCGCCGAGGGCGGCTCCCGGAATTTTCAATTTGGCACCCGCGAGTCTCATTCCGATCTCTGCGACGCCATGAGATTGGCCCGACCGGGCGGCATTCGTCCCATGGACGGGTTTTTCCTGCGAGCGGAGAGCTTTTTCAACCTCGCCACCGAGATCGAGCGGCTTGATGCCCAGCCGGCTCCGGGGAGGGAAATCATCTGGTCCTACGGCGGTCGATCACTGCACGAGCAGAGCCATGGCGAGTCGTTTTTCTCCCTGTTTCTGAACCGATTCGGCGATCATGGCCTCTACCTCCTCGACGAGCCCGAGGCGGCGCTGTCACCCGCCCGCCAACTGGCTTTTCTGGTGCGTCTCCACGACCTGATCCGCTCCAGTTGCCAGTTCATCATCGCCACCCATTCACCCGTCATTCTTGCCTATCCCGACGCGTGGATCTACCAGTTCACCGAGGATGGTGTCGAGCGGGTCACCTACGAGGAAACCGAACATTTTTCCCTGACCCGTCGGTTTCTCAACGATCCGCAGGGGATGCTAGACCGCCTGCTCGCGGAAGATGACGAGGAAAGCTGAGTCGAGTGATCATTTCCCGATGCAGAAAGTCGAGAAGATCTCGCCCAGGATCTCCTCGACATCGGTCTTGCCCACCACCTCGCCGATGGCCTCGAGGGCGGAGCGCAGCTCCAGCGCGGTGAACTCCGGCGATTCGCCCGACACGAGCCGGAGCCGGGCGTTGGCGAGATCACCGGACGCCCGGGCGAGACAGCGTTTGTGGCGGGCGTTGATGGCCACCAGATCCGCGCCCCAGTTCGCTCCGGGACCACCCAGCAGATCAAGAATGGCCTCCGCCAATCCCTCCAGCCCCCGCCTTTCGACGCAGGAAATCCGCACCCCGGCCTCGTCCGCCCACTCCGGATGCTCGCCCCGATCCACCTTGTTGAACAGGCGCAGATGATGGGTGCCGGCGGGTATCGAGGCCGCCATTTCCTCCGAACCCGAGCCGGATCGGGCGGCGCTCACATCCACCACCTCCAGCACCAGTTCCGCGTTGGCGATCTGGGCCTGGGTCCGGGAAATGCCCTCGCGCTCGATCAGATCATCACTGTCGCGAACTCCCGCAGTATCAACGAGCCGCAGCGGGATTCCACGCAGATTGATCACCTCCTCGATGGTGTCCCGAGTGGTGCCCGCCACTTCACTGACGATGGCGCGGTCGAAGCCCAGCAGCACATTGAGGAGGCTGGATTTTCCCACATTGGGCGGACCGCAGATCACGGTGCGCACCCCCTCGCGGAGGATGCGGCCCTGGTCGGCGGTGGCGAGCAGTTGATCGACCGCTTTTCGCGCCGCATCGATCCGGGCCAGCAGAGCCTCGCCAGCCTCGGGATCGATATCCTCTTCCGGGAAATCGATGTGGGCCTCGACATGGGCGACGATGCCGATGAGGTCTTCGCGCAGCGCCATGAGGGCATTTCCGAGCCGACCCGAGAGCTGCTCATGCGCCGCCTTCAGGGCCAGATCCGTCTGCGCCGAGATCAGGTCCATCACCGCTTCGGCCTGGGTCAGGTCCATCTTGCCGTTGAGGAAAGCCCGTTGGGAAAACTCCCCCGCTTCCGCCGGTCGCGCCCCCGCCTCCAGCACCCGCTCCAGGACCTTGCGCGTCACCAGCAGCCCCCCGTGGCAGGAGATTTCCACCAAGTCCTCGCCGGTGTAGCTGTGCGGCGCCTGGAAGCGGGTCAGCAGCACCTCGTCGATGGCGTGTCCGTGCGCGTCGGTAACGGTGCCGAACACCTGGAGACGCGGCGTCGTTGCCGGTCGCGAGAAGACCGTCTCCGCAATCTCCCGCACCCGCGCCCCGGAAACCCGGATGAGGGCGATGGCCCCCTGCCCCGGCGGCGTCGCGATGGCGGCGATGGTGTCATCGTTCATGAGCCGCATTCATCGGTCACGGCCCACAGGAAGGCAAGCCCCCACGACGCGGGAAACGTAACATGGGCTTCCAAGCCCGTGTCGGCTCAGCCGGGCTTCCCAGCCCGCTGATGCTGTGAGAAAAACGGTGCCACGTCCCCACTCCTCATGAGCTGAAAGCCCATGCCACGGCCTACCCCGCCGCCAGCACTTCCTTCAAGGTCGCAATACACCGCCGATTCTGCTCCATGGTCCCCACAGAGATCCGAACCCAGTCGGGAAGCTTGTATCCCCGCATGGCCCGGATGATGACGCCGCGTTTCAGCATCTCGGAGAATACGCGGTCACCATCGCCGACCTTCACGAGGACGAAATTCGCGTGGCTGGGCACATACTCCAGCCCCATTTCCCCGAAACTCTGCTGAAGAAAATCCCGTCCTTCCCGGTTCACATCGCGCGTTCTTTCCTGGTGCTCGTCATCCAACAGGCCGGCCAAGGCCCCCGCCTGGGCGATGGCGTTGGCGTTGAAGGGTTGGCGGCATTTTTGCAGCACATCGGCGAGATGAACGGGCGCCAACCCGTAGCCGATCCGCAGACTGGCGAGGCCCTGGATCTTGGAAAAGGTCCGCATGATGACCACGTTGCGGCCTTCGCGGACATACTTGACGGTGTCGGGCGGCGTGTCGAGAAACTCGTAGTAGGCCTCGTCGAACACCACGATGACCTGCTCGGGCACCCGATCCATGAAGCGGTCGATCTCCTCCTGCCCCACCAGGGTGCCGGTGGGATTGTTGGGATTGGCGATGAAAATCTCCTTGGTCTTCGGGGTGATCGCCGCCGCCATGGCGTCGAGATCGTGGACAAATCCGGGATCCGGCACCTCGATGGTGTCGGCGCCGAAGAGCGTCGCCATCAGCTTGTAGACGACGAAGGCGTGCTCGGCGGCGATGACGTTGTCGCCGGGTTTCAGAAAGCCGTGGCCGATGAGTTCGATGATCTCGTTGGAGCCGTTGCCGAGTATCACGTTCTGACGCTCCAAGCCGAATTTCTCGGCGATGGCGGTGCGCAGCTTGTAGCCGCCACCGTCGGGATAGATGTGAGCCTGATCGCAGGCTTCCTTCATCGCGATCACCGCTTTGGGCGAGGGACCGAGCGGATTTTCATTGGAAGCGAGCTTGATGATGTCGCCGGGATCCAGCCCCAGTTCGCGGGCGGTTTCCTCGATCGGTTTCCCGGGATCGTAGGAGACGAGACTTTCGAGCCAGGGATGAGCTTGAGACCAGATGTCAGACATGGGAATGGAAACGCGGAAGTCGGAGCGCGGAACGCGGAAAACAGGAGAGAGTTGAGAACCGCGAGCGTAGTCGCCAACAAACACCAGAATCCGAAAATTCGCAGGAATTCTCGCGAAAAAATCCGTCGAATTTCATCAGTTCCTTTTCTCTCCGCGTTCCGCGCTCCGACTTCCGCGTTCGTTCGGTTGATTCCGCGTCCAGGTGTGGTTTTTTCCTCGCCTTTCCCATGGCCCCCAACCGCATCGACCAGAAATTCGCCTCCCTCAAAGCCGAGGGCGCCTCCGCCTTCGTCGCCTACGTCTGCGCCGGCGATCCGGACATGCCCCGCTGCCTGGAGATCCTGCGCGCGCTCGAGGCCGCCGGGGTCGACATCATCGAGTTGGGCGTGCCATTCTCCGACCCCATGGCCGACGGCATCGTCAATCAGATGGCCGCCCACCGGGCGCTGGAGGCCGGCGCCACGCTGCCGAAGGTGCTGGACTTGATCCGTGAATTCCGGTCGGAATCCGACCTGCCGCTCGTGCTCTTCACCTACCTGAACCCGGTCTACACCTACGGATTCGAGCGATTCCATCACGACGCCGCCTCCGCCGGGGCCGACGGGGTGCTGCTGCTGGACCTGCCGCCCGACGAGTCGCCGAAGAACGCAGAACTCCACGAGTTGCCCGATCTCCGTCACATCCGCCTGATCGCGCCCACCACCCCGAAAGATCGGGTGCCCATGCTGGCGAAATCCAGCGAGGGCTTCATCTACTACGTCTCGCGCGAGGGCGTCACCGGCGCCCAGACCTCGCTCGCCGGGGGCATCGCGGAGAATGTCGCCGCCATCAAGGCTCACACCGATCTGCCGGTGGCGGTCGGCTTCGGCATCTCCACTCCCGAGCAGGCCGCCGAAGTGGCACGCGCCGCCGATGGCGTGGTGGTCGGTAGCGCCATCGTTCGGCAGGTGAAGGAACAGGGAGCCTCGCCCGAGGTGGCGGCGAAAGTCGGCGCCTTCGTCAAGCCACTGGTCGACGCCACCAAATCGGCGCGGCGCGCATAGAAGACTCTAGTGTTCTGCGCGATAAATTCATTAAAGTAAGTTTCTTTTCAAGTTGGATGGTTGAAGTTGGCGCATGAGCCG
>CAYTNL010000137.1:0-7836 GCA_964439145.1 uncultured Verrucomicrobiales bacterium
ATAGTCGCTGTAGAGCTTCATCATCTCACGACTCTGCCGCTCCTGATCGTCCTTGTACTTCTCCTTAATTTCCGTCATCAGCGGCGTGAGCTTGCTCATGCGCTTCATTGTCCGGGTCGATTTCGCGTAGACCGGCCAGATGACGAGACGAATGAGGATGGTCACCAGGATGATCGCGATGCCGTAGTATCCGACCCAGTCCTTGATCATCACCAGCACCTGGATCAAGGCCGAGGCCAGAGGTCGGATGGCCCAGCCGAACATCCAGCCAAAGATGGGGGTATCGTCATACTTCATCACCAGCGTCCGGTGATCTCCCAGCGCATTCAGCCGATGGTATTCCTTGGGCCCGAGGTAGATCTCATAGGTCAGGGTGCGGGTCTCCCCGGCCGCCAGCGCCAGTTCGGGCAATCCCAGGCCCGCCTCGACCGCGTTGAGCCGTTTGTCTTCGGGGAGATTTTCCTGCCCCTCCAGCACGATGGGAAACCGGCTCGCCCACAGGCTGGTCGAGTAGGAATCCTTCGGGGTCAGCAGGGTGGTGAAGAACTGATCGTTCACCCCCGCCCAGTTCACGTCCCCGATGGAAAATTCATCGTGAGGCTTGGCGTTGCTGCCGATGCCGAGAAACTTCTTCCCCTTGAAATAATCGACGCCTTTGTAGAAAACGTTGCCCCCGTCCTGATCGCGGAAATAAAATCCCGTCTGTCGCGGCCACTCTCCCTTGTGCAGGGGCGCGGCCGAACCGAGGTAGAGAAATCGCCGCACGGAGGGCGACATCTGCTCGCCCGGATTCTCCAGTGTCAGTTGCAGCGTCATCAGATGCGGCTCGACACCTTCCCCGGGCATCGAGAAACGCTTCGTCACCCGCAGCCCTTCCGGAGTCACCGTCGTGAACGCGACCGCCTCCGCGCTCTCCTCCGTGATCTCCCAGACGCTCCGGTCGAACTGGCCCGGACCCGCGCTGAAGGTCCCGATGGGATTGTCCGCCCGATCATTGATGACCACGAATCCGTCCTCGGGATCGAGACTGCGCTGGTGATCCAGCAGCTCCGCCGTCGCGATGCCCCCGCCGCGATTGGTCAACCGCACCCGCAGCTCGTCGTTGGCCAGAGTCAGCTCGCGCGCTTCCCGCTGGTCGGCGTTATCCGCCGCGCCGGCCTTCTCCACTTTTTCCACCCCTTCGGTCGTCGGCTTCGCCTCCTCTTCGGGCGGATTTTCCGCCGCGAGTTGCCTCTGATACTCCTCCCAGGCTTGTTGTTGGCGGGCGTATTCCTCGGCCTGTTTGGTGCTCCACCATCCCCAGCCAAAAAGGCCGGCGACACAGAGAGTCACGACGATCCATGCAGTTCGATCCATGAGAAAAAGCGTTGTGGATAAAGGGTATGAAACAAAAAAAGGCGGGCCGGAACAGCGGGCTGGGGAGACCTCAGACACCGGACTCGGAGTCGCAGTCGGCGCAACCCCCTACCGAACCCCGCTTGGGGCGATGTGCAAACTCGGGATGCGACTTTTCAAAGTCCTCCCAACCCGGCACCGGATCGTGCCCCTGCCCACCCCACGGATGGCAGCGCCCGATGCGGCGGATCCCCAGCCAGGAGCCTTTCAGAGAACCGTGCACCCGCACCGCATCGATGAAATACTGCGAACAAGTCGGCGAAAAACGACAGCCGCTGAACGGCCCGGTCACAAAATGCAGCACCGGCGAAATGATCACCTGATACCCGCGCACCAACCCGATCAAGAGTCTCTTCATGCCTTCGGGTCGTCCGGATTCGGTTTCGCTCCCTTCTCGAAGATGCCCGCCCGATGAGCCAGCCACTTCCACTCCTTCTCCAGAGCCTCGGAGCTGGCTTCCGCGGCCCGGTTGCGGGCCACCAGCACCAGACAGTAGCCCGGCTTCAGCCGCTCGCCCGTCCGCTGCAGCACCGCTCTCAGACGCCGCCGCACCCGGTTGCGCACCACCGCGTTGCCCAGTCGGCGGGTCGTGATGTAGCCCACCCGCACGGGATCGGCGAGCCGCTCGTCGCGGAGCACGCCCAACACCAGATAATGACCGGCGTGACTTTTCCCCTCCGTGCGGACCCTCTCAAAGAGCCGCCGCGAAGTGATCCGCCTGTCCCGGGGAAAACGCATCGCGTCCTGGCGTCATTCCCGAGACCGCCGACCATGCTCCCAGACTTGGCCGGTGGCCTGCCGGGATCAGGTGTGCTGCTGGACGTGGCGCTTGTACTGGATCTCCGCGCCCTTGGGAATGAGACGCTTGCGGCCCTTCTTGCGACGACGGCGGATGATGTCACGGCCATTCTTCGTGGCCATGCGGGCCCGAAAGCCGTGCTGGCGCTTCCTCGACCGTTTGGAGGGCTGGTAGGTGCGTTTCATGGTGATGAAAGAAAATGTTCCGTTCTTGTCCTGTTTCTGATTTCCCGGCTCTCGATCCTTTCCAGGATAGCCGCCAGCCGCGCCTCGGGGGGATCGCTCGCCTCGCGCCGGATTCTTCTGGACCGAAAAAGGGCGTCCAATCTAGGCGCTTTGTCCCTCTTGTCAACGGCCAGGCCCCGAGACGAATTCTTCGATTTTATTCCGGCACCGTTTCTGCTATTCTCGACCGTCCCGACCCGCCCTCATCCCCCACACCCGAAACTTGAGCGACCCCAGCTTCACCGCCCCGATCCGCCCCCTCAGCCCGCAGATGCGGATTGAGCCCGCCACTCTCGACGATTTGCCCCAGCTGGTGGATCTCGTCATGGCCCTGTTCGAGATCGAGGAAGACTTCCAGCCGGACCGGGAAAAACAGGAGATCGGCCTCCGCCTCGTCCTCGAGCAACCCAGCCGCGGACGCATCTTCGTCATCCGCACCGACTACCAGATCGTCGGCATGGTGAATCTCCTCTTCACCATCTCCACCGCCATGGGCGGCTTCGTCATCCTCATGGAAGACGTCATCATCCATCCCGATCATCGCGGCCAGGGATTCGGCACCAAACTCATGGAGTACGTCATCGAATTCGCCGAAAAGAAGGATTTCAAACGCATCACCCTGCTCACCGACCAGATCAGCGCCGAATCCCAACGCTTCTTCCAAAAAATGGGCTTCCAGCATTCCCACATGATCCCGATGCGCCTGACTTTCGCCGTCTGATCGGCCCGCTCCACCCGATCATCATTTCGATGGGCTTGATCGAAAAACAACGGGCGTTGATCGAGGACTTCTCCCTCATCGAGGACCCGATGGAACGCTTCGCCGCCATCGTTGATCGCGGCCGACGCGCCCCCGCCCTCCCCGACGAGGCCCGCACCGACGCCCACCTCGTCCCCGGCTGCTCCTCCCGCGTCTGGCTCACCGGATGGCGACAGCCCGACACCGGCGCCTGCCAATACCGCGTCGAGGCCGACGCCCCCTCCGTCCAAGGCGTCGCCGCCCTGCTCTGCGACCTCTACTCCGGGGCCACCCCGGCCGAAGTCGTCGCCGTCGAGCCGGAATGCCTCGCCGCCCTCGCCATCGACCGCCACCTCACCCCCACCCGCCAGCGCGGCCTCGGCCAGGTGCGCCTCCGTATCCGCCAGATCGCGGAATCTCTGATCGCCGAGTGATGGCCACGGGCATCCACTACCTCGACGCCCATCTGCACCTGCAAGATGAGCGCCTGCGGCCCGAGCTGGATCACATCGTGGCCGAACTCCGCCGACTCGGCATCCGGCGCTGGGTCGTCAACGCCACCCGCGAATCCGACTGGCCCGCCGTCTCCCGCCTCGCCGCCGACCATCCCGAAGTCCTCCCCGCCTACGGACTCCATCCTTGGTTCATCGCCGAACGCGGCGAGCATTGGGAGAAAAACCTCACCACCCTCCTCACCCGCCCCGAGTCCCGCCCCATCGCCGTCGGCGAGATCGGACTCGACAAATGGATCCGCCCCCACCGCATCGAAGAGCAGGATGACCTCTTCCGCCGCCAACTCAGGCTCGCCGCCGCCCTCCGCCTGCCCGCCGTCATCCATTGCCTCCGCGCCTGGGGCCGCCTCCTCGACGTGCTCAGATCCGAGCCCCTCCCCGATCGCGGATTTCTCCTCCATTCCTTCGCCGGCCCCGCCGAGATGGTCGACGAGCTGGTCGCCCTCGGCGCCTACTTCTCCTTTTCCGGACACTTCCTTCGCCAGCGCAAAGCCGCCGTCGTCGAGACCTACCGCCGTATCCCCCGCGAGCGCCTGCTCGTCGAGACCGACGCCCCCGACATGCTCCCGCCCGACTCCCGCATCACCCATCCCCTGCACGACCCCGCCGGCCGGGCGATCAACCATCCCGCCAACCTCGTCGCCATCTACACCGGCCTCGCCCAGGCACTCGACACCCCCCTGGAAACACTCGCCGCCCGCGTGGCGGAAAATTTCACCCGCCTCTATGGAGTCGCCTGAGCGCCCGGCCCCGGCCTTTTCCCCTTTGCCGTCCCGCCGGTCGGGGCTAGCTTCCCGGCCCCTCGATGGACTCACCCAGCCGCCAGTCTAACCGCCCCCGGATCGCCTACCTCTTCTCGCGATACCCGGTCGTCTCGCAGACCTTTTGCGACTCCGAGATGCTCGCCCTGGAAGCCCGCGGCTTCGACCTCGACATCGCCTCCATCAATCCCCCGCCCAACGCCTTTCGCCACGAGCGCTTCGACCACTTCGCCGCCGAAGTCTTCTACCCCCCGCCCTCTCCCGTACTCGGCACCCTCAAGGCCCTCCGCGAAAAAGACGGCACCTGGGACGCGAAATTCGGCGCCATGATCGCCCGGCACGACCGCGAATACGGCGCCTCCTACAAAGCCGCCACCCGCGCCAGAAACGGTCTCTACTTCGCCGAACTCTTCCAGCGCCGCGGCATCCGCCACCTCCACGTCCACTTCGCCAACCGCGCCACCCACACCGCCCTCTTCATCAAACAATGGGCCGGCATCCCCTTCAGCTTCACCGCCCATGCCCAGGACTTCATGGTCGACCTCGGCAGCGACGACCTGCTGCGTGAACTCTGCCGCGAGGCCGAGTTCATCGTCGGCGTCAGCGATTTCAGCCGCGACCTGCTGCGCCGCACCTGTCCCGACTCCGCGGAAAAAATCACCCGCGTCTACAACGGCATCGCCATGGACCAGTTCCCCACCGCGCCCGTCGAGGAGTTCGGCCCCCTGCGCATCATCTCCATCGGCCGACTCATCGAGTTCAAAGGTTTCCACCACCTCATCGCCGCCTGCGAAAAACTGAAACGCCGCGGCATCGACTTCCACTGGACCCTCGTCGGCGAGGGCCCCCTGCGGGAATCCCTCGAGGATCAAGTCGCCGCCGCCGGACTCCGCGGACAAGTCACCTTCGCCGGCGTCCAGAGCCAGGAATCCGTCAAGCGGCTCCTCATCGCCAGCGACGTCTTCTGCCTGCCCTGCGTCATCGATTCCAAAGGCGCCTCCGACATCCTCCCCACCGTCATCACCGAGGCCATGGCCTGCTCCCTGCCCGTCGTGTCCACCCGCCTCGTCGGCGTGCCCGAAATGGTCGCGCCCGATGAGACCGGCCTGCTCGTGGAGCCCGGCGACGAGAGCGCCCTCGCCGACGCCCTCGCCCGGCTCGCCAACGACCGCGAACTGGCCCGCCGCCTCGGCCGCGCCGGGCGTCTCCGGGCCGAGCGCGTCTTCGAACTGCGGGAAACCTCCCGCCAACTCGCCGAGAAATTCGACACCTGCCTCCACGGCATCCCGCGCGCCGAGCCCGAGACCGCCGAATGGATCGCCCTCATCGACACCTGGCCGCCCGCGCCCACCGACCAGACCCGGCTCGCCGACGAGATCGCCTGGCTCGCCACCCAACAGGGTCAGGTCCCCCACCCTACCCTCTTGAGTGCCCGCGTCAGTCGGGTCGACACCGCCGAAGCCCTCCCCGACTGGCCGGAAAAGATCGAGTTTTTCCCCGACGCCCTCGTCCTCGAGGCCGAGTGGGGAGCCCACCCCGACCGCGCCGCCGAAGTGCTGGCCTGGCGAGGCGAACTCGGCTCCGGCATCGATACCGAGACCTACCTCCACCAGGCGCGCCGCGCCCTGCACCTGGCGCGGTTGGTCGAAAAACGCGGCACCTTCCGCCATCTCCACGCCACCCGCGCCGACGTCGCCATCACCGCCTGGCTGGTGCACCGGCTCACCGGGATCGCCTTCTCCGCCGCCATCGAGCCCGGGTCCGCCCTGGGCGACGCCGCCATCGAACGTCTCCGGCAAGACGCCGTCAAAATATCCCATCCCGATGGCCACGACGTCCTCCAACTGCGCCCCGTCGATCGCACCCGCCGACTCGTCATCGGTTCCCTCAAGACCAAACTGCCCGGGCTCAAACCACTCCCCGACCGCGCCCCCGTCTACCACTCCTGGTACACCCCGCTGATTCAGTCCTGAAACTCATCGCCCATCACCTGTCGCCCATGCGCCTCGCCGTCGTCATCGCCTCCTACAACCACGCGCGCTACCTGCCCGCCGCCATCGAGTCGGTGCTGGCCCAGACGCGGCCCGCCGATCGCTTCCTCATCATCGACGACGGCTCCAGCGACGACTCCGTCGAAGTCATCCGCCGATACACCGACCGCGGCGTCGAACTCATCACCCAGGACAACGCCGGCGCCCACGCCACCTGGAACCGCTGCGTCCAGACCGTGGCCGCCGATTGCGACCTCGTCTCCATCCTCAACTCCGACGACATCTACACCCCGGAACGGTTCGAGAAATGCCTCCCGCATTTCGAGTCATCCGATGCCCGCGCCGTGGTCTGCACCGGCCTGCGGATGATCGGCCCCGACGACGCGCCGCTCGCCCCCGACGAATCCCGCGCCAAATGGCTGCGCGCCGCCTGGGCCCTGGGAGCGGCCGACGGCGTCACCCTCTGGGAATGGATGGCCATGGCCAACTTCGCCGTCACCAGCAGCAACATCATCAGTCGGTCCGATTACCTGTTGGCGAACCCCTTCCAGCCCTATCGATTCAACCACGACTACCACTTCCTCTCCGGCGCCGCCCTGCGCGACCAGATCACCCTCGTGGACAAAGTGCTGCTCGACTACCGCGTCCATCCGCAGAACAACATCAACACCGATCCCGCCCCCCTGCTCAGGGAAATGCTGCGCATGCACCTGGATCTCTACGCCCAGTTCGCCGACGAGCTGGTAGCCGACAGCGCCGTCCGCGCTCGTTTCTACGACTACATGCGCGCCGCCCAGCACAGCATCTCCAGCTTCCATCCCGGCCTGTTCCAACTGCTGCTGGCCCAGCTCGCCGCCGGGCGCGACGCCGCCGGACGCGAGCGCCTGGTCCACGCCCTCGACGAGACCCGGCTCCCGGAGTTGGGCGACTACCCCAACAAAGCGCTCGTCAACCAGTGGGACGGCGAGAGCCCGCCCCAGCTCGCCCATCACCTCGCCGAGAAATACGAAGCCGAGCGCGCCGCCCGGCGCGAGGCCGAGGCCGAAAAGAAAGCCTGGCGCGAGCTGGCCAGGCGCCGGCTCGACCTGCTCCAGTCACGCCGCGCCTCCCTCGCCCGGGCCATCGGCGCCGGCAAATCCCAGCTCACCGACCACGGCCGCACCGCCCGGGAAAAGCTCGATCACCTCACCGCCGCGCTGGACGCGGGGAGTGAAAAGACAAGCCAAGGATAGTCGGGTAGATGGGGGAAAGCGGGGCAGTTCTCTGCTGGCTCCAACCAATACCTTTCTCGGCGATCTGCGTATTACTTGTATAGGCTCCGATCAGGGGCTTTTCCGATTGGGGTTAGCGTTTATGGGCATCTAGTGTTCTGCGCGATAAGTTCATTAAATTAAGTTTCTTTTCAAGTTGGATGG
>CAYTNL010000138.1:0-7371 GCA_964439145.1 uncultured Verrucomicrobiales bacterium
TCCACGTCGATCCCTGGTGGAACCCCGCCGTCGAGGCCCAGGCCACCGACCGCGCTCACCGAATCGGTCAGGAGCGTGTCGTCACCAGCTACAAGCTCATCGCCCGCGGTACGGTGGAGGAAAAGATCCTCGCTCTCCAGGAGCGGAAGAAGGAAACCATCCGCGCCATGCTCGATCAGGGCGAGGACGGCGGCGACGCCGCGCTGACCGAGGACGAGATTCTGGAGCTGCTCCAATGAGGTTCCGGATCAATCCAAGGGCAACTGACCGGGAAAATCGGGGCAGAGTCTGGAGTTCGACGCCTCCAGATTTGGGGACGACTGGAGAAAGAAGGAAAGATTTCCGTCTTCACCGCAGATCCAGACCTCTTCCGCCCCGGCCTCGAAGTAGAGCCGCTTTTTCTCAATCAACTCCGGACGCGTGTTGGTTGGCGAAACGACTTCCACACAGATTTCGGGGGCTTGTTTCAACAACTGACCATCGAGAGCGGTCTTGAGCCGGTCGTGAGAGATCCAGATCACATCGATTCCCTTCACCCCACCCGTCGTGGATAGAGGGCACTCCGGCTGAGCTTTTCCTCTATCTCCGAGAAGGTCTCTCAACCGTTCCATCAATTCAGCCTGAAATCGGCTGTGAAAAAATCCCGGTGGCGGCATCATGATAATCTGTCCATAGCTGTCCGTTTCGATCCGTTGTTCCAGTGAGGCCAGGAACGGATCCGCCATTACCTCATCCCACCGCTCCCGATTGAAGCGATGCTGATCATCGATGCTGGGAATGTTGGCAAGAGCTTCGCCCATGCGCAAAGGATAGATCAATGGGCTCGCTCCGGCAATTCCCTTTCCCTTCGCTCGACGTTCGCCTATTCCCGTGATCGCTGTAGAGTGGAAGTTCCTCCCCCCTCACCATGGCAAAAATCGGACAGTGGAACACGTTGATGGCGATCGAGATTTCCGATCGCGGCCTGATGCTGGACGGCGGCACGCACGGACTCATTCTCTGCCCGACGAAATACCTTCCCGAAGACGCCGAACCGGGCGAGGAATTTCGGGTCTTCGTCTATCGCGATTCCGAAGACCGGCTCATCGCCACCACCGAGCAACCCATCGCCCAGGTCAGGGAATTCGCGTTTCTCGAGGTCGTGAGCGTCAACCCCCGAATCGGCGCGTTCCTCGACTGGGGCCTCGCCAAGGATCTGCTGCTTCCTTTCGGGGAACAACTCGGCCGCGCCAAGGTCGGGCAGAAACTGGTGGTCGCGATCCTGATCGATGATCGCACCGGGCGCATCATCGCCTCCCAACGCACCCATCGTCAGCTCGACAAATCGCGACCGCTCTACGACGATGGCCAGGCGGTGAGCCTGCTCATCGCCGAGAAGACTCCGCTCGGATATAACGCCTTCATCAACCACCGGCACCTCGGCCTGCTCTACCACTCGGATCTCGCCTCGCCACTGGAGATCGGACAAACTGTGGAAGGTTTCGTTCGGAAGGTTTGGCCCGACGGCCGAATCGACCTGAGCCTCGACGCGTCGGGCTATGAACGAGTCGCGTCCCTCACCGACGACATCCTCGAGGCGCTGCGGAACGGAGACGGCTTTCTCGCGATTGGCGACAAGGCTTCGCCCGAGGAGATTCGCCGCGTTTTCGGCGCCAGCAAGAAAGCCTACAAGCAGGCGCTCGGCGCGCTCTACAAGCGGCGTCTCATCCGCTTCGAAGACGACGGAGTCCGGCTGGTGGAATCCGGTGGCGAAGGCTGAGACCGGCACGCTTGGCCGGATTCCGCCGTTGACCTTTTCCACGAAGATCCCTTTTCTGATCACCTCGTCTCCAGTCGTTTCACCCACGCCGGATTCCCCACCATGAAATACCACCTTGCCGCCGCCGTCCTTCTTTTTTCGCTCTCGATGAGCCTTCGCGCCGCCGAGAAGCCCAACATCCTCGTCATCCTCGCCGACGACATGGGCTACGGCGATGTGACGGCTTACAATCCGGATTCGAAAATACCCACGCCGAACATCGACCGGCTCGCGAAGGAGGGAATGCGCTTCACCGACGGTCATACCTCCTCCGGAGTCTGCACCCCGACCCGCTACAGTCTGCTGACCGGTCGTTACCACTGGCGCACTCGTCTCCAGAGCGGAGTGCTGGGCGGATTTTCCCTTCCGCTCGTGGCTCCGGACCGTGTCACCATCGCCGGGCTGCTAGGGGATCACGGCTACCACAGCGCCTGCATCGGCAAGTGGCACCTCGGCATGAAATGGCCGCTCAAGGACGGGGGAGTGGCCGATGACGAGGCGAACTTCAGCAAACCCTTCGAGGACGTGAGCCGGGTCGACTACACCGCACCGATTCTGAGCGGCCCCATCGATGTCGGATTTGACCACTACCACGGCATCAGCGCCTCGCTCGACATGTTCCCGTATGTCTGGATCAGGGACCGCCTACCCACCGAAATCGCCTCGGAGACCAAGGCCTTTCACCGGCCCGGCCCGGCCGGTCCCGACTTCGAGGCCGTGGATGTGCAGCCGGGCATCACCCGGCGCCTCATCGACTACATCGGAGAACGCGCCGAGGCAGCCAAGTCCGGAAAGCCTTTCTTCGCCTACGTTCCTCTGGCCTCGCCCCACACCCCCATCGTTCCCACCCCGGAATTTCAGGGCAAGAGCGGGATCAATGCCTACGCCGACTTCGTGCTCCAGGTCGACGCCGACATGGGGCGCATCCTCGACGCCCTTGATCGACATGGCGTCGCCGAAAACACGCTTGTCGTCTTCACCACCGACAATGGCTGCTCTCCCGCCGCCAATATCCCCGAACTCCAGGCCGCCGGGCACGAGCCCAGCCACATCTATCGCGGCCACAAGGCGGATCTCTACGAAGGCGGGCATCGCGTCCCCTTCCTCGCGCGCTGGCCCGCGAAGGTGAAAGCGGGCGGCGTATCGGATCAGCTCGTGGGGCAGATCGATTTTCTCGCCACCTTCGCCGACATCCTCGGCATCGAGATCCCGCCCACCGTCGGCGAGGACAGTGTCAGCTTTCTGCCCGCCCTGCTGGGAACCGACGAGGGCCCGATCCGCGATCACATCGTCAGCCAATCGATCAACGGCAGCTTCGCCATTCGCGACGGGCAATGGAAGCTCGCGCTGTGCCCCGGCTCCGGCGGCTGGAGCGATCCGCGCCCCGGTCGCTACGATCCCGGCAGCCTGCCGCCTTTCCAACTCTACGATCTCGAAAAGGATCCTGGCGAAACCACCAATCTCGCCGATGCCCACCCCGATCAGGTCGAGAAGATGAAAACCAGGCTCGCCGAACTGATCGCGCGAGGCCGATCCACTCCCGGTCCCGATCTGGGCAACGATGTCGAGGTCGCGATGATCAAGCCACTGCCGAAAGCACAGAAGAAATCCACCAACCCGAAATGACGACGTTCCTTCACCGACTATCCGCCATCGCGATCACCGGACTCCTGGCCGCCTCCGCCCAACACACCCGGGCAGAGGGACGACACGTCATATTCATCAGCGCCGACGGCATGCGACCAGAATCGGTCGATGTGCTCGGCCCGGAAAAGGCGCCGACATTCCACCGACTGCGGCGAGAAGGCGCGTGGACGGGCAATGCCCGCACCGATGTCATCTACACGATCACTCTCCCCAATCACACCGCCATGATCACCGGTCGGGGCGTGACCGGCGCCGAAGGCCACCTCTGGATCAGCAATTCCGATCCCAAACTGGGGCAAAATCTCCACAAGAATCACAAGGGCTACCTCTCCTCGGTGTTCGCCGTCGCCCACGATCACGGATTGGGCACCGCGCTCTACGCCAGCAAATCGAAATTTTCCCTCTACGACATCAGCTACGATGATCGCACCGGCGCGCCGGACTCCGTCGGCGAGGACAACGGCCGAGACAAACTGGATCGATTCGTGATGGAAAGCGAAACCGACAAGCTGGTCGATCAACTCATCGCCGATCTCGCCATCGAACCAGCCGATTTCATCATGCTGCACCTCCGCGATCCCGACAGCGCCGGCCACGCGGAGGGCTGGGATCTGACGCCCGGCAGCCCCTACCTGACGGCCGTCGCCAAAGTCGATGGACTCGTCGGTCGCGTGCTCGACGCTATCGGGAAGCAACCCGGGATGAAAGACAACACCTGGGTCATACTCACCGCCGACCACGGCGGCCTAACCGCCACCAAGGGCCACGGCGAGGCGAAGGAAAGCGACAACTATACCATTCCCTTCTACGTCTGGGGGCCCGGTGTATCCGCGGGTAATGATCTCTATGCGATCTCGTCCAAGACCCGCCTCGACCCCGGCTCCGCCAATCCGCCCCTCGACGCCGCGAAACCTCCCATCCGCAACGGCGACGCCGGGAATCTCATCCTCCAACTGCTCGGTCTGCCCGCCATCCCGGGATCGACCATCAACGCGAAGCAGGATCTGTTGGTGACCGACTAACCGGACTCCTCACTCCAACGTCACCAGCACGTCCTCCGGATTCTCCGCCAGCACCAGGCCGCGGAACCGATACTCCTGCGGTTTCTGATTCTTGTGAAGCTGCAGGCCGATCGGCGATGCCCGGAGCATCTCCGGCTGGTCGGTGAAATCGAAGACCAGTTCTCCGTTGTTCACGAATCGAATCCGGTTTCCCCTGACCAGAATCTCGATGCGATTCCACTCGCCCTTTTTCTCCGAGGCGACTTTGAAACCGCCCTTCTGGTTCGCCGGCTCGATCCGATTCCTCCGATGCGCGTCCCAGATGCCCCAGTCATGGCAGAACATCAGCAACGGCCCGCGAAAGCCGAACGCGTTGCCGCCCTCGTCCTCGAACTTTTCCCCGAGCGCCGCCACGGCGGAGTGCATCGTGGAATGCGCCGGCGACACGGTCTGCCTCACCTCGAAAAGCAGACGAAAATCGCGATAACTTCCCTTCGTGAACAGGTAGGTGCTCGACGGCACTTCGTCGGCGTTTCGCCCCACGATCACCCCGTCCTCGACACTCCACCGGGTCTCGTCGCCTTCCCAGCCTTTCAGATCCTGGCCATTGAAAAGGATCTTCGCGGATTCCGAGTCGGGTAGTGCCGTCACCGCGCGGGCGATCTCCAGCGGCAGGCCGGCCCGCACCCCCGGACGCTGGTGCCCGACGTGACTGAGCCACGCGTCGTGCATCACCACCTGATCGGCGTGAACCTTCGCGCGCGATCCGGCGTCGACACGATCCAATGCCTCCGGGTCCCGCCCGAGCGCGGCGAGTACCGCCTTGGCGAGCAGATGATGCCCCTCCTCGTTGAGGTGCACCCCGTCGTTCGACAGGGTGAATGCCGGATCGCTCTTCCGCTTGTTCGCCACGTACTCAAGCACCGGAGTCCGGGCGTCGATCACGCCGTCGACGCGATCCCGCCGCGCCAGCACCCATTCCGCATATCTCGCCATCACCTCGGTGTCGTAGTTTTCATAGATCTCCATCCAGGAATAGCTTTCCGCCCCGGCGTCCTTCACCTTGCCCTGGCTCCGCAGAGGCTCGGGATCGAAGGGCGGCGGAGTGATCAGGATCAATGGCGCGCCGGTGGCCTTCACTTTCGCGATCAGCAGATCCATCCCTTTTTGATAAGCCGTAAATCGCTCCTCGTCGAAGGGATGGTAGATGCCGTCGTTCATGCCGTAGCAGGCGAAGACGACATCCGGTTTCACCCGGGCCAGGGCGCGATCGAGGCGCTCGTGGACATTGGGACGCGGAAAAGGATGGACCGGCTCGGAAAGACCGGTTACGCCCTCGCTCGACAGACCGAGATTGATCAGCTCGAAACTTTCCGGATCGACTCCCTCCTCGCGCAGCACCGCCTCGATCCCGGAGATGTAGTGTCCGGCGTGGGTGATGGAGTCGCCGAGAAACAGCACCCTGCCCTCGAGCGGCACCCGTATGGGCTCGGCGCCCGACGGCTTCACCATCGCGAGAAACACGAAAAATACTACGAACGATAGGCGCGGGATCATGGCGCCATCGTCCCGGCAATCGGGCGCGGAGAAAAGCGAAAATCCCGGCGCGATCAAGCGCGATCCGGCATTCGCCTCGGTCCTTGACCTCGACCCGCTCGGGCGCGTTGATTCCGCGCACCCCTCATGTCGTCTGATTCCGCGATTCCCCCCACCCTTCCGAGTTGGCGATTCACGTGCGCCATCTTCCTCGGTGCCGTCGGCCTCGCGGCGGCGACGGCCACGCTCTATGCCACCCCCATCGAGGGCGTCACCGACCTCGGCTGCGGCGTGCGTGCGCTCGACTGCGGCGAGGTCCTCGGCAGTCGCTGGGGCAAGGTCGCGGGCATCCCGCTCGGAGTCCTCGGGGGAGCCTACTTCGCCTGCTGGATCACGCCACTCGTCGCGTGGCGATATTCGCGGGACGCGGCGTTTCTTTTCCTGCTCACCTGGGTGCTCACCGTCGGGGTCGCCGTCTCGCTGGCTCTGCTTTCGCTACTGCTATTCGTCATCGAAGGCAATTGCCTTTTCTGTCTGCTCACCCACGCCGCCAATCTCGGCGCGGCGCTCCTGCTCCGGCCCTTGCGGAACTGGCGTTTCGCTGACGTCCGCGCCACTCTCATCCGCGGCCTCCTCGTCGCCCTCGCGGCCCTGCTGGTCGCCCTCGGCATGGGGCTGCTTTACGAGGCGCGGGTTGATCGCGCGGAGGCCAAGGCCCGCGAAGAGACCATCTGGTGATACCTGGCGACTTGCCAAGCTCCCGCTTGTCCTGAACCTTGTCGCCGCACTCCATGACTTCGCCCCGCCTGATTCTCCCCCTCCTCGCCGTGCTGCTCGCGATCGCGCTGCCTGCCCGCGCCGAACTCGCCTCCGAGTCCTCCTTCGCCTCCGCGCAGGCCCGCGCAAAATCGGAGGGACGGCTCCTCTTCCTGATGTTCAAGTCCTCCGATTGCCGACACTGCCGAAAATTCGAGGAGAAAGTGTTCACCACCGAGATCTTCGAGAACTTCGCCCGCGATCATCTCTCGCTCATGATCTACGACGTCGACGCCTACGCCGCCCTGCCGGAGGCCGAGCGCCAGCTCGCCCTGGGTCTCGAGGAAAAATACGACGTCGACAAGATGCCGGCCATCGTAGTCTACGCGCCCGACGGAAAGGAATTGCTCAAGACCCAGGGCTACCGCGGCACCGAGGCCGAGAAGATCGTGGCACAGTTGAAATCGTTCCTCCCCGCCCGCTGACCGGACTGGGTTGAGTCGCGGCCCCTACCCCATTCGTGTAAACCTTAAAATCGCAACACGCTAATTATTAACGATTTGGAAAGTTTTCACTTTACGGGCAGTGAGCTGCGGCACGCTGTCGGTGCAAAGTACTCAAAGACACCCACTC
>CAYTNL010000139.1:0-7311 GCA_964439145.1 uncultured Verrucomicrobiales bacterium
CGAAACGCCGACAAATCGGCGAAATAATGGACTCAAGTCCGACAGGCTGCTAGGTGAATCAGTTTCAGCGAGTGACACTCGCAGACGCCAAGTGGTTCACGAGTTATTCACAGGGAATTCCGGCGTGTTTTCGTGGACTCCGAGAGGACAAGCATTTCCTTTGGCATGATCGCGTCTGATGTGGGTGTGACCCATGCTCTGGAATCTTTTTTTGACGAGCGCATGCGCCAACAGATCGGGATTATTTTCGATATACGGCTTGAGTTAAATTTTCCATAAATATCTTATTAGAAACAATTTACGAATCTGAAATCTCCTCGCCTGAGTAGGGTGGGGCGAACTGCCAAACCGAGGACGCCGATGAGCAACAACCGGCAGATGAAGTGGGAGAGAGCGCTTGGACAGGCGGGCATGACATGGCGACAGGCAGGGTTGGTGGGGCGGAGAAAGAAGTCGGATTTCGCGAGTTGCTCGCGAGTTATTCACAGTCTGTTCTCCGATGTGTTCTTGCCTGTCGGAATTCTCGTATTTGCGAGAATGCGTGTCGGTAGGCCTTCTTTCAGCTACCAGGAACCGGTGCTGGCGGGTATTCCGAATGCTTCGGGACCGGTGATCGCGGGCCTTGATCTCGACCGATGCCGGGGCGTAGGATGCCCGCATGACTTCAGCATCCCGTCGCGACTTTTTCAAGACCGCCTCCATCGCCGGCCTCGGGGCCGGACTGTCGACCGCAGCCCTCACCGGAGTGGCGCGGGCTCAGTTGCCGCGATCCGCCGCCCTTGCGGATTTCAAGATCCAGAATGGCAACATCCGTCAGTCCATCATGGGCTGGTGTTTCAACAAACACTTCGATGCGCTCGCCCTGGCGAAGCATTGCCGGGAAATCGGACTGGTGGCCATGGAGGGCATCCCGCGCGAGGCCTATCCCGAGGTGAAGAAACTCGGCCTCGAGATTTCGCTGGTCAGCAGCCATGGCTTTGCCAAGGGACCTTGCGATCCCGAGCACTACGATTTTGCCGTCAAAGAGCTGGAGACCGCCATCGAGGTGGCCGCCGAGTTCGGCTGCAAAAAGGTCATCACCTTCACCGGGATGCGTTTTGAGGGCATGGATGAAGGGAAGGCTATCGCCGATTGTCTTCGGGCATGGAAGAAAGTCCTGCCACTCGCCGAGAGCAAGGGCGTGACTCTGGTGCTGGAGCATCTCAACTCCCGCGACGACACCCACCCGATGAAGGGGCATCCGGGCTATTTTGGCGACGATGTCGAACTCTGCATCGACATGATCAAGCAGATCGGGTCGGAAAATTTCAAGCTGCTCTTCGATATCTATCACGTGTCGATCATGAACGGCGATGTCATCAGGCGCATCCGGCAGTACCACGAGTATATCGGTCACTATCACACCGCCGGGAATCCCGGACGGGCCGAACTCGACGACACCCAGGAGATCAACTACCCGCCCATCATGCGTGAGATCCTCAAGACGGGCTATGACGGCTATGTGGCTCAGGAATTCATCCCCACCTGGGACGATCCCATTCTGGCGCTACGACACGCGGCGATGATCTGTGATGTCTGATCTCGGTTTAGCAGTTTTCGGTTCTCGGTTGCGGTGTTTCGCGTTGGGCGGATGGCTCTGTTTTTTGGTTTATTCGGCTACGTATGCCGAGGAGAAGCCGGAAGCGGATCTTCCGCATATCGAATTCAAGTCGCTTGAAAAGCAATTCGAGAGCGACAAGGAGAACCAGATGATGCGCGCCTACCTGCGTCTGCGGGTCGCAGAGGCGCTGGATGATAGGCGGGAGCGGGTCGAGGGGCTGGAGACGCCGGAGCAGATCGCGGGGTATCAGGAGCGTCTGAGACGTTTTTTTCGGGAAACCATTGACCTCGCTTCCTTCGAGCGGGGGCCGTTGAATTCACGGGTGACGGGCAAGTTGGACCGCGACGGCTACGTGGTCGAGAAAGTGATTTTTGAGTCGCTGCCGGGCTTTTCGGTGACGGGAAATCTCTACCTGCCCACAGGCCGGGGACCATTTCCGGGGATTCTCCATCCCTGTGGGCATTCTCCCAATGGCAAAGCGTACGAAGCCTACCAACGGGCGAACATACTCTTGGCGAGAAACGGGTTTGCCGTCCTATGTTACGATCCCATCGGGCAGGGCGAGCGATTGCAGTTGATCGATCCGGACACCGGGAAAAAACTCTCGGGGGGCTCCAGCGAACACATGGTTCTCGGCGTGGCGCCGGTATTGTTGGGACGGAGTCTGGCTTCCCACATGATCTGGGATGGAATGCGCGGGATCGACTACCTCCAGTCACGTTCCGAAGTTGATCCCTCGAAGATTGGCTGCACCGGGAATTCGGGCGGCGGCAACCTGACCAGTTTCCTGATGGCGCTCGATGATCGCGTTCAAGCGGCCGCGCCGGGATGCTTCATGACGACGACCCGGCTCAAGAACGAGTCTCCTGGTCCCGGCGATCCCGAGCAGAATCTTTTTGCCCAGACCCGCGAGGGGTTGGATCACCCGGATTTCGCCATCCTCCGCGCGCCGAAGCCGACTCTCATCCTGTCGGCGACCCATGACTACGTGCCCATCGAGGGAACTTGGGACGCCTTCCGCCAGGCGAAGCGAATCTACACAAAACTGGGGTATCCCGAGCGGATCGATCTGGTCGAGTCGCCGGAGAAACACGGTTTTTCCCGGCGCCTGCGTGAGGGTGCGGTGCGGTTTTTTTCGCGTTGGCTGAAAGGAGAGAACGTTGAAGTTTTCGAGCCGGAGGAGGTGGTGACGGAGACGGACGAGGACCTGTTCGCGACCCCGCGGGGACAGGTGTTGGCGTTGGAAGGAGAGCGGTCGTTGTTCGAGATCAATCGGGAACGGTTGGAATTGCTGATCGGCGTGCGTCAGGTGAATTGGTCGGCTGGTTCGCCCGAAACGCGGCGTTCCAAGGTTGGACAAATTTTGGGGGATTACTTGAATAAACGGGACGCTCCCTTCAAGAGCTGTGCTTACACTCCGGATTTTAAATCTGTTTCAGCGGCCGGTTTCATCAGTCATGATCCTGGATTTTTCGAAACAGAACCGGGGATCAAAATTGCGGCTCAGCGTATGCAATGGAGCACGACTGAAGAGGGTATTCCGAAAAATGCCGCCATCCATCTTGTCTGCAAAGACGTGTTCGATGGTGAGGTTGTCGAAATGTTGCCCGAATTTCGGAATGCCGAGAGAGTTTTAGTCAATCTCCGCGACAGCGGCCTCAGCAAAACGAAAAACTGGCGCTTCTACGGGGCCGATGCCTGGATCGCCTACATGCTTGGTGACAGTTACCTCGCCATGCGGACCGGGGACCTGATCGCCGTGGCTCGGGCACTGAAAGCCGAGAGCGTGGAGGGGCGGGCGATTCACCTCCACGCGCACGAGGAATTCGTTCCCGTGGCGTTGCACGCCGCCGCGCTGGAGCCGGGCTTGTTTGAAACCGTGACCCTGCACGGCGGAATCCGGAGTTGGGAGGAAGTCATCGACTCCCGAAATCCGGTTCCGCACTGGCATAACGTCGTTCACGGTGCCTTGCGGTACTACGATCTGCCCGATCTCATCGAGCTGATCGGCGCCGACAAAGTGAAATACGAGTGATCAACGCCCCACGCAGATCGCGTCGAAAGCTTCCTCCAGCACATCGAGCCCCTCGGCGATCTGCTCCATCGTCATGCAGAGAGGGGGACAGAGTTTCACCGTGCCTCCGCCGGTTCCCACCGGCCCAAAGAGCATGAGGCCGCGTTCGACCGCGTGTTTCACGATCGCAAAAGCGGTGTCGTGGTCGGGATCGAGACTGCCGGGCGCGGTTACCATCTGCACGGCGGCCACGGCGCCAATCGCGTCGGCCTTGCCCACGTGGTTGGGATACTTGGCCTCGAAATGCCTCATCCGGGCTTGGAATACCTCGCCCATCCGGGCCGCGTTCTCGATGAGTCCGCCTTCGACGACGGCTTTGATGTTCTCCAACGCCGCCGCGCAGCAGACGGGATTCCCGGTATGGGTGGAGGTCATTGAACCGGGCGGGAAAAGATCCATCCAGTCGCTGTGTCCGATCACCGCGCTGAGGGGGAGTCCCGAGCTGATGCCCTTGCCGCAGACGATCATGTCGGCTTTCACACCATAGTGATCGAAGCCCCACATTTTTCCGCAGCGACCGAAGCCGGCCTGCACTTCGTCAAAGATCAGCATGGCGCCGTGCTCATCGCAGAAGGCGCGCAGGCTTTTCATGTAGGCGTCCGGAAGGAGAATGGCGGTGCCGCCCTGATAGGTCTCCAGGCACACCCCGGCCACCCGCGAGGGAGCGATTCCGGCGTCGGCGAGAGCCTTGAGAAAGCCCTCGAAGCTTGTGTCGCGTCCGCGGAACCCGTCGGGGATGGGCGCGTTCACCATGCAGGGGTCGTGATTCACGATCCAGTCCTTGAGCGCGGGAATGCCGCCGGCCATCTGCGCCCCGAGGGTGCGGCCATGGAAGTCGCCGCTGAAAGTGACGATCACATCCTTCTCCGGTCCGGATTGTTGGTGACCGTGGGCACGGGCGATCTTGATCGCGCACTCGATCGCCTCCGAGCCAGTGGTCAGGAGAAAGACCTTGTCGAGATAATCGGGAGCGCATCGGTCGACGATGTAAGCCACCAGCGCGGCGCGTTCCGCGTTGGGAAAGCAGTAGGAGTGGTGCATGGGGCGTTGCACCACCTCCGTCAGCGCGCGCACCGCCTCCGGGCGGCCGTGCCCGGCGTTCGTCACCAGCACGCCGGAGGAAAAATCGAGCCACTTGTTGCCATGGCGGTCATGCACATGCACGCCCTCGGCCCGATCCCACACCACCAGGGGCTGGCCGCTCATGGAGCGGGGTTCGCAGCGACGCAGGGTCTCCACGATATCGCGATCATCCGGGTGAGGAATGGGCGTATGGATCTCCCGATTGGCCGTTTTGATGGGCTCGGGGAGTGTGACGGGGTCGAATTGAAAGGCGTGTCCCATGCCTGTGGACCATGGGCGGAAACCTCTGCGATGCAAAGACGTATGAGCGTGCGACGAAAAAATCTTCGTCCCTTCAGGGCGACTGGTATTCCCGCTCCAGAGCGTCGAGATAGCGCGAGATGCGATCCGTTCGCTCGGGGCCTTTTTCCCGCGCGAGTTTCTCCTTCATCTGCCGGTAGTTCTCGTAGGCGGGGCTGCCGCCCTCGGCCTGGGTGGCTTCGATGAAATTCATGTGATCCTCCACCCGGGTCATTGCCAGACGGATGCCCTCGCTCTCCCGATCCAATTGGGCGAGGTCGGCTTCCACCCCCCGTTCCCGCCCGTTGAGCAGGCTGGTCACCGCCAGCTCGTAGCGCAGCACCACGCCCTTGTAGAGGGGGAAAGCCCGCAGGCCCAGGGTGCGCAATCGCAGTCGGCTCTCCTCCAGCGCGTCCCGACCGGCCTCGTGGTCGAGGATGCGCTCAAAGTCATGTACGCGGCCATGAAAAGCGCCCTTCGGTTTCGCTTTGGGGAGATATTTGAGAATGCCTCCGGCCGATTTCGGGGATTCTTCGGGCAGATCAACCGTGAGCGCCTGTTCCAGCAGGGCGGCGGTTTCCCTCGCGGAATGGAACTCGAACGCCTGCATTTGGCCCATGCTGGCGATCTGCAGGGACCACCATTTCTCCAGAGCGCCGACACTTCCGCGGAGACCCGGGAAATTTTCCCGCAACAAGGCTTCCGTGTCGGTGTCGGGCTCATGGTCGGGAGCAGCGAGGGCGGAGAGGTAGCCGCGCAGACTCGTGGAGCCGTCGTCCTGATCCAGCAAAGCGGCGACCAGGGCCGCGGCCGAGGCGCCGAACATCGCGTCGCTCACCGGGTCTGCCGGCAAATCGCCGGGCTTTCGTTGCATGATCTCCGCCACCGGCAACACCTGGCGGGAGTTGACCAGGCCGGCGAACAGGTCGCTCGGCCGCCCCGCCGAACGATGGCGGATCAGTTCATCGATGCCCCGAACCAACCAATAGGGTACTTGGAGACGCAGTTGCTCGAAGGCGTTCGGCTGGTCGGCATACTGCCGCGTCATCAGTTCGTAGAGCAATAACTGGATGAAGAGGTGATCGACCTCCCGCTGATCATAGCGATTGTGCAGACGCACATGCATCCGCAGATTGATGCGGCCATCGGGCAGCAGTTCGATCTCCCTTGGAATCACCGCGGTGGGGCCATTGACGACATCGTTGGCATTTCCCGAGACATGGATTTTGAGAGGAAATTTCCACGCGTCGTCGGGATCGCGCAGCATTTGCCGGACTTCGCCACGGATGCGTTCGGCGAAATTGGTGAAGGCGACGCGAACGGAGGGATCATCGGAGAGAATCTCCACCTGCTTGGCGACTTTGGAGGCGGTCGCCACACCGCCCGCGGCCTGGGCGCGAAGCCCCGGGGACTGCGCCTGGCACAGCAGAAAGAGCAGCCAGCCGAAGGCGGCAATACGGGGGGATGGAATGAGCGCGATCAAAGCGTGCCTGTCAGTATAGCACAGCCGCCGTCGGGCGGACCAGACAGGGTCAGGTCGCGACCCGACAGGGTGAAATCCGCGGCGAGGATCGCCTTCCTGAAAAAAATCCTCAGCAGCGAAAAAAACCTTGCCGCATAACCAGCCCGCTTGATAAAAGCAAAACGGAATCGAGCGAGCCAACCCTTTCGTCCCATGACATCTTCTCCGCTCTCCGCTCTCCGCTCTCCGCTCTCCGCTCTCCGCTCTCCGCTCTCCGCTCGGTAGGCCACTGGGCGTCTTGCTTGCCGTGATCCTGGGCTTCACACCACCCGGCGGCATCCGCCTCGGCGCCGATGACGCCGACGGCGATGGTTACGATGACGGCTCCGGAGAATGGCTGGGAATGTCCGGCGGCACCGGCTACGACCCCTGGCTCGATGCCTCGCCGGACCAGGATAGCGATGGCGATGGGATCAACGATTTTGACGAGGTCTTCGGATTCTCCATCGAGACAGTCATCACCACCGACGGCACCCAAACGGTGGAGTATTTTGATCCCGACACCGGCGAGACCATCTATGTGGAGGAGCCCACCAGCGCCACCCAGATTGTCAGCGAATGGATCACCACCGATCCGACCCGACCCGATTCCGACAACGACGGTCTACCCGACGGCTGGGAGCGCGACATGGGTTTTCACCACGGCCAGCCCGAAGATGGCTGGGCCGACGCCGATGGCGACGGATTAGCCAACGGCGTGGAATACCCCCTCGGCACCGGTATCTGGAATCCCGACAGCGACGGCGACGACCT
>CAYTNL010000140.1:0-6959 GCA_964439145.1 uncultured Verrucomicrobiales bacterium
GCAGGATGGCCTGGGTGCGGCGGTCGCGGCCCTGCTTGGCGGAGCCGCCGGCGGAGTCGCCCTCGACGATGTAGATTTCGCTCTCGGCGGGGTCGCGGGAGGAGCAGTCGGCCAGTTTACCGGGCAGACCTCCGCCGGTCATCGCCGATTTCCGCACCGTTTCGCGGGCTTTGCGGGCGGCCTCGCGGGCGCGGGCGGCGTTGACGACCTTTTCTACGATCTTTTTGGCGAGGGCGGGGTTTTCCTCGAAAAAGGTGTTCAGCCCGTCGTAGGTGATGGAACTGACGACGCCCTCGACCTCGTTGTTGACCAGTTTTTCCTTGGTCTGGGAGCTGAATCGCGGGTTGGGGTGTTTGATGGAGAGGACGGCGATGAGGCCCTCGCGGCAATCCTCGCCGGAGAGGGCGGGATCCTTGTCCTTGAGCAGTTTGTTGGTCTTGGCGTAGTTGTTGATCGCCCGGGTCAGGGCGGCGCGGAATCCGCTGAGGTGGGCGCCGCCGTCGCCGTTGGGGATGGAGTTGGCGAAGCAGAGAATGTTCTCGTGATAGTCGCCGGTGTAATGCATCACGATGTCGGCGTAGCACTCGTCATCGATCGTCTTTCCGTTGTCGTCGATGGGCACCATGCGCTTGCCCTTGAGTACCACGGGAGTGGGGTGGACGAGTTCCTTGTTCTCGCCGAGTTGGCGGACGAACTCGACGATGCCGTCGGGATAGTAGAACTGCGCCTTGCGCTCCTTGTCCCCGCGCTCGTCGATGAGTTCGATGGTGATGCCGGGATTGAGGAAAGCCAGCTCGCGGAGACGCGCGGTGAGGTAGTCGAAATTGAAATCGGCCCCGGCGGTGAAGATGGTCGCATCCGGGAAAAAGCTGATCTTGGTCCCGGTGCGGGTGGGATCATCGAGATCGCCGATGACGGACAGGGGTTTGGTGGTGCGGCCGCGTTCGAAGCCAATGAAGTAGATCTTACCGTCGCGATAGACTTCGGCCTTGAACCAGTCGGAGAGGGCGTTGACGCACTTGGCGCCCACGCCGTGTAGTCCGCCGGAAAATTTGTAGGCTCCCTGGCCGAACTTGCCGCCGGCGTGCAGATTGGTCAGCACCAGTTCCACGGCCGGCATGTTGAACTTGGGGTGCATATCGACCGGAATCCCTCGGCCGTCGTCCTCGACGGAGATGGAGCCGTCGGCGTGGATGGCGATGGTGACTCTGTTGCAATGTCCGGCGAGATGCTCGTCGATCGAGTTGTCCAGCACTTCGAAGACCGTGTGGTGGAGACCGCGCTCGGTGGCGGGATCGCCGATATACATGCCGGGACGTTTCCGCACCGCTTCCAGGCCTTCGAGTTTGTCGATCTGGCCGGCATCGTAGTCGCCGGTCGGCTTCGGAGGAGTCGTGTCGTCAGGGTTGGACATAGAGGATCTGGAACTGGGTGGGGACTCGGCCGTGAATGACCGAAAAATGGGCCGAAATTGGCCGCGAGGGGGAGGGACCTACATAGCCCCGAATCCCGCAAATTTCAACGATTTGAGGGCAAATAGGCCGGGTATTTCCGCCTTTATTTTCAGGAAATCTTAAATATCTGAAAAGGCGCTTCCCGTTGGTGCAGTGGGCGGAGAAAATATGGTAATTCAGGCGCTCTCGGGCGCTGAATTCGGCATCGCCGCCGGGACGCGGCGGGGCCGGGGTGACAAGCTCCGCGCGACGCGCGACCGGTCATTTTTTCTCCTTCTTGTCGCCGCCGCCCGAGTTCGCCAGTTCGGCGTGCTCGGGTGGAAGGACGTTGCGGAAGCGTGACTTGTCGATCGCTTTCATGTAGGCTTCCACCGGATCGCAGACGCCGCCGACGAGTTTTTCCCAGATGGCGTCGTCCATGAACTGCATGCCGTGCTCCCGACCGCCGGTGATGATGTCGTAGAGCTTCTGGGTGGCGCCCTCGCGGATGACGGCGCCCACGGCCGGGGTGGAGACGAGGATCTCGTTCACCGCCACCCGCCCGGGTTTGTCGCTGCGGCGCAGAAGCAACTGGGCGACGACCCCGCGCAGGGAACCCGCGAGCATGGTGCGCACCTGGCTCTGTTGATCGGAGGGAAACACGTCCACGAGACGATCCACGGTCTTGCGGGCATTGTTGGTGTGCAGGGTGCCGAAGACGAGCAGACCGGTCTCGGCGGCGGTGAGGGCCAGGGAGATGGTCTCCAGATCGCGCATCTCACCCACCAACACGACATCGGCGTCCTCGCGCAACGAGGCGCGCAGGCCATCGGCGAAGGTGGGTGTCTGGATCGGCACCTCGCGCTGGGTGATGGTGGACACCTTGCTGTTGTGGACGAATTCGATCGGCTCCTCCACGGTGATGATGTGGCGGGCGTGGGTGCGGTTGATGTAATCGATCACCGCCGCCAGGGTGGTGGACTTTCCGGAACCGGTGGGGCCGGTGACGAGTACCAGTCCGCTGCGGATGTCGCCGAAACGCTCGATCACCTGCGGCAGACCGAGTTGTTCGATAGTCGCGATCTTGGTGGGAATGAGACGGAAGACGGC
Organism: uncultured Verrucomicrobiales bacterium; assembly: GCA_964439145.1. Lineage (GTDB taxonomy): Bacteria > Verrucomicrobiota > Verrucomicrobiia > Verrucomicrobiales > DEV007 > JAEUHH01. Next base: position 2,544 of record CAYTNL010000140.1, read on the forward strand.
GCCGAGGCCGTTTTTCTGGCGGAAATAGTTGCAGCGAAACCGCGACTCGGAGTCCATCTCATAGGCGAAGTCGAGATCGCCCCGCTCCAGATAGCGCTCGAAAGCGGCGGGATCACAGATCTCCGCCAGCATGTGTTTGAGTGTGTCGTGCTCAAGAATGCCATCGGAGATGGGAGACACGGCGCCGTGGGCGCGGATCTTGGGAGGCTGTCCCTCGCTGAGGTGCAGGTCGGAGGCTCCGGAGGCCACGAGATGCTGGAAATACTGGTCAATGACTGCCATGGGAAAAGGAATGCTGAGGTGAAAGGAAATAACGAGCGTGTCAGGCCATGCCGAGAACTTTGCGCATGGTGCCGGGATCCACTGAGCGGGCGAGCGCCTCCTCCCCCGTGATGGTGCCCTCCTCGTAGAGGTCGATGAGGGAGTCGTCCATCAGCTTCATCCCGACGTTCTTGCCGGTCTGCATGATGCCGGGGAGCATGAAGGTTTTTCCATCCCGGATGGTGGCCGCCACCGCCGGTGAATTGACCAGCAACTCGAGCGCCAGCGCCCGACCGCCGCCATCTTTTCGCGGCACCAGTTGCTGGGAAATGATGCCCCGCAGCGACTCGCCCACCATGATGCGGATCTGCTCGCGCTGCTCGGTGGGGAACACGTCGAGCACGCGGTCGAGCGTACGCGCGGCACTCCCGGTGTGGAGCGTGGCCAGCACCAGGTGTCCCGTTTCCGCGGCGGTGATCGCGAGCGAGATCGTCTCCAGGTCGCGCATTTCCCCGACCATGATCACATCCGGATCCTCACGCAGAGCGGCGCGCAGCGCGGTGGCGAAACTGTCGGTGTGGGTGTGGATTTCCCGCTGATTGATGTGGCAGCCCTTCGATTCAAAGACATACTCGATGGGGTCCTCCAACGTGATGATGTGGTCGGTCCGCTCCTCATTGATCTGGTCGATCAGCGCCGCCAGCGTCGTCGATTTTCCGGAACCCACCGCGCCGGTGACGAGGATGAGACCGTTGTGATACTGGAGCAGAGGGCGGATGGCGTCCGGGAGTCCGAGATCGTCCATGGTCCGCAGGTCGGTGCTGATGACGCGGAAGACCATCTCCCAGCCGAGGCGTTGCTTCACCACCGAGGCGCGGAATCGGCCAAAGCCGGGATCGTAGGCGAAATCGACATCGCCCCGCTCCTCCAGTCGTTGCAGCTCCGGTGCCGGCAAATAGACCCTGGCGAGATGCTCGGTCTGTTCGGGCGTCAGCTCCTCCGCGTTTTCCCAGATCGGCTGCAACAGCCCGAATCGGCGCCACTTGGGCTTGCAGAATGGGGCGATGTGCACGTCGGAGCAGTTGTACTCCTGGGCCAGTCTGAGATACTCATCGACGTGATCGAGAACGGGAACGGTGTCGGACATGATGCGAACGCGGGGGTGGGGGATGGGGTGAAATAGGTTGCCGATGTGGATAACGGTGACCTGACCTCACGAATTTTCGTCAGGTGGGGAGGTCCCGTTATCCGGTCCGCCGACGTGTCGCGACTCCATCCAGCGTTCGATTTCCCGCTGGGCGTAGCGCTTGAGCGTCGGCTCGGTCAGGCGCAGTATTTGCTTGCCCGCGATTCCGAGCAAGCCCAAAAACAGCGAGCTTTTCACGGAGCGGGAAAGTTCGGTAGTGCCCTTGTCGGAATTTTTCCGCGAACCGCGGAGGAGATTCGCCAGCAATACCCCGCCGATCAGGCCGCCGCCGATCCACCAGGCCGGATGCCGACGCACCGCGTCCCGGAGACGTTCGCGCACATCCACCGCGTGGCCCAGGTCCACCACCTCTCCCGACAGCCTCCGGCGGGAGTCGGCCAATTCCCGGCGCAATCGGGCGCGTTCGCTTTCCTGATCCCGTGGGGTCATCGCGGGGGGCGGTTTCGGTCTCCGCGGCGGCGCAGCCAGTCGCGATCACGCTCCAGTTCCTCAAGCGAATCGCGGAAAGGTTTCTGGGAAAACTTTCGCTTGGCCAATGTCAGCAGAAAAATTGCCGTCGCGGCGTGGGCGCCCGCCAGTCCCAGGGTGGTCAGTGGCCAGGGCCAATCCCGGCTTTGCGACAGCCACCCGACGAGCGCCACACAGAGCGCGGCGTGGGTGACGAGGAGGAAAAATCCGCCGGTGACGACGCATGCCAGGCGCAGGAAAAGCTCGCCCCTCGCCTCGCGGGCCTCCAGCAGCAGCAGTTCCACCCGCGCGTGCAGGTAGTCCAGCACCGTGGCTACCACTCCGGTGGCGGCTTCGCCAATACCCGCCCCGCCCGTGTCACGGGCATCCGGGGGGCGATCACCGGGCGCGTCGGGCATGATGGCGGGAGCGGTGGCGGTCGGCGAATCCCTCAGCGGAGGATGCGACCGATCACAAAGCCCAGGCCCAGGGCGATGAGCACGGCTTTGGCCGGATTCCGCCTCACGTAGCGCTCGCCTTCCTGCCGCAGGTCGTCGAATTGCGTCTGCGCCTGGTCCCAGCGTTCCTCGGCGACGTCCCGGAAATGTTCGCCCGTCTCGGAGGCCTGACGACGAAGTTCGTCCGCGCGCTGGGTGGCGATGTCCCTGAGCCGCTGGCTGCGCTCCAGAGCCGCGTCCCGCAGATCGTGGACCTTCTGGCTGGCGGCGGCCTTGAGTTCCTCGGCGGCTTCGAGCGCGTGCTCTTTGCTCGACTCGAAATTTTCCCCGGCGGTGTGGGACTCGGGATCGAAATCCTCTGAAGGGTGGGCGCTCATGTTTGGAGAAGTGGTTGGGGTGGACTCGGGGGGCGGCTCGTCGACGCCTTCACCTATCCTGACATAGCCGCTCCCGTCTGGCAAGGGGGCAGCCGGACCTGACGGGGCTCGAGTGGCGTATCTCCTCAGCTGATGTCCTCCTCCAACCATGCCGCGATCCGACAGCGGCTCATGTCGAAGGGGGAGAAAAGCACTTCCGCGAGGCGTCCCGTGGGAGTCTCGGTTCCCGGGATCTCCTGTGGCAGCACGGCTAGGGCGCGGTGACCGTTGGACATCTCGATCTCGTAGAGACGGCCCGCTTCGCGTTCGGCGATGATGCGGCCGCGGCTGATGATGGGGGGGCGCTCACCCATGGGAAATCAAAGGGTGGGTGGACCGGTGCGTGGCAGAGTGATGTTGGTCACCTGGAGTTTCACCCGGAGGTATTTGATGCGTGTCTGGTCCCCGGAGGGGATCAGAAAGCTGGCGTCAGACCAGCGCAAGGGGGCGATGGCTCCACTGAAGGGGGTGGTGAAATCCTCCATCTGCTCGCTCCAGATCTGGAGACGTTTCTGAAACAGCGGCGGGGCCTCGGACTCCATCTTCCTGGGAGGGGAGGGGCCGAACTGCCCCGACAAGACGCCCTCATTGATGATGAAACCGTAGGGATTGCCCACCATCACGTGCACGCGGGTGCCGGAACCCTCGGGCTCCATGCGGGTCACGCTGACCAGCAGGGGACCGTAGTCGGTCTTCACCAGGCCGGCGGTCTTGCTGTCGGCATTGATGGCGGAGAAGTCGCTGGCGGGTCCCTCCTGATTGTCCAGGCGGGCTTTTCCGACAGACATGGACAGGCGGATGAGTTTCAGCGCATTCTCGTCAGGCGCGTTCAGCGGTAGCAGGACGCGGGACCAGGCGTCGGGTAGGATAGGTTCGTTGAGATCCACCTCGAAGGGCGTCAGGGTCTTTTGCCATTCGTCGAGGCGTTTGCTGAATTCGCCGTAGGCCTCGCCGGGCTCCAGCTTGGGCGCGGGCTGGCCGAAGTCGCCCTTCAGGCGGTATTCCATGATCTCCATCCCGAGGGAGTTGCCGATGTTGAGTTCGACCACGAAGCCGCCCAGGGGATTGCGCTGGATGCTCTCGAGTCGCACCAGAAAGGTGCCGTGATCGGTCTGGATGGGACGATGCGCCTGAGAGGTGGGATCGAGATAGGCGACCGCCTCGGACTCTTCCTTGATCCGCATCACGTTGGCCAGGCCCTGCTCGAGACGCTGAAAGCGCGCCTCGTTTTCGGTGACCAGAGTCGCCGTCTGGTTGGCCGCCTCCGTCCCTTGCTGCTCCGCCGCCTCGATGCGATTGACCAGATCCTGCCCGCTGGTCTCCGCGGCGAGCATGGCGGAGTCGGCGCGTTTTTCGATCAGCTTCAATTTCGTCTCCAACTCGGAGATGCGGGTCTCAATGACGCGGTTGCTGGGCCCCTGATCGCAACCCGTCAGAGGCACGCCGATCACGACGAGCAAGAGACGGGCGAAGACGCGGATGAGGGATGGGCGGGGAAAAGCCATGACCGGGATAGTAGCGGCGGTGAGCCATCCGCTCAATCAAAACCGAGGCCACTCTCATTCCGCGTGTTCCTCTAGCAGCCTGTCGGACTTAGGCGAGTGACAATTGCAGGTGAAAAGGTAAC
>CAYTNL010000141.1:0-6944 GCA_964439145.1 uncultured Verrucomicrobiales bacterium
GAAACGCGCTCACCAGCGCGCGCCATTGTTCGGGGGATCGTCGTTGGGACATCCCGAAGCGTAGCGATCACGCGGCAAATGGATAGATGCTGCGTGTGAGACGCTTACTGAAGAACTACTTCCTCTGATTCATCCCGGCGAGATCCTCCTTGAAGAGTTCATCCGTCCCATGGGTTGAGTCTCGCCGAAGTGTCACGTGCGACTTCGATCCCGCCTTCCCGGCTCACGGAAATCACCAAGTGTCGCCGAAGCATTACTGCTGAAACGGCCCTTCGGCTCGCCAAGTTTTTCGGGACCACGGCTTCTTTCTGGGTCGGGCTACAGGCTGAGCATGATCTCGAAGAGGCTCAGCGAGTGTTCGGAGCGCAAATCGATCACGAGGTCGCCGCCTTTGCCTCGTAGCCCAACGAGGCGTGGGACGACAGCGCGATAAATCGCGTGTTGTCCACATCGACGGTAATCCCCAAAATGTGATGTTTCTGGCGCGTCCTCCTTCGAGGGAGTCGGCTGGTGACTCTCCAATGGCCCGTTTCAGCTCGCCGACGGCAGTCCACGATTCGGATCGGTGTCGGCCTGGTAGTCGACGCCTTCGAGACCGAAGCCGAAGAGGCGGAGGAACTCGCTCTGGTAGCCTGCGAAGTCGGAGATGGCGGTGAGATTCTCGGTGGTCACTTTTTCCCACAACTCGGCCACGGCGGCCTGGACGTCGGCTTCCATCTCCCAGTCGTCGATACGAATGCGGCCGGCTTCGTCGAGGTGGGCGGGACCGCCATCGGCGGCGAGGTGATCGGCGAAGAGGCGCTCGATCTGCTCGATACAGCCCTCGTGGTTGCCTTTTTGCTTCATCACCTGGTAAAGCAGGGAAATGTAGAGCGGCACCACGGGAATGGCGGAGCTGGCCTGGGTGACGAGGGCTTTGTTGACGGACACGTAGGCGGTGCCGGCGCCGAATTTCTCGTTGAGGCGGGCGGCGCTGGCTTCGACGTCTTTCTTGGCCATGCCGATGGTGCCTTCGGTGTAGATCTTCCAGGTGAGGTCGGGTCCGATGTAGGAGTAGGCGACGGTGGTGGCGCCGGGGGCGAGCACGCCAGCGTCGGCGAGGGCGTGGAGCCACATTTCCCAATCCTCGCCGCCCATGACCTTGATGGTGTGGGCGATCTCCTCGTCGTTGGCGGGCTCGATGGTGACGGAATCGACTTCGCCTTTGTCGGTGTTGAGATTTTTCTGGGAGTAGGGCTCGCCGATGGGTTTGAGGACGGATTTGTAGACTTCGCCGGTGTCGGGATCGGTGCGGCGGGGGCTGGCGAGGCTGTAGATGACGCAGTCGACCTGGCCGAGGTCGGCCCGGATGGTGTCGATGACCTGTTGCTTCATCTCGTGGGAAAAGGCGTCGCCGTTGAAGCTCTTGGCGTAGAGCCCGGCCTCGTGGGCGGCGGTCTCGAAGGCGATGGAGTTGTACCAGCCGGCGCTGCCGGTCTTGTTTTCCTGGCCGGGTTTTTCAAAGAAGACGCCGATGGTGGCGGCTCCGCCGCCGAAGGCCGGGACGATGCGGGAGGCGAGGCCGTAGCCGGTGGAGGCGCCGATGACGAGGACTTTTTTCGGCGGTTGGACGAGGGCGGGCCGCGATTTCACGTAGTCGATCTGTTCGCGCACGTTGGCGGCGCAGCCGTCGGGGTGGGCGGTGGTGCAGATGAAGCCGCGGATTTTCGGTTGGATGATCATGGCGGGAATGAAAAGGCGGGATGGTCATCGGGTCAACGCGTTCCTCGCACGGGCGGGGGGGATTTCGATGGGGATTTTGCTGGCGTCCGGGGTCGATGTCGCCACCTTTGCCCCGATGATGAACGATGCCACTGCAGCGCCCGCCCCCGGATTCGGCTCGGGGGATGAGTATGACCACCTGGCGCCGGTGGAGCGGCTGCGGGCCATCATGCACCGGCTGCGGGCGCCGGGCGGCTGTCCCTGGGATGCCGAACAGACGCACGAGTCGCTGCTGCCGCACCTGATCGAGGAGGCCTACGAGGTGGCCGAGGCGGTGCGCTCGGGGGATCGCGACGCCATCGTGGATGAGTTGGGAGATCTGCTGCTCCAGCCGATCTTTCACGCCGAGATCGCCTCGGAGCGGGGCGACTACGATTTCGACACCATCGCCGCATCCATCGGCGACAAGCTCATCCGGCGGCATCCGCATGTCTTCGGCGACGCGTTGGTGGATGACGCCGACCACGTGTTGCGGCAGTGGGACCAGATCAAGCAGGCGGAGAAAGGTGGTGAATCGACGGTGTCGGAAAAGCTGGAGCCCTACGTGAAGAAAGCCAACGACGGCCTGCCCGCGTTGATGGCGGCGACGAAGATCCAGAAGCGCGTCGCCAAGGTGGGCTTCGATTGGCCCGATGGCGACCCGGCGCCGGTGCTGGGAAAGATCCGCGAGGAGACCGACGAGGTGGCCGATGCCATCGAGAGCGGCGACGTCGACCGCGTCGCCGAGGAGATCGGAGACCTGCTCTTCGCGGTGGTCAACCTGGCGCGGAAGCAGAAGCTCGACGCCGAGCTGCTGCTGCACCATGCCAACGGGAAATTCGTGAAGCGCTTTCGCCAGGTCGAGACGGCGCTGCACGAGGTGGGCAAAACGCTCGAAGAAGCGACGCTGGAGGAGATGGACGCCGCGTGGGAGGCGGCGAAGGGGCGGGCGTGAGCCGGCGCGGCATTCGGCGGAGTGAGCGGTTGCTACGCGACGCGCTTTCCGGTCCGGTGGATTCCGTGGGTTGAAACCCTGACTTTTCCACACAACAGCGTCCTTTGGCTGATCCATTTTCATTGTTCGCGAAAACGGCGACTACAGCGATCAGGGCCAACGGCCCGGCTTCATCGTAGCCTGGGGCAAAGCGAAGCGGCGCCCCAGGAACCTGAGCAAGATCAACGCAGTTGGCTGAAGGCCAACTTCACACGAGCTTCACGGCCTCCGCGCCCCCAAACCCTACGTCCGATTCTTCGGCGGAGCAGGTAGACGAAGAACGAGTGACCTTGGCCTTCAGCCAAGCTTCAGGAAAAACCAACGATTCCTGGGGCGATGCCCCAGGCTACGGTGAAAAAGGCCGTTGGCCTTTTGCCATTTTGGGGATGACTGCGTCGGTCGGAACTGGCTGACACATCGCATTGCCCGCGAAATCAGCGACTAACCGCAACCAGAGCCAACGGTACCGCCTCATCGGTCGCACTCGATCACGACCATCTCGAACGGGTCCCAGGACAGCTGAATCGCGGGACCGTCAGGAAATTTCTCGCCGGTGCGGAGGTTCACCGCGTTCCGCCAAATTTTTCGGTGGCTGATCTCCAGGGTTAGTAAATTGGCGGTGGTTTCCCCGATCTCGCCGATGCTGTCGATGGAGCCCTGGCGCGAGGGATTCATGACCATGCCGACCAACTGTCGCTCGTTGCCGAGATCCCAGCGGATCACTTCGACGGGGACAAAAGGCTCGCCGTCGTGGCTGGCCCGCGCGGTGATGTCGGGAACGACGCCGGCCCGCTCCAACTCGCCGTTGACGATGCCTCTCCAGAGGTCGCCCTCTTTCCCGAATCGAACCGCGTGATCGAAGTAGGCGAGCGGGGAGAGATTCAGGTAAACGGCGCGGCCTTTTCCGGTCGTTTTCTCGACCAACGACTCACGGTTCCGCTCGGGGCGGACGATGCCTTCATGCCGCAGGGCGCCTTCGTAGTCGAGTCGTTCGAGGTAGGGTCGCTGATACTTTTCGCCGTTGATCTCCCAGACCTGGTCCCCGCCGCCGAAGTAGGTTTCTCCCTCGCCGCGCTCGATGCCGAAGAGGTCGTCGAGCGCCCCGCGCGCCCTTCCGTTGCCATTGCCGTCGAGGAGTCCGCACCAGTGGTCGGCGAGGACGGTTCCACCCGCCTCGACGAAGCGCCGGATCGCGGCGGCCTCGGCATCGGAAAGACAGAGCGCACGGTTGAGGACGAGAACGCGGTAGCCCTGCTCGATCAGTTCGCCGTCCGCGACCTGGGCGTTGCTGACCATCTGGTATTGGTAGCCGCAATCCTCGAGCAGCTTGCACCACGCGATCCGGCTTTTTCCCGCCGACTGGCAGGCGTTGTCCAGCGAGCTGGAGCGCCGCGGCCAGGTCTTTCCGTGAGGGACGATGTCGGTGACCCAGGAGGCCCGGATCGAGGGCATGGAATAAAAGACGGCAATGGGATCGGTCTCGAACCGCGCTTCCCCGGCGAAGAGTTTCCGCGACAGATCGCCTTGCAGTTCCTCGAAGAAGGCGCGGTTCTCCACCAGGAACGGCGCGGGCCCGTTTTCGCCGAACCAGGGGCCGTGTTCCCGCGTGTCCGGCCAGGCGATGGCGCCGCGATTGCCGTGGAGGAAGTAGTAGCCGTGAAACCAGCGGTCGAGCCGGGCGTTTCCCCGACTGAACCAGGTCTGCACTCGGGGGCGCGCCTCCGGCCACGACCAGAACGAGCGCAGGATCTCGTTGGTCCCGTCGATGTCGTAGGCCTCGATGAACTGCACCGCGCGCGCCAGTCTTTCGTAGTCGTAGCCACCGTAGGCCGAGGGCTGCTGGGCGCCGACGAATCCGGCCGGGACAACAGGGTCGAGTCCGTTGGTAAACAGGGTCAGGTCGGCGAGAACGTCCGCGAAGTGCCAGTCCATGAAGGAGCGCCAGTCCATCCAGGGCGCGAGCCGCCAGGCGGAAAACGGCGGCGCCTGATGTCGAACGCGCAGTTGCTCGAAGGAAAGCGGACGGCATTCGGCGAAGGACGCGTGCGCGCTTTCCCACGAGGCGTTGAGCTTTTCGATGCTGCCGTATTTCCGCGCCAGCCATTCGCGGTAGAGCGCCACCGTGGCCGGGGAATCATCGACTTCGGCGGGGGAATTGAAGGAGGCGAGAGAAATCTCGTCGTCGAAGGAATAGGCAAGCACGGGGCCGGCTTTCGTGGTGGAGACGTTCCTGGTGAGATGTTCTTTCAGTGTGGCGATGACTTGGGGATCGCTGAGGGAAACCGGTCGGGGGAGGAGTTCGGCGCGGTTGAGGATTTCGTTCACGCCGGTGCGCTCGGTGAGGTGCAGCAGTCCCTTGTCGGCCGCGTGGTCGACGTAGTAGGGCAGGTCGTTATCCCTGGCGAAGGCTACCAGATCATCCTGTTTCCATCCACGGTCGATGTGGAAGGCCCCCAGTCCGGTCGCCCGGTATTGTTCCAGGTCGCGGCGGACTTCGGTGCGGTATTGCCAGACCTGGATGAGGTAGCGGTCCCAATGCGGGGGTGGAGCGAGGTGGGGAACCGCCGTCGCGTCATCGGCGGTGATGGGGGCGCCCCCGGCGAAGGGCGGCAGATCGTCCGCAAACGCCAGCGCGGGTGCCGAGAGCAGGAGGCCGGCGAGAAGCGGAGCTTTCATGGCGGGTGCGGATCGCGGAACCGGTCCTCTCTGCTCAGAGCGGACCGGGGACCCCCGCGGGCGGGGCGGCGGGAGCGAGGTAGGGCTCGAAGGTGTGGCGAATGAGATGGGGCACGATGGCCAGGAGGAGGATGTCGTTGCCCTCGTAGTCGGTGCTGAGGATTTTGCCCTCCCGATGGAGCAGGGCCACGAGATCCTGTCGGGACTGGGGCAGTCGGAGGCGGACTTTGGCGACGCGGTCGACGAGCAGGTCGGTGAGGCGATTGACGAGTTGGTCGATGCCCTGGCCGGTGCGGATGGAGACGAAGACGGCGCTCCCGTTGAAGTGGGCGCGCAGGGCATGGAGGCGGTCGGGATCGTCGGCGAGGAGATCGATCTTGTTGAGGACGACGAGGGTGGGCTTGTCCCCGGCACCGAGTTCCGCGAGGACATCGACGGTGGTTTGGTAGAAGTCGTGGACTCTCTCGGCGCTGGCGTCGAGGACGTGGATGAGGAAGTCGGCGAGCACGGACTCCTCGAGGGTGGCTTTGAAGGCCTCGACGAGGCGGTGGGGCAGGTTGCGCACGAAGCCGACGGTGTCGGTGAGTAGCAGGGGCTGGCCGTCGGGCAGTTGCACGCGGCGGGTGGTGGGGTCGAGGGTGGCGAAGAGTTTGTCCTCGGCGAGGACGGTGGAGCCGGAGAGGTGATTGAGCAGGCTGGATTTCCCGGCGTTGGTGTAGCCGACGATGGCGGCCTGGGGGATGCCGGTGTCGGTGCGTTGTTTGCGCTGGGTCTCGCGATTCTGGCGCACGGCCTCGAGTTCGCGTTTCAGGCGATCAATGCGTCTGCGGGCGAGTCGGCGGTCGACCTCGATCTGTTGCTCGCCCTCGCCGCGGGCGGCGCCGCCCCCCCCTTTGCCGCCCCCGGTGGCGCCGCGTTGGCGGTCGAGGTGGGCCCACATGCGGGCGAGGCGGGGCAGGGAGTACTGCATCCGGGCCAGCTCGACCTGGAGGCGGGCTTCCTTGGTCTGGGCGCGGAGGCGGAAGATGTCGAGGATGACTTCCTCGCGGTCGATGACGGTGACGCCGGAGGCTTCCTCCCAGGTGCGCTGCTGCATGGGGGCGAGTTCGTTGTCGAACACGATGCAGTCGGCCTCGAGGGTTTTGGCCTCGTCGATCAGTTCGGCGCATTTCCCGCTGCCGGTGAGGTAGCGGGCGTTGCGGTCGCGCACGAAGACGCAGGCGCTGCCGATGATGCCGATGCCGAGGGTGCCGACGAGTTCGGCCAATTCCTCCAGCAGGCTCTCGGCTTCGTTGGCTTCGGCCCGGTCGAAGTAGACGCCGATGAGAAAGGCGCGCTCGACCAACTGGGGTTTTTCGCGGACGTCGAACATGAATGAGTCGGCCAACATACGGTGGGGGCGGGGGATTTCAAAGACTGTCGTCCGCCGCGGGGAGGGGTGAATTTTTCCGCGCGCGAGGGTTTCCCACGGGGGGAAAGCTCTGCTAGCAGCCTGTCGGACTTAGGCGAGTGACAATTGCAGGTGAAAAGGTAA
>CAYTNL010000142.1:0-6918 GCA_964439145.1 uncultured Verrucomicrobiales bacterium
CCGCACGCCGGGATCTGCGAGGGGGGCGCCGGGCAACCGGCGTCCCTACCTCAATTGAACAGCGAAATACCAGGGGTTCTGCCGATACGTGTCGCCGGGACAGTGGTTGGAGAGGCTTCGGGCGACCCGGGGCTCTGCGGAAAGGGTACCAGGCAGCATTTTTAACGGAAGCTCGTTGGCGGAACTGGTGGGGGGGCTTTGACTTGACCCTGTTCGGTCACCTACCTGACAGGGTTCCGTCGGCGGGGTTTTCGCGGCGGGGCGGCGTTTTCGGGATTTGAGGAGGTGGAATTGCATGTAGTGGGGGAGCTTTTTGGGTTGGGCGGGGTAGCGCTGGGCGATGGTCAGGAGGGTCTGGTAGTGGGCCAGCTGGAGGCGCTGACGGGCGGCGCGGAGGCGGGCTTCGGTCTCGGCTTTGGCGGCGGTGGCGGATTCGCTGGCGACGTAGATGGTCTGCCATTCTTCGCGCAAGGCGGCGGCGAGGGGGACGACTTCGGGCGGGAGATCGGCGGCCAGGGCGGTGACGGCGGTGTGCAGGGCTTCGAGATGGCTGGCGAGCTGGTCGTCGGGACAGTGGTTGAAGGGGCGGAGTCCGTCGGGCAGGCAGCGGCGCAGCTCGGTGGAGGGCTTGCCAAAGCGGAAGACGATGCCGCCGGCGATGCGCCGGATCTGATCGGGCAGGCGACCGCGGCGAAACTTGGTTTTTCGGATCTTGGCGCCCCTGCGTCGCCCGGCTTGGGAGAGGTCGTCGGTGAGGGCCTTTCTGAAGTCGTCGAGGGCCGCCCCTTGCGATCAGCTCGGGGGGGACGAGAATGGGAGTGGTAAATCCCTTCGCATGAAAACCACCGACCATCGCCGGCCCTTCCTTCGTGAGATCGTTTTCGCTTTCTCTCTCCTGCTCGTCCTCGCTACGCTTTCGGCGCGGGCTCACGAGGGACACCACCACCATCCATCCGTAGGGCCGAATGGCGGACGGGTCCTGATCGCGGTGGAACCCCACCTGGAGTTTTTCGTCGAAAAGGATCGCACGGTGCGGATCACGGCGCTCGACGACCACGGGAAGGCGGTGCCCATCGGCGACATCGAGGTCCGGGTCACCAGTGGCGGGCGCCTTTTCCCCACTCGACTCGGGTTTGTGCGGAAGGGCGACGTGCTCGTTTCCGACCGTCCGCTGCCCGAAGGCGACGAACTGCCCATCGTAGTCCGCATCGAGCCGGCCAAGGGCGGTGAGACGGTGACCGAGAAGTTTCATCTCGATCTCCGGGGTTGATCCGTCGGGCTTTGCCGAAACGGCTCGGGCCGCATTTTCAGACAGAAAGAGGCGCCTGAGATAAACTTGCCTCATGCCACGCCAACGCCGCATCGAATCTCCCGGGGCGACCTACACGTAATGGCGCGAGAGAATCGCAGGGAACCGATCTTCCTGGATGACGGGAACTGCTGGACCTCACATTGCGGTGAGGCGCCTGTCCCCTGGAGGCAGAACCCGCCCGCTCTCGGCAATACACCCGCGGTAGCCTCGCCGATCCTGATCAGAAGGTACGGGTCGCGATTTCGACGGCCCGATTGTCGTAGATCACGGTCAGGACGACGCGGCCCAGTCCCGCATCGTTCACCGATTGGCCGAGTCCTTTGGCGCCGAATCCGGTCCGATCTTGCGACGAGCGCATCATCAGGCTGCGGATACTGGTGGTATGGGGCACTTCGGAACGCATCAGCATGCCTTTGCGCAGTCTGACCATGGGAGCACGGAAGGGTGCGTTGACTGTCACGGGGCTGGTGTTTCCTCCGAGCAGGGCCTGATTGCCCCGGAGATCGCCTCCCGCCAGTGAGCACAACACGGCGTAGCTCTGATCAAAGGGATCAACGTCCACCCGCTGAATCACTCCCACAGATGGGTTCGCCCTCCCGCACGAGGCACTGGATACCGGCTTCGCTTACGACTTTCATGTACAGCCCGCAGTCGTTGGCGGGCGTGACGCCGGGGCCCCTCAGTTTTGCCAGAAAAAGGATGCGCTGCTGGTCCGTCTGCCAGACTCCGAGGAAACGGGTGAAGCGCACGCCGGGTTCGCCGGCCGGATCGGGTTCGTTGCCTTTGCGAGTGACGATGCCACTGCGCCAGATGCCCTCGTTGTTGCCCGCGTTCACACCCGTGCCATGAAGGGTCGCCCGAAAGGCGCCGAACAGGCTTCTGTCGATCGATTCGCCGAGGAAGGATCGAAACGTTTCTCCCAGCGCAAGATCCGGGGCGAAATCTCCCCGCGCCGCGATGTCTTCCGGATTGAACCCGGATTGATCGGACGCCAGTTGTGGCACCGGGGGACCGCCTGCCATGGGGAGCCGGAAAAATCCGTAGATCACTTCACTTGTCGTCGGGGCGATCCCCACTCGCCCGAAGAATTGGCCGAAGCGGTCGCCGCCCCAGGTCGCGCCAGCGATCACGTTCCCTTCCCGGGCCGAGCTCTCCAACGTTCCTCCGGCATGGTCCATGAGGAGGACTCCCGTGTCGCTGGCCGGAGTCGTTCCCCCGGTGCCGGGGCGCAAGCGGTAGGCCACTCCGATCCTGTCCACTTGTGCCTGCACGTATTGGAGAAATCCCGCGAAACTCTCGCCCCCACCAAGCACCAACGAAGGACCGGTGCGGAGGATCTCGACTGGGCCTCCGGGTTCCGTGGCCCAGAGAAAACGGTTGTTCGAGGCATTGAACGCCGGGCCGCGCTGCGTGCACTCCACCAGGCCGGCATTGGCGTTGTTCAGAATCACGTCTCCCACGCTGGTCACGCGACCACCGCTGCCAAAATCGTCCCCCATCCTGATCAGGGATACCACATTCGGACTCGGCGCCAGATCCGACCAGATTCCCATTTGGCGTCCGCCGCTCGCTCCCGGCCCCGCCACCCGCGCAGAGAAGGCCACCTTCCCCTGGTAGTTGATGGCGGGCGGCAGAAAGGAGGCAAAATCCGCATCGATGGTCCCGGGAGCGAAGCTGCCGCGCTGGGCTTTGGAAACCAGTTGAGAAACTCCCACCAAGTCCCGCACCGAATACGCCGCGCCGGCGTCGACACCCCGGTCTCGGTCGCCTTGCGCCCCCAGCACCGCCTGATTTCCACACAAGGCCAGAGCCGATCCTGCCAGGCCCTCTGCTGTCTTGTCCGGCATTTGAATCCGCACGTCCTCTACCACGGTCGACGTCAGATGACCGATGTCATCGAAACGATAGATCGTGTCGGTCACTGAGCTCTTCTGCGATCCCACCAGGGCCAGGTGTCCGTTTGCGCCCAAGGCCACCGCCTGGCCGAACTGGAGGCTCACTACCGGGTTGCTCGGTGTCAGCGTTTCGAAAGCGAGTGCGTCGGTCACTCGATAGAGGTAGGCGGCGCCGGAATTGGCCGAGGCGGAGTCTTTGTGCGGTGCACCGACGAGAAGGAAATTTCCATCCAGAGCCACGCTTTGTCCGAAATTCATCTCCGTCTCCGCTGCGGGAGGGATGAATTTTCGCTCCTCTGTCCGCGCTGCGCCGGGTTGGGAGAGATCGTATACGTAGACCGCCCCGGTGTTGGCAACCAGCCCGTTGGCGAGGATAGCGCCCACTGCCAGCCAGCGGCCACAGAGGGCCAGGGACGTGCCAAAACTGTCGTTGATCGCGCGGTCGCTCGCCGTCAGCGTAGCCAGGAACTCTCCAGTTTGTGTCGAAAAAACGAAAACCCGCCCCGCGAGAGTGTCCGCATAAGGATCGCCCACCACCAAGTAGTCCGGGTTGATCACCACGCTGGCACCGAATTCGGTGGTAGGAAAGGCCGCCGGTGCTTGGAGGCGTCGGATCAGACGACCGTTCCGCAAATCATAGAGAAACGCTGCTCCGGCACCGATCACCTCGCCCGGACTGTTGGGTGACCCCACCAGTCCGAGGTGACCCGATACCGCCACGGATGCCCCGTAGCGCTCCGTGCTCATCAGTTCCGCGGGCTTCAGCCGCTGCAGCAGCCGACCGGTCCTTGCGTGAAAAACCCACGCCGCTCCCGAAAAGGGTCCCACATTCTCGGCATAGTGCTCGCCGACCAGGATGAACCGATCCGATAGCGCCACCGCATTCCCGAACAGATTCCCGGGAGAATCCCCAGACCGGCTGTGCAGCTTCTGCGTTCGCAGCTCGAACGAATCTTGCGCGAGGACAGGCATCGCTCCTGCGAGCCATCCGAAGGTGAGTAGACCCGCCATCGCCATCGCCCGCGAGGGTGACGGCACAAGACAGCGAGAAGTGGGACTGGCGATGAGACTTCTTTTCATGGCGGTGGTACGGCAAGTGAGGGACATCCAAATGACCGATGTAGGCTCGCCCTGAGTACTACCGCATCGGTTCCTGCGCTGATCTCGTCCCGGCATCATGCTCCTGTAGTGGAGGAAATAGCGAGCCAAAACGCGGTGTCGGTTTCAGAGTATTCCGTGAGAAGCCCAGCGGAGAAATTTGACTGCACGGTGGTGAGGGCTTTGCAGAAAGGGGTCGGGGGACATTCATCGACCGACCCTTCCTGCCACGCCCATCGAAGAGGCGGTCAACCGGCTCGAGGTTTCCACTTGGGCGCTTGGGAATTGCGTGGGTGCGGGTATGCTTCGACCATGCTTCTCCTTGGAATCGAAGGCGGTGCCACGCACACGACGGTCCTCCTGGTCGACCAGACGGGCGCCGCGCTGCGCGACTTCTCCCTCGGTCCCTCGAACGTGGTGTTGTCGTCCGACGCCGATCTCGCGGCGCTTTTTCTTGAGATCCGGAAAGGACTCGACGATGCCGGTCCCGACGCGATCTGTGCCGGGCTCGCCGGGGTGAGGGGCGATAGCGAGCGGCAGAGAGTTCGCATCGCGCTCGATAGCATCTGGCCGGGCGTCCCGAGTATCGTCGTCGACGACCTCCAGACGGCGTTGGCAGCGGTCGACGGGTCGGTGGACGCCGCGGCGCGGGTGTTGGTGCTTTCCGGAACCGGGTCGTGTTGCTACGGAGAGGGGAAAAACGGCGAGACCGCGAAAGTCGGCGGGCGTGGTCACGTGCTCGGCGACCGCGGCAGTGCCTGCGACATCGGGAGACGGGGGCTGCGCGGTGCCATGGAGTACCACGACCGGGCCGGGACCTGGCCCGAGACGAGCCGGGCGATCCTCGCGGCGCTGTGCCTGAACGACCCGGAGAGCCTGATTCCCTGGTCGATGGAAGCCGGCAAGAGCGAGATCGCCGCCCTCGCGATTCCAGTGTTCGCGGCCTGGAAACATGGCTGTCCGGTCGCCACGCAGACCATCGAGGGAGCGGCGGACCATCTCGCCGAGGATGCCGTCGCCTGCGCCCGACGTCTCGTCGACGAAAACGGGGAAACGGTGCAGTTCGTTCTTTCCGGCGGGACCCTCCGCAAGCAACCGGAGTTCGCCGCGTACGTCTCCGGAAAGATCGAGGCCGCCTGGCCCGGGGCGGAAGTCGTCGTCGCATCGCGGGCCGGCACCTGGGGCGCCATCGCTCTCGCTGCGGAAGTGCTGGGAAAGAGCGAAGCGGGGCGGGTCCGAACGGAACCGTCGGAAACGGTCGAAGCGACCTTGTCCGGGATCGCGTCGTCCCCCACCGAGAGGCGGAATCCCCGCTCGATGAATCTCGACCGGCTCACGGTGCGGGAGGGCATCGAGCTGATGGTTTCGGAGGATCGGCGGCTGCCCGACGCGATCCTTGAAAAGTGCGAGGAAATCGCCTGGCTGGTCGAGCGGGTCGTCGCGTCCTTCGAGTCCGGCGGTCGCCTTTTCTATGTCGGCGCGGGAACGAGCGGGCGGCTCGGGGTGCTGGATGCCAGCGAGTGTCCGCCCACCTTCCGCAGTCCAGCCGAGCAGGTGCAGGGAATCATCGCCGGCGGCTACCGCGCCCTGTGGACCCCGGTCGAAGGAGCCGAGGACGATGCCCGGGCCGGAGCGGCGAGCATTCAGTTCCGTGGGGTGGGGGAGAGCGACACGGTGGTCGGCATCGCTGCGAGCGGGCGGACCCCGTTCGTCCACGGAGCGCTCGCGGAAGCCAAGGCCCGGGGTGCGGCGACGGCGCTGCTCTGCTTCAATCCCGCGGTGGTCGTTCCTCCGGAGTCCCAGCCGGATCGACTGATCGCGCTGGACGTGGGCCCCGAAATTCTCACCGGCTCGACGCGGCTCAAGGCGGGGACAGCCACGAAGATGGTCCTCAACATCGTCACCACGTTGGCGATGGTGCGAACGGGAAAGGTGATCTCGAACCTGATGGTCGATGTCGACGCCTCCAACGTGAAGCTCAGGGATCGCGCCGTCCGAATCGTGGTCGAGTTGACCGGGGCGAAGAAAGAGGCGGCCGCCGAAGCCCTGCGCGGAGTGGGCTGGTCGATTCGGGAGGCATGCGAGCGGTTGAAAGGGCGGCATTTTTAGACATGCAGAGGCGCTAAGAGGCAACCGAAGTAGCCTCCACGCCGCGCCGAGCGCCGCATTCGAATCTCCCCGGGCGATCTACGACGTGATGGCGCGGGGAGAATCGCAGGGATCCGATCTTCCTGGATGACGGGAACTGCGAGCGATATCCGCCCGCCAGTCCCGCGCGGGTATCCGACGCCGAAACCGTCTTTGATCGACTCCTTGAAAAGTCTCCTGGTGAAACTGCCAATCGTTGAGGCGACGGGGCTTGCTGGACCTCTCGTTGCGGTGATGCGCCTGACCCATGGAAGGCAGAACCTTTCGGCAGAACCTGACCCCTGTCGGCAGAACCCGATCTGTGGGCTTGAAATCACCGCAAGCCCCATCCGGACCGTCTGGAGGCGCTTGAAATCTCCGCAAGCCCCATCCGGGCCGTCTGGAGGCGCTTGAAATCTCCGCAAGTCCCTTCCGGGCCGTCTGGAGGCGCTTGAAATCTCCGCAAGTCCCTTCCGGGCCGTCTGG
>CAYTNL010000143.1:0-5788 GCA_964439145.1 uncultured Verrucomicrobiales bacterium
CTAGATACTTAAAATTCGCGAAACAACTGAAAACCGGTTTCCGGGTCGATTTCGCGCCGTTTTCAGCTATCGTCCCCCGCTGGAGGGCGGGTGCGCCAGCGCGCCGCCAGGAAGCTGCCGATGAGACAATGGCACAGCGCGCTGATGGCGCTCGGCACGGGCGCCAGGGCCGCCTGGGCGAGATCGGGAAACTGCGCCGCGAACTTCGGGGCCGATGCCAGGGCACTGCCTAGTCCGGAATTCTGCATTCCCACCTCGATGCTCACGGTGCGTCGGTCGATCACCGGAAATCCGAGCGCCTTCGCCAGCAGATAGCCGAGACCGAAGCCGCCGCCGTGCAGCAGGCACACCACCAGCAGCAGGGTGCCGGCGTGCTCCCGGATGAGATCCTTTTTCAGCGCGATGATGCCGCCCACGATCAGCACCACGATGGCCACCGAGAGCAGCGGCGACCACGGCGTGATGTGGC
Source organism: uncultured Verrucomicrobiales bacterium (assembly GCA_964439145.1). Classification (GTDB taxonomy): domain Bacteria; phylum Verrucomicrobiota; class Verrucomicrobiia; order Verrucomicrobiales; family DEV007; genus JAEUHH01. The sequence continues at coordinate 470 of CAYTNL010000143.1, forward strand.
GGACCAGCCCCGGGAAGAATCGGTTGAAAAACACCCCCGCCACCACCGGCACCAGCACCACGCCCACCAGATTCAGGAACAGGCTGAGACGATCGATGTCCACGTAGGCGCCCGCCAGCCAGCCGGTGAGCAGGGGAGTCAGGACGATGGCGGCCAGCGTCGAGGCCATGGTCAGCAGCACGCTCAGCGCGAGGTTGCCGCGCGAGAGATGGGTCACCACATTCGACGCCGTGCCGCCGGGGCAGCAGGACACGAGGATGAGCCCCACCGCCAGCCCGGCCGGCAGGGCGAAGCCGCGCGCCAGCCCCGCGCCCAGCAGTGGCATGATGAGAAACTGGCAGCCCACCCCGAGGACGACCTTGCGCGGCGTCTTGAGCACCGCGCGGAAATCCTCCGTCGTCAGTGTCACACCCATGCCGAACATGATGAGCCCCAGTCCCAGGCTGATGAGTGGTACGCCGAGGAGTTGATTCTCCCGGTCGACGAACCAGGTGAAATGGCGCGGCACCATCCAGGCCCAGACACAGCCGAGCACGGTCCAGAGCGCGAACAGACGGGTGATCTTCTCGAAATAGCGGGTCACGTGGCGGATAGCGAAGGCCCCGCATGGTGGGGGAAGGAGACGGGCGCGTCGATCCCGATTTTTCCCCTTTTCAAGCGGGTGTTTGAGGCTACTGGTATCGCCCTCATTTTTCCCCAGTAACAGCATTCCGACATCACATGGCCACCGAGCGATCCCTCATTCTCCTGAAACCCGACTGCGTCCAGAAAAAGCGCTGCGGGGAAGTCATCAAACGCTTCGAAGACGCCGGCTTCGCCATTCGCGGCAACAAGATGCTGCGTCTCACCGACGCGCTGCTGGCCGATCACTACTCCCACATCGCCGACCGCCCCTTTTTCCCCGAGATCGTCGCCTTCATGCAGTCCACCCCGGTCATCGCCCTGGTGCTGGAGGGCGATGACGTGGTCGCCAAAGTGCGCGACATGCTCGGACCCACCAACTCCAAGGAAGCCGCCGCCGGCACCATCCGCGGAGATTTCGGCGAGGACATGATGATCAACATCTGCCACGCCTCGGATTCCCCGGAGAATGGCGAGATCGAGGTGAAGCGCTTCTTCGCCGCCGACGAGATTTTCGTCTACTGACCATACCCTGTCGGGTCGCGGACTTGACCCTGTCGGGTGGATGAAACCGCGACTCCCATGGATCGCCGCCGGCCTGGTGGTCGCGGCGCTGGTGCTGGCCCCGCTGACGAGTCGTTGGCGCTCGGGACGCGTCGATTATTCCCGGGTCCCGGGGGTGGTGGTGCATGGCCTGCCGGTGCCCGGCGTGGTGGATCGTCTGGCCGGACGCGCCGTTTACACCGCCTCGCCGTCCATCGCGGTGCTGCCGTCGGGAGATTATGTGATCACCGACAATCTCTTTGGCTCCGGGTCGGGCGCCGACAAGTCGGGGACCACCCGGGTGTTCGGCTCCTCGGATCGCGGACGGCACTGGGAAACGCTCGCGGTGCTGCGCGATATGAAGCGCGGCAGTCTCTTCGTCCATCAGGGGGCGCTCTACCTGTTCGGGTATCGGGCGGCTCCGGGCGATCTGCTCATCCGCCGCTCGGACGATGGCGGGCGGACCTGGACGGAGCCGCGCGATGAAGCCAGCGGTATTCTGCGACGCGGAAATTTCGGCGGCACGCCGAACCGACCGGCCAGGCATGCCGGGCGCATCTGGATCGCGCAATCCGGTCGTCGGGTGATGTCCGCGCCGGACGATGCCGACCTGCTGCGGGCCGATTCCTGGACCCTTTCCCGACGGGCGGACACGAGCCGGGGTCCTTTCGGCAAGGGCGCCGTCATCACCGAGGCGCAGGTGGTGGCGTCGCCGGAGACCGGGGTGGTGGTGATGCCGAAGATCGGTGGGCAAGCCTTCACCGTTCTCCTGAGGGTGGGTCCGGATCCCGACAAACTGCGCGATCCCCGTCCCGGGGATTGGGTGGCGTTTCCGGGTGGGGAGAAAAAATTCGCTGTCGGTTTCGATCCGGTTTCGGGGTGGTTTTTCGCCCTGTCGAATCCCGTGCTGCCGGCCTATCGAGACTCCGGCTGGCCGCCGGAAATGATCCGCAACGCCGCCGCCCTGCTTGTCTCCAGGGATTTGCGGGAATGGCGGGTGGCCGAGGTGTTCCTTGAGTCGCCCCATGTCGACTACGAGGCATTCCAGTATTTGAGCTATGACTTCGACGGGGCGGACCTGGTCATCGCCTCCCGCACCGCCTTCGAGGTGGGCGATGGCAAGCCTCCGCGGGGGCACGACAGCAACCTGACCACGTTTCACCGCATTGAGGATTTCCGCCGCTTTTTCACGGAGCGGGAATGAGCGGCGTCGCGAATCCGCCGCATCGCGGGCTTGCGGGGGATGGGGGGAGTTTGATAGCGGTGGGACATGTCTCGTGGGTTTCCCCTGTTGATCGCGGTGTTTGTGTGGCTTTTCCCCGCCGGGATGGCGCGGGCGGAGGACGCGGTCATCGAGGATTTTGACCGTCATCTGGAGTCGGACCCGGACGGGCGGCGGGCCTTCAGCTACTCCCGCGCGGATTACACGGGCGAAGCCGCGGATCGGGCGGCCCTGCCCATCGGGGTGTTCGACTCCGGCATCGGCGGACTCACGGTGCTGGAGGCGCTGCTGACGGCGGACGCCTTTGACAACGAGACACTGAAGCCCGGACCCGATGGGCGCCCCGATTTCGAGGGCGAGCGTTTCATCTACCTCGGCGACCAGGCCAACATGCCCTACGGAAACTACGACCGGGAGGGGCGGCGGGACTACCTCAGGGAACTCATCCTCAAAGACGCGGTCTTCCTGCTGGGCCGCCGCCATCGGCTGGCTCCCGATGGCGAGGTCCGCCACGACAAACCCCCGGTGAAAGCGATCGTCATCGCCTGCAACACCGCCACCGCCTACGGTCTGGAGGATCTCCGGGCCGCGATGGAGCGCTGGGGGACGGCCGTGCCGGTGATCGGGGTGGTGGAGGCCGGGGCCCGTGGTCTGCTCGGGGACCCGGAGCGGGCGGACGACTCCATCGGGGTGTTGGCCACGGTGGGCACCTGCGCCAGCGAGGTCTATCCGCGCACGATCCAGTCCACTCTGGGCCGGGCCGGACATGGCGTGGCGGTGGTGACCCAGCATGGCAGCGCGGATCTGGCCGCGATCATCGAGGGCGAGCCCGGTTTCGAGACGCCGTTGACGGAGCAGATCGGGCGGGATGTCAGGGCGCTGGTGGAGGGGCATCGGGACGCCCGCGCGGGGAAATCGCCGGCTCCCCTGGGGACGATCATGCTCGGCTGCACCCACTTTCCACTCGTGCTGGGGGAGATCGACCTGGCCTTCGACGCCCTGCGGAGTGATCCCGCGCTGGCGCCACATATCGCGGAGACGCGGCGCTACATCGATCCTTCGGCGTGGACGGCGCGCCTGTTGTTCCAGGAGCTGGCGCGTGGGCGCATGCGGGCTTCGAAAAAGCCGAGCCCGGCGCTGAAGCGCGACGCCTTCTACCTTTCCGTGCCGCATCCGGCATCGCCCGCTGCCCTCCTGACACCGGAGGGCGGGCTCACACATGAATACAAATACGGGCGCTCACCCGGAGATCTGGAGCGCGAAGACACCGTGGTGGTGCCGATGACGCGGGCGCGGCTGAGCGAGTCCGGTCGGCGGTTGGTGCGCGAACGCCTCCCCGAGACGTGGCGACGGCTGCCGGCCGGGGAAGCGGAGGAGATCGCCGGTCCTCCGGTGGTGACCGCCAGGTCCTGGGCCATCGCCGACGCGGAGAGCGGAGAGATTCTGTGGTCATACCGTGCCGACGAGCCGCGCAAGACGGCGAGTATCACCAAGACCATGTGCGCGCTGGTGGTGCTGTCCATGGCGGAGCGGGATCCGACGGTGTTGGATGAATGGCTGACGATATCTGAGGCGGCGGCCCGCACCGGGGGTTCCACCTCCGGGTTGAAGGCGGGGGAGCAAGTGACGGTGCGCGACGCGCTCTACGGATTGATGTTGCCTTCGGGAAATGACCTGGGCAACGCGCTCGCCGAGTATTTTCATCCCCGGCTCGATCCCCCGGACGCCACCATGCTGGCGCGCGGACTCGACCAACCGGTCCACCGTGATCGCCTCCATTTTCTCGCCGAGATGAACCGGGGCGCGCGCGCCTGGGGTATGGACGACACCTTTTACCGCATCGCCTACGGCGACGGCGGCACGGCGGCGGATCGGACCAGCACCGCCGCCGATCTGGTCACACTGGGGCGGCGAGCCATGGCCGATCCGCGCCTCCGCGAGATCGTGGCGACGACGCGTCATCTCGCCCGGGTGCGCCAGCCGGACGGCGCCGAGAGAGAGCAGATCTGGGAAAATACCAACGAACTGCTGGCGTTGGATCGCGGCTACGATGGCGTCAAGACCGGTACCACCACCACGGCGGGGCGCTGTTTGCTGGCGAGTGGCGAGCGGGAAGGGCGCCGACTCTTGGTGGTGGTGTTGGGCTGCGACTCCGACGGCGCACGCTGGGCGGACGCCCGGAATCTGTTCCGCTGGGCATGGTTGGAACTGGCGGGGACGCCCGGGGAGCCCTGATCCCGGTGAACCGTCAGTGGCTTACTGCTAGAGCCGAGCCGGCACCGCATTCCGGTGGATCAAACATTGCGCTCAGGCCTCATTGCCCCCCCGCGGGCGGCACCTCGTGCAAGCTATCTCGCTCCGCGAGGTTCGGCATCCCGACGGTCCCGCGAAAGGCCGGAGGGCGAATCCATGACTGATGGGAACCGCCCGGTGCCATGGCCTGACCGGAACGGATCAGAAGTTTCGGCGAAGCCGCACCCCCCCTGGCCGGAGACAATGGCCTGACCGGAACGGTTCAAAAGATACGGCGAAGCCGCACACTCCATAGCCGGAGGCAAACCCGCATGCCGGGTGGTGTGGGGGGAGCGGGTTCAAACCCCGTTCCTACCCGATTCGGCTTTGAGCGTGTTAGAAGTGGAAGGGCTCCTCGCCAAGGGCCGACAGATGCACAGGGGCTTTCAAATTGAAACGCTTACAAACTTCCCTTGTCGCGTCGAATACCCACTCTGGCGCATAGGGAGAAATGACGATGTGCTGAATCATTCGATTGAGGCTCATCGGGATGATCAATCCGAGATCGTCTCCTGGTTCAGTGTTTTCCCGCAGATACAGCAACCGCACCTCCTGCTCGTGCTTGAATGCAGGGCGTTTGTAAAAGAATCGTAAGCGTCTCACCCGGACCATTCAGTCCTGGCGCTGGCTCTTGGCCCACT
>CAYTNL010000144.1:0-5448 GCA_964439145.1 uncultured Verrucomicrobiales bacterium
TGACGGGATTTGAACCCGTGACCTCTTCCTTACCAAGGAAGTGCTCTACCCCTGAGCTACAAGAGCTGCGGGAAATGCCGCCAGGGACTCCCGCCGAAGAAATCCCATTGGATCATTGATCACCAAAGGAAATCCCCCGAGCGAAAACCTCAAACCGGCTTTCAAGCCGCTACCGTCCGAAAAAACGCTAAAACGCCCCCTTGACTCTGTATTTCAAGAGGCAAATGCGGGCGCTCCAAACGAGATCTGAGCAGAAGCGTGGCGCAAGCTACGCGATCGACCCCAACTGTCAAAAATTTTCCTGAACGAAATCCTGAAAAATCTTGACTCACTCGCCAGATCCTCCGGAGCCACCACAAAAACTACTGGTCGGCCGGAAAATCTTCCGCGAATCGCTTGATCTCCAGCGCTTTCCCACTTGTCTCGTCGAGATCGACCACCACTCCTCGTAATCCCACCGGCCCATTCGCCACCGGAAAACGCCGCGGCATCGAGGTCTGGAAGCGCTCCACGATCAGTGCCACCTCCCGCCCCAGGATCGACTCCAAAGGCCCGCACATTCCCGCGTCGCAGAGAAACGCCGTGCCACCGGGAAAGATCCGTTCATCCGCTGTCTGCACATGAGTGTGCGTCCCCACCACCGCCGACACCCTCCCGTCCAGGGCGCGACCCAAGGCGATCTTTTCACTGGTCGCCTCGGCGTGGAAATCGACAAAGACACAGTTCACCCCCTCGACGGTTCTCAGTCGCTCGACCTCTTCGGCCACCCTCGGGAAGGGATTGTCCAGCGGCGGCTGCATGAAGGTGCGTCCCTGGGCATTGATCACCGCCACCCGTCCTTTCGCCGTCTCCAACACCACCGATCCCTGCCCCGGTGTATCGGCGGAGTAGTTGATCGGGCGCAACAACCGCGGCTCCGTGGCCATGTAGGAGACTATCTCGGGCTGATCCCAGGCATGATCCCCCAGGGTGATGACGGCGATGCCCGCCCGCAGCAGGTCGATGCTGATCTTTGGCGTGATGCCCCGCCCGCCCGCGGCGTTCTCGCCGTTGGCGATCACAAAATCGATCTCCCGTTCCCGGCGCAACTCGGGTAGGCGCTGAATCACCGTTTTTCTGCCGGGCTCACCGACGATATCTCCTAGAAACAAGATCCTGAGCATGATTAAATCTTCGACGTCGGCATCGCGCCGAACTTTTCCCTGTTCAATCCCTCCGGATTTCCCCGATCGCAACCGTTTCCTCAACCTGGCGACCCCCAACCCCCACCCCACGCTCGCTGAACGCCGCCCTCACTCTCCTATTCGCACGATCCTGGAGCCGAACCCGCGCCGCCTGCCTCTTCGCCACGCTCGCGGTCGCGGAGAGTGACGCCCCTCTCCGCGCCTCCTCCGGTGACGCGGAACCGCCGCCGGCCACGCCCCTCCCTCGTCTCGCCCAACTCGGCGCTCCTCCCGATTGGTCGCAACTCGATCCCTTCCAGCGCACCATCACCCGCGCGGAGTTCCAGTACCTCCTCGATCACTGCTACGCCAGCCGTCCCGACGACTATACCGGTCTCATCGAACTCTGGCCGGACCGCGCCCGCATCCTTCGACAATCGAATCATCCCGAGTCCGGGCACTACGATTTCCACTTCCTCACCGACCGACGCAAGCCGGTCAACATTCCCCGCTACTGGCGCGCGCCCTGGCAGTTGCCACCGCTCACCGCCAACCAGACGCGCCCCCTTCGGGGCATCCACATCGCCATCGATCCCGGCCACATCGGCGGGGAATGGGCCAGCGCCGAGCAGCGCCACTACCAGATCGGCCAGGACACTCTCCCGGTGCGCGAGGGCGACCTCACCCTCCAGACCGCCCTCCTCCTCGAGAAAAACCTCACCGCCCTCGGCGCCACCGTTACCCTGACCCGTCGGGCGCCCGAGCCCGTGACCGCCTTGCGCCCCGACGACCTCCGGGACGAGGCCCGCCAATGGCTGGTGCAGCGTCAGGGTTTCGCCTCCGACTCCCTCATCCAACGCACCTCCGAGCGCTTTTTCTACGTCAGCAGCGAACTCCGCACACGCGCCGACATTCTCAATACCGAGATCCGTCCCGACCTCGTGCTCTGCCTCCACTACAACGCCTCCCCCTGGCGCAATCCCTACCGGCCCTCCTTCCAGTCGCCCAACCACTTCCATCTTCTGGTGAACGGTTGTTACTCCCGCGGCGAGATCGAGGAGGACGACACCCGGCTCGATCTACTACTCCGCCTGCTCCAGCGCACCTACTACTACGAACTCGCCCTCGCCCACGACATCGCCCGGACCCTGGCCGACGAGACACGTCTCCCCGCCGCCAGCTACGATGGGCGCAGCGGAAAAAGCGTCAGCGACAACCCCTATGTCTGGGCGCGCAACCTCCTCGCAAACCGGAAATTTTTCTGCCCCGTCGTCTTTTTCGAGCCCTATTGTATGAACCACCGCGAAGTTCACGCCCGCATCCAGGCTGGCGCCTACCGGGGATTGCGCGAATTCAACGGCGTCTACCGCAAGAACATCTACCAAGAATACGCCGATGGCGCCACCGCCGGTATCGTGAACTACTTCCGCCGCGTCCGCCAGCCCCCTCCGACGGCCCAGCCATGATCGAAGATCCCGTCAAGTATGTGCTCGTCCTCATCGGCGTCTTCGCCACCGTCCACCTGCTGGTGGAGCAGTTCGAAAAAGCCACCGAACTGCCCGAATGGCTCACCCCCCGACTCGGCGCCATGCTGGCCACCTTCATGGTCGCCCTGCTCTGGCTCCTGAAATCTCTCTCCCCGGCTCCGCCGTATTGAGGGAGCAAGTTCACTCTCCTCCCCCGTGCCCCTCCCACACTCCCTCCTCATCGCCGGCGTCGGCTACCTCGGCTCCGCCCTCGCGGATCGCCTCCTCGTCGCGGCGCCTGGCATCCTCGTCACCGGACTGGCCCGCTCCGCCCCCGACCGAACAGGGTTGGGTCCGACACCTTACCCTGTTGAGTCGGCCGATCTCGGGGACAGGGACTCCATCCGGGCGCTCGGGGAAAAGCTGTCCCCCGGCTCCATCGTGCATTGCGCCAGCTCCGGGCGCGGCGGTCCCGAAGCCTATCGCTCGGTCTTTGTCGAGGGTGCCCGCCACCTGATCGAGACCTTCCCCGCGGCGCCGCTTTTCTTCACCAGCAGCACCAGTGTCTATGGGCAGACCGACGGCTCCGTGGTCACGGAGGACTCCCCCGCGGAGCCGGATCGCGAGACCGGACGTCTGCTGCTGGCGGCGGAGGATCTGGTGCTGGCCGCCGGAGGCACCGTGCTCCGCCTGGCCGGCATCTACGGCCCGGGCCGTTCGGTCCATTTGCGGAAATACCTCGACGGCACCGCCACCATCGAGGCCGGTCCCATCAGCCGATGGCTCAACCAGATCCATCGCGACGACGCGGTCGGCGCGCTGATCCATCTCCTCAGTCTGCCACCCGCGACCGTGCGCGGCCAGGTATTCAACGTCACCGACGACACCCCGATCTCGCAGCGCGCTTGCTACGAGGCGCTGGCGGATCACTTCGGCGGCTCCCCGCCTCCGGAGGCGCCGCCCGATCCAGATCGCAAGCGCGGCTGGACTCACAAGACGGTATCGAACGCGAAACTCCGCGCCACCGGCTGGGCGCCCCGACACCCGAGTTTTCCCGGCGCGCTCATCACGGACCCCGATCTGATTCCCTCGGTGCATCCTATTCCCGTTGCCGACCGGCGGATTGTCCCCTAGCCTCCGCCCCTCCCTTATCCCTCTCGTTGTTTGAATAACATCCATCCCTCCGCCGTCATCGATCCTCGCGCCGAGATCGCAGAGGAGGTGGTGATCGGGCCACTCGCCGTCATCGAGGCGGGCGTCCGCATCGGGCGGGGTTGTCGCATCCACGGCCACGCGCAGCTGGTCGGCTCCGTGGAGTTGGGGGAGAACTGCGAGGTCGGACACTGCGCCGTCATCGGCGCCACCCCGCAGGACCTCGGTTTCCATCCCGAGACTCCCAGCGGGGTGCGTATCGGCTCCGGCAATGTCTTCCGCGAGCATGTCACCATTCACCGCGCCAGCCGGGAAGGGGGCGTCACCGAGGTCGGGAGTGGCAATTTTCTCATGGTCGGTTGCCACCTCGGCCACGACACCATCATCGGAGACCGCAACGTGCTGGCCAACCACTGCCTGCTCGGAGGACACGTCCGGCTCGGCAGCGGCGCGTTTCTCGGGGGCGGTTCGGCTTTCCACCAGTTCGTCCGCCTCGGGGATCTCTGCATGATCAAAGGGCTGGCCGCCATCAGCCAGGATGTGCCACCCTACGTGCTGGTCTCGGACGCCAACCGGGTGCGCGGCCTCAACGTGGTCGGCATGCGGCGCGCCGGTCTCTCGGCCGCGACCCGGCAGAATGTGAAGGACGCCTTCCACCAACTCTTTCTCGCCGGAATGAACCTGCGGGAGGCCCTGGCCTCGACGGATAGCCGCGAGTGGGAATCGGAGGCGCGCGCTTTCATCGACTTTTTCCGCGTCGATTCGAAACGCGGAATCTGTCACCCCTCCTGAGTCCCGGCTCCCAGGGCGTGCAGCAGGATGGCCGACGCCGAGGCGACGTTGAGCGATTCCACCCGCGATGTGATGGGAATCGTGATTCGGCGGCGACAGCTCGCCAGCGCCTCCGGGGAAAGCCCGCTCGCCTCGCCGCCGAGCACCACGGCCAGAGGACCGGACGGCGGGTCGTGGAGGAAATCCGGCAATGTCGTGGCCCCCGGCGATACATCCGTGCCGATGAAGCACCAGCCCGGACACATGGCGGAGACCGAGGCCACCGATGCGGCGGAAAAGACCGGGAGATGAAAGATCGCCGTGGCCGAGGCCCGCACCGCCTTCGCGTTGTGCGGCGACGCGCCGCCCGCCGCGCAAATCACCGCGTCAAAACCGAAGGCCGCCGCGTTGCGGATCACGGTACCGACATTTCCGGGATCCGCCAAGCTTTCGAGGATCACGACACGTCTCGCGCGTGTGCCCGCCGCGCGCAACCAGTCGGCGAAGGCCGCTGCCGGTTTCCGTGCGATGGCCAAGACGCCACGATGAAAGGAAAAACCGAGCGACGCTGCGGTCGCGTCCCTAGCCAGCGAGTGAATCGGCACCCCGCGCGCCAGCGCCGCCTCGGTGATCCCGTCGCAAGCCTCCCCGCCGGTCGCCACCACGACCACGGCCTCCACAGCCCAGCCCGCCGCCAGGGCCGCGCGCACCGCGTGACGCCCCTCGATCAGAAAACGCTCCGCCGTCTCGCCCTCGGCGAGGGCCGCGAGGAGGGTGGCGGGTAAGGGAGAAAAACTCATCGCATGATCCGGGCGACACAGCACGCCCCACTTAGCCGATACTCTAGCAGCCTGTCGGACTTGAGTCCATTATTTCGCCGATTTGTCGGCGTTTCG
>CAYTNL010000145.1:0-5216 GCA_964439145.1 uncultured Verrucomicrobiales bacterium
CACTTTTGGGAGTCCACAAAACCTCCCTGGGCGCTCCCAAAACACTTTTGGGAGTCCACAAAACCTCCCTGGGCGCTCCCAAAACACTTTTGGGAGTTCACAATGCTTCTCTGGGCGCTCCCAAAGCTCCTTTGGGAGTCAACAAAACGTCTTTGGGAGTTCCCAAAACGCTTTCGGGAGTCCCCGAAACCGCATCGGACGCGGCATCCACCGCCGCACGGGCGCCTCCGGAGCCTTGGTTTTGAATGACTTGAGCCAAAATCGCCCGCTGTGGCCGGTTTGGGGACCCAAGAGGGTTGGGTCTGAGACCTAAGAGGGTTGGGTCGGGGACCCGAGAGGGTTGAAACCGCTCCATTCCCGCCCGTCGCCGAAGCGACCGAGTGCCGATCACGATCACGATCACGATCACGATCACGATCACGATCAACAATTCAACGTCAGGGCGCAGGCGACGGCGAAGCCGTTGCCTGCCGCCCCGTGTTCGCTCCCGGTTTTGATTTTGGTGAAGATTCGAGATCGGAGATCTCAAACAGCTCAGACTTCACGGTCGTTGCTTCGAGTGGATCAGTGCTCACCGCTTGCACAAAGAGCCGAAGCCGACCGTCAAGATCAGAGAGCCCAGCGATAAGGTCGAAACTGAAATCCTTCGCTTCTCCGGGGGGAATCTTCAGTGAGATAAGACTTACGAACTGGGGATCCTTTGCGGTTATCGTCGTAGTCTTATCACCAATGTTGACCTCGACGCCACACTGTGAAGGATAGATCTGAATCTCCTTTGCGGAATTGTTGGTGATCGTCGCTCGGAGATCGCCACGCTTAGTAACGTATGGGACCGACATCGTAATCTCCCCATGATCTCCTGCGACCACACAACCCGTAGCGAGGAAGGTCAAAGCTAGAAGTCGCGCAATCATTTTTGGAGCGAGACGTTCAAGGACAGCCGAGCCCTACCGAGGGCGGCAGTCGCAAATACGGTAAAGTATTGAGTCAGACAGTGTCTTTCGACTCATCACGGGTAGGGCTTGGCTGCTCCGGTTTGTTCGCTCCATCGTTTTCCGATGACCGGATTTCCCACCCGGCTCCGATAGAATCAAGAAGCTTTTGGAGCTTTTCGTGATTCTGCTTGGTATTTCGCATATAGATTCCGGCGAAAGGGAAGCCTTCGGTGGTTGCCGAAGCACCATCCGGGAAGGTTAATCCTCGCTGTTCGAGCACCCTTCTCGCTGAACCTTTCTGCAAAAGCAGGATCTTCGAACCTCGCCGTTCGGTGATGTGTCCAAAGTTTTCAGCATCCGCCCGGAACCCGGGCAGAGAGACAACTTCGTAATATTGATCATTCAGAGATTTGCTCTTTTCTGAATTCGGTTCTTCCGCCATCTCATTTTCATTCGAGCAGGAGGCAAATGCCGCAACAAAGATGCAGGCAAGCGCAAGTAAGATTCGGGACATTTTCATCATCGAACGTCCAAGCGATGACACTGCCTGCCGACAGCGCGCTCTGACTTCTGGGTTGATGGTTGAGAGATCATTCAGCTTTCGACTCTGGACGGGCAGGCAGTTGATCATCCGCGCCTTGTTCGCCTTGCTTGAAAGTGACGGTTTCGAGAAACCCGAGAACTGATCCGGGGTGGTCGTCCTTCCTCGCTGATGTGTGTTGGAACCAGATCGAAACCCCATCAACACTCCCGAACCCGATGGTGTTGTAGCCTGTTCCGCTTTCCCCTTCAGATTCAGCAGTCGCTGAATGGGTAAACAGATACACAGGATCGCCATCAACCACGTGTCGAGTCACCTCGGAAATCTCGCCGACAGTGACCACGCTCTCTCCGTCATCGACAGGCTTGTCCTTTTTGGCGGTTATTTCCTTCCAGGATACCTGCGTCCGCTGTCTTCCGAAATCCTCAGGTTCTTCTGCTCCCCTATACATGACGTAATACATCTCTTCTCCGAAAAAGATGAGATATGAGTTTTCCGCTGCCGGTTGAACTGTCCCACCCTCCGGAATCGGAAACGAAATCAGGCCATCTGCGAAAGTGCCGGGAGACTGCGAATCCGTAGCGACGCTCTGTGACTCTGAGCAGCCAACGATTGCCAGGGCCATAAGTCCCGGGAAAACGATCTGTGTAATCTTAGTCATATATTTCTGAGGCGAACGTGGAGCGCTGGCGACCCGCTACCGGGAGCGCCATGCCGCCACGGGGTTAGGGGTTGAAATCCGGGAATTCATTTCGACTCGGAACGTGTAGCGGGTTGCCCAGCCGCGTCTTGTTCGGGTTTGGTTTGTGTGGGCGAGGTGGGCGAAGCTGGAAGCATCTTCCCGTGCTTGGTCAGACGGGACTGGATGCCCCCAATGCCTCTCTTGTGCTTCTTGGCGATCTCCTCGATCGACAACTTCGAGTGAAAGCGGGAAAGCAACTGCTTGTCCTCTTCAGGTGTCCAAGGCTTGCCGTGATTCTCCGGAGCTGGCCCTGATAGAATCCGCGGAACCTGCGGAACTGGAACCAGCTTAGCTTGGGGATCACCCTGGTGGGCAGCGGCAACGGTGAGCAACTCTCCGGCAATCGCAATCGCTTGGTTCGGTGTGAGACTCAGCGCTGTTTTGAAGGATGGTGTGCCGATGTGGTCCTCGGTCGGAAAATCTCGACGCAGTTGCAGCCAAATCGCGGACGCGTCGCTGTAAACGTGGACAGAATCGGTTGTGTTTACCGGAAACCGTTTAGCTCTTGTTCCCTTGGGTGTTGCCATACTGCGATGCGTTGTGTTGCTAAGATTTTTAACCCGAACAGTCTTTATTCGTATCCCCACGCAACGTGATATCACGCGGGGCCTTCTCACCAGAGGCTGCCCGGGAAGCCTTGATTTGGCAAGGTTTTTGTCGGGTGGCGTGCGGATATCGGGGTGATGGATCGAGACGGGATTCGGACGCGGCGCGGGTGCTGATATCACGACGCCAACCCGGAACTGCCGAGGGTCGAAAGGGGGGCGCAGGAGGCAGTTTCCGAGGGTTCCCCTGTTCGCCGTTTCTCGGAGCGGAAGGGAACGGGGGCGGGAAGCTCGTGGACAGCGTGGCCTCTGCCGGGGCCGACCATGGGCCACACTGGCGGACGCCTCGGCGAGGCGTCCCTACCCGCCGTCTCTGTCGTCGAGCTGCCGCCCGAAGCAATCCGGTAGGGACGCACCGCCGGGGGCGTCCGCATCGCACGCACCGGACGGACGCCTCGGCGAAGCGTCCCTACCGGCCGTCTCTGCCGTCGAGCTGCCGCCCGGAGCAATCCGGTAGGGACGCACCGCCGGGGGCGTCCGCATCGCACGCACAGGGCGGACGCCTCGGCCAGGCGTCCCTAGCCGCCATCCCTGCCGCCGACCTACTGCCCGAAGCAATCCGGTAGGGACGCACCGCCGGGGCGTCCGCCGCGCGAGGGTCGGGAAGGTGGTCCGGGCCTACTGCGGCGCGCGGGCGGCGAGACGGAAGCAGACGGCCTCGCGGTCGTTGCGGACGAGGAGGTAGCGGCCGGCCAGGGTGGGAGGATTCCAGGTCATGGAACCGAGGGCGGGATGCCGGGCCACTTCGCGGAAACCCTCGGGACTGGCTTCGACAATGGCGAGATCGCCGGACTCGACTTGGATGAGGAGCCGGTCTCCGACGAGGAGGTTCTGGCCGAAGCCGTATTTGCCATCTTTCCACACCCGGGAGCCGTCGGCGAGATCGACGCAGGCGAGGCGCCCCTCGTCGAGTCCGTAGGCGTGGTCTCCGCGCACCACGGCGCTGCTGAATTTGGTCTTGAGGCGGATGCTTTTCCAGACGGGCTCGACGCTCCAGTCTCCGGGGTCGGTTTTCGCGATCCGGAGCAGGTAACTGCCGGCCCCGTAGCTGGCGGTGACGAGCACGCGGTCGTCCCCCACGGCGACGGGTTGGGCGACTTTGGGGTAGGCGCCGGGCCACTCGAAGCGCCAGCGCTGTTCGCCGGTGGCGGGATCGTGACCGGTGACGTCCGACGAGTTGACGCTGACGAGTTGGCGCTCGCCGAGCAGATCGATGAGCCGGGGGGAGCTGTAGCTGGCGCCATTGCCCGCATACTGCCATGCCGGCTCTCCGGTTTCCGCAAGGTAGGCGAGGAGGGTGGGGCCGCCGCGCTCGGGTCCGGTGACGACGACGAGGCCCTCGGGCTCGATGACGAGGGGCGAGGTGCTTTTGCCCCATTCGGGCAGGGGTTTGCCGAGTTCCTCGAAGATTTCGCGCTGCCAGAGGGTCTCGCCGGTCTCGAGACTGAGGCAGTTGAGCACGCCGGTGGCGCCGTAGGTGTAGACGCGGTCTCGATGGACGGTGGGGACGGCGCGGGGGCCGTCGCCGGCCATTTCTTTGCCGGGGCCGGCGGCGAGGTAGTAGCGGGCGGCGTCGTGATGGGTCCAGAGGATCTCGCCGGTGAGCAGATCGTAGCAGGTGACGAGCTCTTCATCGCCCCGCTGCTCCATGGTGAGGGCGCGGCGGCCGACGACGGAGAATCCGGACCAGCCCAGTCCGATGGGTCGGCGCCAGAGTTCCTCGGGGGGATGGGCGGTAAAGTCGAGATCGGCGATGACTTGATCCTCCGGCCAGACGGCGTCGCGGTCGGGACCGTAGAGCTGGGGGGAATCGATGACGCCCTCCACGGGCCCGGCATCCAGGGGGCGCGGGGAGGCGGCGGTCTCCGCCTCGGGCAGTTCGGCAACGGGTGCGCCCGCCTCGGCGGTCCAGCGGGGGACGAAGCGCGGCAGGGAGGCGCCGCTGGTGGAGCCATCGTAGCGATAGGTGGCGCGGAAGGCGAGGGCGAGGACCGCGAAGAAGAGCAGGATGCCGCCGAATACGCGGGCCCGGCGGCCGAACTCGCCTTTCCCGAAGATGAGGTACCAGAGCAGGAGGGCTCCCAGGCCCGCGAAGGGCAGGATGAGGGCCATCCAGTAGCGGGCGAAATGCTCGGTGTGGAATCCCCACCAGATGCCGACGGGGGCCACGGCCAAGGCCGCCAACAGGGCAAGGATGCGCATGGTGTGCCAGAAAGATCCCATGGGGTCGTGTCGGGGGTGGGTGCGAGACTTTCTCCTGCTGCCAAACTCAGACCCGGCCCAGTGACGCACCGATGCCGGGCGGGGCCAAACGTTTTTTGTGGAAAATCCCCGCCGCGCCAGGGCTTACGCATGAAGCGGGCAGATAATTTCAGCGCGGAAGTTTGGGTCGA
>CAYTNL010000146.1:0-4260 GCA_964439145.1 uncultured Verrucomicrobiales bacterium
CGGATAGCGCTCCCGGCCATCGGGCCCGAGGACGATGCCCGGGATGACGATATGGCTCTGCCGATAGGGGCCAGGCATCATTTCTTGACATTATGCTCTACCCGGGAAGAATGATAAAGGGACGGGGCTGAATGCCACAGGATAAAGCCGCTTTGCGGTGTCGTGTGCGGTGGTGGATTTCCGTGAATTCCCTCCTTGGTTCGGTCAAGTATTGGTAAGATTTGGATCGGGTCTTCACCGCTCTGGGCTCCTGTCTGCCGGGACGCAACTCAATGATGCGTGTCAGCAGCCTTTCTTCATTCGCGGTGATCGCGGCGGCCAGCAGGTGTGGGCGTCCAGCCACGACGACGAAGTCGGCCCGCGTCGAGGCAGTCATATCAAGCGTGCCCTTCAATACGAACGCTCCGCCGCACGCTCGTGCGCGGCTTGCGGGAGGTACGCTTTGTTGAGGTGGAATGGCCCGGGCCGATTCGGCCGCGATTGATGGTCAGCTTTCAGCGGCGGGGTGCTGCTGGAGGACGAGCGGGTGAGGCATTGCTCCGGCGCCGAATTCGGCCCATGCTTCCGGCGCATGCCGAAACGCTCATCCTCCCCCACCCCGCGTGAAGCGGCCCGCGATCTCGCTCGGTCACTGAAAGCCCACGCCCTCACGCTCTTCGGTCTCCTCGCGGCCATGTGGGCTGTCGAGCTGCTCGATTTTCTGCTCCCCTTCCTGCGTCTCGATCACCTGGGCATTCGACCTCGCCAACCAGCGGGTCTGCTCGGCATCCCGGCGGCGCCGTTTCTTCACGGTGACTTCGGCCACCTCGCGGGCAACTCCCTTCCCTTCCTCGTGATGGGCGGCCTTGTCATGTTGGGGGAACGGGGCGTTTTCTGGGCGGTGACGGTGTTTGTCACCCTCGTCTGCGGTCTCGTCGTCTGGCTGTTGGCACCGGGAAACAGCGTCCACATCGGGGCCAGCGGATTGATCTTCGGCTATCTCGGTTTCCTGCTCAGTCGCGGACTCTTCGAGCGCTCGCCTCTCTGGATCGCCGTCGCTCTGGGACTGCTCCTCGCCTACGGTGGCATGATCTTCGGCGTTCTGCCGGGACAGCGCGGCGTCTCGTGGCAGGGACACCTCTTCGGCTTCGTCGCCGGCATTCTCGCGGCCTGGGCGATGTTTCCGAAAAACCGAAAGCTATACGGCTGAAAAAGTTCTCCGCGCTCCGACTTCCGCGTTCCGCGCCCCCCCTTCTCACTCCACCCAACTCCGCTCACTTTTCACATCTCCGGTGAGCGGGTGGAAGTCCACTTCGAAGAAGGCGTTGTCGGATTCGACCCGGATTTTCATCGGCTGGCACATGCCCGATGGCTGGAAGACCCAGCGTTTGAACAGGCCGCTCTCCATGTCGATCCAGTCGGTCTCGCCCCAAAAAAGCAGACTGTAGGTGACTCCATCGGGCAACTCGTAGCTCTCGTGATATTTCAACCCTTCCCGCGCCGTCTCCATCGCGCGATCAGCGGCGGTGGGTTCCCGGCCCTCGTTGGGATCGATCCCGCGTGCGCGCGAAGCGTCGATCATCTCCTGCCGCTCCTCGATCAGGGCGATCTCGCGCACCAGTTCGTCGAACTCCTCGCTCTTTCCGTAGGGATGATAGAATCGCGCGGCGTGAAATCCGCGCTGATCAAAGGCGATCTGATACGGCACTTGCTCGGCCATGGCGCGGTCGCGCACCGTCCTCGTCAGACGCAGCAGCTCCGTGACCGGCGCGCGCGCCTCGCGCTCGCGCTCGATGGTCCGCATGGTGGGGATGGCGGTGCCGGCCAGGATGCCGAGAATGGTCAGCGCGATGACGATCTCCACCAGGGTGAAGGCCCGCCAGCCGCGTCGCGCTCCCGATGTCCGCCATATTCTCATGGGTCACTCACTGCCAGTTGCCGATGTCGTCGCCGCCCTCGCCGGTGTCCTCGATCCCGTCCTCGCCGTTGGACCAGAGGTCATACTTCTTGTTACTCTTGGTCCCGGGATAGCGGTATTGATAGGGGTTGCCCCAGGGATCGAGCAGCGCCTCGGGTTTTTCCAGGTAGGCGCGCCAGCGCTGGGGTTGCGGCTCGCTGGTGGGCCGCTCCACGAGAGCCTGGAGACCCTGCTCCTGGGTCGGCGGTTTGGAGTAGTTGCCCCGCTCGTAGCCTTTGATGGCGAGATCCAGGGTGTTGAGATCGCCGCGGACACGCTCGTATTTCGCCTCATCGAGCCAGCCCACGAGCATGAAGATACCGGAGCCGGCCAGGATGCCGATGATGGTGATGACGATGACGATTTCGACCAGGGTAAAACCCGCGGCGCGGTTCGCGGAACGCGGGAACGACAGGGAATGAACTCGATGCATGGCGGTGGTGGATGTGGTGTGGAAGGAAACAACTAGCCGGTTTCAGCGCGGCCCGCCACCCCGAAGGCCGGACATGGAACCGAAGATGGTGGTCATGAAGGAATAGGCCAGCAAACCGACGAAGACGGCGATGATGACGATGATGATCTGGGGGACGAGGTTGGTGAGGCGGTTGATGCGGACGTCGAGATCCTCGTCATATTTCATCGCCGCCTTGGTGAAGGCCTTGCCCAGCTCACCGGTTTGCTCCCCGATGGCGATGCGATCCACCAGGGCGGCGGGGAAGGCGCCGCTTTTTTCCATGCTGCGCGCCAGGGAACTACCCTCGCCCACCGCCACCATGGCGGCTTCGAGATGATGCTGGACGTAGCGGTTGCTGCTGCCGCGGGTCATCAGTCTGAGGCTGTTGAGCAGGGGCACGCCGTTGTTCACCAGGTTGGCCATGGTCTGGCAGAACTGGGCGTAGAACCGGCCCGCGATCACCGGTCCAAAGGCCGGCATCCGGAACTTGTAGCCATCCCACCAGAATCGCCCGGCTGTGGTGTTGATGTAGACCCGGAAGCTCAACACCAAAGTCACGGTGATGAGCAGCACCAGCCACCACCAGCGGCCCATGAACTCGGTGAACTTGATCAGCATCGCGGTGAAAAAGCTCAGCTCCTGCCCGGTGCCCTGCAGCAGCTCCTTGAGCATCGGCATCAGCACCACGGAAAAGACCACCACCGCCCCGATACAGGCCAGCACCAGAAAGCAGGGGTAGATGAGCGCCCCGGTGACACGGCGCTGGAGCCCGTAAAGCTGGCGCAGGCTGGCCGCGAGGCGCCGCAGAATTTCGCCCAGAGAACCGCTGGCTTCGCCCGCGGCGACCAAGTTGCGATAGAGATCGTCGAACGACGGCGAGGCTTTCTTCAAGGCGCCGGAAAACTTGGCCCCCTCGCGGATTTCCTCCCGCAGAATGCCCGCGATGGTGCGGATGGATTTGTTGGTCTGACGCTCGTGAAGAATGCGCAGCGCCCCCTCCAACTGAACGCCGGCATCGAGCAGGTCGGCGAGCTCTTCGGTAAAGGTGATCACCAGCGGCCGGGAAAGCGGCACCGGGCCGCTCGCGGCGCCCTCCGCCTTCGCCTTGGCTTTCGCCTTGCCCGCCTCGGACTCGTCGGCCACGGGGTTTACCCGCACGGGGATGAGCGACTTCGACTCCAGCTCGCGATAGGCCTCCGCCTTGTTGCGCACGGCGAGGTTACCGGAAACCTGTTGTCCGGAGGCATCGATGGCGGTGTAGGCGAAGGCGGGCACGGGTGGAAACGCGGATTTCGAAACGCGGAACGCGGAGATTCAGGAATGGCGGGCCTATTCGGTAGCCGCGGTGTTGGTGAGCACTTCCTCAATAGTCGTCTTCCCCTCGGCGACTTTCTCCCAGCCGTAGTGACGCAACATGGTCATGCCGTCCCGGAGTGCCTGCTCGCGCAATTTTCCATAGGGCGCGTGGGCGGTGATGAGTTCCTGGAGAGCGGGCGTCACGAGACAGATTTCCATCACCGCCATCCGGCCGCGGTAGCCGGTGCCCCGACAGGCGCGACAGCCGACGGCCTCGTGGATGCCGGCTTTCTGCTCCAGCGGAAAACCGATCTGCCGGAGGTATTCCTCATCCATCTCGGCCGGTTTGCGGCACTGCTCGCAGAGGGTCCGCACCAGTCGCTGGGCGAGGAAGGCGCGCACCGACGAGGCGATGAGGAAGGGCTCCACCCCCATGTCGAGCAGACGGGAGATACCGCCGACCGCGTCGTTGGTGTGCAGAGTGCTGAAGACGAGGTGTCCGGTGAGCGCGCCGCGCACCGCGATCTCGGTGGTCTCGAGGTCGCGCATTTCCCCGACCATGATGATGTTCGGG
>CAYTNL010000147.1:0-4206 GCA_964439145.1 uncultured Verrucomicrobiales bacterium
CAGGTTACCTTTTCACCTGCAATTGTCACTCGCCTAAGTCCGACAGGCTGCTAGAAGGGAGGCGCGCGATCGCAGGTCGAGCCCGCCTTCCTGGTAGGTGGCGCCGTGACAGGCGTTGCAGCGGAGCAGGAAAATCGGCAGAACGTCGTGCTCCGTCACCGCCGGAGCCTCCGCGGCGAAAGCGGAAGGAGCGGTGAGGGAAAGGAAAACGGCAAGGACCGAACTGGAGACGCGCGCGAGCACGGAAGGATCATACCCGTCAACGAGCCGAGCAATCAACGCGCGGCGCCTCACGCACCTGCGCCGATTCAAGAGGGTTGGGTCGGCGATCATACCCTGTTCACTCCACCCAGACGGCGGGGCTGATGCCCATGACGAAGGGATCGAAGTCGGGGGAGTCGGGCTGGTAAGGCGGCATGATGGCCCACCAGCCTTCGGTGATGCCGGGGCCGGTGGCGACGGCACAGAGGAAATCGCCGGGCTTCGCTTCGAGGTCGGCGAGGGAGAAGGTTTCGGTGAACTTTTCACCGGCGCGGGCACCTTGCGCTTCGGGAATCTCCAGGGAACGGATCTCCTCGCCGTTGCGGAAAAGGCGGAGCCGGTCGGCGGTGGTCCAGCCGGGACCGAGAACGCGGGCGGTGATCTTCTTCTCCGCGTCGAGGTCGAGCCGGGTGAGCAGACCGAAGCTGACCCAGCTGCGGCCCGCGAGGAGGGAATCGATGGCGGCATCGACGTCGATGGCGCCGGGATCGTCGTCGGGCGCCTCCAGGTAGGTGCGACCCTGGCCGGGGATGGCGAAGTTGACGGTGTGGCTGTCGCTGGAACCGATCCCGGCGATGCGGTGGCCGCTTTTCAGGAGGGCGAACCAGTCGCGCACGAGCTGGAGCGGGTCGGTCTGCTGGGCTCCGCTGTTGATGAGTTCCATGGCGTTGGCCTCGAGCTTCCAGCCATTCCGGAAGGTACCGGTGGCGGCGTCGAAGTTCTCGGGATCGAAGGGTCGGAAGCCTCGGTGGACGTCGCGCCCGTGGTTGAGGATGCAGACGCGCACGCCCGGCGTGGCGAAGATGTTGCGAAAGATCTGCGGCCAGGGACGCAACTTGTGCTCGGCGGGTTTCGAACCGGGCTCGACGGGAAAGCTGTTGAAATGCCCCAGGTGGGTGGTCACCTCGCAACCGAGCACGGGGGTGTACCAGCGGTCGGCACCGATGCGGGCGGTTTCCCCGGCGTAGTCGATGTGCTTGTCGTGCGCGGTGGAGACCGGCAGCTCCACGCCCTCGCCGGCGATGGAGATGAGCCGCTCGGCCAGGTTGCAGTCGCCGTGGCGATCAAACTCGAAGGTGTGGAGGTGCGGATCGCAGGCGACGAGGCCGGGAGTGGAAACTTCGCGGGTGAGGGCAAAGGTAAGGTCGGCGCCGTCGTTCGATCCATCGATGACCAGTTCCTTTTGGTCGAGCGAGTATTCGAAACCGCGACCGCAGTAGACCCGGTAGCGGCGCGGGGTATCGGCGTCGCCGGCGAGGCGAAGGGTGGCCTTTCCGTCGAGGCTGTAGACGATGCCTTCGCGGATGGCGAGGCGATCGTCGGACTCGGCGCCGATGAAGGCGAGGGCGCCGGTTGCGGCGTCGATCACGGTGAAGCGGCAGGGCAGGCCTTCGCCGGTGGCGGCATCGGTGGCACCCAGTCGCACGGTGGCGGTCATCGGTGGGAGAGCGCGCCGGTAGCCGCGTTGCTGGAAAAGGAGTTCGGCGCGTTCCGCATCGACGAGCACCTGGATGGCATCGTGAAGGGCGAGGTCGCCGAGGCGGATGTCGTCGGGATCCTCCGAGGTGGTGGCGATCTCGAGAACGTTCCCGGTTTTCTTCAGCAGGCCTTCGGGAATGGCGATGCCGTGTTCGAGGTGATTGTGATCGCGGGGCAGGTTGCCGAGTTTCTCCCCGTTGAGCTGGATCACCCAGGGCTGCTTGGTTTCCTCCTGCCGCAGGGTGAGAAGGCGGATCGATTCCGGCGCTTCGAGGTCGAAGGTTACGCGGAGGCGATCGCTCTCGGCCTTTTCCGGAAAGCGCGACCACTCGCGCGGCTCGGCGTTGCGGACGTGGTGAAATTCGGCATCGAGCACCCGGGCGGGCTCGGCGCCGAGAAAGCCGGGGAGGCTCAGGAGAAGAGCGAGGAGGAAACGCGACATGAGGCGATTCTCCGGGTTTTCGATTCCGGCGGCAACGGGCGAATCGGCGTCATTGCGGTGGGAGTGAGCCGGGTCGCGGGCTGGGAAGCCCGCGGGACGGGCACGGGCTTGGAACCCCATGCTACCTACATGGGGACCGCGGCACCGGCTGGGCTTGCCAGAAGACGGGAAGTTTCGTTGAATGGGCTCGATGAACGAGGCGGGGAAGAGCAAGAGCGCCGGTCGTTGGTTCATGGGGAATCTCCTCCGGCATCCGGCCAGCTACATCGGCCTGGCGGCAGCGATCGGGGTGGGCTTGGCCAGTTTCCCGGTGGGCATGCCGATGGGAGGCATCATCGGGATGTCGGTGATGGTCGGGATGCTGTCCTTCCTCGTGGGGCATGGCATCAAGGCTTCGCATGGTCGAGCCAGAGAAAACGAAAACATCGAGCATACCGCGACGCTCGATGAGGAGTTGCTGGCGGGGCTTCGCGAAGTCGAGGAAGGCGAGGTAGCCGCCGTGCTGGAGAGAATGTCGGAAGACCGGGACGCCATCGGTCGCTTGCTGGCGGATAGCCCCGGCAATGAGGACGCCAGTCACACGCTCGAGCTCGTTTCCGCGATCCTCATCGAGGCCGCGAGCCAAGCGGAAGAACTCCAGGATTTGGCGAGAAGATCCGCCGATCCCCTGCTGTCCTCTCCTGACGACGCAACAAAGAAGATCTCGGAACTGCGCCGACAGATCGAGTCCGCCTACAGTGCGGTCGCCGACTCCCGCAGCCGCCTGCGGCGCGGTGAGAAACTGGCGCGGAGAGATTTCCTGGCGCCGACCGCTTCCTCCAGCTTGTCGGCCCTGACTGAGCAACTCACGGGAGAAACCGAGATCGCGCGGCGGGTTGAGGAGCGGGTGCGTCGCGATTTCGGCAACGTGGTTTTTCCGTCCGAGGAAGATGAGGAGAACTCATCCATGGCGGGGGAAAACGGATCGTGGGAAAAAGAGTAGTGCTCCGATCACTGAGCCTCGGCAAGACCGGCGGCCAAAGCCCGCGCTTCTTCCTCCCAGTTTTCCAGCTCGGCGCTTCCGAAGCCGGTCACCATCCGCCAGGTGCCCTCGAAGCCGGCGGGGACGGTTTCGTTGTTGAAGCACTTGAGATAGTATTTGCGGTAGGTGCCGGGGACGTTCCAGATCATGGAGACGTGCTTGCCTTCCTCGGGCAATTCGAGGATCCGCGAAACGGCGAACTGGCCGCTCTCGGGTTCGTAGACGGCAATCCAATCGACGCGCTCGTTGATATAGAATTTCCGGGCGACGTCGTCTCCATCGCGGAGTTCGCCGCGCAGGAGATCGCTCGGCGCGTCTCCGTCGCGGCCGGCGAGGTAGGCGGACACAGTGGGCGTCCAGGCGTGCATGAAATGATAGACGAGCTTGAGAGGCACCGCGTTTTTCGTGGAAACGGTGGCGGTTTCGTAGAGGCGATCATTTTTGATCTCGATGATGCCGTGGAGGTGGAAATCGCGGACGCGGGAGACACGCTCGAAGCGGAAATGTGTTTTCGCTTCGAGTTCGGCGCCCGGGTTCTGAACCTTTTTGTCGTCGAGGAAAAAAGCGACCGATTCCAGCGGCTCGGGTTCATTTTCGAGATGACCCGTGCCGATGAAGCCGACTTCGGGAAAGGAGAAGACGGTTCCGTAGGCGCTGCGCTCGGTGGTCATGGGCGCGCCCCGGAAGTCGATGCGCCCGGGTGTCCACTGCGAGGCCTGGCGGAAGAGCAGGGTCACCTCGCCGCAGCGGACGGTGATCCGTTCGTGGTCGGGGCCGAGATTGGGGCGAAAGGGTTCGTCGGCACGAAGTGTTCCGGTCAGCCCGACGAGGAGAAACAGGAAGTTGGAAAGGCGTTTCATCTTGATCGAAAAGAGGAACCGCGGATGGACGCGGATCAACACGGATCTTGTTGGTGGAGATCACTGGGAGTGCGGGCGTCTCGCCCGCCGCGGTCGACCGGGGCGGGCGAGACGCCCGCGCTCCCAGTGAGTAGATCACTTGA
>CAYTNL010000148.1:0-3121 GCA_964439145.1 uncultured Verrucomicrobiales bacterium
AGGTTACCTTTTCACCTGCAATTGTCACTCGCCTAAGTCCGACAGGCTGCTAGGGACGGAGATACAGGGCGTCGCCCGGGGGATACCGGGGTTCGAGGACGCCCGGGTGGAGCAGCAGGCGAACATCCCCCAACTGCGCATCGAGATAGATCGAGATCGCGCGTTGGCCTACGGGGTCACCCCGGGCGATCTCAACAGGCAGTTGTCCGCGCTGATCGGTGGCGAGACCCTGGGCGAACTCTACGAGGGCCAGCGCACCATCGACCTGGTGCTCAGGCTGCCGGAAGCCTGGAGGGAATCCCCGGAACGTTTGAGTGAAATGGTCGTCGAGACCGGTTCGGGGCAACGCATTCCCCTGAAACTGGTGGCCGATCTCCGCGAAGCGAAGGGACCCAATGTGATCCAGCGGGAGAATTCCCAGCGGCGCTTTGTGGTGAGCGTCAATCCTACCGAGCGGGATCTGAGTGGACTGGTCGCCCGCCTGCGTGACGAAGTGTCCCGGTCGGTGGGGGTGCCTGATGGCTACTTTGTCAGTTATGAGGGTGAGTTCGTGGCCCAGCGCGAGGCCGCCCGCCGCATCGCGCTGCTTTCCCTCGTGGTGCTGGTGGTTATCGGCCTGTTGCTCTACGGATTTTTCCGGACGCCAGTATTCGCGATCCAGGTGCTTTGCGACATCCCCCTGGCGATCCTGGGCGGACTGATGCTGACCCGGCTCATGGTCAACAACATCAGCATCGCCACCCTGGTGGGCTTCATCGCGGTGGCGGGCATCGCGGCGAGGAACAGCGTCATGCTGCTGTCCCACTATCTGCATCTGATGCGGCACGAGGGCGAGACTTTCACCCGAGAGATGGTGGAGCGGGGCACTCTGGAGCGACTGGTGCCGGTGTTGATGACGGCGCTGTCCGCCGGTCTGGCCCTGGTGCCGCTGATGCTGGCCGCCGAGGAGCCGGGCAAGGAGATCCTGTATCCGGTGGCGGTGGTGATCTGTGGCGGATTGGTCACCTCGACCCTCCTGGGCTTGGGAGTCACCCCGGCGGTTTTCTGGCTGTTCGGTCGCCGGGCCGCCGAAGGATCCGTGAAGCTTCAGGCGCCCGCTACGCAGTGATACGCGACACGAAATCTGAATTCCCCGCCTGACAGAGGCGTCTGAAAACGATAACTTCCCCACCACAGCAACCCATCGTCTCATGAATAAAACACCCCAGTACCTAGCCGCCCTCCTCACCGCGCTTTCCGTCGGCCTCATCGGTTGTCAGAAAGGCGAGCATGACCACGACCACGACGATCATGACCATGATCACGCGCATCATGATGATCACGACCACGATCATGATCACGCCGATGGTGATCATCATCATGAAAAGAACGTGGCCGGTCCCAATGGCGGGCGCGTGATCATGTCGGTGGAGCCCCATGTGGAGTTTTTGGTCACCGAAGACCGCAAGGTGCGCCTGACGGTGCTCGATGAGGGGCTCAAGCCGGTGGCGGTTTCCGGTCAGAGCGCGACAGTCATCGCGGGGGATCGCAGCGCGCCGACCAAGCTGAGTTTCGCCCCCGACGGCACGACCCTGCTGTCCGACGGAGTCCTGCCGGAGGGCAATGATTTTCCCACCGTGGTGCAGTTGAAAATGGCTCCGGACGCCGAGCCGGTGATCGAGAAATTCAATCTCAATCTCGCCGAGTGCCCGACCTGCGAATATCGGGAGTACGCCTGCACCTGCGAGCATTGACCGGAGCCGTCCCCGGACCCGGGCTCAGTTGCCCGGGCGGGGTTTGTGCAGATCGGCCAGCTTCAGTTCGTAGCTTTTCTCGCCGGGGAACAGCACCTGGAATCTCTCCACGGCCGTGTCATTGACATGGTTGAGAAACAGGACGCTGAGATTGCCGGCGGGCAGCGCCTCGATCTGGTAGGCCTCGGCCGGCGTCTCGGACTGCCAGACGCCGGTCAGCATCACCGGATCGCCGAGGTCGGTGAGGGCCTCCCCGCGATGGGTGGTGAATCGCCATTCAAAGGTGGGCTCGATCTGTCCCCCGGGCGCGAGGCGAAAGGCGATGGACTTCTTCACGAAGGCCTCCGCTTTCTTCAGGAGGGCGGCCTTTTCCGCCTCGGCCATCTCTTTCAGGGTCCAATGCATCAGATACGGCTCATTTTCGGGATCCGCGGTGAAACATCGAAGATCCACCTCCACCTCGATGCGGGTGGAGCCGTCGGCTTCAAAAAAAGAGCGCACCGGCACATCGGGCACCGGATGGCCGAGCAGCGTGCCCGCCGCCATGAAAGAGGAGAGGACGAGAGCGAGGAAGGATTTGTTCATGCGAGAGAAAGGCTGTTGATCCACAGAATACGATGAGAGGGCGGGGGATTTCCAGCGTGGAATCGCGTCTCGTTTTGTTTTGGACATTCCCCGCGGAATACGATTTAATGAAGTTGAGAACCGGGCGATTCGGCCTTGTTCGGAAAGACCAAACACTCCACATCACTCGTATCATGAAGAAATTCCTCGCACTCCTGGCCGTTGTCGCCCTCGCCGTCGGCTCCGCTTACGCCGGCTGCGGCAAAAAAGTCACCGACGAAGGCAAGCTCACCAGCTTTGACGCCGAAACCAAATCTCTCGTGGTGGAACTGGCCGACGGCAAGTCCGCCACCATCACCGCTACCCCCACCACCGAAGCCAAAGGCAAGGACGGCAAGAAAGTCGAACTGGCCGATCTGGTGGGCAAAAAAGTGAAGGTCGTCAGCGAACACAAGAAGGCCGACTCCGTGGCCGAGGCTTCCTGAGCCCGTCCCTCATCAAGAGATGAATTTGAGAAGCCCGGCGGAACGCGTTTCCGGCCGGGCTTCTTCGTGTTCGATCCCAACCAGTTTCCCCATGAAGACACTACTCGTTCTGACGTTGAGCCTCGGCCTGTTCACCCTGCCCGCGCGGGCGGAGGACAAAGGCGCGGTCTATCAGGTTTCGGTTCCGGACATGGTCTGCGAAGGCTGCGCCGGTCTGATCACGAAACGGCTGACCAAGCTGGAGGGCGTCACCGAAGTCCATGTTGATCCCGTGAAAAAGATCGCTCTAGCAGCCTGTCGGACTTAGGCGAGTGACAATTGCAGGTGAAAAGGTAACCT
>CAYTNL010000149.1:0-2930 GCA_964439145.1 uncultured Verrucomicrobiales bacterium
GGGTGCGCTTGATGTAACCGCGGTGGGAGATGGTGATGATGTTGGCCTCGTTGGCGATGAGGTCGACGTTGGCGATCTCGCCCTCGTATTCGGCGAAATCGGTGCGACGCGGTGTGCCGTAGCGTTGCTTCACATCCTGCAGCTCATCCTTGATGATCTGAAGGACGCGCTCCTCGCGGGCGAGGATGTCGAGCAGGTCCTTGATGGTTTCGAGCAGGGCGTCGTAGTCGGCCTTGATCTTGTCCCTCTCGAGACCGACGAGCTGGTAGAGGCGCAGTTCCAGGATGTGATCGACCTGTTTGTCGGTCAGGACGTAGCGACCGGGTTCGGTTTTCAGGCTCTCCTGTCCGCGGAGGAGGATGCCGAGGGCCTCGACAGCCTCGACGGCGAAGGTGTAGGCTTTGATTTTCTCTCTCGCCTCATCCCGGGTTTTGGAATCCCGGATCATGTGGATGAAATCGTCGAGATTTCCCAGGGCGAGGAGATAGGCTTCGAGTTTCTCCGCGTTTTTCTCCGCCTGCGCCAGCAGGTAGCGGGTCCGGCGGAGGACGACCTCGCGGCGGTGTTCGATGTAGCAGACGATGGCGTCCTTGAGGGAAAGCAGCTTGGGGCGGCGATCATCGATGGCCAGCATGTTGGCGGAAAAGGACGACTCGAGGGCGGTGTGTTTGTAGAGATTGTTCAGCACCACCTGGCTGCGCGAGTCGCGTTTGAGATCCACTACCACGCGCGTGTTTTCGTCGGACTCGTCGCGCACGGCGCTGATTTCGGGCAGGATTTTGGCGTTGGCCAGTTCGGCGATACGCTCCACTAGCCGGGCGCGGTTCACGGCGTAGGGGATCTCGGTGATGATGATCTGTTCGCGTCCCTTGGCGTCCTCGACCACTTCCGCGCGCCCGCGCACGCGGATGCTGCCGCGTCCGGTGGCGGTGTATTCCTGGATGCCTTTGCGTCCGAGGATGGTGCAACCGGTGGGGAAATCCGGACCCTGGATGTGGGTCAGCAGTTCGGCGATGGTGATTTCGGGATTGTCGATGGTGGCGCAGATGCCATCGACCACTTCGCCCAGATTATGCGGGGGGATGTTGGTCGCCATGCCAACGGCGATACCGGTTCCGCCGTTAACGAGAAGGTTGGGCACGGCGGCGGGGAAGACGACGGGTTCCTGACGGGTCTCGTCGTAGTTGGCGATGAAGTCGACCGTGTCTTTCTCCATATCCGCCATCAGGATATGGCCGAGGTGGGTCAGCCGGGCCTCGGTGTATCGCATGGCGGCGGGGGGATCGCCCTCGATGGAGCCGAAGTTCCCCTGGCCGTCGACGAGGCAGTCGCGCATCGACCAGGGCTGGGCCATGTTGACGAGGGTGGGGTAGATGGTGGCCTCGCCGTGCGGGTGGTAGTTCCCCGAGGTGTCGCCGCAGATCTTGGCGCATTTCCGGTAGTTTTTCCCGGGAGCCAGACCGAGATCGTTCATCGCCAGCAGGATGCGCCGTTGGGATGGCTTGAGACCGTCGCGCACGTCGGGCAGGGCGCGGGAGATGATGACCGACATCGAGTAGTCGAGGAAGGAACTCGACATCTCATCGGCTACCGAGATGGGCTGGATATCTTTTGGCGAGGGGGTGGCGGGTGTGTCGTCTGCCATGGAAATGAGGGGAAAGAGGCGGGAAGATGGGCCGGGCGGCCAAGTAAGTCAGGCCGCGATACGGCTGGAGGGGAGGGGATCAGATGTCGAGATTGCGAACGGAAAGGGCGTTGTCTTCGATGAACTGACGACGGGGTTCGACGACGTCGCCCATGAGCACGGTGAACATGCGGTCGGCCTCCACCATGTTGTCGTCGTCCATCTTCACCCGGAGCAGTTTGCGATTGGTCGGGTCCATGGTGGTGGTGAAGAGTTCTTTGGCGTTCATTTCGCCGAGACCTTTGAAGCGCTGGAGCTGCATGCCTTTGCGACCAAGCTCGGTCACCTTGGCGAGGATCTCGGGCACGCTGAAGACGGGATGGGATTTTCCGCCCTCGCCGTCGCCTTCGATGATCTCGAAGAGCGGGGCGTCCTGGGAGGAGAAATGCTCGATGTTGAGTCCGAGTCCGGCGAGTTTGTCGAGGACTTTGGCGATCGACTTCGCTTCGTGGATTTCTATGAGCCGCCCGCGGCGTTTCGGCCCGTTGGCGGCGGCGGCGACGATCTCGTCGGCGTGGTCGGCGTTGCCAGTCTCGCTGCTGTCCTTGCGACCGAAGAGGTGCAAATCACGATTTTCGCTGGCGAAATCTCGGAGCTTCGATTCGTCGAGGAAGTAATTGACCCGGACATCGTTGCCCTCGCGCACCTGCACCAGATACTCGGGGTAGTGGCCATCTTCTCCCGCGGCCAGGTAACTCTCGAAGTCGCCGGCGTTGCGGGCGATGACGTCGCTGTATCGGCTGAGGCTGGAGAGCAGCTCGAGTATCTCCAGCAGGGATTCGGAACTGAACTCGTTGCCGGTATCGATGGATTTGAGGGTGACGTCCTCGGTGCCCAGGTTGATGAGGATGCGGTTGAGCTGGGAGTCGTCCTGGACGTATTGCTCGCGCTTCTTGCGGGTGATCTTGTAAAGCGGCGGCTGGGCGATGTAGACATAGCCCGCTTTCACCAGGGGCAGCATCTGTCGGCAAAAAAACGTCAGCAGCAGGGTGCGGATGTGCGAGCCGTCGACATCGGCATCGGTCATGATGATGACTTTGTGGTAGCGGGCTTTTTCCAGGTTGAACGCGCCTTCCCCGTCTCCGTCGCCGATCCCGGCGCCCAGGGCGGTGATGATGGTCTGGATCTCCTTGTTCTGCAGCACTTTGTCGAGGCGCGCTTTTTCCACGTTGATGAGCTTGCCCCGGATGGGCAGGATGGCCTGGGTGCGGCGGTCGCGGCCCTGCTTGGCGGAGCCGCCGGCGGA
>CAYTNL010000150.1:0-2863 GCA_964439145.1 uncultured Verrucomicrobiales bacterium
CTATGAAATCCTCCAATCAAATCTCATTGGCCTGTCTTAGGTTTACACGAATGGGCTTGGGTCCACGACCGGAGCGCCGCGATACTGGATGCGAAGCGTACGGGGCATACCCAGGGCAAGGTCTGTTCAAGTGACGCATTGTCACAATTTTCCATCTCCTGGTAAATGAAGAGAACGAAACTGTCCCTCATTTCCATCTGGCTTCTGTTGACTCTGGCCGCATCTCACCCGGACGAGGCTTTGGAAGCAGAAATGGAGGATGCGCAATGAAGCATTCTGTTCCTCAACACGTGGTTGGCTCTCCGCCGGTCGGGAACGATGGGCGTTTTTACCCCTTTCGGGCAGTGGCGGACATCCACCCATCGATCCGGAGCTTACCATCTAGATGCTCATGGCGGGCCACTCCGAGATGCTCGGAGGCGAGCGCGGCATCGCCGCGCGCCACGTCGACCCCCCGGCGACGCGGCGCTTCCCGCGCCTCG
The DNA here is from genome assembly GCA_964439145.1 of uncultured Verrucomicrobiales bacterium. GTDB lineage: Bacteria > Verrucomicrobiota > Verrucomicrobiia > Verrucomicrobiales > DEV007 > JAEUHH01. The sequence continues at coordinate 483 of CAYTNL010000150.1, forward strand.
ACCTCACCGAGGAATGGCTCAGCCCCGCCGGGACCGATGCCAGCTCCGGCCCTCCGCAAAGACGGTGCTTGGGACATGCTTTAAAGGGTCGAAAGCGTCGATGGTTCACCCGAGGATGGCTTCGGTCATCCGGAGGGCCTCGAGGTTGGGTGTTACTTCGTGAACGCGGTGTAGGGGCACGCCTTGTTCACGACTGTGGGAGGTGATGGCCACGGTGGGCCAGGCGCGGTCGGCGATGTCGTCGGAGCCGACCAGTTTCCCCAGAAAGGATTTTCGGGACACGCCGAGCAGCAGGGGGCGTCCGGCCACGACGAGCCGGGGTAGATGCCGGAGGAGGGCCAGGTTGTGCTCGAGCGTTTTTCCAAACCCGATCCCGGGATCGAACACGATGGCCTCGGGGGACACGCCGGCTCGGGTGGCGGCCGCAAATCGCTCCTCGAAAAAGTCCCGCACCTCGGTGACAACATCCGCGTAGCGGGGGGCGCGCTGCATGGTGCGCGGGGTGCCGAGCATGTGCATGATGACCACCCCGGCGCGGGTCTCGGCGGCGAGATCGATCATCCGGAGATCGCCCCGAAGGCCGGTGACGTCGTTGATGACACGCGCGCCGGCGGCGATGGCGGCGGCGGCGACGGCGGCTTTGGAGGTGTCGATGGACAGGATGGCCCCGGGTCGGGCGCGGTGGAGTGCGCTGATGACGGGCAGGACGCGGGCGCTTTCCTCGGCCTCGCCGACCTCGGCGGCACCGGGTCGGGTGGACTCGCCACCGATGTCGATGAGGCCCGCGCCCTCGTCGAGCATTGTCAGGGCGTGGTCGAGCGCGGCGGTGGTGTCGACGTATTCGCCGCCGTCGGAGAAGGAGTCGGGCGTGACGTTGAGGATGCCCATGATCTCTCCGCGTCGGGTGAGATCGAGCCGGCGGTCGGCGCCGCATTGCCAGATCATGGTCCGGGGCGCGTCGGGTTCGCTGTTCATGCCGGGAAACCTGCTCGCCGCGCCCGCCGGATGACGCAACCGGAAATCCGGAAAGCCTCCTTGTGAGCGGGGTGCGCTTCGGGTAACGTTCCACCCCGCGCATCGGTTTGGTGACTGGTGGCGGCCCCCCTGGTTATGAAGGATCCACGCAAGCAAAAGAACCTTGATGTCATGCCCGGCAACGTTTCGGGATGGCTGGTGACGGCAATCCTGGCTCTGGCGACGGCTTACGGCCCGGCGCCATCGGCGCGCGCCCAGTTCAACACGAAGACCCCCGACGGTCGCACCGTGGCGGTGCAACCGAATCCCGCGATGGCGGCGACGAACCCGAACGCGTCGACCGTGTATCAGGGCGCCAACATGAACGCGGGGGTCGTGAACACCGGGAGAGAGGGGTCCACGCTCGGCTACATGGACATCCAGCAGATCGAGGCCTGGGGACGGGCCATCTACCACTCGGACGGCAGTTACACCGAGTCGACCAATCCACGGGCGGAAAACGCGATGATTCAGGAGACCAAGAGTGCCAACGGCGTGCTGCTCTTCCGCCGGGTGATCAATCTCGACGCCCAGCGTCGCCCGAGCGAGGTGCTGGTCTATGACGGGCGGGGCCTGTTCCGATATCGGGGGGAAATCGTCTATGATAATCAGGGTCGCTTCCGCGAGGAGGTGGTCTTCGACGCCAAAAATCAACTGCTGCGACGCCGCATCCAGGAATACGATCCGGTGGGCAGACCCGCCGGGCTGAAGATCGTGGACGATCTCTCGAAGATCCCGGCGGACCTGAAGCTCATCATCACGCGGGAGGACGGCTACGACGCGGAGGTGGCGCAGCGCAACCAGGAGGATTTCTGGAAAGAGGCCGACGAACGGAAACGCGGGGCCGTCTCCGCCGAGGGAGCGGGAGAGGCGCAACCCGCGACTCGTGAGACAGGGAAGAAATCCTGGTTCAAGGGCCTTTTCAAGAAGTCCGACTGACCGCTCTCGCCCGTCGATGCCCGTCCGTCTCTCGCCGTTTCAGATACTGGGACTGCTGCTGTTGCTGGCGGTGGCGGTGTGTGGCTGGATCTACGGCTGGCACTGGAAACAAGTGGCCATCGGCGACAAACCGACTCAGGAAGAGGCCCTGATCATCGATCTGCAGGACCAGCTCGATCTGCTGCGGGACGACAACGACCGGCTGGCGAAACGGGTGCGCGAGCTTTCGCCCCCGGAGACGCTGACAGAGTGAGGGGTTGTCCGGTTTCCGCCTCGCGCGTCGGGCGGGATCGGTTTAGGCTTTTTCGTCACCGCGCCTCGCGGTAATCTATCATCACCGCTTGTTATTCGTCATCGATCCATGGACATCGCCAAACAGTATTTTTTCTCCGGACGCGTGCAGGGGGTCGGGTTTCGCTACGGCACCA
>CAYTNL010000151.1:0-2724 GCA_964439145.1 uncultured Verrucomicrobiales bacterium
CTTGGTGAATCAATCGAGAACGTCTCATGGCGAAGGGGAGTTTGGGCCGCCGGATGGGGGATTGCAAGCGCTTTTTCTATAAATGACCCGTCCCTTTATATTGTCCCTTTATATTCACCGTAGACCGCGAGGCAGATCCAGAAAAATGACCATCCCAAGGCCATAATGGCATTTTCAATTCCTGTGATCATGGTTGGTCACTCTCCTTACACTCCGTTCGGGGGATTGCGGCCAGTTTTTGCGACCCGCCCTCGATTGGAGGTTTAGAATTCGAATCGTGCCATTCAGTCAACCACCCGTCCCTCCGAATCCAGGGGGACGATCACACCGGGCTGCTGCTCGATGACGAACTCGGCGGCGTCGTTAAGGCAGCAGCACGAGTTCCCGCTCCCGCAGGTCGGTAATGAGGGTGGCCACGATGTGCCCGGCGGCCCCGATCGTCTGGCTCTGACCCCGGCCGCAGGCGCCGCTGCGATCGTGGATCGGTCGCAACGAAATGCCCCGGACCTCGGCGCCGGGGGAGATGGTGGAACAGAAAAAGTCACCCTTCTGCAAGACCTTCTTGAGGGGCTGCCGGAGCAATCCCCGCAGGAGGATCTGATTGCTCGCGGGCGTGGCGCCACGGAGCGAGACGAGGACGGTGAGGAAACCGGTCGATGGCGCGAAATCGATCGCCTGAAACCTCGCGACGGTGGCGGTGGCTGGCGTCGCCTCCGGCACGACCTCGCCGGTGCGGAACAGGACATCGACAGTGCCGGCGGACCAGAGCAGGAGGGCCTGGTTGTTCGTACTGTTCACGCCGGGGCCGCTGATGATCCCGTGCACCAGGACATCGTCTCCGATCGGCCAGAATTTGACGATTCGACGCAGGGTGAAGTTGCTGGGCGCCATGATGTCGCCCTTTCTCAGGAGAAGCCCGGAGATCTCTCTCCAGATGCCCTCGTTGTTGCCCGGCGTCACCCCGGGGCCGGTGATGGTGGCGCGAAACAGGTGCGCTGCTCCAATGGGGGTGGATCCTAGAAACCGCCGATAGGTCGCACCCGCCACGCCCGGCGAGGCGTCGCTCTGACGGGCACTTTCCCCGCTGTGGCCGCCCGTGGCGCGATTGTAAAACAAGCCATCGAGCGCGGGACCCCCGGTCGCCGGACGGATGAAGCTCCGGAAATTGACGTATCGAGAATCCCCGAATTGGGGGACCCCGACGCTGGCCATGCCGCTGTTTTCACCGAAATCATCGCCCGATCCGCCAAAGGCCGGCTGACCCTCGCGCACCAGGGCGAGGGTCGCGGACCCGGTCGGGGTCAGAGTATGTATGCCGGTATCGTTGGCCCGCGTGACGCCGTCGCGCCGATGCAGGCGATACCAGACGGGGAGAAGAGTGGCGTCCGCGAGGGTCGACTGCACCACTTCCCGGATCTGGCTCATCGTGCCGGCCAGGCCGTCCACCGGTGTCCCGGTCCGCACCAGCACGCGGGTGTCGAAGCCATTGTCGATCAGCAGGGCCGAGCGGTTCGCCGGGGTCACGCCGATCCCGCGCAGGGTGGCCTGGAACAGGAACTGGTCCGGTTGATTGAAGAGAGGATGGGCGATCTGGGTCGCCATGGTGCCGACCGGCAGGGTGTCCCCGGTGACGTCGGTGATGCCCGACTGCACCACCAGACCCGTCCCGGGAGTTCCGGCCGTGGTGAAGATGGCCTGATTCCGGAACCGCGTCGCGCCAAGTCCCGAGAGGCGGTGAAAAAAGAGTGTCTCGCCCTCGCCATTGACCACAGCGGAGCCGGGCGCGGCGAAGAAGGTATCGCTGTCGGTCGGGGCGCGGTGTCGAGTATGGCTGAGCGCCTCGATGATCGGTATCGGCTCGCCGTAGATGCAGTCATCGAGGACCACGATGTCCTCCGCGCCGCCCTGGGTCAGGTCGTTCGGTCCCAGGCTCGTCGCTCCACAGGTGATGCGGACGGAGTGCACGATCGCTTCGGTGAAAGTGACGCCGAGGAAACTCAGGCTCTCGTTTCCCGGCGATGCCAGGACGCTGCGGGAGAAGATGCGACGACCGACCAGATCGAAAAGCTCGATGCGGGTGGAGCCCGCCACATCCACATCCGTGAACACGGCGCCAAAGCCCTTCACCGTGGCGGGACGGTTCGAGCCCGGAACGTGGAAGCGCAGATGGATCACGTTGTCATTGAGGGCGGTGAAGAGGCGGGGAGCGCTGAACGTGGCAAACGCCGTCGGGTAGGTGGCGTTCACATTGCCGAATTCATCCGGCGTCCCCGGCACCGATGGCGTGGCATCCGCGCTCACCTGGAACTGGGCCCGTCCATCAGCGCCGAAGAAGATCGCTCCCCGGGGAGCGGCCGCGTTGAAAAAGTCGCCCGGCATCAGGCTCGGAGCCGCGAGACTGTCCCCGCCGTCCCAGGTGATCTTCCTCCGGCCCGTGCCCATGCTGCCGAGGGCGTTTCCGTTGTTCGCTCCGCCCAGATCCGCCTCAAAGGTATCCACGGTGGCCTGAATGCCGGCCCTGGCGTTGGCGGCCGGACCGGCGGCGGTGTCTTCCCTGAGCGTGGCGACTGTACCCGAAGGGCCTGCGAGGAGCGTTTCCCCCGTGAGGATCGCCATCAGGCAGGCGATCACCAACGGGGCCGACAGGAGGCGGCGACAGATTTTCATGGTTCCTAGCAGCCTGTCGGACTTGAGTCCATTATTTCGCCGATTTGTCGGCGTTTC